>NBMC01000012.1 GCA_002084805.1 Spirochaetaceae bacterium 4572_59 | reverse complement strand
GATGTATTCCCAAACTTAACAGATAAGGTTACCATTTAAAGACAAATAGAGTTCCTGTCGTTGACAGAAAAAGAGAAGAAGATACCTCTACACCAATAGATTACAGTATCTTCTTTATCAATAAAAATAGAATTACATGGTATCTGTTTGTTGCATACTTAAATAGGCTGTCTTGATGATATGGAGACGCTTTTATGTCATTACAAAATTAAGATCCAGATCGAAGAAAAACGAATTAAAGGAAAGAATATTACATTCAAATTCCAAGGAGAGCTACTTGATGAACAGAAGAAAGCAGCTGAAGTCCTTTTTAGATACAATACTGGAGTCCTCTCCGCAACAACTGCTTTCGGAAAAATCGTTCTGGCCTTATGGCTCATTGCGGAGCGAGGGGTAAATACTCTTGTTCATCGCAAGCAACTGATGGATCAATGGGCCCAACAAGCCCAGCAGTTTCTTAATATTTCCAAAAAAGAAATTGGACTTTATGGCGGAGGCCGCAAGAAGCGCACGGGGAAACTGGATATTGCCGTGATACAAAGTGTCAGTCATAAAGGGGAAATTGTAGATTGGCTTGATGAATATGGACAGATCATCGTTGATGAATGTCATCATATATCAGCTTTCTCCTTTGAGAAGGCCATTCGGCAGAGCCCGGCCTATTACAAACTGGGGCTATCGGCCACTCTCACTCGAAAAGATGGAAAGCACCCGATTATTTTCATGAATCTGGGAGATATCCGTTATTCTGTGAGTGCAAAGAAACAAGCTGCTATCAGATCTTTTACGCATAAAGTAATACCCCGGGAGACTGATTTCCATGTCGACTTTGCTGAAAGTGCATCAGACCGGATACAGGATCTATTCCGTATCCTCGCAAGTGATGAAAATAGAAATGATTTTATTATTGCAGATATCAAGGATGCCATCTTTAAGAAGCGGAAAATACTAGTTTTAACCGAAAGAAAAGAGCCCCTTGAACAACTCTCAAAAAAAATAGCGACACTAACTGAAAATCTATTTATCCTTCAGGGAGGTCTGGGTAAAAAGCAAGTTAAAACAATTATGGAGGGTATTGAGTTGGTTACTGATGACCAAAATATTGTGATTCTTGCCACAGGTCGTTATCTAGGTGAAGGATTTGATCTTCCCTTCCTTGATACCCTTTTTCTAACCTTTCCTGTTTCCTGGAAGGGAACTTTGACTCAGTACGCCGGACGTCTTCACAGAGAATCCCATCTTTTCCAACGGATTATTTCCGGTGGGTATCATGGCCGTGAAGAACCTGTAAAGGCCACAGCCCTTCGGGTGCCTGCGGCAGACTGTTGGGAACTAATAAATCCTCTTTTTCCAGTTGCCGGCAGTACGCGCGAACGGCAGATTTTGTTGTTTGCCCCGTGGAAAGGGCAGACGTTCTCTTGTTAAACTCATCATAAGTCTGGTAGTACCAAACAATCCGGCCGGATTTCATCTTTCTCGCATATACCGTAAAAGGTTCTCTATATCTCATAGCTTCTCTCTCTTTGGACATTCAGAACTCTGCCTACACAGATGCTTCCACGGCCCATCTCCTTAAATTTAGAGAAGATTTAAAATAGATTTAACTTGTTATCGTATAAAGAATAATATCGAATACTATATTTGTCAACAATATGATATTATTTCTTATTTATAAGTTTTTTTAATCTTTGCACCGACATAGTAGTATGAGTATCTGGAATGAGCTGAAACAGTATTTAACAGAGTTTAGGATTGATCAGGCAGAGGGCTGTCAGAAGATCTTTCACGGACCCTCTGGCAAATTACCGGGCTTGGAATCGCTGATCATTGATCGTATGTCTCATGTGATCTTTGTTATTAGCTATAATGTACTTTTAACGGAGGATCTGTCCGAACTGGTGCATATTTTAAATGAATCCTTTCCCGCACACTATCTGAGGATACAGGAGCGGGGGCAAGGCCCTTCCAGAGATCTCTATGTCAGTGCAGATATGCCCGAGTGCAGTACTGTTACAGAGGCGGATGGGCTATTCCAAATCCATCCGGGGCGTGGTCAGAATATCGGTTTTTTTCCTGATATGATCAATGGCCGCAGCCGCATCAGAAATTATCTTAAACAAAGGGAGAGTAGGGCCATTGTCTTGAATCTCTTCTCCTATACCTGTGCCTTTTCTGTGGCCGCCCTGCAGGGGGGAGCGAGCAGAGTGGATAACTGGGATATGAATCGCAACTCACTTCGAATAGGAAAGGATAACCACGATCAGAATGGATTTGACGTAAGAGCCAAAAAGTCCCGCTACTTTGCCCATGATATTTTAAAGTCCCTAGCAAAGGTCAGAAAAAACGGTCCCTACGATCTGATTATCATGGATCCACCACCTTTTCAGCGAACAAGTTTTACCTATACCAGAGACTATCCCAAGCTGATCCGCCGCACGGAAGAGTGGCTGAAAGAGGGGGGGGCCTGTCTTTTCTGCCTGAATGCATCGGACTGCAGCTGGCAGGATTTTGAATTAATGATACGGGATTCCCTGTCTGGAGAATTTGAAAATTGGGAAAATGTCTCTCCTCCTGAAAAATTTATTGGTCGTTATCCGGACAGAGGATTAAAGAGCTATTTTCTGACAGGGTGGCAAGTAAAAAAGAATCACTGAATTACTATACAAATATGAACTAAAAAACAGCTGCCTTTTAGTTCAAGTTTATCCCATTCCATCACCGATACTCCATATGAAGCGATTACTTCACACCTGGCAAGGATGCCGGGCTAATTAAAAATTCATGGAGGAATAATCAATGATTATCAATCACAACATGAGTGCATTAACTGCACAGAGACAACTAGGGACCGCGAACAACAGTTCTGCTTCTAACATGGCAAAACTCAGTTCCGGAATGAGAATCAACAAAGCTGGCGATGATGCTTCTGGTCTGGCCGTATCCGAAAAGATGCGTTCACAGATTCGTGGTCTGCACCAGGCTTCCCGTAATGCCGCCGATGGTATTTCTTTTCTTCAGACTGCTGAAGGTTATCTGAATGAAACAACAGATATTATCCAGAGAGTACGGGAACTGGCTGTTCAGTCTTCAAACGGTATTTATACCTCAGAAGATAGAATGCAGATTCAGGTTGAAGTTTCACAGCTGGTGGATGAAATGGATAGAGTCGCTTCTCACGCTCAGTTTAACGGTATGAATATGCTTACTGGCCGCTTTGCAGCGGATACCGGTACTAACACTGTCACCGCATCCATGTGGATCCATATCGGAGCCAATATGGACCAGAGGGAACAGATCAATATCGGTACCATGACTTCTGATGCTCTTGGTCTTAGACAGATCGGATCAGGAGAGATTATGTCTCTCTCAACTCCTGAACAGTCTAACCGTGGAATCGGTGTCCTGGATAATGCCCTGAAAACTGTTAATAAACAGCGGGCTGATCTGGGTGCTTATCAGAACAGAATGGAAATGGCTATCAAGGGAATTGATGTGGGTGCTGAAAACCTGCAGGCTTCTGAATCCCGTATCCGCGACTTGGATATGGCTAAGGAATCTGTGGACTTTACCAAGAACCAGATCCTCTCCCAGGCAAGCAATGCTATGCTTGCACAGGCTAACCAGAGAACTCAGAGCGTTATGCAGCTGCTTCAGTAGTAATTGCATACTTTTATTTCAGAAAGTTGAAGACCGCCCTCCGGGCGGTCTTTTTTTATAGGTTATGATTGTTTTCATTACCAGGCCACCCTCAGAACCAAGAGCTGATCATCTTCTATTGAGCAGATAAGCCTGTAGTCTCCGACCCTGTACTTCCAGAGCTTTTACAAATTATTCCTTTTTTCAATCAACAGGTCCATCTCTCCCGTTAATGAAGAGAACCCCATTCTACCGGCCTTGAAGGCTTTAAAGGAGACAGCGGAAAATGAACAAGCCAATTATAAATCGTAAACTGATATTATTATTTATTTTCTCTCTATTGTTTCTGGCAGGATGTGTCAGCCACCCTTTTAACTCCCCGGCAAAGCAGATCCTTAGCAATCCCAGTTGGAAGAAACAGCGTTCTCAATATGAGTTTAGCAGTGGAATCATAGAGGTAGAGACCGATCTGCATAAAAAAGAAATTGCCCGGAACGGCCTTTTGAATCTGAATCTTCTACTGGAGGAAGAAAACCAGGAAGACCCTGAGAACAGGACACAAGAGGCTCTTGTCTCCCTCTATCTGCGGGAGTATGCCTTTATGAAAAACTTTAAACCCCTCAAATCTTTGACCCTTCATATGCTTATACGGGACCAGGAAGGGCGGGAGCTGGGATCCTACTACTTCAGCACAGAGTCAAAAGAGAGTTTCTACTCTTCCTCTTATCTGTTTAAGCAGCTGAAGAGGGGATGCGGAAGTCTTCTCTGATGAATAAAGCAATCTGTCTGTTCGGCCTTCTTCTTCCTGTCATTCTGAATGCCCAAATTCCTTCATCAGAGCTGATGAACCTGGAAACAGCCCTTGCTCTGGCATTGCAGCAGAACAGCGGCCTTGTAAAGGATGGTCTTGAGCGGCAGAGGGCCCGCCGCCAGCTGAGCCTTCAGGCTCGACAATTCCTTCCCGACGTAGAGCTTGGCTATATGAAAAATGATTCTGTCACTCAGGGCAATTCCGACTCCCGGGTGAAAAAGCTGAGTCTGGGTATCAATCAGCTCCTCTTCAGTGGAGGGAAGACTCTGGTCGCCTATCGCAATGCCCGGATGCAGCTGGACCTTAAAGATTATTTATCCCTCTCTACCGAGAACTCCCTTGTCAATCAGGTCACCCTTCAATTTGTGGATATTCTGAAAAACCGCAGGATTCTAGAGATACAGAAGCAGTCCTATGAAAATCTGACCCGGCAGGTGGAAATAGCCGCCCTGGAGCATAAATTGGGACAGCTCAGGCCTGTGGACTATCTAGATATTCAGCTGGTGGCCTCGGAGTTTCTTCTTACCATGGAAGACACAAAAAAGAAATTGATTGCTGGCCGCTTCGCCCTGTCTGCTCTTCTATATCTCCCTCTTGAACGGCTACCCCTACTCTCTGGAAGTTTAAACAGGGATTATCAGGGGATTTTTTCAGAGTTGACAGAAGAGGATTCTTTTATCCCTATGATGCAGTCAAATGCAGAAGAGAAGAATCAACAGCTTTTAAGCCTGAATATGGAAGAGATTCTGGCCCGGCAGGAGCTAAAGAATACCCGTCTTGTCTGGCTTCCCCGTATCGAAGCCAGGGGAGACTTTTCTGTTTCCGGAGAGGAGTATCCTCTGAACAAGCCGGCTTTTTCTCTGGGGCTGAACTTTAAGTTCGATCTTCCTCTCCTGCCGTCTTCTGTGGACCTGCAGGCGGGGAGAAGCCATCGGGATGAACATAATACGGCCATCTCCAGCTCGACAGATGTTCTGGATAATCTTGAGGCTGTCCTGGATAAGCAAAGCGCACAAAGCTCCCTCTATATGAAACAGCTGGAAAAGGAAGAGTTTCGCCGTTCGGTTTTCTTTCAGGTTCGCTCTCTTACTCAAGATATTCTTTTGACCACAGGCCGGGTTTCCATACAGAGAAACAAGTTAGCCATCCTTGAGGACAAATTGAAAATCCTTGAGGCCGAATTGAATTTGGGTCAAATTACCCGTCTGGCCTATGTGGAAGCGGATATCGACCTGGCTCAGGAGAAGATCTCCCTGCTTGAGAGTCTTACCTCTCTTCACGGGCAGGAAGAAGAGTTGAAAACACTGTGTGGATTTACCCCTTCCGGAGGGGATAAGGAGAGTCTGATTTATGAGTAGACCGCCTATTGTAATATTTATTCCCCTTTTATTTTTTCTGGGGGCCTGTGGTGAAAAACCTCCGGAGGAGAGCTCTGTCGGCGAGGACTCCTATGTGCCAGTGGTTAAGCTGCTTCCCTGCCATTCAAAAGCTTATTCCCGGACATATGAAACCTACGGGACCGTGGCCTATCTCTTTAAGGCCGACGTCTGTCCCATGTCTTCGGAGATTATAAAATCAATCCCCTTTGAAGAGGGGGACAGGGTCCGTAAGGGAGAGATTCTGGCCCGTCTGAACTCTCAGAAACTGGAAATCCAGATGAAAGAAGCCCGGGCAGGGGTCCGGATTAAAGAGACCGGGCTGAATCTGGCTCTGCAGCAGCTGGAAGAGGGACGCCGCAATATGGAGGCTCAGTTCCTGACTATAGAGAACTCCCGTCTGGACCTGGAAAAGACCGAAGCGGACTTTGAGAGGATGACTAGGGTCTACGCGAACAAGAAGCAGCTGTATAACGTGGAAGGTATCAGCCGGGAAGAGATGGACTCAGTGGAACTGGAGTACTTTGAAAAGGAGCTTAACCTGCGGCAGAGCCGGAGCAATCTGGCTGTTAAGTTGATCGGCTACCGGGATGAGGACCTTTTGAAAGCCGGATATCTCCTGCCTGAAACGGATGAGGAAAAGACTGAACTTTTTGTGGATTATAATACGCGCACCCTGCAGGCCCAAGTGGATGTTGCACAGGCGGAGCTGGAAGCAGTCCGCAGTCAGATGGAAACACTGAAGCTCTACCTTGCCGAAACAGCCGTCCGGGCACCCATCGACGGACTGATTGCTCAGAAATACATGGAAGAAGGAGAGAAAGCCTCTCCCGATAAGCCACTTTATATGATCTATCCCGATAAGAGCGTGTATGCCGTAGCCCAGCTGAGTGAAAAAGACATTTCCCTGCTGCGGCCCGGAATGGAAGCGGAGGTCAAAACAGATATCACCCCAACCATGCGCCGCGGGGTGATCCAGCGTATCTCCCCCTGGATTCAGAAGGAATCACGGACGGCCTCCCTTAAAATACTGCTGGATAATGAAGACGCCCTTTTCCGGGTGGGGCAGTTTGTCCGTATCAAGGTTCTTCTCTCCGAAGCTGTTCCAACCCTGATGATACCCGAGGAGGCAGTCCTGTCAGAGGGGGAGATTTCCTATGCCTTTTCCTACCGCGGGGGTAGAATTTTCAGGCAGGATCTTGTGTGCGGGGAGGAGAGTGATGAGGAACTTCCTGTTTTTGAAGGTCTGGAGGAGGGGACGCGAATTGTTTTGAATCCCCGCTCTTCCTATAAAAATGGTATGGAGGTTCGTCTGCCATGAAGCAAAGCCTTCTTTTCTCTGTTCTGCTCATCCTCTTCGCCTGTTCTCTTATAGACCTGAGGGAGCATGAGATGGTCAGTCTCTACCCGGCCGAAGACTATCAGATTCTGGAAGAGGGAGATTCTATGAAGATTATTTTTTCTGAGAAGGTCAATACTTATCTGGTGGAACAGATTGTATCCCTGAATAACAGTAAGGGAAAGGTAAACTGTTCTTTTTCCTGGGAGGGAGGACGCATTCTCACCCTGGAAGCGCTGGAATCTCTGTTTCAGGGTATCCGTTATACTCTGAAAGTGAAGGGTTTATATGAAAATACCCGAGGAGATAGCCGTGAATCGGATATGATGCGTGTCTTCTACTATAAAAGCAGCAGCTACGATCCCCTGCGGCTTCTATCCATGTCCCCGGAAGAGGGGGCCCTTATAGGAGACGGTGAGAGCCTTGTTTTAAGCTTTAACCGGGTACCTGAAGAGGCCTCCCTGATGAAAAACCTTACGCTGTCTCCCGATGCCATGTATAAGAGCTCTCTTGAGGGGGCCGTTTTAACTCTGAGTCCCGAAGAAAAGTGGGAGAACCTGACGGATTATTCACTGAAACTCACATCAGATGTTCAGGACGGGGAGGGGGTAGCCCTGGATCCTGAAGTGGAACGGAGTTTTATGATCCGATCGGGAACAGATGTTCCCCGGATTAGCCGGTCGGGACCTGCCCTTAAGGAGCGTCCCGGAAACTATCCCTTTAAAACAAGCAATCCTGCTGTACTGCTTTATGGGGAGGCCTATCGCATGGAGTTCAGCTCTCCTATGGATCTTGATACTGTGGAAGGGGCTTTTTCTATTTCTCCCGCACTGGCCGGAAATCTTTATTGGGAAGGGAATGATACTCTCATCTTTGTTCCCGAGGAGGGCTGGCTTATGGATACGGAGTATACCATAAGAATCTCTGATAATGCGGAAAGCCTTGATGGTATCACCCTTAAAGAGGATTTTATCAGCACTCTTACAGTGGACATTCCTATTCTGGAGCTAAGCAGTGTGGAGTGCACTTCCAGCACTAGCTTTACCCTGACATCCTACGATTCATCCCTTCCTGTGGATATCGCTGGTAGCGGGGTTTCTCCCTATGATCAGGTCTTCCGTTTTATCTTTAACTGTCCCTTTTCTACTGACCAAGAAAAGCAGGATTTGCAGAACAGAATTACTGTTTATGAAGTTTTCAGTTCAGACGGGAGTCCCCGGGGAGCCACTTACTCATGGATCAGTGATTACACCCTGACCATTACTTTTTCCGGTTTTTATGCTTCTGCGGACAAGGAGCATTACTATCTGCTGGAAATTCCCGGTGGAACAACAGGAATAAGGAACCTGCGGGGGAGTTTTATGAAGGGTACGGTCGAACAGCTTTTCAGAAGCCGTCTATGAAATACAAATCCTTGTATTCTGTTCCGGGGCTCTTCTGCCTTGTTCTGTTCAGTTCCTGTGAATGGCTTGATCAGCTGCAGAATATGGAGCCTCCTGTGCTGGAGCTGGTCTCCCCCTCAGAAGAGACGATCGATCCGGGTTCTTTCAAGTTTGTGGAACTGAGCTTTTCTCATGAGATGGACCGGAAGCTAAGTGAAGAGGCTTTTACTCTGGATGAAGATGATACGGCCCTGGACGGAAGCTTCAGCTGGTCCGGCAATACCATGAGCTTTACACCCTATTACGGGTTTACTGCCGACAGGGAGTATCGGCTCAGCCTGAAGAAGAGCGCAGAGGATAAATGGGGTAATTCTCTCAAAAAGGACTGGTATTCTGTATTTTTCAGTGGCTGCGATCATAAATCTCCCGAATTCCTGTCTTCCCTGCCGCCGGATTACAGTGTTTTCACATCCCTCCGGGAGCCTCTTATTCTGACCTTTAATGAAGAGATGAACCCTCAAAGTTTCCGGAGCTCTCTTCGCCTCTCTCCGGACATCCTGATGGATCAGAACTGGGATGAAAGGGGCCAGACCATAACCCTGACACCCCTGGAAGACTATGAGCTGGGTCAGGATTATACCCTAAACCTCTCCACTGAGCTCTGCGATCTGGCCGGGAATCCTCTGCTTAAAATGACAAAACTCTATTTTCCAGCCTCAAGCCCTATAGAACTGACTCTGGACTCTCTTATGGTGAAAACAAGTTCCCTTGTGCTTAAGGAAGAGAGCAGGGGCATTAATGCTGGCCTGGAAAAGGATGCCGTTCTGGAAGGGGTTCTCAACATCCCAGCAGATTATGATGAGCGGAATTCTCTGGTGGATATCGTTCCATCCCTGGCCCATGAACTCCACTGGAATGCTGATTATACTGACTTTGACTTGAGTTTTACCGAACTTCTTTCATACGGTAGTTACTATGATCTGAGCATTCTGGATCAATGCTATATTCTGTATGTTGATGGGGAAGGAAGCCGTCCCATCTGCCTCTCAAAGCTAGTATTCTGTCCGGACGCCACTGCCGCTTCTCCTATTTTTACAAGGCTGTCTCTTAACTCCTCTCTGGGAGCCTCAGATTCCTCCTCTGCCTTTCTGGATTTTTATCTGGAACTGGCCCCTGGTGCTAGCATCAATATGTATGATTTTATGGATGCCCTGAACATCGAGTCTTCCGTATTGGCCTGGGACTATCTTTCTCTGGAAATCTATGACGGAACCCAGACCCCTGCGCCGGATCCAATGCCTGAAACAGGAGAGACCCTGATTCGCATACATACGGAAGTCAATGATTACGGACTTCCCGGTACGGTTAGCTTTTCTCTGGGAAAAACCCTGTCTGATACCCTGGATAATACTCTGACTGAGAACTGGTTCCTCACGGTAAGTCAACCATGAGTCTGCTGGACCAGCCTGGTAGACATCCCCTTTCCGTCTTAATGGTATTTGCCGCCCTCTTTCTCTTCGGAGTGGTCTCTTTTTTCTTTTTGAATCTGGAGGAGCTTCCAGAACTGCCTCTTCCTGCCCTTAAGGTGGTGGCACAGTTTCCGGGTTTTCCTGTAGAGGAGATGCAGCAGCTTATTACCATCCCCCTGGAAAATGCTCTGATCGGGGTAAGGGGCATTACTGCTATCACATCTGTTTCCAAAAGCGGGCTGGCTGCGCTTACTCTTGGTTTCGACTGGGACAGCAGGATAGAACAGGCTGCTCTCGAAGTCCGGGAAGCGGTGGATTCCATCTATCCCTACCTGCCCGAAGGAGTGGGCAAACCCCTTGTTTTTACAGAAAGCCTCTCGGATAGCCCCCTTATCACCCTTGCCTGTATCCCTGCGGAAGGCCGCAGTATCAGGGATCTCTATATTCCTGTCAAATATGATCTGAAAAACAGCCTGAGAGCCTTGGATGGTGTGGCGTCCATTTCGCTAAAGGGCTTGAGAAAACCAGAAATTCAGGTGGAGACAGATATGGAAGCCCTTTACGGGATGAACAGCTCTCTCAGCGCTCTAGCTTCCTATCTGGGGCAGTTTCTGGTGGATCATCCCGTGGGGAAAATCCGGGAGGGTACGCGAGAGAGGCTCGTTAGGATATCATCGGGCGATTTAAGCCCCCAGGAGATAGCCCGGCTGCCCATACAGGCGGGTAGTTCTGTTAAGCTGGGAGATATAGCCTCTGTTTCCATGGAGGAGGAGGATGCTGTCTCTCTCTATCTCTACCAGGGAAGGGCGGCACTGGGGCTGGAAATTTTTAAAACAGCCTCAGCCGGAACGATCTCTACGGCAAAAGCCGTCAGAGAGGCCCTGCCCATACTGAATCAAAGCTTTGAGGACTCCTTTTCTCTTGTCCTGCTGGAAGATGCTTCCCTGGGAATACGGCAATCCGTCTTCTCTCTGATTCTTTCCCTTGTTTTGGGTCTTTCTGCGGCAGTTTTTGTACTTTTCCGTGTCTACAGGGGCCGGAATATTCCCCTTATCAGCTCTCTGAGCATTCCTCTGACCATGGTGCTGGTATTCTTTTTTCTCTACCTGTTAAAAATCACATTGAATACGGTCTCCCTTTTAGGAATGGTTATCGGGATCGGTCTAATTGCGGATAATACAATTATTGTCCTGGAAGAGATGAGAGAAAAAGAAGCTGAAC
This sequence comes from Spirochaetaceae bacterium 4572_59, assembly GCA_002084805.1. Lineage (GTDB taxonomy): Bacteria > Spirochaetota > Spirochaetia > DSM-2461 > DSM-2461 > Oceanispirochaeta. Next base: position 29,105 of record NBMC01000012.1, on the reverse strand, counting down.
TTCCCCATCACTGCGGCAGGGTTTTACAGGGTATCTTTCCGGCTGTCCTCTCCTCCTCTCTGACCACAATCCTTGTTTTTCTACCGCCTCTGTTTCTTTCAGGGATTGTTTCCCATCTTTTCCGGGACCTTATTCTGACTGTAATTCTTCTTATTCTGATCTCCTTTGCTGTGTCTCACTTTTTTGCACCGGCCTGTTATATTCTGATGAAGAGGGAGAGTCCCCAGCCGTCAAGGCGTTTGAAGAGGGTGGAGAAATCCTACCGCAGGATCCTGCTCTTCCTGATGGGAGACCAGAAAACGGCTAAGCCCAAAGGGAGAGCTACGGCTGTTTATGGAGGTCTGGTCTTACTGCTGATCCTTATGGTTTCAGTTATTCCCCTGGAACTGCTTCCCTCCTCTCCGGCCAGGCAAGTGATTGTCGAGATAGAACTTCCCGGGGACTGGGATGCTCAGGCTGTGAGCCGGGAAGCTTCCTGGTTGAGCGGACAGTTTTTGAAAGAAATGGATCCCTGTTTTGTGAATGTTTCCGCAGGGTATGAGAAAGACTCTCTGAAAGAGATGGCAGGAGAGGGGCTCTATTTGCAGAAAATTCGCCTGGTCCTTGGATTCGATAAAGCTTTTTCTAAAGAGATGATAGACAGGGTGGGCGATCTATTAGCGCGTTGGGGATACGGGGAGGCTCATATCCATACTCCTCAGAATAGCCTGGAGAAAGCCCTTCTGCCTGAAGAGGAGGAAACGTCCCACAATCTCCAAGCGGTTTTGCGTTTTGTTCCAGATGAGGAGAGCCTCAGGGCCTCGGGCATTACAGCTGCCCTCTTGCAGGATGAGCTTGCTGCTGTTATCAGCGGTCGTATAGCCGGGGAAGTTCCCTTTGACAGGGAAAAGATCTCTCTGCGGGTCAGGGGGAGTCTCGAGTACAGAAATAGCCCTGCCTCTATGGCTGCTCTGAAGCTTTCCGGCAGAGAGGGCGCTGTGGTATTCAGTGAACTGGGACATCTGGTGGAGACCCTGGAAAGTCGGGAACTTGTTAGATGGAATAGAGGGGCTTCCCCGAAGGAGAAGGACAGATCTATTGATTTCTCTGTCTTCGGAAAGCTTTATCTTTTTGCTCTTATTCTGATGTTTCTTGTATTAGGAATACAAACAGAATCCTTCCGCCGGGCTTCGTTGCTCCTGCTGGCTCTTCCTGTCTCTCTGTTGGGGGGGCTACTCTTTACGGGGCTTTGCGGGTTATCACTGAATCTCTACTCCTTTATGGGAATCCTGATTATGCAGGGAACTGTGATCAATACGGCAATTCTCCTTCTGAATGGAATGAACGGATCCTGTCGGGGGGAAATCCTTTTCAAATCATCCAAGCGGCTCCGGCCCGTTATTTCTACCACCATGACGACTCTATTTGCCCTTTTTCCCATACTGTTACAGTCCCTTTTCAAGGGCGATCCTACGGGTGGGATGGCGGCGGCAGTGATAGGAGGAATGCTTATTGGAACCCCTCTTATCCTCCTTTTTATCCCTCTTTTCCTCTTATATTCCCGCAAGTCAGGGGGCGGGCGGGTCTCTATCTTATGAAACAAAGATCTTTTTTCCTTCTGATTCTAATATTTACACTCGCTCTGTTCTGTTTAAAAGAAGCATCTTTTTCCTACTATCCGCAAACGGGACGTCATGTGATTACTGTTACGGTCGAACTGAAAGGAAGCTATCAGGAGGGGATTGAGGAGATTATTACCAACCCTCTGGAAGAGGAACTCCTGACTCTGGTCGGGCTCCGGTCTCTGCATTCTGTGTCGGAGGATGAAAAGGCTTCTCTTAGCCTTCAATTTGAAGATACGGTAGATCTGGATGAGGCCTATCTGCTGATCAGAGACAGGGTGGAGCGTAGCTATGCCTCTTTTCCGAAACAGACACAGAAACCCCGTATCCTAAAAAGTGGAAATGACTCCGATCCGGTGTTTATTCTGATGATGAGTCAGGGGGGAGAGTGCGATGAAGAGGAGTTAAAAAAGATCTTCCGCAGCGTTCCGGGAACTGGCCGGGTTGATGTAGGAGGGGCTCCCCGAAAGGATGCTGTATTGCTCACTCAGGCCGATCTGATGCAGAATCGGGGCATGTCAGAAGATTTTCTGGTAAAAACAGTATCCGACTGGAACCGTATTATCAGCACCCCTCTTCGCCAAGGCTATCCCCTGACGGCTGATCTCCGTTTTAAGACTCTGGAAGACTTTTCCAGACCTGAACTGCCCGGGGGCGGGCATCTGGGCGACCTGATTCAAACGGAATGGCGGGACTCTCCTGTTCCAAGTATTGCTAGGGTTAACGGAGAGGATAAAATCCTCGTCTGGGTCCGCCAGGCGGGAGATGCCAATACGATACGCCTCTGCCGGGATCTGAGGATGCTACAGGAACGTCTTCCGGGGGCAGAGATCTTGTACGATAGGGGCGGCATGATCGAAAAAGCCCTGAGAGAGGCAGGCCTGGCTGTGCTTATAGGTATAATTGCGGTATTTATTGTTACCAGTCTTTTTCTTGGAAATTTTATGAATGCCCTGCTATTGAGTCTGAATATTCCCTTTTCATTGGCCGTTTCCATGGCCGTATTGACCCTTTTCGGCCGGGAAATTGATATGATGGTCCTATCGGGGGCCGCCGTCGGGACGGGCCTTGTGATTGACGGGGGAGTTATTTTTCTGGAGATGGGGAAGAAGGATGCGGCTAAACCCGTCTTCTACTCTCTAATATCCACAATTATAGTGTTCAGCTCCCTTATTTTTGCATCCCTTGCAATCCGGGAGATGTTTGGCGGGATTATCTGGGCTATCACTCTTATTCTTTTGAGTTCCCTGTTCTATATTTTTATTCTTCTTCCCGATAACAGCAAGGTTCCGAGACGGGAGAACTCACTGTTTGCGGCACTGCCCATAGAGTCGGTTTTCGATCATATAGGAAAAAACCGGATTTCCTACGGGACGGGAATCATCATTCTGACATTTTTTAGTCTTCTGGCAGCTTCTCGTCTCAGAATCCAACAGGAACTAATTTTGAACGATCAGTCTTTGAGCTTTTCCGTGGAATACCCGGCGGGGACCTCCCGGGAAACCGTGGTGGAAGATTTAGCTCCCTTGGAGAAAGTTCTGTGTACTTGGGATGAGCTTCTTTTTTTTTCATCGGATTTCAGAACAGAGAAGGGAGTCTTTCAGCTGCGTTTGAAAGATGGATTCTCTCAAAGCTCAGAACAGCTGCAATCAAGGATTAGGGAAGAGGGGGCTTCCTTAAGGGGAATTCTTTTCTTTCAGGAGAAGGAGAAGGCCCGGAGCTATGATCTCAGCTTGCTGTGTCATGATCGCGAAAAACTCTATACTCAGTCCGAACAGTTCATCTCCAGGCTCCAGAGCCGCAGGGCGGGAGATGTGATTATGCACTACAAAAAAAGACAGCCCCTACTGGAACTAATCCTAAAGGGGAACAGTCTCTCCCTGTTTTCCCTGAGCCCCGCACTTGTCTTTCGTCAGGTCTCATCGGCTTTGAATCACCCTGTCCGTCTCAAGTGGCTTCCTCCCATTTCTCCCTGGCCCGGCCAAGAAAGCTATGATGTTAGAATTTTCCCCAAAGGCAGTGACTCTCCCGATCTGTCAGAGCTTCTTCAAATGGCTGTGCTCTCCTCAGAGGGAAGCTCTCATCTTCTCGCTGAGTTTGCAGCAGTAGGGGAGAGCCGTAATTTTGGTAGAATCTATCACTTTGACGGTTTAAGAGGGGTCTCCCTCTCTCTGCTTATTCCCGAGAGAAATAAGAGAGAATCCGGGGCAATCATTGAATCTCTACAGAGGGAGCACCCGCTTCCAGAAGGAATCAGAATACTCCATGGCCAAAAGCAGGCAGAAAGGATAAAGAGTTTAAGATCTCTGATTTCCTGTATCAGCCTGTCCATGGTTCTGGTTTTTTTTCTTCTGATTTATCTGTTTGAATCTCTCAGGGTCTCCCTTTTTCTTTTTATTCAGATCCCGCTCGCTCTGATTTTCCCTCTCTGTGCCCTGTCTCTTATAGGCGTACCACTATCTCCGCCTGTATTCTTCGGATTGATCCTGGTAATCGGAATTTCAGTTAATAATGGTATCATTCTTTTTAGCGGATCGGAGGATGTGTTTTCACAAACAGAGACAGTCGCATCTTTTCACAGGCATGCCGGCTCACTGATAACATCTCTTGTCACCACGCTTGCAGGAATTCTGCCACTGCTTTTTAGCGGATCGGCCGGACAGAGCTCTCTTTCGGGTCTTGCCCTTACGATTTGTCTTGGTCTTATGTCTTCGCTAATAATAACGGTAATCATAACAGCCCTGTTTATGCATAATTGACGGATTGTCGTTGAGAAAAAAACGAGAAAATAAACAAATGATATTTATATAAAATAAAAATGATCAAAAAAAAGCCCGTAAGTCTGGACGTTGAACCTTACGGACCTGATATAGCATACCCTCCGAAGAAGGCATTGAAACTGTTGAACACTTGATGTGCTACCCTTATAAAGTCGGTCAGTAGAGAAATTACTTTACGAAAAATTGATCTTTTTTTAGTCTTAGTTGTTAAATGAGCTTTTTTTCAGCTGTGAGAGGTGAAAAGTGAGACTTATGCAGAGGGCTTTATAAAATTCCGAGGATTGATGGAGAACTTCTTCAGGAGTTTTCTTTTTATGGGAGTCTGCCAGAAACCCCTCCAATATGGGCAGAAGGAAGAATCCGGCAATCTCGCGGCCTCCCAGCCCCATAATCTTCTGATCAATTTCGGAGAGCCTGTCCATAACTTTCTGATCAATACCATCCTGTTCCATAATGGTGGAATATTCCAATCCCTGTTTCGAAAGGGAGGATAGATCCTCCAGTTCTCTCAAAAGTTCTGTCATGGCATCTGTAATCTGATTTTTCCGTAGTTGCGGTTTCAGAGCAGACAGTTTTTCCAGTTCACGGTCCAGTTCATTTCGTATCTCAGAAAACCCCAGAAGGGTCGATATATCTTCTCTGGGCATTCCTTCCAGTTTTACCCCTTTTCCGGAGAGGTTGAATGTTCGAACCTCATGATGCTCTATCATCTGTTTCTCAAACCAGGAAATGTAGATTTTCATCCTCTGGTCGGTCAGAAGGGATTGGCCTTCATAGTCTTGAACCCTATAGGGATTGCCACTGTAAAGAGCCTGCCATCCGGCATTCTCTCCCGGCTGGAAGCGATGGCTGAATGTATGGACCCTCTCTTCAAAAGTGCTCCCCTTATAGTGGGTCTGTCTTCCCGGAAAAGCGAGATCAAGACCGGCACAGTATATTGGGCTACATCCTGCTGTCCGTATAAAATCCCAGGCGGCCGTTGCGACAGATCCACCGGATTTCAGTTTCCCCTTCACTTCTGTCCGAGCTTCCAGGTACTGTCCCAGGGGGAAGGGGGTGGAGCAGAAAAATACAGGCCCTTCAGTCTGGCGGAATACTGTCGGATAGCTCGATACATCGGATATGAGAATGGAAGTTTTCAGGTGGCATCTGTCCAGATGTCTGGTATTCCAGTATTGGGGATCCGTGAGGACAGTAAAATCCGGTTCCACTCCCCGTTCCAGACAGCAGCGAAGTGCCGTATCCACACAAACAAGTAGCAACTTTTCCCGCAATGCGGCTAAATGAGGTAGAATCTCTGTCAGTCCGGGGCCTGCGGCAATCAAAAGAGCCGGTTTTCCTGCAAATTTGTTGCGGATATTCTGAACAGCCGGAGCCTCTCCCAAAAGATGGACATTCTTGCTGATATTACTGATCCATAGACGGCTGAACCGTCTGTGCGTATTGGTATTAATTTCTCTTTTTGTCAGAAAATCCCTGACTGTTTTATCAAGCTTATCGTAGTAGCCTCTGTTATTCAGATAAACAGGCCTGAGCATACAGGTCTGAATTCTGCTTGTCTTAATAGTATTCAGAAGAATTGTTACCCCATCCACCTCTGACCCCAGAAGAATATTGAACTTCCCTGATTTAATGAGTGATGTAAAATCACGTTGCTTAAGAGCCTGTCTGAAGAGGGCTGTATCGGGCTCAATAATTGCAAAGAGAGTCTCGGGGTATCTTCTGTGAAAGGCTTCTATATGATATCCCAGGCCAAAGCCATAAAAGAGACAGTACTCACTGTCCTCATTGATTTCCCGCTCTATTAGTTTTTCCGCCTCCCGTTGGGGATAGTGCCGGCTGTGGATAAATACACCCTTGATTCGAAGGGTCACATCGCCACTTTTGGAAGGTGAAAACTCATACTCTTCTTCAGAAGCAAGGGATTCCCGGCTAAGTGATTCTTCCAATGTTTTGAGAATCCCTGGAAAAAGGAATTTCAGGGCATCCGTATTTTTTTGATACAAAGTCATTTAAATTCCAGGTAGAGGGTTGTTTCATCGTTAATTTCTTCCCCTGCCGGAGGAAACTGAAAAACAACCCATCCTTCTCCCTTGAGGTTCAGGGGAATATCGCTGTTGTCCAGAGAAAAGAGCACATCCCTTTTAGACATGCCCTTAAAGTCGGGGATTGTAGAATCTATTTTGAGGAAATTTCTGGAGGGAATAATGACAGAACTACTGTGTTCAAGAAGCTGATTATCTTCAATGGCAATACCGTAGTAGGGTGACAGTGTTTCTGCCAGCTCCTTAACAATGGGAGATGCAATACGGCCACCGTAATAACTTTGGCCCTTAGGATCTTCAATAATGACATACACAATCAGTTTTGGATCTTCTGTGGGGAATATGGCCAGAACCGAAGCCATAAAATCCTCATCAGAGTAGGTTCCTGTTTCCGGATCTATTCTCTGGGCTGTTCCGGATTTTCCTGAGATTCTGAGTCCGGGAACCTGAGCCCTCCGGACTGTTCCCTGGGGAGAGGATACAGCCTGTTCCATCATAAGGAGTATACTTTCCGCCACTTCCGGAGATACCACCTCTCTCACAGATTCTCTCTTATAGTCTTTTATAATCTTTCCTTCCGGAGAGACCACCTTATCGATTATCTTGGGTTTTAATAGTATACCACTATTGGTAAAAACAGTTGCGGCAGTGATCATCTGTAGGGCGGATACACCGATCTCCTGACCGATGGCTATGGTAGGTTTAGACCGGATAGACCATTTTTTGGCTGTATTGAGTATGCCATTAGACTCTCCGGGAAGTGGAATCCCCGTTTTATTTCCAAAACCGAAGTTTTTCAGCATATTGTAGTGATCGATGGACCTTACCGTATCCGATGCCATTGCGGTTCCTACATTACTGGAGTGTACCAGTATGCCAGTGGTATCCAATACTCCATATTGCCCAAGATCGGTAATGGGAGGGATCTTATATTTTTTGAAGATATCAGGATTATAGGAATTGCTGGTGTCAAATGTATCCTGTGGTTTAATCCCTCCCAGTTCCATAAAAGATGCCAGGGAGAATATCTTCATAACCGAACCGGGTTCATAGGTAAGAGTTGCTGGAAGATTGTTCCTCTCTTCTCTGGAATAGGAAGAAAAATTATTGGGATCGAAGGAGGGGAGAGACACATAGCTGTAGAACTCTCCGGTCTTGGCATCCATAACCATAATCATTAAACTTTCCGGCTTATGTTCTTCAAAGGCTCTGCGGGCTATTTGTTCGGTGATATACTGGGTATTCACATCAATTGTCAGGTAAATATCATTTCCATAGAGGATCTTTTCATCTCCGGTTGTGATGGAGGGGGGAGCTAGAATCTGGTTGAAAGTATATTCTATGCCATCCAGTCCTGTGTTATCCGTTCCCACATATCCAATCAGATGCGATGCCAATTCCTTTTCTGGATAATTTCTACCTTGTTCCTTTTCCAGACGGATTCCGGGAAGTTTTACTTCTCCCATCAGGATTTTGAGATTGTGTGATTCTGTTGGGGATATGAGTCTTTTAATATAGAGAAATCCCTGTCGGGTCGGATCATTAAAACGGGCCAGAAGTTCCGTTTCATCAAGAGATAATACTTCTGAAAGGTAACGGGCTGTATTCTCTTTATTCTTAAACTCAGGGATCCATCCTGTCACAGAATCCAGTCTTGTCTGTATGGCCAGGAGTCGCCCGTTCCTGTCATAGATTCCACCTCTCTCCATATTGGGGAATTGGGGGGCATCTTTGACAGAGGAGTTTCCCGGTGCGAGCATTATCACAGCATACTGAACTATCAGAGCAGCTGTTACAATAAAAAGAATGATCAGGAATATTCGAAAACGTTGACTGTTAATGTCATTTGAACTCAATAAGTCTTCCTATGGGGTGAATTAATTACTTTTCCAAGAATTCTGGAGACTGGAATAAAACCGTAATCTCGCGAATCAACAGAATGAAAAGAATTATCTCCTAAAACCATTATAAAGTCATCAGGGATAACAGGGTTCTGAATCAGTCTGTTCTTTTGTGATGTTGTCAGAAAAAATTCCTGATCACCAACCAGTAGCCATCCCTCCTGGCTTATTATAACAGATTCACCCGGTAGTAGTCTGCATCGTTTAACCACAAGTTTATTATCTATAGGTGTTCTGAAAATTATAATATCATTTTCTTCGGGAAGCTTATCTGTATGAAATAAACCCTTATAGGCAAGTTTATTTACCAGTATGGTTTGTCCGTTATGAAGTATCGGCTCCATGGAGTTTTCTCTTACCTGTAGTATATCAAACCAGGAGAACCAGATTACTGCGCTTAGAAAAATCAGCGCCACAGGCCCACCGTAGTTATAAATTAATTTTTGGATCATATGATAAGTAATATTAATACACACCCTCATTTTTGTCGATATCTGTCAGTAGAGAAATATGATTGTTACTATGAAACGGCAGAAACTGGAAATCAGGACTTCTGCTGAAAAGCCGCACAGGAAAAAAAAATCTCAATGGTCAAATACATTTGTTCCTCTCAGGGGTTCTGTAGAAACGCCAGGAATATCAGATATCATTCTTCGTCACGGGCATGTTTTCATCTGTGCCATGGCTCTTATGGTTTTTCTGCCTTTCTGTGGATCCGAAAAACCCTATACTCAGATAAAAGCTCTCTCTCTACCGGGGCTGAGAAGTCTTGAGATTCCTGATAAGTCTCTTTTGAACAGTCTGAATATTAAAACTCTGCGTGCGGAAACGGAAAGCATCCCCGTTCTTCAGAACCCAGTAGAACGGATTGTTCTATGGGATCTTCCTCATTCCAACTATGTGATGAACCGGAATGATACAATTTCTCAGATATCCCGTCAGTATCATATTAGCATCAGCACTCTCTTGAGTATAAATAAGATTGACAATGTGAAGCGCATGTCCGAGGGGATGAGTCTCATTATCCCACAAGTGGAAGGTATTCTCTACACTATAAAAAAAGGGGAAACCCTTCAGGATGTTGCTATTCGTTTCTCTCTGGATAGCAGTGATCTGATTCCTTGCAACCCATATATAACTCTCAGGGATAAGCAGTTTTCTGTTCATGCAGGCCAGGAACTTTTTATTCCCGGGGCTGTTCTGCATGAACAGGTCTTACGGGAACAGATGGGGGAATTGTTTATTTTTCCTGTACAGGGTAACGTAATAAAAAACTATGGTAATAGTATTGATGATCTAACTCAAATAGAAACATTTCATAATGGTATAGATATAAAGGGAAATTCCGGAGATGCTGTGACAGCATCTCTGGATGGTAAGGTCATAGCTATAGGCTTCAATTCCTCCTATGGCAATTATATAATCCTTGAGCATCAGGGAGGATATAGAAGTTTATATGCTCAACTTCAGGACAGGGCTGTTCAGAAGAATGATAAAGTATTACAGGGACAGATGATAGCAACAGTAGGAACCAGCGGGTATACCCGTGAGCCTCATTTGCATTTTTCTCTGTTTAAGGGCAAGAAAAGTATTGATCCAATGGACTATCTGCATTAGTATTTAAGGAAATTTGAATAACAGGTTGTCCACAGGTTATCAACCAGGAGGTTAGACAACGATGAGAAAACTGGTATTCTTTATTATCGCGATGCTGGCTTTGTTTAATTTAATCAGAGCTTTCGCAACTTATAACACTCAAACTTATATGGAAGATCCCATGAAGATCATACAGTATGAATCTGAGAGTTAAATTCTATTTGAATATAATAGTGATATAAATAAAGACCTATGAATGAAAACCGCCTGAAATGGCGGTTTTTCCATTTATAATTCAAATAAAAGAGTTGTTCATAACAAAAAATCATTATACTGTATTCTATCATGAAAACAAGGAGTTCAGATGAATAGGACACTTAGAATTATTTGGGTATTAGCTTTTGTTCTGATTGGTTCTTTAAGTGCCGGTACTTTGAAGGGAATGTCGTTAAACGGGTCAACAGGTCTGGTCAGTATTCCTTCTGGAAGAATCGGTTGGGAAAAAAGTACGGATTTTGGTTTTGATGTTGGTTATCATACCATTATGGCTGATGAAAACATTCATATTCCTAAAGTTTCCATCAGCCTGTTTAAAATGGCAGAACTAGGGTTTGCCTATGATACACAGGATGACCCTGATAATGCAGACATGATAATGCATGGGAAACTTCAGCTGCCTATTAAAGGGACTTCGGCTGTTTCTTTCGGTGGGAATGTTCAATTTTTAAAACAGAAAGGTATGGAAGATCAAACTATTTCACAGTTATATTTGGCATGTACCTACCCGGGGGAGTTTTTTAATATGCCTGCGGAGACAACAGCTGTCATTGGAAAAAGATTTGGGGAAAATGCTCCTGATGATGCTATCGATTTCGGAATGGGCTTTGATTTGAATCTATTCCCTGATACATTTCAGGGATATATTCACTGGATTAATGATTTTTCAAATTTTTCTTATCAGCAGCAGGCTGTTTATGGGGCAAATGCAAACTCAAGGGGAGTTTTTAATACCGGTATAAGAATTGATTTTGCCAGTATCCCCAAATTCTCAAAATACAAATTTGCCGTCGATGCCATTATTACTGATGCTCTTGACAGCAACAGAGCCTTTTGTCTCGGTATTGCCTTTGGCGCACCTTTGGGAAACTAGATAAAACAGATTATATTAAGACATGAAAAAGGGGCCGGAGCCGTATGACTTCTGCCCCCTTTTTTTCTATAAGATTTGTTTTAAGAACCGCAGCAGTTCTTATATTTTTTACCGCTGCCACAGGGGCAAGGTTCGTTCCTTCCTACCTTGGGAGTGGTTCTTCTAATCTGCATATTACGGGAGTTGGCTTCACTCCGTTCTCCGGATTTACCGGCGGCAAACCCGCTGACCCCACCATGTGTAGCCTGCACCTTCTGCCTGGAGGCTGAAGATCTGTATCTGTCTTCGGGAGCCTTTCTGACCTTAACTCTGTAGATCTTTCTGGCAAGTGTAATCCGCATATCATCAATCAGCTGATCAAAGATCTGGAATCCCTCGTTTTTATATTCAACTAGAGGATTCTTCTGGGCATAGGACCGGAGGTAAACTGCCTCACGCAGGGCCTCCAGGCTTTCCAGATGCTCCTGCCAGCGGTTATCCAGGTTCTTAAGATACTCAAAACGGATAAACTGATTCAGTTGTTCAGAACCAACCATATCCTTTTTCTCCTGCAGGTCATCTTTCAGGAAATCAATCAGCTGAGCTTCCCACTGATCTTCAGGAAGGTTGGTAATGAGAGGTGCATTCTCATCCACTGGATAGTTAAAGTTATCTTTCAATCTGGTGAGCAGGCGGGGAAGGGCTTCCTCTTCAGCCTTTTTTTTATCCAACTTGTAATCATCAAGAAGAATTCCGACGATTTCAACACCAGTTTCTTGAATCTTGTCAGTTAAATCTTCTGTAGAAAGAATTTCATCTCGTTGTTGATAGATATAAACTCTCTGTTTACTAAGAACATCATCATAGTCCAGAAGGTGTTTTCTGATTTCATAGTTCCGGTCTTCCACTCTCTTCTGAGCTTTCTCAAGTGAACGGTTAATCAGGGCGTGATGAAGGGGTTCATCACCCTCCATACCAAGACGGGTCATGGTGTTTTTAAACTTTTCACCCCCGAAGAGACGCATAAGATCATCATCCAGAGAGATAAAAAACTGGGAATAACCAGGGTCCCCCTGACGTCCGGAACGACCACGGAGCTGATTATCAATACGTCTAGATTCATGACGTTCTGATCCGAGAACATAGAGACCGCCAAGCTGACGGACCTCTTCATTCTGAACCCGCCATTTTACAGTTTCTTCCTTGATAAGAGCTGCAATCTGTTCTTCTGTTGCATCTGAACCGGCTTTTCGCCTGGCACGGGATTCGGGATTTCCTCCCAGTTTAATATCCGTACCACGACCGGCCATATTGGTCGCGATAGTCACGGAACCTTTGGCTCCGGCTTCTGCAATAATTAGAGCCTCTCGATGGTGGTTTTTGGCATTGAGTATCTCAAAAGGAACACCCTTGCGTCTCAGATAAACCGCCAGTTTTTCAGATTTATCCACAGAGACCGTACCTACCAGGATAGGCTGTCCGGTTTTGTGGACTCTAGCAATTTCATCGCAGATGGCGTTGAACTTGTAATCTTCATTCAGATAAATTACATCGTCCTCGTCTTTTCTGTTAAGAGGCCTATTTGTAGGGATAACAACAACTTCCAGGCCATAAATCTTTCCGAATTCCCGGGCTTCCGTATCTGCTGTACCGGTCATACCGGAAATCTTGTCGTACATACGGAAAAAATTCTGAAAGGTAATGCTGGCCAGGGTTCTGTTTCTCTTGGCTATTTTTATATTCTCTTTTGCCTCTATTGCCTGATGAAGACCATCAGAGTAGCGGCGGCCCGTCAGGACACGTCCGGTAAACTCGTCAACAATCTGTACCGCACCGTCCTGAATCACATAATCAACATCATTATGAAACAAATGGTGTGCCTTCATTGCCTGAGTGAAGTAATGTATATACTCGAAGTTTTCCTCTTCAAAGAGAGAACCCTGAATTAGCTTGCGTGTTTGAAGAAGACTTTCAATATCATTCATACCTTCATCGGTAAAAACAACTTTTTTACTTTTCTCATCAAGTTTGAAATCACCCTTGGGTTGTATTCCCGTAATAGGGTCTTCAAGCGGATAGTCTCCGGTTTCCGGATCTTTCTCACACTCTTTCAGAAAAGAAACAAGCTGGTTTACAGTAGAAAACTTGCTGGTATCGTCCTGAACGGCACCGGAAATAATCAGAGGAGTACGTGCTTCATCAATCAGGATGCTGTCAATTTCATCAATGATACAGTGAGGATGATTTTTCTGGGCCTTTTTATCCAGGCTCCATCTCATGTTATCTCTCAGGTAATCAAAACCGAATTCGTTGTTTGTACCAAAGGTAATATCCTTGGCGTATTCAAGCTGTCTTCTTTCCGGATCCATTTCGGAGAGGATGACACCTACGCTAATTCCCATATAGTCATATACGGGTTTCATCCACGCTGCATCACGGGATGCCAGGTAGTCATTGACTGTAATAATATGGACACCCTTGCCGGCAAGGGCATTAAGGTAGGCCGGAGCAACACTGGAAAGTGTTTTACCTTCTCCGGTCTTCATTTCCATTATTTTACCCTGATGAAGGACTATTCCACCCAGTAACTGAACATCATAAGGTCGTTCACCCAAAGTCCGACGGGCTGCTTCCCGGCACAGAGCAAAGGCTTCTGGAAGTATCTCATCCAGTGTTTCACCTTTGGACAGTCTTTTTTTCAATAAAGAAGTCTGTTCTTTGAATGCTTCAGCAGGCAAATTTAATGCCCATTGTTCCCGTTCATTTATAGCGTGGAGTATCGGAAGTAGTTGTTTTATATCCTTATCCTGCTTCGAACCAAGGATAAGGGTTAATATCTTGTTTACCATGGAACAAATGTACGGTTTTTCTGCAAGGTCGTCAAGATTGACAATCACTTCTTAGCTGTGTAGGATATTTCAATTGGATAGACAGGAATAAAAGGAGTCATTTACTTTTGACCATCAAACACTTTTCTTTATTCATTCTTATCTTTGTATCGCTTTTTTTCTCATCCTGCCGTGCAGAAAAGAAACTTTTGGAAAAAGAGGATCTTTTTGTTATTTCCATGGGAGTTATGGCGGATGAGTTGGATTATTTTTACAGAGATAATTCTCTTTTGCCTGGAAACAGTGATCTATTTGTTCAAAATGGTAGGATTTTTCTAACCAGTAGTCATGCTGGTAAAATCATGGAAATGAATTCCTATGGCGATCTGCTCAGCCTTGTCTATAATCCTCAGAAAAATCCTGAACCATCTCACTTTATTAAGCAGGATAATCAGGATGAGAGTCTCATAAGAATTCAAAAATGGAATTTCCGGAATATTGAACATATTGCCATCAGCGATGAAGCTATGCTGGTGGTGGATCAGGTTGATGAAACCCTGGCAATCCTGAGTGATCAGGTTTTGTATAACCGTATAATTCTCCGTTTTGATGAAGAGGGACATTATATCGATTCTCTTGGGCAGGAAGGTATAAATGGAACTCCCTTTTCCTATGTAAAAGATCTGCAGATTACCGCACAAGGTGATGCTGTGGTGGTAACACAATCTGCTGCCGACAATACCGTATTCTGGTTCTCTTCGGAAGGACAGCTTCTTTTTCAGGTTAACATGGACAAAGAACATCTTCCCAAAGTGGATGAGGAGGGCTGGTCTATCGGTCACGCCGAGAAAATCGCTGCCGATCAATCCGAATATAAACTCTATATAAAGGTAGATTATTTCCCCATTGAGGATTCCCCGGAACAGCAGGCTTTGAGTCGACTGTATACTCTGGATCTTCAAGACGAGGAATATACTGGTTTTTTTGATGTTTCCCGTTTTGAAATCTCTCTTGGTGAACAGCTTATAGAGGGGGTGAATGAATACCTGGGACCTATCAGCGGGGGACTGCATTTTTTTATGGGTTCTGATTACAACGGAGAATATCATCTGACTATTATGGATAATGAAGGTGCTGTAAAAACCAGTCGTATTTTAAATATTCAGGATCAGGATATTATTTTTAAAAAACTGTATCTGTCACCGAACGGTCTTCTTACGGGAATCTTCTATGAAGATAAGGGTGCCAGAGTCTCCTGGTGGCGGGCAGATCATGTAGCTGGAAAGTATGCGCAAAATTAATAGGGGGCCCGAAACCAGTTCGGGACATGATCTTCACTACGTCTATTCCCGGGAAGAAATGCAACGGATGTCCCGCTTTGTAGATGGAAGATCGCGAAAAAGCCGCTCTTTTTCCTATCAAAGAAAAATTTTGCTCTTTGATCTACTTTTTCTATTGATTATAGGGGGGGTCATCGTTCCCTTTATAGTTAACCGCAACCTGTCTGCCCGTATTGATGATCTTACTTTTAAGATGGAACTTCGCAAAGATAATACAGATCTTTTCGTTTCTCTTCGTATTATTAATTCAAGGAGCAGTAAAAACCTTGATGAGCCTATTAGTCTGGAGCTATCCATAGCTGATTATGATCCTGTTTTTTTTGACGAAATCCCTCCTGGACCAGGAGAGGAAAGAGTCATTCGTTATACTGTCAGGGGTCTTAAAGAGTCTTTACCTGTATACTGCCGCATAAAATGGAAGGATAAAGATATCCGTCTGAATGGAAAAACGGGAGAATTCCAAATAAAGCAGTGAAGAAATAAAATAAAAAAGTTGACTGATAATTTTCTATTTAATATCATTTTAATTATCAGTAACAGATAATTTACTGTATACTGATTGGGAGGATAATCTATCATGCAGATTTACTTTTTAGTTGTTATTACCAATATCCTGTCCGGATTGGTCCTTAGTGGATCTTTCCTGGAAGAGAAGATTGAAGGTTTCAGTTCCTGTAATGCTCTTATGCAGAGAGGGAAATTTAAACTTGTTCTCGGAATTATTACAGTGCTGACTGCTTTGTTTACACTCTTGTTAAAAATAACTCCTGAAGATGTAATTGTTTTGGGAGATTTGTTGCCGGCTCTAACAGGTGGTATCATGGGCTCCTATCTGATAATGTCTTTTTTTTATGGCAGTCTGGAAGAGACTCGAAGTTGGATGAAAAGCTTTGTTGACGTCATGGAAGATCGTGGTCATATCATCGGGATTGCCGCTGTACTGGTAGGGATTATCCATTTTCTGGTCCCTTCTGCCATCATTCTGTAGGAGTATTATGCAAAAGCATCGATCAATTGCTGGTCTGGCTGAGAAAAACGGTCAGTATTTTCTGGCTAAAAGAAAGCCTGGAGGAGATCTGGGCGGACTTTGGGAACTTCCCGGGGGGAAGTTGGAAGCAGGGGAGTCTCCCTCCCAGGCAATGGAGAGGGAGTGGATGGAAGAACTTGAAATTAAGGTTCGTACGGGATCTTTGTTATGTACAAGTACCTTCTCCCATAATGGTAAAATTTTTGAGCTTGGCCTGTATAAAGTGTTATTTGAAGAACAGAAAATGGTTCTGAATGAACATGATGAGACAGGCTGGTTTAAGAAAGCTGAAGTCGAAAAACTGGATTTGGCGGGTTCTGACAGAACAGCTCTTGCTTTAATCTGGGATGAAATTACAAAGAAATAAAATTATAAAACCCCTGCTCAGGGGTTTTTTCTTATCTGTAGATTTTCTTTCTCATCCACCAGAATATCTTTATAACGACCTGTTGATTCTTTTCCTGTGTAGTAATACATCAGATCATCCATATCGTCCTGAAGTCTAACCAGGGCATAGCGGACATAACACTCCCCCTCCTGAATTTCTTTCTTGAAAGGGTTGTATCCCATATAAAGAGGATCTATCAACTCTCTTATTCTGTTGCGAAGACCTCCGTAGAAGGCTCTCTCTACCATGATGAGTTCCAGTGCTCCGTTTATCTTCTGAAAGACCTGAAAGATCCCTCCATCCGAGGGAACAATTCCATGTATAAGAAAACGATCCATTAGAATAAAGGGAGACCAGTCAATCCTGAAGCAGGCTATATTTTTTTTTACACGATCCAAATCAGCCTTATATGTGTATGCCATTAAATAATTGTCCCATCGGGAATTATGGCGTTTTTAGGAATGATAATAATTCCATCTCTTACATAATAAGTGGCGCATTCACTGTCTTCCCGGACAATTTCATCCAAACCGATTCGGCAACCCTGACCAATTCTGACATTTCTATCAATGATGGCTTTACGTATCTGTGTTTCAGCACCAATTCCCACATTGGGAATGTTCATCTCTTTATTGTTCTGTTTTTCACGCTCACTTTCATAAAAATCTGTACCCATGGTGTAAACCTGATCCAGATTTGCCCCCTTATGAATAACACTTCTGACACCTATAAGAGAGTCCGTGATGGAGTCTGCATTTATGATGGATCCTTCTGTTGCCAGAGCTCTTTTGAAGGAGCAGGCATTGATCTTTGAGGCAGGGAGATCCCTGCGGTGACTGTATATCGGATTATCTCTGTCATACAGATTGAATTTTGGCCATGGTTTGGCTAGATCCAGGTTCGCTTCGAAGAAATTGGAGATGGTACCGATATCTTCCCAGTAGCCCTTGTATATATGGGCTCTGACCCGTGCTTTTTCAATCATCATGGGGATAACTTCTTTTCCGAAGTCGGTATAATCGTTATTAAGTCCACGATCCATGGCATCAGCATTGAAAATATAGATTCCCATGGAGGCAAGGAACTCTTTTTCTTCGGGTATGTTTTCTTCCAGTTTGCGACTTTTGGGAATCTTGTACTCATCAATATTTTTATCGGGACCGGGTTTTTCAAGGAACTGCTTGATATTGCCCATTTTATCTAATTGGAGAATTCCCAGTTGATTCGTATCTTTGCGTGTTACAGGAGTGGATGCAATTGTGACTTCTGCACCGCTTTGAAGATGCTCTTTAAGAAACTCTTTCAAATCCATTCTGTAGAGCTGATCCCCCGAAAGAATGATGTAGTGGGTAGGTTTATGAGAGTGAAAATGGTAGGTGTTCTGTCTTACTGCATCGGCTGTACCCATATACCATTCGCTGTTTTCAAAGGTTTGTTCTGCTGCAAGAACTTCTGCAAAACCACCGGTAAAAGAGTCAAAACGGTAGGTTGAGCTTATATGAAAATGCAGAGATGCCGTATTAAACTGGGTCAGAATATAAATATTTCTGAGTTTAGAGTTTATACAGTTGGATATGGGAATATCCACCAGGCGGTATTTTCCGCCAAAAGGTACAGCAGGTTTTGCCCTTTCTTTTGTAAGAGGGTACAGCCGGGTTCCTTTTCCTCCTCCAAGAATGACGCTTAATATTTCAGCCATAAAGTGATACCTCTCTCTTAATCTATAGCACTTATACTTATCCTCTGCATGATAGATTAGATTAACATTAAACCCATTATAATTCCTCAGACAGAGAGGTCAAGGATCTTTCATAAATATATCTGAATGATCTCCGAAAAGATGGCAAATGCATTATTCTTCATATGAACTCTTTAAGGCAAAAATGGTTAAAATATGTTAAGGTATTCTTTATGAGTGAAATCGGAAAATTTATAGATGATGTGAAAGGCAATCGGTCTTTTATGGAAAATGTAACACGCTGGGAAGTTCTTCCTCCACGGAAAGGGGAGTACTGTCCACTTCCGGAATCTCTTCCTTCTGTTGTAGTCAAATCATTGGAAAATAAAGGTATCAGATCCTTATACAGCCATCAGGCTGCCTGCTATGAAGCCGCCGCTAGAGGCGAGAATCTCTGTGTTGTCACCCCCACCGCATCGGGAAAGACTCTCTGTTATAATCTTCCCGTTTTAAAAACCCTTCTGGATGAACCCGAATCGAGAGCATTGTATTTGTTTCCGACTAAAGCTCTGAGTCAGGATCAGCAGTCAGCTTTGAATGATATTGTTCTCAGTGATGATATCCCCGTTAAAATCTGTACCTATGACGGGGATACTCCCGGTTCTCTGCGTATGACCGCCAGAAAGTCCGGCCGTATTATCATCTCCAATCCAGATATGCTTCATTCGGGTATTCTTCCAAACCACCCTAAATGGATAGATTTTTTTAAATCATTGAGGTATATCGTTCTGGATGAGGTTCATAGCTACCGAGGTGTTTTCGGCTCACATATGACAAATCTGCTCCGCAGGCTGAAGCGGATAGCGGCCTTTTACGGCAGTGATCCTCAGTTTATCTGCTGCAGTGCCACAATAGGCAATCCTGGTGAGCTGGCCCAGGCCATTATTGAAAAGCCGGTTACATTGATTAATCATAATGGTGCCCCCTCGGGTGAGAAGCATCTGATATTCTACAATCCTCCTCTGGTCGATCCCGTTCAGGGAATTCGTAAAGGAGTGGTGAACACATCTCAGCAATTGGCGGTACGCCTGTTAAAGTCAGGGATAAAGACTATTGTTTTTTCCCGTTCGAGAGTTAAAACCGAGCTGGTAGCCTCCTATATAAATAAGAGGCTGAATAATATCTATAATGATAATCAGCGGATAAAGGTAGAATCCTACAGAGGCGGTTATCTGCCCCGGGAACGCCGGAAGATTGAGAAGGAACTGCGGGACGGAACCATACAGGGTGTGGTCTCTACCAATGCCCTGGAATTGGGAATAGATATAGGTGGGCTTGATGCGGCAGTTCTGGCCGGATTCCCGGGCTCTATCTCCTCTTCCTGGCAGCAGGCAGGCCGGGCCGGAAGAACTAGTAATGTTTCTCTGGCTATTTTTGTGGCTTCCAGTTCTCCCGTTGATCAGTACCTGGTACAGACACCGGAATATTTTTTCGGAGCCAATCCGGAATCGGGCTTTGTTGATCCGGATAATCTGTTTATCCTGATGGATCATCTGAAGTGTGCTTCCTTTGAAATCCCCTTCCGTAAGGGTGAGGGTTTTCCAGGGGATGTCTCCTCTCTGCTGGGGTATCTGGAAGAGAACGGTGTTCTCAGGTTTACCGGTGACTGCTGGTACTGGGCGGACCGCTCCTATCCCGCTGAAAGTATTTCTCTTCGGAGTGGTGCTTCAGAAAATGTTGTTATTATTGATACCACAAAAGGTCGCTACAATGTGATAGGTGAGATGGACAGTCACTCCGCAAGGGAGCTTATCTTTAATGAAGCCATCTACCTTCACCGGGGTGAGCAGTATATCGTTAAAAAGCTGGATCTGGAAAAGCATATTTGTACCATAGAAGAGTCTGATGTGAACTACTACACAGATTCCATTCTGAAATCAGATATCAAGGTCCTGGAAGAGGACGGGGAGAGTGAGCGCTGGGGACAGATTCTGACCCACTGCGATGTACTTCTGCGGAATGAGGTTTCAAAGTATAAGAAGATAAAGTTTCAAACCCATGAAAATATCGGTTACGGTGAGATCTTTCTTCCCGAAGAGGAGATGCATACCAGAAGCGTTTTTCTCTCACTGAAACCAGGTACCCCCGCGGGAGATGCTTTTGAGATGATACCGGAACTCATGCAGGCTCCGGTCCTTGCCAGGGTCTCCACTCTGATAAGAAATACAGCGCCACTCTTTCTCCTGTGCCGGGGAACGGATATTGGTGTTTCAGGCCGTGTGAGAGATCCTCATTTCGAGTGTTCCGGTGTATTTGTATATGATACCTATCCAGGTGGTATAGGACTGGCGGACAATTTTACGGAGAAGATGAAAGAGATCTTTCAGGCCTGTCTGGGTCTGGTAAGCGACTGTTCCTGTAAAGAGGGCTGTCCCTCCTGTGTCGGTCCTGTGGATCAACAGGACCAGTTTGAAGACAATCCGCGCTTTCTCACCAGGGATTTTCTTAGAATCTGGCTGGATACGGTATGGAAGTATCCATGAAAGCGGATCTTTCAGCACGCTTAAGCCGTCTGAAAAAAGTCAAATCTATTCAGAATATACCCAAGCAGGCTGCCTCTGCTTCAATTTCAGATGAAGAGATAAAAATTCCTCCGGGCTGGACCGCCTTGGACAGAGATGTATGGAAACGGGAGATCCGGATGCCTGATCCCCTGGCAAATCTGAATCTTTCCACTTATCTGGCACCCTCAGATATTCCCCGTGAGGACTGGCTTTTTTTTGATACGGAAACCACAGGGCTTTCCGGAGGGGCGGGAACAACTGCTTTTCTTATCGGGCTGGGAAGGTCTGAAGGTACGGATTTTATTATGACACAGTACTTCTTAAGAGATTATCCGGGAGAGCCGCTTATGCTGAACTTTTTAAAAGAGGATTTTAAGCGGGCCGGGCTTCTCATCTCCTATAATGGAAAATCCTATGACAGTCCGCTTCTGAGGACCCGTTTTCTGATGAACCGGATTCCCTTTGAATTTGCGGAACAACTGGATCTGCTGTATCCGGTCAGAAAGCTTTATAGGAGAACTCTTCCCAACTGCCGCTTGGGAACGGCGGAGACCTTTCTTTTGCAGAATCCCCGTCAGGGGGATATCCCCGGCAGCGAAATTCCCGATATGTGGTTTAATTTCCTCAAAGATAATAATGCCGACTCAATGTCTCAGGTATTTGAGCATAATCGTCTGGATATTGTACGCATGGCAGATCTGTTGACCTATCTTGAAAATGTTCTTAGCCATCCGGAGGAACAAAAGCCCTTCCGGGATCTTTTTGCTCTTGGCCGCTTCCTGACCGAAAGGGATAATCCCCTGGGAATTGAGCTGTTGGAACAAGCCATCCGGAAGGGGGATCCCCGTGCCGAGGCCTATCTGTCTGTTTACTGGAAACGAAGGGGGGAGTGGGACAGGGCCGTAGGATTGTGGGAGTCTATACTGCGGAAACGTAGCGGATTGTATGCGGGAACGGAGCTGGCCAAATATCTGGAGCACCACAGAAAAAATCTTTCCAGTGCTTTAATCATTGTGGACCGGCTGCTCAGAGAACTCCCCATAAGAGATCCCCGCAGAAAAGCTGAATTGCAGCACAGGCGGAACAGGCTTCTTGCAAAAATCCGGAAACAATCGGAAAATAGTTAAATGACAGGGAAATATACGTATCTAATTCTGCTATTCACTTTTAATCTTTTCTATTCAGGCTGCACTCAAAAGATGCCTTCCTATTCGGAAAAGGAGAAGGCAGGAGAGGTTCCAATTATTGAAATGGAAATCCCCTCAGATCATATGAAAGAGATCCCGGATGTAGCGGCTATTGTTCATGATCTGCGCCTTCAGATAAGCTCCCTTGAAAAAAGTTTCAGCGGGGAAGATCCGACTCTGAAAAAGAGTTTGATACCCATTGAAAAATCTTTAGAAGATCTGAATACAAAGTTGGAAGGAATGGATTCTCAAATAAAGGAAAGCTCTAAGGTCCTTCAGGAAGTAAGGGATCAACTGGATACTTTAAGAGAGGAGATTCAGGAGTGAGTCTCCCATCTGTTGATAATTCTTTTCCAGCGGGGATGATTTTCCAGGCATTCGAAAAGACCGCTCTCTATCATACCCTCACGGGGAATTGTTGACCATTTTCTGGATTGAATCATTTCAAGTATATCAAGAGATTTTTCAGGGTGTCCCTGGGATGCCAGAATGGAGGCATAGGGGAAAGCACTGACCCGTGCATCCAGTTCCCAGGCCTTTTTAAAGAGTTTCATAACTTTTTCAGGATACTCCTCTCCCACCCACCAAACATAGCCTCTGTCTATACAGGAGAGGGCCAGCAGGGTTTTATCTCTCAGTTCTTTCGGTTTCTGTCTTTCCTTCTCTATGATAGTCATGGCTTCTATCAGGATGCCGGCATGTTTCAGGCGTACTTCTTCCAGGTTCGATTCAAAAAGGTCTATAACCGGTTCTATTCTTTCCGTCCGTGCGATAGCAACGGCAGATTCGCCTCTGTCGGTTGTGCTGTGAATACGGACTTTCTGCTCCAGCAGATAGGAAACGGCTTCCCTGTTGCTGTAATAGCTTGCATGCATCAGGGGCGTCCAGGATTCCCTGTCCCGTCCGTTGATATCGGCACCGGACTGAAGGGCCTGGCGGATGAGAGGAACAGAGTTTGTCTGGCAGCCCAGAATCAGGAGGGTCTCAGGGGCCACTCCCCGGCGTATCATCCGGTTCACTTCCCCTTCTGGTAGATCCCGGCAGGCGCTGCGAATTTCCTTTTTCATCGTTTCGGTCAAAGAAAGCATTTATTCTCTCCCCATTACATGACATATTTGATCATGATTTTAAGGATCATACCAAATCAAAGACAGTACTGTCGTACCTTAAACTATCTTTTTCAACAAAGTTTTGATGGATTCAAAGGCAAAATCTTCTACGGGAAGCTGACCTTTATCTATCAGGCTGATCTCTTCAATTTCGCTCTCCTGTCGGACAAAATCGGCAGTACAGCATTTTGCCCTAAAAAAGAGGTCGCAGGTTTTATATGTGATTCCCTTATAGGGATAGGTATTATGATGGCTGGCAAGATAGTGAAGATCTTTTATCTCAATACCAAGCTCTTCTCTGATTTCCCGGCGGCACGCGTCTTCAGCCGATTCATCAGGATCGACAAAGCCACCGGGCAGATCCATCATTCCCCGTCCGGGTTCCCGGCCTCGTTTCAATAGAACATACTGATCTTCCCATTCCAGTAGAACGGCGACAGCTGCAGCGGTGTTGTGATAGATCTGAAATCCGCACTCTTCGCAAAGAAATTTTTTTCCATCTATAAACTTTGAAGCGGGGGCGGCACAATTGGGACAGTATTTAAACATATTTTTTTTCTCCTGTGATAGATTAGGATCCATCTGTATAATTGAAGCATGAATAGTATATGTGTTTTCTGCGGTTCCAGCAGCGGATTTGACGAAATTTATGCAAAATCAGCGGCCTCACTGGGCCATGAAATTGCCAAAAGGGGCCTTCGTCTTATTTATGGTGGCGGTAATGTGGGTATTATGGGGCGTCTGGCATCCATTGTTTTGGATGAAGGCGGTTCTGTTACGGGGATTATTCCCGAGGCCATTCATAAAATGGTTCCTCATATTGAACATGCCGAAACCATAGTTGTAGAGAATATGCACAGCCGGAAACAGAAAATGCATGATCTTTCCGATGCATTTATCGCTCTTCCCGGCGGAATAGGTACCTTTGAAGAGATTCTGGAAGCCTTTACCTGGTCACAGCTGGGGTTCCATCAGAAACCCGTTGCCCTCCTCAATACCAAATCCTATTATTCTCCTCTTCTGATGCAGCTTAATCACTCAGTGGACCAGGGATTTATGAAGGAGTCTCACAAGGATACCCTTATTGTGGATGAGGATCCCATACTGCTTTTAGACAGAATGGAATCCTATGTTCCTCTTACAGAGGATAAATGGGTCAAATAGATCCCCTCTCTTTTTCAGGATTTACCAATAAGAAAACTGACCGGCAATCCTCCGTTTTTAAAGAGTATTTTCTTGTCCCAATGGAGAGCAAAGGCTTTTTCCGTATCCAGGCCGGGGGCAATAATGCCCCAGCGAACACCCTTGTAATCTTCATTTATCTTCTTTCCGATCATACGGAAAAAATTCAACTTATCCTTTAGTTCCATTCTCATTCCATAGGGAGGATTCAGAATCAGAAGAGTATCCTGTTCCTCTTCCTCTGCCGTTAGAGAGGATTGAAAGAAATCCAATTTTTTGAAGGGGGATTCGGGGAGGTGGAAATCCTTTGTATCAGACTTCTCCTCAATGGACTGCCATAAAAGCGCCCAGTTCGCCTTTGCTGCCTTTATGGCATCACCTTCTTTGTCAGATGACAGAAGTGTACAGGGCATTTTGATCTGCTTCATTTGATTATTCAGCAACCATTTGTAACGGGCGCTACGAAAGGAAGGCCAGTATTCAAAGGGAAAGGTTCGTTTCAAGCCGGCAGGTATTCCTGATGTGATGGAAGCTGCTTCCAGAGAGAAGGTTCCGCTGCCGCACATGGGGTCAATAATGTTTGTATTTTCACAGATTCCCGCGGCCAGTAATAAAGAGGCTGCCAGAGTTTCTCTCAAGGGGGCTTCCGTAACATTTTTCCGATAGCCCCTGTCATAGAGTGGACCGCCACCTGCATCCAGACTGATGCCAAAATGGTTATCCACTCCTCGTATCAGTATTGTCTGAACTGATGCATCCACTTGAGAAGATTTTTCTTCCACAAGGAAGGGAGCTCTGCCTTTCATCTCTACGAAACGTTCTTTTATGCTTCTGTTCAAAGATTTGCCGATATTATCGGTCACATGCAGGCGGCAATGTGTCAGGGAAAAACGGATTCTGTATTCTGATCCCTCTTTCAGATAAAGCTCCCAGGGAAAGCTGTTCGTTTTATTACGGAACTCTCTGAATCCTTCCGCCTTAAATGACAGGAGCCGGAGATAGAGTTTTGAAGCTGTACGGGAGAGAAGGGCAATCCGCCAGATATCCTCCATGCTTCCTTCTACCAGGAGACTACCCGGTTCTTTTTCTTTTTCTGCCTGCAGATTCAGTGTTTTCAATTCCTCAATGGCCGTGTCTTCAAGGCCGGGAATGACCGGTATAAATATGGTATGTTTTCCGGCAAGGATGTGTTTTTTCACCCGCCGTTCCAGTGCTTTGCTATTCATATTCTTAAGAAGGTAGCACAAAAAGGGCTGTTACGCTAAGGTATGAACATGAATGTCTCTCCTTTTCCCCAAGCTCTGCATGCCCTGCCTGTTTATTCCATTCTAGCGAATCTGCAATCTCTCTGGGAGGATGGTTCCAGCCGTTTTGTTATTCAGGCGGAACCGGGAGCAGGAAAATCTACGGGAGTTCCGGCATTCCTTATAAGCTCCGGTATTTGTGAAGGTAAAATACTGATGTTGGAACCACGCCGGATGGCTGCACGTTCTCTTGCGGGATATCTGTCCCGCTTGTATGGGGAGAACGCTGGCGGCTTAGTGGGGTACCGTGTGAGGGGAGAGAGCCGCTGCGGTAAAAATACAAGACTCGAGATTATTACAGAGGGTGTCTTTGTCCGGATGATTCAGGATGATCCCGAGCTGCGTGGCGTGTCTGCTGTTATTCTGGATGAGTTTCATGAACGGAATATTTTTACTGATCTTTCCTACGCTTTTCTGCTGGATGTGCAGGAGAATCTGCGTCCCGATCTCAGGGTCATTATCATGACTGCCACCGCAGAAAAAGAGCTTCTTAAAAAAAGATTTGACCATGCGGAATTCCTGGAATCCCATGGCAGAATGTTCCCCGTAGATCTGGTGTATCACAACACGATTGATCCCCTTAATCTGAGAGTCGACAATTCTGCCGTCAGCACGGTCATACAAAAGGCAATAAAGGAAAGGCCGGGAGATGTTCTTGTATTTCTACCCGGGGAGGGAGAGATCCGCCGTTTGGAATCATATCTGAAAGATCTCTCTTTATTGAATACCTGCCGGATCCTCCCTCTCTACAGCAGGCTTTCTCTGAATGACCAGGAGAAGGTTTTCAGATCGGATGGTTCCAGGAAAATAGTATTAGCCACCTCTATTGCTGAAACCAGTTTAACCATTCCCGGTATCAGCGCCGTTATCGATTGCGGCCTGGAGAGAAGGCCGCTTTTTAACAGACACAGCGGTTTGACCCGTTTGGAGACCATCCCTATATCCAAAGCTTCGGCCGATCAGAGGATGGGCCGGGCCGGACGTGTGCAGGAAGGAATCTGTTTCAGGATGTGGTCTGAAATTTTTCACCGCCGCCTGGATGATTTTCGTGACCCTGAAATCCTGACAAGTGATCTATCTTCGCTGGTTCTGGAAAGTGCCTTATGGGGATGTAGGGCAGAGGAAGACCTGAACTGGCTGGAAATGCCACCCAAAGCCCACTATCATCAGGCCCGGAAACTTCTTCTTATGCTGAAGGCTGTGAATAGGGAGGGACGTTTGACCGAAACGGGCAGACGAATGTGCAGCATGGGACTGCAGCCCCGCCTGGCTCATCTTGTTTTGACAGGGCGTGAAAAAAAACAGGAACAGACTGCCTGCTGTCTGGCTGCCATTCTCTCTGAACGGGACTGGATGGGGCGGAACAGGGATTCGGATCTTCACTCCCGGCTCTATGCATTAAAAAACGGCAGGGACAGGAATCATCCTCTGGTTAAAAATATTTATAGGGTCTGGGAATCCCTGCTGAAAGGAAAGCCCTCTCCTGAAGCTCTCAAAGTGGAGGTAGCGGCAGAACTTCTCCTGCAGGCCTACCCCGACAGGATCGCAATACTGAGGGATGGACTCTCCTATCATCTTTCCGGTGGTGGCAGCTGCCGCTTATCTAACTCGGACTCTCTGCAGGGATCGGAATTTCTTCTGGCCGTAGAGACCGGAGGCTCCGGGCGTGAGTCTCTCATTTTTCTGAGTGTTCCCCTGAGCCGTGATCTGATAAATGAGAGCTGTAAAGAGATCATCAGTGAATGTGAACAGTTTCATTGGGATGAAGATAAAAACCGCTTAAAGGCGAGGAAAGTACGTTCCATCGGTCATCTGATTCTGAGTGAGACAGCCCTACAGAAGGTTCGTGCCACAGCGTCTCTTGAGGATTTAAAAGGAGTGCTCCGGAAGAAAGGGCTCTCTATTCTTCCCTGGAAACGGAATGATCAGGAATATCTGAATCGTTGCCGTTTTGTAAGTGAAAATCCGGACTGGCCCGATTTTGATGAAGAAGCTCTGATCGGATCTTTGGAAAACTGGTTTGCTCCGCTTCTCATTAATGGACGTTTGGAAGGTTCTCTGAAGGATGGATTGAAATCTCTTCTGACCTGGAATCAGCAGTCTTTTCTGGACAAAAAAGTCCCCGAGAGATTGACTGTCCCTTCAGGAAGCCATATCCGCATTGATTACAGCAATCCCGGGCAGCCGGCTCTGGATGTGAGGATTCAGGAGCTTTTCGGCTTAAGCGAAACTCCTCTGATTGCTGGCCGGGTGCCTCTTGTTATCCGCTTGCTGAATCCGGCGCAAAGGCCTATTCAAGTTACAAGAGATCTTAAAAGCTTCTGGGAGAACACCTATCCGGAAGTTCGTAAAGAGCTGCGGGGCAGGTATTCAAAACACTACTGGCCGGAAGATCCCTATGAGGCTATTCCAACCAGGCGTGTTAAACCACGCTGACTCTTTCTTCAAAGGGTTTTTTTACTCTTTTTTCCTGCTCCTGGAGCATCTTACCTATGGGAAGAATAATTCTGATGACTCTGTCATCCTCTAAGCCGGTCAGTTCGGCAATTTTGGTGGCTCTGTTGTCTTTTCTGAGCCATCCATCGATCCAGACTGTCCCGTAGCCCATGGCAGTTGTTGCCAGAAACATGTTTTCAACTGCGGCGGCACAGTCTTCAATATCAAAAGACATATCCATATAGGTCTCTACCGGTTTTCTGGCAACATGACAGGCAATATAGGCCGCTGCTGTGGCCATGGATCCATTGGCTTTTGGCATCTCTCTGATTGCTTTTACAACATTCGGATTTCTGATGATAATAAATCCTGTGGTTTGGGCATTAACGCCGGAGGGGGCATCCAGTCCCGCCTGTACTATCTTTTTAAGATCTTCCAGAGGGATTTCGGTCTGGTCCATTTCTTTTCTGTAAGAGAATCGTTTTTCTATTGCTTCAAACAGGTCCATTAATAATCTCCTTGTTATATATGAAACATAATAGCAATTCTGCGTTCTCGGGTCAAAGTTATTTGACAAGCACTGTTAATGTGCTAAATTTAAAATAGACGGTGTTCTGCTGCGATAGCGGGGGAGGATTGAATGGTTCAGAAATTTTATTTTATTGAAGAAAATGAAGAGATCGTTGGTGTCTATGAGGATCATGATGATGCCCGGGAAGAGGCGGTTTATCTGAAGGAGGATCATCCACTTGATCATTTCAGATTATTCAGTCTTACCACGTACGAGCTTGATAATTATCCCGATGCCTACGATTACGCCTGTGATTCCGGTCTGGTGAATTGAGTTTGACAGGGACTCTTCAAAGAATATTTTCTCGCTTTTCTATGGTTTATAAATAGGGAAGGTCTGTTTTATCACTATTCTGAATTTTTATTGGTTACAGTAACATTTGATGTCTATTATTGTCACTTAGATTTTATTTAATCTTTCTGATCGGAGAGATTCTGCA
>NBMC01000078.1 GCA_002084805.1 Spirochaetaceae bacterium 4572_59 | reverse complement strand
ATTAGTAGTAGCAGGGTATCCTGCTACTACTCCAGTATTCTTTTTAATTTCACTCATATAAATCCCGGGAATCTACAACTGGTAGCTGGTTACTGTCGTTCATCCGGTAGCTTTTTGGGGAATTACTGCAAAGTATTTCCGTAGACTATTGTTTTTCTAACAGATCAAGACATTTCTTAAGACTTCGTGGAATATGGGATGGACCTTTCCACATATTGCCTTTAAGAGGTGATGCAGGAGTTCCGTCTCTGTGAAGATATCCGAACCATTCTCCACCGTTAGAGGGATTAGGATCACGGAAATGACTGAATGTATAGTCCGCCATCTTTCCATACCAGTTAGCATATTTATCGTCTTTCGTGATCTCATATGCCAAGAGCAGGGCGTAGAGGGCTTCGGTATGGGGCCACCAGTATTTCATATCCCATGGATGGAAGTCCTTCTCTATCAATAAAGGAAAGGAATCCTCCGTATTTTTCATCCCAGCCAGATTCCATAGACCAGTCGATAATCTTCAAGGCTTTTTCTTTGTGGACAGAACTACCACTCAGTATGGATTCCTCCAGGATGAACCAGGCTGTCTCAACAGCATGACCAGGATTTATCTCCCTTCCTTCCGGACTGTCTAGCAGGCTTCCATCCTCTGCGGTATATTCCAGCACAGCTTTATACTCTTCTTTGTAGAAAAAGCGAAAGAACTCTTCGATCTGATTGTTAATCAAGTTACTATAGTGCTTTTTTATATCTTTACCTGGAGTATTTGAGCGAAACTGCTGGTAGAGGTTTATCAGAATCATCGTCATAGAATGAGAACGCATTCTGGTAGCTGTTGGAAGAGTTTTTGAAGACAGCTCCTCAGGATGGTTTAGATAATAGAGGATGGTTTGAAGCAGCTCTTCTCCCTTTTTTATAGCTGCTCTGTCTCCCGCTGCTGTGCCATAGGTATGAAGCCCAAGAGCAGTGAAAACTTCACTAAACAGGTATCGCCGTTGTCTAATGGGAGTCCCATTTTCTGATACAAGGTAGTGTTCCTATTCTGGCCCGGACCAGAGAGTGGGCTATGCAAAAGGTTCTTGATTCCTATAATGAAGGACAGGGTGTTACAGATAATGTAGAAGTGGAGATGCTGCTTTTCAGCCGTCAGGGATTCTTTGATAAACTGTTGGCCGATATGGCTGCCGGGAGCACTGAATTCGATCTTAACCTGGTTACAACTTATAGTCTGGGACGCTATGCCCCCTACTTGGAAGCTCTGACCCCCTATACGACAAAAGATCTTTCCAAGGTATTTATTCCTGCATCTCTTAATTCTCTGGCTTTTCAAGGAAATCAGTATGGTGTTCCCACAGATGTGAGTCTTCATTTTACTTTTTATAGAAAGGATCTTATCGCAAAGTTAATGAGCGATTCCTCCTGGCAGGCAACATATGCCGAGATCTCCCGGAAGTATCTCGGTAGGTCTATGACTCCTGTCGATCCTGCCGACTGGACTTGGGAAGATTATCTGGCTACTGTTTTCTTCTTTACCAAATCCATTAATTCCGAATCTCCCACCGATTTCGGCTCTGTTCTTCAGCTCAAGAATCTGATCTTCAATATCATGATCTGGCAGAGCACCATGGTTTCCAATGACGGCAACTGGATGGATGATTCCGGAAAGATTACCATTGATAGTGAAGCTGCAAAGAGAGGTCTTGAGATCTACCAAGCTATATTAGACAATAAGGCTACTCCTTCAGGTAGCATCAACTATGAATATGAATATGCAGAAGCCAATGAAGCCTTCAAGTCTGGTAAAGTTGCTACCATGTTCCAGTGGAATGCAGCATATTCCTCTCTGGTAGATCCCGAACAGTCTCCTGTCGTTGCAGATAAGGTAGCTGTAGCCCCTCTTCCTGCCGGTTCTACAGGTCATAAGACCCATGTACACTCCCTTGGGATTGGTATGAACAAATCAAGTGAGCATAAAGCTGCCGCCGGAAAGTTTGTAGACTATCTGTTTACCGCAAAAGCTATGGAGGTTTATGGAAGAGCCGGTGGAAGCCCCCCTGTAAGCTCTGTAATGGAATCTCTCACGGATCTGCGTCCTGAGTTCCCCACTGTAGCCGCCTATCTTGAAGATTACGCTTACGTTGTTAATGGCGGAACCGCAGATTATGCTGTTCCTGTATATGAAGTGCTCGCAGAAGAGTTTTCTGCCGTATGGTCTAATTCCCAGTCAATAGCAGAAGCATTGAACAATGCCGAAAAGCGGATGAATAAACTGATTAGCAAGTAATATCCAGCTATAATGAACTGGTAAACAAGGGCGGCTTCATTTACAGAAATAGGCCGCCCGATTTCAAATAAGAAGGACTGTATGTTTAATTTAAATAAAAAATCTTTAAAAAAATATCTGCCTTTACTCCCTTTAATAATCTTTTTGCTTGTAATGCTGGGATACCCTCTTGTATGCAACATCATTTTCAGCTTCAGTGAAGTTACTTTCAGGACAGTTAAGGAACCGGTTTTTATAGGATTGGAGAACTATAAAGAGGCTCTCTTTTCAGCCCCTTTTTGGGAGAGCTTTGGATTCAGTCTGAAATTCGCCATTGCAGCCATGAGCTGTGAGGTCGTTATCGGGCTTATTCTGGCTGTGGCCCTGGAACCCCTTTTAAGAGAAAAGAAGGCACTTCTTACCTTCCTGTTGCTACCCTTGATGATAGCGCCTGTATTGATGGGTATCATGTACAGGCTTCTGCTTAACGAGTTTGTAGGGATTATTCCTCAGTACCTTGCTCTTATCGGAATAGAGATCAATCTGCTTAATCCGCCCTGGATTGTAGGAACTCTTTTGCTTATAGAGATCCTTCAATGGACTCCCTTTGCTCTATTGATCCTGTTTGCAGGACTTCAAAATGTACCTGAAAGTTTGATGGAAGCCGGTAAAATTGACGGTGCATCCTCTCTCGGACTGTTTCGATACATAATCTTACCTATTCTGACACCTTCAATTGCCATTGCGGCATTTATCCGCTTTGTGGATTCATTCAGGGTATTTGACCATATCTACTGCCATGATTCTAATGATCATCTGCCTTGTGCCGCTGGTGATCTCTATGAAGAGTATTGTAAGGAAATAATAGATGAAAAAGACACTGAGAATCCTATTATATATACTGGTGGTTTTAATCATCAATTTTCCCTTTCTGGCGACAATCATGATCTCACTGAAGACTCCGTCCCAGATCTCCGCATCTCCCCAGCCACTAGTTTTTATACCCACATTAAAGAACTATATAGATGTGCTGACTTCATCCTCGCTTAAATTCGGTCATTATCTCAGCAACAGCTTTTTTCTTGCCCTGTTGGGAACCGTTTTTGCCATAATTCTGGCACTGCCTGCCGCCTATGGTATAGTGCGTAACGGAGTTGGGAAGCGTATTCTGCTGCCATTTATCATAAATCTGAGATCCTTCCCGCAGAAGGGCGTATCCTGCAGGAATACAAGTCTTTGTATTCTCAGGTGAGCCATCATCTCTCTCATAACAATACTGAGATTGAAACTCCAGATATCAAGAAGGTTGTTGAATCTGCCAATCAGGGAGATCGCCTTGCTCAGAGGATTTTTCTTGAGGTCGCACGGGCCCTGGGCCTTAAACTGGCGGATCTGTGTAATGTTTTCAATCCTGATGGAATTATTTTTCGAGGTCCGGTGATCGACAACAACACATTCCTGTTCGAGAATATCGAAAGAGAACTCCGAAGCAGAGTTCTTCTACCTATTAGTGAGGCCCTTGAGATTTCATTCAGTCAGGAAGAGAACGATTCAATTGCGAAGGGATTAGCTGCAGAATCAATACTGAGGATGATTAAGGTATAGTTTTCTATTTTCAAGTGACGCCGGAATCGACAGCAATTGAAATTTGATCCAGTCCTGGGAGAGAAGACGTGTGTGTCAATTACTTTGTGTAAACTCCCTTTCATATCTAAAGAAGTCATGTACAACCGGCTCTGTCAGGGGTACAGGACTATTACAATCACATCGGGCTGTCAAAAAAGCCGGAAAAGGTGTGACTGACGGTAAAACCCCAACCGAGGAACACAGATGAATCTAATGAGTTTGCTCTTAAATTGGCCAGTAATGGTAGAGAATCCTGGGAAATATATCTCAATTGCTGAGTGACAAGTCTATGTTTCGGTCTAATACCGGATCTCTCATGAAAAGCTTTTTTCAGAAAGGCTTAATACCTTTGAAATCCAATCTCTAAGGAAATGTTCATTTCAGCTTCAATCCAGTAGCTATAGAAGCTGGTAACATCTGACATCTCAGATTAGATCTATGGCTTTGTACATGAGAATCTTAGTGCGATGGACGAATATGTAGTATTGTATTATGTAGTTGTATTACCATGAAAAACTTGTATTCTAACTATTATATTGATAACAATGTATAATCTAACTATATTACTAATAAACTAACGGTTTTACGAGGATGCCCTATGGAAAAAAACATTTTTGAAGCTCGTCCAGCAGGTTATGCGTATCTTCTTAATATGTTCGGTCTGGAAGGCATGCCCCATTGGCACAGCTCTCTTGTGTCCTCATCGGGAACTCACAGATCGAAGGTTCAGGATGGTGCAATTGAAGATATATACCCTGTAAGATACTGGCCCGGAGAAAAAGTCGGTGATCACCTTGAGTTTGCAATGAAATACGACGGCGTAAATCTGGGACTGCTAGCTCGAATTTTTGAAAAGACTCCTCAGGGAAAGATCGCTGAGTACATAAAATCCAAACCAACTGGGAAGTATGCTCGGAGGATCTGGTTTTTCTATGAGTTTCTGACGGGAAAGCAACTGCCTGTAGATAACATTACTTCCGGAAACTATGTTGATGCATTGGAAGCTAAAGATTATTACACCGTTCTGAATGGTGAAAAGTCTCAACGCCACCGTATTGTCAATAACCTTCTTGGCCCCAAATCCTTTTGTCCGATAGTAAGACGAGCTAAAAATCTTTCCAAGTTGGATTCCTCTGACCTGCGTAAAAAGTGTGAAGATATAATCACCGCATATCCTCCCAGACTTCTTCGCCGTGCGCTGAATTACCTCTATAATAAAGAAACAAAATCATCCTTTGAAA
The DNA here is from genome assembly GCA_002084805.1 of Spirochaetaceae bacterium 4572_59. Classification (GTDB taxonomy): domain Bacteria; phylum Spirochaetota; class Spirochaetia; order DSM-2461; family DSM-2461; genus Oceanispirochaeta. The sequence goes on along the minus strand of NBMC01000078.1, from coordinate 10,620 downwards.
TTGAGCATATAAAGCCCAATACCTCTCGAACTGAAAAGTTCATCACATCTTTAGAGCTTGCCGAGAAGGAAGACTTCTGTGAAAAGGAAAGGCTTATAGAACTTCAGAACCGCATTGTCGATCTTCGATTCAAAGATACCGATTATCGGGAAAGTCAAAATTATGTCGGACAGACAATTGCCTACCAGAAAGAGATCATACATTTCATCTGTCCAAAACCTGATGACCTTCCAAGTCTGATGGAGGGATTAATCGATTCTCATAAAAGGATGAAAGCGGGGAGTGTTTCTCCGGTCATCCATGCGGCGGCAATTGCTTTCGGTTTTGTATTCCTGCACCCCTTTGAAGATGGAAATGGACGAATCCATCGGTTCCTGATACATAACATCCTTTCACTTCAGGGAATGGTACCAAGAGGGCTCATGTTTCCTGTTTCAGCAGTCATGTTAAAAAATCCGTCAGATTACGATGCATCTCTGGAAAAATTTTCACGTCCTTTACTTCAACTAGTCGATTATCGTCTGGATGAAATGGGGCGAATGACTGTCGAGAATGATACCGCATGCTGGTACCAGTATATGGATATGACATCTCAAGCAGAAGCTTTATATGAGTTTGTAACCAAAACGATTGAAGAAGAACTTGTAGAAGAGCTTAGCTTTCTGGCTAACTATGACAATACCAAGATGGCGATACAAGATATCATTGACATGCCTGACCGCCTTATTGACTTATTCATCCAGTTCTGTCTGCAGAACAACGGCAGCCTTTCAGTTAGAAAGAGATCTGCTCACTTTGACTTCCTGACCGATGTAGAACTCAAAGCCATGGAGCAAGCATTAAAATATGGCTACAATAGACCTGATTAATCAATATAGAAGTCGTCCTATAGTTTAATTAATATTCAGGCACTGCTACGGTAATAATTATGATGGATGCCCCCCCAAATAGGTTCTTTCTGGATATTCCCGATGACTATTTCACCAGAAAAGTCGACCATATCACCCAAACCTGAATAATATGTTTAAAAAAGTTCAATACTAGATGAACATCTCAATTGGACATTCACACGTCGTGGCCCGGTGATCCCTGGCCCTACTTATATGGGTCTGGCTCCCTGGTCAGTACTGCGGAAATACAGGTATCATCCCATTTCTCACCGGGATATACATCTTTGATTTCAAATATAACCTTCATGGCCCATTGAGAATCACAATATCCTGACTGGCTTCTGTAAACTCGATGGTAAGTGTTTCGCCAATCCCGGGACCGGCGACTCCTTCGACCCAGGGGTGAGCATCTCCGTTCCAAGAAAGTGCTGCTTCTCCGAAAACTAACCTTTTATTCAGGAATTTTACATTGTAATCAATGTTTTCTTCTTTTAAATTGGATGAGCTTTCTATGTTTGAAATCAAATTTTCTTCATAACACATTGCATGAATACCAGATAAATGGCCATTTTTCTTAAACCTAGATTCTACATCTTTCAAGATCAGTGAATTACTGAAATCGGTTTTATCCATATCCTCTATTCTATTTGGAAAAAGGAATAAAAATCTGCTACCAAGAATAGTGCATTTTTTTTCTCCGAAAACCATGGTGTAAAAATATCCATTACGATTTATTTCAAGTTCTGAAGAATCAATATACTCATAAAATTGTTCGTTCTTTCCAGCCTCAGTCCTTTCATGTTTGATAATAGAAAGCTGTTGATTCTTTATTTCATACATTAATCCATACATATCACGAGCACTTACATCTAATTCAGAAAACTCAAATGGAAAGAGTGAAAGCACAGGAAATATTGAAAACAACAATACCCATAACCTAGTAGCCATAAAAGTACCTCCAATCATCATTTATGATTGTTCCCATATTGTATTGCGAATAGACACCCCAATTGCCTAGGTTCTGATTAATAATACTTGTATTCTCATCCTTATTAACAATACAGCCGTCTGAATAAAGTAAAGTTAAAGGATTAGTATCCTCATTATTCTGCTGGTGTTGTTTCCAGGGAGCATCTCTATTAGGAGATTCAAATCCACTCCAATTGCCTTCTGAATCAAATGATCCCCCATCAATTGTTAAGCCATCTTTTAAGAGGTAGGTCATTTGTTCAAATTTTGTTGAAGAGGCACCATACATTGTGATGAAAGGAGAATAAGCTTTTATCGTATTCCCCTGAATGCTGCCATAGGGATATTTGTAACCTGTTGGCTGTGATGCCTCATTGTAAAAAGAATTATCTACGGTTTGAACCTGATCTATTTCAAACTGGTCAAGGACTGTCCCTTCTAGATCTTTCTTGTAGTAAACAGACGAATCCTGAGCATTATATTTTTTTCTTAAAGTGCGATCTCCGGTACTGCCCAAATAGCTCAAGACATCCCGGTTATGAACAATATCCACAACAAATTTATCATACTCCCCATTGGCCATGGTTTGATCAAAGCCGATGGAATAGCCATTCCAGTTATCCGTGATTTTGAATTCAGCATCTTTGTTTCCTGACCATTTATCCGCGTTGCTCCAGTTCAGATTCTGGTCTTTCATTAAAAGTTCACCCATTAGTTTCTGCTGTTGAACTTGAGAGAGGCTGTCAAACGAAGTTTGTCCGTTTATGACCTCTTGAGCTAAACAATCTTTAGTCTTACCTAAAACATCACATACAGTCTGATTATCATAATTTCCCATATCACTTGGATTCACTCCTAACATCTCTGCCGCCCGATCCATTCCAATATATTGAATTAATGCCTGACTGATAGAAGTTGCTTCCGAATCAATGAGTTTTACTGCATTTCCCTTGTCTGCAATATTGCCATTAATATCCAGGTAGTCGCCATTCTCATTAGTCAGATATAAGTCAGCATCATTATCGTTTAGTAATCGACCATCGGATGTTAACTTCCAAAAATCCCCGGAGCTGTCATAGGTCTTTCTAATATAATCTTCCAGAGATCTTTCTGAAACATCTCCATTACAGTAAGCCCTGTAGTAATTTGCCTCCAAATTATTGCCATTGCTCAGATATTGGCTGCCGTAGCTATCCTGTAAGATCCGGCTGACATCCATATGCTGTCCTACAGCTGCGGATGTTTCCAGGATCTGATCATACTCACCATCATCCCATCCGTTTCTGAATGCTTCGTGATTTAGAAGAACACTAATATCCAAAAGACTCTTACCCTCCAAATTCAGATGAATCATTTTATTCCCGTTATGATTGACAGTTGTCTCTCCTTCATGGAATCCCTCGTTCTCTATTGATATTAAGCTATCTTTATTCAGGATATCATTATATTGCTTACTTGTCTCTTCTTTTCCGTTGGAGTAGAGAGTACGCATGGCAGCTGTTAATCTACTATCCAGATCCGCTTCTTTTATCCTGCGGTTCTGTTTGAAAACATCCAGACCATCCACAGCACTGGCAAAAGTACCCAGGCTGACATCTGTTCCCCCCGTGCCGATATTCATCAGGCTGGAATCTCCCCCCAGGTTTAGTTCCAGCAGGCCGGAACTGATCGGACCATTCCTGCCTTCCAGACCAAACATCCCGAAATTGAGCAGATTCAGTTTCGTCTCCCCCTCTAAAGCATATTCAATCCCCGAAGAGCTGAGACCACCGGCTAAAGCTGAAAGGGCATCCCCGTTTGTCTTGGCATCGTTGATATAGCCGAAAACTCCCAGATCCAAAGTGCTTGTAACTCCGGCACCGGCCATAGCGCTGTAGATCGATGTGCTGAGATGACTCCAATCTGTCATTGAATGAAATCTGTCAAGATCGAAAGATCCATTTGAGCCTATTGCGTTGATTGCCGCACTGCCATAGCTGTTGATGGCTGTATTGGTCCCGGCAATACCAATGTCTGTTGAGACTTCAAGAACCCGGTTGCCCAGGCTTTCATCAAGGATAGACAACTGATCCACCCCCTGCATGATTTTACTGCTGCCATAGGAGAGAGCTGAAACGACGGCTTTTTTACCAAAACTAAGAGCGGCATTTCCAAATTCCATCACACCGTTTCCCACATCCATCATTGTGAAAAGGGCATCGTCCAGCATAGAGACCATCAGGGCAGCACCTGGTCCTAAAAAGGCCGACCCTGCAACAGAGACAGCTATATCGGTTAAGCTCCTTATGGACGGGGCTCCCAGAAAGCCATCAGACTCTCCGTCATTATCCGCATCATCGTCCCAGAGTTTCTGGCTATAGACGGGTGCATCTACGGTTGCGAGTCCTCTATAGAGCCTGGCCTGCTGAATCATGAAGTCTTCATAGATCCGCCCCATTTCGCCATATCCGGCTCTCTCTACACTTTCCGGTGAATCCTTATCCATCATAGGGGCATAGCCAAGATAGAAACTGAATAAGCCTTTTGTATCGCTATATTCCATATTGTATTGATCAGAGGCGGCAAAAGCAGCTTCCTGTTTTTCCAAATGGGCAATAAAACGTTTATCTAAACCCCTTCGAATATCCAGAGGCTTATCATTTTCATCTGTTTCATTACCGAATATGAGATTCAGGTAATTCATCATATTCTCACGAGCTTTTTGAACTCTTGCCTGGATAAGGTTGCTGTCCAGTTGCTTCAGTTTTGCTGCAGACAGATCTATCCCATGATTGAAAGCCGGGGCTTTATAGAAAAGATAGGCTCCTATATCATGCTGTTCTGTTTCGTTACCATCCAACAACGAGGAATCTATAATTACGGTTCTGTAAAATTGATCTCCCCGTCTGGCATATCCTGCTTCAAAAAGAGTTTTTTCAACACTCTCATCCACATCGGTATTGGCATCTTCAATACTGTCCTTAACCATATCATCCGTTTCTTCCAGTACATCTACCATTTGATAGGCCTGTGCAAGATACAGGGCTTTCTGAAGTTCTTCTTTCAGTTCCCTTTGTTTTTCTGTCAAATCGATAATATTTCTGTCTGTGCCGCTAAAGTGTGGAAGGGCCGTTTCAGCCAGGATAAGCTGATGATCACTGTTGCGATTATTCAGGGAGTTAATCTTTCTCAGAAGTGAATTAACAGTAATACCATTCAGTGAATCTTTCACAATTTCAGATGCAGAGGGGACTTCTGTTGCCATATCCGGAACCAGAGTAAAGAATACTTCGGCTAAAAGTCTGTCCGCATCCAGACCAATTTCAGATGCAATGGAATGTGCTCCTGTTGAGACAGCCTTATGGGAACTGTTACCCAGCCATTCATTCTTGTTTTCAATCAGTTTATCGTAACGTTTCTGCCAAAGGGTTTCCTTCAAATGGTATTCTCTCTGAAAATCCTGTCTCCATTTCTCCCTCTTGCCGATCAGTGATTCAGTAGACTGCAGCCATTTGCTGACTCCCTCATCCATGACCTGCCTTGTCCGTTCCTCCCAATACAGAGCCTGGCTATTAATATCATTCAGTCCGAATTGAAGAGTCTGGTAACGATTTTGTTTAACCAGCTCTAATCTGTTGTGGAATGTTTCAATAAGATTACGCCCCAGGGATTCCAGTTTGGCTGTCTTTCCTATTAGGGAGTAAGATTCTTTCTTCAAGATAGAATTCCTTTGGATTTCTGAATACTCCTCAGCCAGGTAGACGGGGGTCCTGTAGAGTTCCAGGGCCCCCTGTCGGGAGAAATCCTTTTGCAATGCCTGATATTTAGTTTCTCTATCTTCTTGAAGCTTATGAATCAGTTTTTGAATCTTGTTATCTGTTATGCCTTTCAGTAATTTTAACTGTAATGTCATCTCCTCAAGCAGAAGAGCATAGGATTTTACAGAAGATTTAGAGGACATTTCATAAACCGTCTGTAAAAGTTCCCTCTCATTTTTTTCTAAGGTATGAGAACTTAATTCTTCAATAAGTTCTATTGCTCCGGACAGGCTAATCTTGTCAGGATTCGTTTTACTTTCAATGAGGTTTGAATAGAGTGTGATATTATCATATTCATCTATGGCAGATTGGGAGAGTTCCTGAAGGTATTCCCTTTTATAGCCCCCATCAAAGGTATATCGCTTCTCATTGAGAGTATTCCTTTTACTGCGGATCGCTCTCCCTATGCGGTTATGCTTTCCCCAAATATTTTTGTGTCTTTTTTGTTCATTCTTGCTGACTTTGTCCATATAGTCCCAGGCCAGACCTGATAGATCCATTGACATGGCGGCTTCTAATTTTGAATCCATTAGATCAGAATCCATCATAATTTTATAAAAAGCATAGAGATTCTTACGGGAGGAATCATTCTGTATTTTCCTGTAGTAGGGTGCTGTGGCCTCTTCTATCCATTCATAGGGATCAATTATAACCTTAGTGATCGAACCGTCATAAGCTCTGAAAACCTGAGTTTTATCTGAATACTGTCCCGCCAGGTATCTGTCGATATCTCCCTCATATCCTATATGCGCCCCTCTCCAGAAATTACCATCCTGATCCAGAAGATTCTTATGCTGTTCCATCTCAAACAAATTTACCTTTACCCCCTGCAGTTCATGATAATAGGCAAAGGAAAAATCCTTTAATACTTCTATGGGATTATCCATGGATTGAAGCTCTGTTAACCATGCCAGAGCATCACGACTAAAGATCTCTGAAATATTCTTCTGTTTGAAATAATCATCTAGATGATCATTCTGGTATGGGGTACAATCATTGAGCATAGGGGCTTCTGTCTTCTCGGTTAAACTGTATTCAAGCCCATCTATTTGACTGATATCAAAGCAATCTGTTATGACATTTTCAAGTTTACTCTCAGCATTAAACAGATCCTGACGGGATGAAATCAGTTCTTTTGATAATTTTGAAAGAGCCGAATGAACCGTATCTGTCAGGGTTTGATTCCTTTGATTTTCCTCTAGACATATCAGCCAGTCCGGATCTGCCTCTGTTGTCGTATCTTCATTAAGGCGTATGTCCTTCAGTATCGAGAGAGAAGTCATTACTCTGTTATATTCATCTCTCCTCTGATCCCTTATAAATGTTATATCCATGATTTCCAGAGAATAGGCGGACTCTGCATAGTCCAGGATTTCACTGGCCCTCTGATAATTCAGGCAGTCTGTTTTATAGCTCTTATATTTGGCATCAAGTGTTTGCTGGGCCGCCAGGAGCTCTTTCTGATAACCCTCAAATTCTTCAAGATCCACATAGTAGGAATCCCGGGAGCTCTGAAACTCTGTTATACATTTCTGGTAGGCTGCATAATCCCGGTCAACCACAGTTCTCTTATAGTTGTCCATAGAATCTCTGCTGAGGATCAGATCAGATTTAAGGACCTTCACTCTCTCTGTTTTACTCTTAATGCTTAAACTCCTGCTCAAGATGCTACGGTAAATTGTTTCAGAATTATCTTCGGGAGTTTCAAGTTCTGTCCCCTCAATCAAAAGATTCAGAGCTTCTTTCAGCATTTTAGTCAGAAATGTCAGCTCATCATTTCTTTGAGATTGTTCAGGAATTACTGATTTAAGACTTTTCAATAAGCTTTCTTTTTCATAAAGGTTTATGACTCTGTCATAGTCTGATTCATTGAAATTATCTTGAAGTTCTTCAATCTCTGACAGATATTGATCAGGATCCACTGATAAACTGTTCAGTTCAAGCGCATATCTGATACTGGTATGGCGACAGATAAGTTCCGTTATTCCGGGAGGAACCGTGTCACTATTCTTAATGAGCAGGATATAATCAAGGGTTTCTTCCAGTGTTGACAGGGATTGGAGCTTTTCCAGAAAGTCTTGCCCCGAACCGGCTCCCATAAATAAGTTTTCTACGAACCAGTCTTGCTGATGGACGCGGCTGAAGCGGGACAGTTCCTCCCAGCTGATCAATTCCTGTTCTGCCTTTGTGCAGGCATGAAGAGAATCTGTCAGATACAGATCAAGGATCCGGGAATAGGGTAATCCTTCTGTATTCTCTTTATTCAGAATTCCCATCCAGAATATCTGTTTTTCATCACTCAGGGCAGTATCAGAGCTCTGAAGTCCCTGTATCAGAGAATCGAGGGCTTCTACATCTTCCTCTCCAATCTCAATCCGGGCAGACTCGTTCCAGTCCAGTTCCTGCAGGGCTTTGATTTTTATCTTCTCTATTTCAGATAGGAGGCACAGCTTATTGATTTCCCCATGCTCTGCACCGAAGGATGCCTCATACAGTTCAGATAGCTGCAGAAAGTCTGTAGAATCTTTGTTGAACCCCGCAGTAACAAGTTGCAGAGTCCAGTCTTCACCATCATAATCTTCAAGGGAAGGATGAAGAGCTTTCAATTTTGAAAAACGGTTTTCCAACTCTGCAGTACTTTTTAAACTATTATTTTCCGTTATATATTCTGTTCCCCCTAGATCCCGCAGGAGTGTTTCTCTCATTTCATCTGCTTCAACCCGTCTTTCCCACTCTTCCGCGCTTATATACTTCTCAAAGAGGATCTCCCTGCCAGCCTGAGTTTCATCTTGGTCCGAAAACCATGCCAATATCTCCTTATCAAGATTGCTGATCGCCATTTCAAGAATCTCCGTATCTCCATTCTGATAAACCGCATACCCTGCCAGGTACTTCTCTTCTGCTGAATCCATGGCTTGAAGATATTCATCCATATTTGCACTACTGGATGATAGGCTAAGCTGTTGTTCTGTCAGTTTATCTCTGATTTCCTGCAATTCTTTAATCGCCTCGAAATAGTCTTGTTCTGAATTATTCAGGGCATCACTGGCCACATTAAAATCTGTGGCTGTCTGTGCCTCTGTCGGCCTGAGAGAGGAGTTCAGTGAAGCGTAGTTAATAACTGTCTCAGAAACCTGCCATTGCCGGTACAGGTTCTCAGTTAAAGCGGTCATTCTTTTTATCTCATTATCCAGAGATCCATAGGGTTGCGAGTTATCGTAGGAGCTGGCATGGGCCTGAAGGTCATAGAGCATGGATTCAGCATTTTGCATTTGAGACTGAAAGGATGCCTGAAGGTTCTCCCATTTGCCCTGTTCTTCCTCGTAAACCGCCTTTCTGTTCTTATATTCATTAAGGGCAGCAAGTTCTGCTGGTAGAAGACTAAAAGAAAATCCAAAAAAGTGTCTTCTGTGACTTTCTATTTCATCGATTTTATTTTGACAGAAATCAATTTTTCCATCATAGGAAAGGATATTTTCTTCTGCCGATTCCAGCATATGAGCACTTTCTCTGTATATATTTATGCTACTCTCTATCTGATCTATAAACTTTCGTTCCTGTTCCAGAGAAGACTGTTCCATATCAAGGGCAATCCGTTGAAACCTTTCTGTAAATGTAGTCTTTTTCAGGTCCCACAGATCTCTGCCATCTTCTATCAGCAGAGTTATCTCTCCTACCCACTCTTTTCGATGCCGGGCAAACTGAAGGAAGGCATCATCCCAGGCTTTTTCGGCTTCTGCATAATCTGATTCAACACTCAGTTCCCAGTCTATTCTTTCCGTCATAAATGACTGTTCAGCCCTGTCCCATTTGGAAAGACCTTTTTGAAACTCTCTCTGGAAGCTCTCTTCCCATTCATCCATTGAAAAGGAGGCTTCCTCCACAAGAGTTTCCTCATTTCTGTTTAAACTTTTTTTCAGGGATTCATTGACAGCCTCAAGCTCATCCTCCGTTTCGTAAATAAGATTTTCTGCTATAGAGCCGGCACTGGTATTTTCACTTTTATTTCTGAGGGAATAATTATCCTCCTCCCGGATGTAATCAAAGCGACTGAGACCATAGCAGATCAACTGATCTGTTTCACTCCGAATCTTATTTTGATAGTCTTTCAGCTTTAGGCTTAATCCCTGTTCAATCGCAGCTCTTGTCTCCTCAGGGAGATCAGCCTGAAGAAATGATTTGCAGACAAGATCTGCAGAGAGTTCCCACTCAGAAATTATTTCATCCCGGCATTTAAATAGATGTTCCTGTATCTGTGTCCTGTCAGCCTGAATGTCTTCTGTCAGGGGGGAGCGCAGAAGGGGGTCTCCCGCTGTATCGAAGAGGATTAACCCCCTGTCTGTTTGATAGCAGTACTCCTTTTCCAGATTATTCAGAGTTTGAATAAGATAATGAATCTCCGGTTTATCAAGGCTCGTCTCGAGATAGCTGTTCAGCCATTCCGATTGAATTGCCTCTGACTGAGACTCAAAGGTAGAAAAGTCGTTCTGGAAACTCCATAATAGAGCAGGGATGGAAATAAAATACAATATACTTACGGGAATACGATTGAACATAATTTTTACCACCTGAAAAGAAAAAACCTTTTCTTATTTAACTCAGTGGATTTATAGAAAAATTCAGAAAATCTTAAAAAATTATAATAAAATTTGAAGCAGAAGCTTATTCTCATAAATTATCAGGTTATGAAGCTGACAAATATCAAGAGGATTTGCGGTAGTTCCGGGAACATAGGAGCCGACAAAACACGGGAGTACTACCTGGCCCGGAGTCTTTATTATAATGGTGAGTCTGATAATGCTCTGGCTTCTCTGGAGAGGATCTATGGGGATGCTCCCGCATATGTGGAGAGTTCAAGACTGTATGCCCGAGTACTCTACTATTCAGGGCAGGAGGAAAAGGCAATCCTTCTATGGGAAGAAATTCTAGAATACGGAATCTGTTATATTGATGTTACAATTCAT
>NBMC01000077.1 GCA_002084805.1 Spirochaetaceae bacterium 4572_59 | reverse complement strand
GATCGTCACTGGAGTACCGATGTGCTTGCCGGAACAGGAATCGGCTTCTTTACGGGATTTTTCTCCCATTGATCAATATTGACAGCATGGGAATCAATGTGCTGTACAGCTATTAGAGTGATCTCGTATAAGCCGAAGAGTCCAAGGCCAGTCTGTTTATTTAAATAGAACTCATCACACGAAAAAAGCGGGAGAAATCCTGCCTTTTTCGTGTATCATAGAGATTATGAAAAGACAGCTCTTTGTTTTACCCTTTCTGTTTTTCCCCCTTTCCCTGAATGCCCAGTGGCATTTCGGAGGAATCATGGAGAACGGGATAACATCTCTATTCAGTTTTGAGGAGGATTACTCCTGTTTCAGTGATAAATTCACCTTGGCCCCCTCCCTGCAGTACAGCGGAGAGGTTCTGGAATTCAAGGCAGATGCAGAACTTTCCGCGGCATACCCGGAAAACACTGTTGCATTTGCCATGGATGAACTTTATCTGACCTACTACAACTATGGCATATGGAAGGCACAAATCGGAAGATTTCACTACCTGCCGGGAAGTAGCGAGTTTTTTTCCAATACCAACTACTGTTCCACCCCTGATTATATAAAACTTATCGAAAACCAGGGGAAGGATTACTCTCTGCCGGGAGATATGTTTCAGTTATCTTTAATAGGCAGTGATATGTATATCAAAAACACCTTTTCCATCACTCCCGTATACTCCGAAACTGTTACCGCAGATTCCCCCTGGTTGCCTTCGACTCTTCTACCGGCCTCTGTATATGTATTTTCTGACGGACGATACTATAGGGATTCTCTCTATACGGAAAATCCCGATTGGCCTGGAATTACCATTGAAAACCTCAGCTATAATTTTGAAACAGGATACAGCGCCTACTGGTTTGACCTTTCCCTGCAATATTACAGGGGCCGAGATAATATTCTATTGAACAATCTGGAGATAGATCTTAAAGAGAACAATTTTTTTGATCTGTCAATAAAGCCGACATATGAAAAAAAGACAGCCATGGGTTTAAACCTGTCTGCCAATCTGAATGCCCTGCATTTCTGGTTTGACGGTTCCTACAGCTTTGATAAATCTTTTCAGAGTAGTACAATCGATATCCCCTCCTATACGACTATTATCTATGAAGCGGATCTGCTGGAAACCACAGCAGGAACCCGCTATGACTTTTACTGGCATGATATGACCCTGTTTTTTGAGTGGAAAAACAGCTGGAATAACAGTGAGGAAAGATTCCTCATTCCCCCCTACCTCTCTTCGGCCCTGGCCGGAGCTTTGCGGCTTAATTTCAGTGATTACAGACAGCAGCCGGGAGCCTATCTTGTCTACAATCTGGATGATAACAGCTGGATATCGGCCCTTCAATGGAAGTATTATATGAATGACAACATATCCTTTGAAGCAACAGGGGCTGTTTTGAGAGGAGAGGACGATACCCTGTTCGGTCATTATGAACAGGACTATCTCATATCACTTAATATTATCTACAGAAAATAAAACCCCGCAAAATGCGGGGTATAGAAATCAGATTTCAAAAAAAAGAAACTAGTCTTCCATAAAATCAGCTGCACTGAATTCATAAGAAGCCAGAGAACTTCCATCATTACCATAAATATTCAGGCTGATGGTAGCGGATACGGAAACATCTTGATCTTCACTGGCCATATCAACGGAAACAGATTCATTAATGGTTGCTGTATAAACATATTTTCCACTGGGCAGAGTCACCGTATTATAGAAATCATCCGTATATACAAAATTGGAAAGAGAAAATGCCAGGACAACCGCAGAATTAGTATCTACAGAGACAGTACCTCCGGATTCTGTAGATCTCAGATCAACAGAAGTATCTGTGGTAGCATTCAGGACAAATTCCGGCATATCCATCAGGGGAGTGCTTGAGGTGATACCCAGACCTTCAATTCCAATCTCTGCCTCTACATCGATGCTGTAGGAAGCAGAAGAACTGGAACTTGATGCCGCCAGATCAGCCGTAACAGAAGCATTAAGGGTAAAATCACCATTCATTGTATCATCCAGAGTACTGAGATCCACTGTCTCATTAGTAATACTGGCAGAAACTGTTTCAGATCCGTCTCCTGATTCAAAGGCAGCAATTATAGCGTCAATTTCAGATTCAGTGGGACCTGTAACTGTTCTGCTGACACCCAGATTTACATCACCGGCCATTAAAGTAGCAAGATCAATTCCCAGTGCATCATTCAACCACTCTTCCGAGACATCACCCATGGCATCACCAAGTCCGGCAACACCCTTCAGCTCGGTTTCACCGGTAGGGGAAGGAGCAACACCATTTGATGTGTAATCTACGAGATCAGCGGGAGTTATATCATCAACTGTTAGATCTTCAGCTCTACTGCTACCTCCACTATCACAGGATATAAAAGCAAACAGCATCATAACTGCCAGCATTATTCCAAAAAATTTTTTCATGAAAATCCTCCATAAACTTTTTTATAAGTATACAACAATTTTCTGTGTTTTTCAGATTAAAATGTTATGCATCAGAGATTTCCCTTGCTGAATACCCCCTGTGACAGTTCCGGATCAAGAGAGACCCTCCCGATAATAAGTGTCGTGGAAGAATCCTCTTCCAGATCCTTCATTCTGACACGCTTAGGGAAGACAAACTGATCGACATTCATCTGTTCCACTAGTGAATATTCCTTGATGAGTTTTTCCGATTCATTAAAATACTGTATTCCCGTAAGGAGACGGTTCTCCTCATCAACAGTAAAGATTTTATAACTGTAGGCAGGCGTATCATACACAGGAACAGCTCTGATCTTCTTTATGACTCCTGAACCGCTAAGTTCATAGGACCAGTAAAAGTTATCAAGATCGGTTAAAGCCAAGTCTTCTATGGTAAAATCCGAACCGAATAGAGAATCGCTGTTATTCCGAGATGAAAGCCTTCTGACTCCTCGGGAAGTTCTCATCCATTGGTTTTCCCGCCCCTTCTGGCTGACAGACAGGTATTTCATATTGGATAAGAATGCCGGTTCCAAAATACTGATCAACAACTTTTCGTCCCGTTCCTGCCTATCCATTAGGAGTTTCATCTGCCGTTCTTTTACCCCCTTGGGAGATTTAATGCTCATAGAAAAGTTCATTTCTATGCTTTGAAATCCACCAAAAAGATGCATTCCCCGCATATATTCTTTTGCAGAAAAAGATATATCTTCCGCATACATTCCAATAATAATAGTTAAAAGTATGCAAATTATTAAAGCTCTTTTTTTATACAACTTTTGCTCCTTAAATACCTGGGGAAAAACATAGGTAAAAACCATAAAGTATAAACAGTCACAACAGACTGACTGGTAATTATTAAAAATCCCGATTGGGCAATAGCTTTATTTCCAGACGCGAAAAGGCAAAGCATTACAAAAATAATAACAACAGAAGTATCCATTATTGCCCCGCCTGTTTCATTATAGCTCTCGATCAAGGCTCCTTTAAAAGGTTTACCTTCAATTAGTTTAGATCGCATAGACAATGTATAAAAAATATTGTCGTCAACACTGACACCCAGTATGCATGTAATAGCCAACAGTGTCGGGATTGTAAGAGGAATGCCTGTCATTCCCATGACACCAAAGTATACTAAAGCTCCAAGCATAGGGGAACTGACAATACACATCGTCCAGATTATTGATCTGGTTAAAACTAGACAGATCAAAATAAGAATGGGGAAAAAAAGTGCCAGTCCTTTCAGAATGGTCTGTTTGTGAGAATGAATCAAATAGTATTGAATAATTGAAGCTCCCCCCATGGTATAAATGCCAATCTTTGATTTTGAAAGTATCAAATTCAAATCATCAAGCATCCTTTTATATTCATTCCATCCCCCATGATCAGGTCTTGAGGCAAAACGAATTAAGATCCTATGATTTCGGTATGAAGGATCAACTAGTGAATTAATCTGTAATCCCTGTGTAGAACTATCTGTAAGAAGTTCCAGTGACTCTCCAATAAAAAACTGATCCGGTTCTGATACATCAAAAGGCTTATCCTCTCCGACGGCGATACGGCTATGCATCCAGCTTATAAAATCGGTATAAGCAATGGCGGAGGAAATGGTGGGAAGACTTTCCAGCTCTGATAAAACCCTGGAAACTGATTTATAATACTCTTCAGAGATAATGCCGTATTCTTCTCCAGAGTCACAGAAAATTTCTATTTCATCAACTCCCCCAAAATACTGATTGAAGTAGGAGTTGGATTGATGATAAGGATGATAATTTGGCAGTAAATTCATGATTCTGGAATCCATATAAACCATGGAAACACCCCACCCCAGGACTAAAAGCAAAATAGAAAAAACTATCAAGTTTTTCCGTTTACCTGTTGGTCTATGCAAGTGATTCATCATTCGCTGACCATGATCCGTTGGAGGAGGAATCTTCATCAGAATAGTGGGAAGGGCATACAAAGAAAAAATCAGTGCAAAGATAATTCCCATTATGAGGATGAAGCCAAACTGTCTGATTGAAATAGTCGGTGATAAAAAAAGGGATGCAAATCCCATCATAGTGGTTAAACCGGCAATAATAATTTTTCCGCTTATCTTATCCAGAACTCCAGCCATGTCAGTATCAGGAAAAACTGAACGGCCGCGAATCAGATGTATACCATAGGAAGAAGCTAGGCCGAGAACCAGTATGGGGGCAATAAGATTATCATTTGTCATCGTTAAGTTAATTACAGGAAACAATGATAATGCCCAAATCATGGGAATCAAAGACCCTAAACACAAATAAAATGCAATTTTAACCTTTCTATAAATCAGATACTCAATCATTAACATCAGAATGAGTGCAAGTAATGGTAGTACTTTACTATCATTATGTGTCATGCGTGAATTGTAAAATTTAAGGATTGGCAATCCTGTCATATACACAACAAAAGCGTTTTTCTCTTCCCATTCCAGAATTGATTTTCCAAACTCTTCCGAATCACAATCTTCTGAGGGGAAAATATATAAACCTGGAGTTCCTTTTTTACCCAGAAAAAGCTTTCTGAACAGCTTCGTTTCACTAATTGTATGAAATAAAGATGTAACTTCGGTCTGGTTATTCACCGGAAGATCTAGAAGAGGCTTAAAGGAAAAACTATAGCCATCATCATAGAGATCCTGTAGATTCAGAGGAGAAACAATACTACCCACCGTGGGAACTTTTTCTAAACTTTTAGAAAGATCTTCCATGAGTTTTAAAGAATGAACTGATAATTCATTGAATTCTGGAGATGAAAGAAGAATGAAGTCTCCGTGATTAAGGAAATGAGCTTTCTGATTCTTTATATTCTCAAGAATCTTATGATTCTCCGGGAAATCGGAATTTAAACTATTATCTCTTTTAAAATCTTTTAGAGAATAAAAAGAAAGGATTGTGAATAAAAGAAAGGGAAATAATCCAATTGCCCCAAGATGAAAGTATTTAGAAGGTTTCCATATTTTTTTTTCCACTCTGGAATCATAAATTAACACAGACGGAAATGTCAAATTTCTTCTAAACAAAAATGGGCTGCCCTCTCAGGCAGCCCTCTAATATCAAATCACAAGAAAAACTAGATCTTTCCCAGTTCCCTCAAAATCTTCTCGGGAGTGATTGGCCAGTCCCTGATCCAGATACCCGTTGCATCATGTACCGCATTGGCTATAACAGGAGCTGCCCCGTTTACAGAGATTTCAGAAACAGACTTTCCGCCGAAGGGACCGAAGGGGTCCTCCGTGAAAATAAGTTTGGCCTGAAAATCTTCAGGCAGATCGCCGATCAAAGGAGTCCCGTAACGTCTCAAATCGGGATTTACACAGCGACCGTTCTCATCAAGAACCATCTCCTCATAGAGGGTATGACCGATTGATTTAACAACACCACCGTAGATCTGCCCCAGAGCCAATTCTGGATTGATGGGGGTTCCGCAATCCTGAAGAGCATAGTACTTCTGAACCTTTATCTCACCACTGCGGGTATTAACCGCAACCTGGGCGAAATGAGCACCGTAGGGGAAGGCGGAATCTTCGGTTGTATAGGAAGCGAAACCAATCAGCTGTCCCCTGCCCTCTCCTGTCAGAGAGTCCCGGGAGATCTCTTCAAAGCTCAGCTGCCCTTTCTTTCCTTTTACAAAGGAGGGATAGCCGATGCTCAGATCAGAGACAGGTTCTTTCAGCATCTCAGAAGCCGCATCCAGAATCATAGCCTTCAGGGTTTCTGCTGCTTTCTTGACGGCACCGCCCGAAAAGTAGGTACCGCTGGAAGCATAGGCTCCCGTATCGAAGGCTGTATTATCCGTATCTGCCGCAACGATGGCAATGTCCTCCATAGGAGTACAGAGCACTTCCGCAGCCAGTTTAACACAAAGCGTATCCAAACCTGTTCCCAGGTCGGTTCCGCCCGTATGAACAATCAGGGTTCCATCGGTCATAAGCTTTACATCCGCATTGGAGTGATCCAGACCGGGCAACCCGGAACCTTGCTGAATAATAACCACACCCTTACCGATTTTCACATCCGGATCATCAGAGACTTCCTTCTTTTTCCAGTCGATCATTTCGGCACCCTGTGTCAGGGCTCCTTCCAGACCGCAGCTGCTGACTCTGGCAGCTGTTCCTTCACGGCCTTCTCCCAGACATTTCAGGATTTCCAGCATGGATCCTTCCCGGACACGATTCTTCTCAATCAGATCCAGAGGATCCATATTCAGCTCTTCAGCCAATTCAGCTATGGCCATTTGAAGTCCGAAGGCCCCCTTGGGAGCACCGTATCCCTGATAGGCTCCGGTTGGTGGAATATTCGTATAGTAGGTTGTTACATCAAAGTGAAAATTATCGCAGAGGAACAATGGCAGAGCCTTGGAACAGGCGTTCATAGGCACTGTCAGACAGTGGCTCCCGAAGGGGCCGGAGTTGGCATTTACAGTCATCTGCACAGCTGTAAGAGTTCCGTCTTTTTTCGCCCCCAGCTTTACACCGATTTTCATGGGAAACCGTGTGGAGTTGGCAATGAACTCCTCTTCTCTTGTATGCTGATAGAACACGGATTTTCCGCTATTCCATGTTACCCAGGCAGCCAGTTCCTCCAGAAG
>NBMC01000036.1 GCA_002084805.1 Spirochaetaceae bacterium 4572_59 | reverse complement strand
CACATGGGAAGCTTTCTTCAACATAGACTTTGACTTAGCTGATGTCAAAACAGCATTCCTGTATTATCATGGTGGGATGAAATTGCTCTACCGTATATCAATTACAATTTTCAGTATCGTTTTTGTCAGTGCTATGGTTCTCTCAACTTATTCATTTCAGACCCAAAGAGACCTTATCAACAATCAATTAGTGAAGAAGGGCCAGGTTTTAGCAAGGGTACTTTCCAAGTCGGTGCTGATCCATTTGATCAACTATGATTTTTACGCCATCAAACTGCTCTTCGATCCGCTGAAGCAGGATAATGATATCCTTTCGGTTGCCCTAGTCGGTCCGGATAACTACATCAAGATGCACTCCGACCTGAACAGAATCGGGGAAGAAAGCGGAATTCTCCTCAACGGAGGAAGCCTGCAGGATGGAGAAGTCGTCGTATGGAAGACAGCCGAGGCCTCCCAGGTTCGCTATCAGTTCTTCAGTTCTGTGGCGCTAGACCATTACAGTGAGAACTATATCCAGATATCTATGACAGACAGGGAGTCCCTGAAGCTGATTGAACGTTTCGGAACCAGGATGCTTTACCTGACCATCGGAGTTCTGATGACTGCCATGCTGACAAGCTACCTGATGAGCCGTCAGATCACCCTCCCCATTATTGAACTGAACGAAGAAATAAAACGCTTTATGATAAAACGCAGAGACTACCAGACTAATAAAGACAGCCATAATGAAATTACCATGCTGAAAGGAAACTTCCATACTATGATGAGCGAACTGGAAGATTCAATCGAGTTTCGAGTTAAAAATGAAAAGATGGCGGTTCTGGGGAATCTCTCTTCGGTTCTGGCCCATGAGATAAAAAATCCTCTGGAACCAATCAAAGGCTCAGCAGAACTTTTAAAACTCAAACACCCGGATAATCCTGATATACTCAAGTATACGAACATTATCCAGTCGGAAATCTCAGAACTGACCACCTTTTTGGACAGCTTTCTCGATGTAGCCAATAATAGTCGGATAGATATGGCAGAACTTGATGTAAATCAGACACTCCATGATATATTGGTCCTTCTGGAATACTCCCTGAACAAGGAGAATATGGAAGTCCACTGCAGGATGGATTCGAGCCTCCCTCCGATCAACGGTAATAGCAGTATGATAAAACAGGTGTTTCTCAACCTGCTGCTGAATGCGATTCAGGCCCGGAACGGAAAATACGGTATGATTGAAATCGATGTCGCCGCTGATGAAAAGGACATCTGTATCAGATTCAAGGATTACGGGAGCGGAGTGAAAGAGTCTATACGGAAGCAGGTGTTCCAGCCCTTTTTCACTACCAAGAAAGAGGGCTCGGGAATAGGCCTCAGTATTTCCAGGTATCTGGTGGAACAGCACAAGGGTGCAATCACCTTGGACAGCGAGTACGGCAACTGGACGGTAGTATCCATAACCCTTCCGGTACTGAAAGGAGTGGTGTAATATGGCTGGAACGAAAATTCTCATTGTGGATGATAAAAACAATATACGCGAGGTCCTGAGTGAAATTCTAAAAACCGAAGGATATGACACAGTCATGGCCGATTCCGGAGAGACCGGCCTGATCTCCTTTCGAGAAGGTCATCCCGATTTCATCCTGACCGATATGATCATGAAAAAAGTCTCCGGAGTGGATTTCATCCGGGAAGTCCGGAAAATAAACCAGACAGTACCCATTATTATTCTCACGGCCTTCGGCTCCATATCATCTGCCGTAGAGGCAATTAAGGCCGGAGCTGACGATTACATGACCAAACCCCTCAACTATGATCTTCTGAAACTCAAAATATCAAAAATCCTGAATGAAAAATCCTTAGAAAAGGAAAACAGCAACCTCAGGGACAATCTGGAAGAGAAGTGGGGCTTGGAAAACATTATAGGCCGATCTCCTTCCATGGAAAAAATGTCCAATCTAATCAAGGCTGTAGCCCCTACCAAATCCTCGGTACTGATTCAGGGAGAGAGCGGTACGGGAAAAGAACTGATTGCCAGAAGCCTCCACTCCCACAGCCCCCGGATAGGAAAACCCTACGTTGTTGTGGACTGTTCGGCCATACCCGAAAGCCTTATAGAAAGTGAACTCTTCGGCTATGAGAAGGGAGCCTTTTCCGGTGCGGAAGTGAGAAAAAAAGGCCGAATCGAAGAGGCTATGGGAGGCAGCCTTTTCCTGGACGAAATCGGAGAACTCCCCTTGGCCTGCCAGGCTAAATTCCTGAGAGTTATTCAGGAACATCATTTCGCACGGGTTGGGGGAAACGGACAGGTACATGTGGACTTCCGGCTCATAGCCGCTACCAACAGAAACCTGAAAGAAGAGGTTGCCCGGGGAAGGTTCCGCTCGGATCTCTACTACCGGCTCAATGTAATCTGTATAAAATCCCCTACCCTGAAAGACAGAAAGGAAGATATCCCTTTGCTGGCGGAAACCTTTCTTCAGGAGATATGCCGG
The DNA here is from genome assembly GCA_002084805.1 of Spirochaetaceae bacterium 4572_59. Classification (GTDB taxonomy): domain Bacteria; phylum Spirochaetota; class Spirochaetia; order DSM-2461; family DSM-2461; genus Oceanispirochaeta. The sequence goes on along the minus strand of NBMC01000036.1, from coordinate 30,133 downwards.
GAAAACAACATAGCCTCCCGGATGCTGGAAAGGGAGGAGCTGTCAATGCTGATGGATTATCCCTGGCCAGGAAATGTCCGGGAGCTCAAGAACTGTATCCAGAGATACGCCATCCTGGGCTCTCTGCCCGAAGACATCAGGGAGTATGCCCATAGCCGGGACAACTCTCCCGCCGGCAGTTCCCTGCATAAGAATGAGCGAGAACTGGTGGAGAAAGCCCTCCGAGATGAAAAGGGGAATATTACCAGAGCAGCAGCCCGTCTCGAAATCGGCCGCAAAGCTCTGTATAACAGGATTAGAAGATACGGACTGACCGTGCCGAAAGGAACAGTTGATTCGGATTAACTGTGCTTAAAGGCACAGTAAGCCCCGCAGAATCGATTCCTCAGGCTTTGTAGGGCCCTTACAGTACTTGGCATACTTCTTGCGAATAGAGTGAGCAACTTAAACAAAGGAGATGTACAAGACATGAAAAAAATGCTTCTTGCACTCGTTCTGGTAATATTAACTATATTACCACTTATTGCAGAAGGACAGACTGATAAAGCCTACCCTTCTGACACCATTGAAATTATCGTGCCCTCCAAGGCCGGTGGTTCCACCGACGCGCTGGCACGGATTTTCGTCCAGATGGCAAAAAAACACCTTCCCGAAGCGGAGTTCGCTGTTGTTAACAAACCCGGTTCCGGCGGACAGCAGGGATTCGAATATATCGCGGCTGCAGACCCCGACGGATACACTCTGGGTCTTGTCTTCACCGTACAGCTACCCTCCCATGTAGTTTCAGGAAGAGCCCGATACGTTCTGGATGACTTTCACTACCTGAACCAGATTCTGGAAGATCCCAGCATCATTGTCGTCCCCAAGGATAGTCCAATCAATAATATCGATGAGCTGATCAGCAGCGCCAAGGCCTCCCAGATGACTGCATCCGTAAATGGAATCGGCAGTGACGACCACCTGGCCATGATGATGTTCCAGTCCGCGACCTCCGTAGAATTCGCTGTAATTCCCGCTTCCGGTTCTTCCGAACAGAAAGCAAATGTAATGGGCGGTCATGTGGATGTGGCGTTTATGAACCTTTCTCAGATGATTTCCCAGCACATAGCTGGAGAGGTTAAAATTCTTGCCATTCTGGGAAATGATAAAGATGAGAGAGCTCCCGAAATCCCCACCACCAGCGAACTCGGCTTTGACAGTGTAAAAATGAGTGGTACCCGTGGCTTCGTTATCCAGAAAGACACACCCGATGAAGTCAAGTCCGTTCTGGAAAAACTGATGGCCGATGTGTGCGCAGATCCGGAGTTCGAAGAAACCCTGAGAAACAGCAACCAGACAATGGTCTACAAAGACGGCCCTACCTATGAAGGCTTCATGAAGAATCTGCAGAAAGAAATGGAAGTTCTGTTCAAGAAGGAGCCCTGGTAAACACTATGGTCAATAAAAAACCTGGCGAACTTGCACTGGCGGCATTTTTCGTTTTTCTTGGTATCGTACTGTATATCAGCGCGGCGGGATTTCCCGAAAGGGCCCAAACCAGTACTGCTGTCTACGTCCGATTTGTCGGAGCGGGGATGGCATTACTGTCAGTAGCGGATTTCTTCATGACCCTTAGAAAAGAGTCGGGAAAAGTGGAATTGTTCACCAACAAAACCTACTTTTTCGGTCTCGTTGGATTGATGCTGATCTATATGATCCTCCTTATGCTTGACGTCGGGTTTATGATTGCCACTATTCCTTTCCTGACAGCAACGGCGTTGCTATTGGGAAACAGGAACTGGAAAATCATGGCGACTTCATATGTAAGCATCCTCGTTTCGACCTACCTGGTGTTTTTCCGATTACTCCAGGTTCCCATGCCCTGACGGAGGTATCTGCAAATGGAAATGATTTTCAACTATATAGGGATTCTTTTTACGATTCCCAATCTTCTGGTTATTGCCACTGGAACAATTCTGGGAACAATGATGGGGGCCATGCCCGGCCTCACGGGAACACTGGCGGTTGCCATCCTGATTCCTACAACATTCACTATGGAACCGGTTATGGGTCTGGCTATGATGGGCGGTTCCTACAGCGGCTCCATGTACGGTGGATCCATCGCCTCAATCCTGATGTCGACCCCCGGGACCCCGGCAGCACTGTGTACTTCTTTTGAAGGGTACCCTCTAACCAGGAAGGGCCGGGCGGGTATAGCCCTGAAAGTTTCGGCGGTTGCCAGTTTTTGGGGTGGTATCATTTCAACTGTAGTCCTGTTGATTTTTGCCCCTATTCTAGCCTATTTTGCCCTGAACTTTGGACCTCCAGAGTACTTTATTCTAGCGATTATGGGACTGGCCAGTATCGTCATGTTCGCCAAGGGCAATATGATCAAGGGCATATTGTCGGGATTTATTGGCCTGGCAATTTCCCTGATAGGAACTGATCCCATATCCGGTAGTCTCCGGTATACCGGCGGATTTCTGGAACTCTATGAAGGACTGGATTTCATGGCTCCCCTTATCGGGATGTTCTCCATTGCCCAGATGTTGACTCTGGCAGGAGAAAAGACAATTATCAAGGATTCGGGAGACGGCAAAGCCGTCATCAAAAAAGAAAAAATGCCCAAGGGACTGGGAAAACCCATAGCCCTGGGGTCCCTTATGGGAACGGGTATCGGAATTCTGCCCGGGGCGGGAGCCACTATATCCTCTTTTCTGGCCTACCAGACCCAAAGACAGATTTCCAAGAAAAAACATGAATTCGGCAATGGGAGCCTGGAAGGCATCGCCGCAGCCGAAAGTAGCAACAATGCCGTAACCGGGGGATCTCTCATTCCCCTGCTGACCTTGGGGATTCCCGGGAATACAACATCTGCAGCTCTGATGGGTGGACTGATTATCCAGGGGCTGATCCCCGGACCTGAACTGTTCTCCCGCTACGCTGATGTGACATACCCCTTTATCCTGTCCCTTTTCGTGGCCAATGTGGTATTTCTACTGGTGGGTCTCTATTTTGCTCCTCAGCTGGCAAAAGTGTCCCTGATCCCCACATCTCTTCTGATTCCGATTGTGTGTATGTTCTCGGTTATTGGAACTTACGCCATTCAGAACAGCCTCTTCGATGTAGGAGTTATGATCATCTTCGCCCTGCTGGGTTATTTCCTCAGCAAATTCGGATTTTCCATGGGAGCTCTGGTTCTTGGACTCATTCTGGGACCCATTGCGGAGAAAGGATTCGCCCAGGGTATTCTGATGGGGAAAGGTTCGTATGCAATCTTCTTCACCAGGCCAACCAGCATCGTTCTGATTATCATAACGGTGATTTTGATTGTATCAAGCTATTTCACAGCACCTACAACGGATCCAGACAAAGAATCAGCCATTTAATTTCAAACAATACAAGGGTTGCCTCCGGGCGACCCTTTTCCTTTGTAACGAATATGGAATATATTGAAACTATTTTTGCTGCTCACAGACATTCCCATTCTTATTGATTATTCGATATAATACTTAATTGTAAGTCTTAGGATTTATATATTCACCCTCTGTTACACCTAAGCTACCAGGGAGATCCCCATGAATAAAGCAAATAAAAGAGTTCTGATTAACCTTAGCACGATTCTACTGTTCCTTATTGTTCTGGTCTCTGCTGAGGCCCGGGAACGGCAAACCTACCGCTTCGGCTATTCCTCCAGCCAGAATGCGGAGATCCTGATCTCTCGAATGAGCCCGATGATAAGTATCATGTCCAAAGCCCTGGATACAAATATTGAATTTATCCACAAAAAGACCTTTTCGGAGATGCAGAAGGCCTATATCAACCAGGAGATCGATTTTGGCATCATAAATGCTTACTCCTACCTAAGAATACTGCCCTATAATTCAGTTTTGCCCATTGCCGCACGGATCATAGAAAACTCCCGGGAGTATCGTAGCTATTTCTTCTCACGAAAAGACAGCGGGATCTTTTCAATAAAAGACCTGAAGGGTATGGTTGTAGCTCTGGGAGATCCCTACTCTACCAGCTCTTATCTGATACCCCATTCGATCTTCCAGAAGGAGGGAATATTCCCGGATGAAGATTTCGAAAAGACCATCATCATCTCTAAACATGATTCCCTGATTCTTTCAGTGCTGAATCGAACCGCCGATGCGGGAGTGTCCGCCTCTTTCATTTTCAACGGACAACCCGAAGAAATTCGATCAGACCTCAGAGTTTTCAGTGTATCCGACCCCTTTCTTCTGGGTCCTTTTGTTGCCAACAAGAATCTGGATGATCAGGTTATTGCAACTCTGAAGGAAGTTCTATTCGGCTTGAAAGAAAGCCCGGAAGGCCGGGCGGCTCTGAAGAGCGCCGGCTTCGAAGGTTTCGTAGAGGTGGATGCGGATGCTTACCAGCCGTTACTGGAGATAAAGGAATCTCTAAATTTGAATTGAAGAACCCGGCGTCAAGCAAGCGACTACACGAACAGCACGGCCCTGAATGAATTGACTCCCATATGTCATATATTACTAACCCTGCTGAAGGGCCGGCTCATATTCACGGCCTTCCAATCTGACCGTATCCATTTTGCCTAATGCCGCAGAGGGTTCCCAATAATATCCACACCAGCCTTCATTCTTTAAATATTTCCCAGCCATACTTACAGCTAAAGCTGTACCTGATCCGGCAACATCCATATTAAAAGAGTCCTTTAATCCAGTTGCCTTAAATTTTTCTTCTGAAAGAGATGTCACCACCCGGCTACGCCTCCGTAGATAACACCTGTTTGTTGCATACTTAAATAGGGCAAAGTTGCAAAGTAAATTCCCCAAAGTTGCAATCCGGAATTCCCCACTTTTGCAGAAGCAGGAGCATCGGCTCCTTCCACTAAAAAGCGAGGAATATACCAGCCTTGAGGGCCGTCAGGATAATTGGGTCCTAAATCTACCATATTACCGGAAGCAATAGCTTTGTCATATACTTCGCGGTAGTTGGAATGCCAGGACTCCATAACTACATCCACATCGCCTCTCTCAACTATGGACCTGGATGCTGTCCCAGGTAAGATCTCCAAAAACGATGGTCTGTGTTTCGTTATCCTGTTGCCCTTCAGCACTGATAGAAACAAAAGCCATAGATAAAAATATAGTCAAAAAAGTAATAAAACCTATTCATTAAAACTCCCTAGATACAGATTATTATTTAGCATTCTAAGTATTTAAAAATGTATATCAAGTGATCAAAATTGAGCAAAGCATCATATAATGTGATTTTATTACTTATGCTATAACACTTTAGAATGCATTGACGTTTATTTAATCAATTCAAATACAATCAAAAACTAATTATAATTAATTATTCGCTTCGTACGCCATGCATTTCAGCCATTTCCGTCTTCAGTTAAAAACCAAATACTTTACACGCTTAACTAAGACAAATTATAAACCCACAGTGACCGGTACATGATTAACCGGTGGACGTGGAACAAAATAAAGAGGCTCTTTAAAAAATCGGCCACTCCGAAACCTGCCAAAGAACGACCTCTAAGAATCTCTATATAGCTTACACAAACTTAATTCAATATATTTCTTGACATGACAACTAGTGTATGATATCGTTTGCGTAAACGTTGTCATTCATTAGTTACAACAAATATTCTCTTATTAATAGTTGCGGGTATCGGCCGCTGGGTTAAAATAGCCCGTAAGCAAATTGATATACACTGGAGTTAGGGAATGTCGCATTTAAAATTTGTGTTTATTTCACACTGTAAAGATATTGCCTTCTTTAATCCTGTTAAAGAAGGGATGAGAGAAGCGGGTAGACTTTTTAATATCAATGTTGATTTTACAGGGACAGAGGACATAGATATTGAAGAACAGAAATTTCTGCTTGAAAAAGCTATCAATGAAAACGTTGACGGTATTTGCCTGACAGTAACACATAAGGATGCTTTTGACGACCTTATTGAAAAGGCTCTTAGTTCAGGTATTCCAGTGGTCTGCTTTAATACCGATGCCAGTAAGGGGATCGGTAAACAGCTCTCTTCAATTGTCCAGGATAGCTATGCAGCCGGTACTAATTTGGGGAACTTCATGGCAGAGATGATTCAGGAAGGTTCAAAAGCTCTTCTGACGCTCCATTCTGATGGTATAGATTCACTGGAATCAAGAAAAAAGGGAATCATGGATGCTCTTTCAGAAAAAGGAATTCAGTGGCGCTTTATCACAACAGGAAACGGATCGGAAGAAGCCAGAAAGCGGATTAAAGAGTTCTTACAGAAGGAAAAGGGAATATCATATATTTTCGCAACCGGGCAAGACGATACAATCGGAGCCGGTCAGGCCATACAGGATTTGGATCTATGTGATTCTGTAACTGTAAGCGGTTTTGATATTTCACCGTTAACCAAAAAACTTATAAAACAAAAAGTTATTATGGCATCGGTGGATCAACAGCCCTATGCTCAGGGATTTTATCCCGTTGTACAGCTGTTTCTCTATATTAAGAAGCGGATAGCTCCCTCCAATATAGATGCAGGGAGTAATATTATCACAATAGGTGATTTTGTGTAGTTTAAAAGATAATAGAGAATATTTAAAATAATAACGAAGATCAAAGTAATTAACGACAGTATAGGATAATGGCATCAATGCCACCATAAAGTTAAAGGAGTTTCAATGGCATCAATGAAGGATGTTGCAAGACTGGCGGGAGTCTCGGTTTCAACAGTTTCACGTGTAATAAGCGGAGCTATGAGAGTAGAGGAACCAACAAAAAAGAAGGTTGAAGAAGCAATCAGGAAAGTCAACTACAAACCGAACCTCCTTGCACAGGGCCTCCGCATTAAAAACGGCAAGATGATAGGACTCATTGTACCAGAGATTAATCACCCGAGTTTTGTTAATATTATTAATTATACGGAAAAATATGCTGCTGAAAAATCTCTGAATCTTGTTTTATGCAATACCTATAACGACCCTGAAAAGTCAGCCAATGCCTTTGACCAGTTGCTGAGAAGAAACATTAATGGAATTATTCTTTCACGAGTTTCTGATGAGAGTCAGGTAAAAAACTTAATATCCAACACAAATACTCCTGTAATTATTATTGATAGAGCATTGGATCATGAAGATGTTCCTAATATTATACTAAACAATTATAAAGCCGGACAGCTGGCAGCAGAACATCTAATAAAATCGGGAAGAAAAAGAATTGCTTGTATTACTGGTTCTCAGAAGATCCGATTGGTGAGAGAGAGACTGAATGGCTTTCGTGATATTCTGCAAAAGCATGGAATAGCCCTGGAGCATAAAAATATTTTTGAAGGCGATTTTTCCTTTAAAACAGGCGAACAGGCAGCCCGATTTTTCCTGGAATTGAATAGCGAAATTGATAGTGTATGGGCTCAAAGTGATTTGATTGCTGCAGGATTGATTACTGCTTTTCAAAGAGCGGGTAAAAATATTCCCGAGGATATTTCTGTAATCGGGATGGATAATATTACTCAGTCGACAATGATGTACCCGACAATTACGACGATTATTCAGCCTTACGAGGATATGTGCCGGAAAGCTATAGAGGTTATTGATACACTCACAGAAGATGAAAAGCTTGAAAAGACTAATTTCATATTTGAACCGGAGTTAATTGTCAGAGAATCAGCACCATAATTTTTTTATAGTTACATGATAACGTTTGCGTAATCGTTATCACAATATATTTGAGGTAGATGTATGGAAAATAATAGTGAAACAATTCTGGAAATGGACAATATTTGTAAATCCTTTCCCGGCGTAAAAGCATTAAATAATGTCTCCATTAAATTCAAGAAGAGAACTGTTCACACTCTTATGGGTGAAAACGGAGCCGGGAAATCGACATTGATGAAAGTATTGTCCGGGATTTATCAGATGGATTCGGGGACAATGAGACTTAGAGGGGAGGATGTTATATTCCAGACACCGGCATCAGCACTGAATCATGGGATTGCCATGGTCCATCAGGAATTGAGCCCCATCGTCGATTTATCAGTGGCCGAAAACATGTTCGTAGGAAGAGAACCGGTATTATTCAAACTTCCTGTTATAAACAGAAAAGAGATGAATAAAAAGGCCAATGCCCTTTTTGAAGAGATCGGGATAAAAATCGACCCTAAAAGGAGGATGGGTGATCTGAGTGTAGCTGAAATGCAGATGGTTGAGATCGCCAAGGCGATCTCCTATGATGCTGAGATTCTTATTCTCGATGAACCGACCTCGGCCATCTCCGATGCCGAAGTAAGTGTTTTATTTAAAATAATCAGAAATTATACACAAAAAAATAAAGCTGTTATTTATATTTCCCACAAAATGGAGGAGATTTTCCAGATAAGTGACGAGATAACGGTGTTAAGAGATGGTGAGTTTATCGGAACTAATCCCGCTTCAGATGTTTCTGAAAAAGAACTGATCAAAATGATGGTAGGAAGAAACCTGAATGAGATTTTCCCGAAAACTGAAACTAAAATTGGAGATGTATCACTTCGTGTAGAAAACCTCTCCCTTTCGGGAAAGTTCAGCAATATTTCTTTTGAAGCCAGACGTGGAGAGATTCTCGGAATAGCCGGGCTGATGGGAGCCGGTAGATCAGAACTCGTCGAATCAATTTTCGGTGTCCATCCCCCAGAATCGGGATCACTATATATTAACGGAAAAGAGGTAAAAATTAGGTCTCCTGAAGATGCCATTGATCTGGGAATGGCACTAATCACCGAAGACAGAAAGTTAACAGGGTTAAACCTTAAGGATTCAGTAAAAAATAATGTATCAATCGTATTTTTAAAGAAACTTGCCCGGGCTTTCTCCGTTGTGGATAAGGGGAGAGAGGTTTCTTCTGTTGAAGAACTGATAAAGAAACTTTCGATAAAAACACCATCGAGAAATACAAATGTAAGCTCTCTCAGTGGAGGCAACCAACAAAAAGTAGTCATAGCTAAATGGCTTCTATCAGATCCTAATATATTAATACTCGATGAACCGACCAGAGGAATCGATGTCGGTGCAAAAGCGGAAGTTCACAAATTAATGAATCAATTCACAGAAGAGGGGAAAACGGTGATTATGATCTCATCTGAAATGCCTGAAATTATGGGGATGAGTGACCGCTTGCTGGTTCTTTCAGAAGGAAAACTCACCGGACACTTTCAGAGAAGTGAATTTGATCAGGAAAAGATTCTTGCCTGCGCAATGAATCATATTGAAAAGGAGTCAAACTAATGACGGCAATACTGAAAAATATCTTTAACATATCAAATAAAAAACTATTAAAAGATTACGGGCTTGTCCTCGCTTTTATGGGGATATGTCTGGTTCTATCCATTCTTTCTCCCAGTTTTATAAAACCGGCAAACCTCCTTAATATTTTAAGGCAGACATCTATCAACGGGATTCTGGCTGTGGGCATGACATTTGTCATTATCACAGGCGGAATTGACCTTTCTGTCGGTTCCATTACAGCGGTAGCAGCAGTTGTTGCCTCTTCATTTGCTCATCCCGGAGAACACTCTATTGTATTTGTCATTTTTTCCGGACTGGGAGTCGGACTGCTCCTTGGATTTATCAATGGCTTGTTTATTGCCAAAGCAAAATTAGCTCCTTTTATTGCCACTCTTGGAATGATGACAATTGCCAGGGGGATGGCACTTGTGTATACCTCGGGAAGACCAGTTATTAATTTAAGTGATCAGTACAATTATATCGGTGGTGGTTACATAGGGGGAATCCCCGTTCCCGTGTACATCTACGGTCTGGTTGTTATCATCAGCTTTTTTGTTCTCCGTTTCACAGTATTCGGACGCCGTGTTTATGCCGTAGGAGGAAATGAACTATCGGCTAAATACTCAGGAATAAAAACAAGCAATATAAAAACACTGGTTTATATGATCTCCGGAATGCTGTCAGGTCTGGCGGGAATTGTACTTTCTTCCAGGGTTATGTCGGGAAATCCCTCCGCCGGTACCAGTTACGAACTCGATGCCATTGCCGCAGTTGTAATAGGTGGAACGAGTATGACCGGTGGCGTAGGAACTATATTCGGAACTGTTATCGGGGCACTGATGATAGGGGTAATAAACAACGGCCTGGATCTTTTGAATGTATCCTCCTACTTTCAGCAGATCGTTAAAGGATCAATAATTATCTTTGCTGTTCTAATGGATAAACAAGCGAATTCAAAAGACTGATTTAGTAATGAACAAGCTATTAATGCGCATAATATCGCGTAAAGAAATAGAAAAAAACTTAGGAGACGACTATGAAAAAAATGATTTCACTGATCAGTCTATTACTGATCCTTTCTGCAGGAATGGTATTTGCCAATGGAGCACAGGATGAAACTTCAAACGATCAGATTACAATTGGAGTGACCTACCAGAATATGCAGAATGAATTCATTCTGAGTATCCAGGATGGATTACGTGCTAAAGCGGAAGAGCTTGGTGTAAAAGTTATTGAACAGGATGGACAGGGATCGGCTGAAAAACAGATTTCACAGGTGGAAAATTTTATTATCCAGGAAGTCGATGCAATTGTCCTGAACCCCTTTGATAAAGATGGATGTGCTCCCGCCTTGGATAAAGCTGTCGCGGCTGGAATTCCTGTAATAGTAGTTAATGCTATGGTTTCTAACATTGAAAAAGCCAATGCCTATGTCGGTTCTGAAGATGTTGTTGCCGGAGAAATGGAAGCACAGTATATTGCTGACCTTCTCGGAGGAAAAGGTAATGTAGCAATTATTCATGGTCCCAACGGACACTCTGCAGAAATTCAGAGAACTATCGGAAATAAAAATGTTCTTGGAAAATATCCTGATATTAAAATACTGGCAGAGCAGACAGCCAACTGGAGCAGGATTGAAGCATTAAATCTTGTTGAAAACTGGTTGACTTCCGGAATGGAATTGAATGCAATTCTGGGACAGAATGATGAAATGGCCCTGGGAGCTTACAAAGCTATTGAAGCTGCCGGAAAACAGAATGATATTTTCGTTATCGGAATTGATGCAATCCCCGATGCACTTCAGTCTGTAGAAGACGGAAAACTTGTTGCCACTGTATTTCAGGATGCAAGAGGACAGGGCGCTGGTGCAGTTGAGCTGGCATACAAAGTTGCAAATGGCGAGAGCATACCGGATCTTTTAAACATTCCTTTTATTCTTGTAACAAAAGAGAATCTTGCTGAATTTAAATAATCTTCTGTATAAGCTGGTTCATTTTGAGTTAGCTTATTTTTATCACACAATGACGACGATTGCACAATCGTTGTCATTGTGCAAATTAAACGCCTGGAGGTAATATGAGTTCTGATAAACAACTAATTAGAGATACATTTGAAAAAGGAGTGGGCATTCTTCAACTTGCTCCGGTTTTCGTACCAAGAAGATTTTCATCACCGGGAAAGAGATTAAGACTGCATCCCGATGACTACTTTGCTCTGGGAACAGAGCGTGGTGCCATAAAAGAGAGATGGTTTTCATCTGTAATACCTGCTATGAACGGCCCTCTGGCTCCGGAAGATGAAGGAATGAGTTACGTCGTCCCTGCTGATAAAACAAAAGAGAAGTTTCTTTTTAAAGATGCCGTAGATGAGCTGGGCGAAGATATAATCGGACCAGAATTAAAAGAGAAATATGGAACCTGGCCCATGTATTCGAAATTCTTCGATTATAATGTCCCTCTTTTCCATCATGTACACCTTGGGTTTGATGACGCTGCTATGGTAAACAGATTGGGAAAACCGGAAGCCTATTATTTTCCACCTCAGCTAAATAATCATATGGGAACTTTTCCGGCAACCTATTTCGGCTACGATCCCGATGTTACTCAGGAAGAGGTCAAAGAGCGTTTAGCCATGTATGAAGAGGGAGATAACAGAGTTACTGAGCTCTCCAGAGCGTACAGAATCACATTGGGAACCGGATGGTACACCCCCCCCGGTGTTTTACATGCGCCGGGATCGGTACTCACTTACGAACCTCAGTGGAACAGCGACGTAAACTCAGTCCATGAAAACGTTGCCTCAGGAGAGGTCTACCCCCAGAACTTCCTTAGTGAAAACTGCCCGAAAGATAAACAACAGGACCTCGATTACATTATGGGTTTTATGGACTGGGAGAAAAATGTCGATCCCCACTATAAAAAAACATATTTCAGACCCCCGATTGTCTGCCACAGTGACGAAAACTATACAGAAAAGTGGATCAGTTATAAAAATGATTATATCGGAGCCAAAGAGCTGACTATAGAACCAGGAAAATCAATAACAATCAAAGATGAGGTGGCCTTTGGCTGTATCATAGTACAGGGACATGGAAAATTCGGAGTTTATCAGGCCGCTTCGTCTACAATGCTTCGCTATGGACAGCTCAGTAGTGATGAGTATTTTGTCAGCGAGAGAGCTTCAAAAGATGGTATCGAAATAGAAAACCACCACCCCACCGAACCTATGGTAATTTTAAAGCATTTTGGACCTAACCATCCGGAGATGCCACGATAATGTACAATCTCGGATTATACGAAAAATCCATGCCGAACTCTCTTTCTCTGGAAGAAAAATTGTTTGAAACCGCTAAAGCGGGGTTTGACTTTATGGAGATCAGTATTGACGAAAGTGATGAAAAACTCTCCCGCCTCCGGTGGAGTCGGGAGGAGCGCTTATCACTTATTCAGTCTATGTGGAAAAGCGGCACAAAGATTTTAACTATGTGCCTCAGCGGTCACAGGAAGTACCCCCTGGGAAGTCTAAATCAGGAAATCCGTGAAAAGAGTGTTGAGATAATGGTTTCAGCCATAGACCTGGCTCAGGATCTCGGTATCAGAATCATTCAAATTGCCGGATATGATGAGTACTACAGTCCCTCTAATGAGAAAACCAGAGTGCTTTTTACAGAGAACCTCTATTCAATGGTTAAATATGCCGCAAAAAAGGGGGTAATTCTCGCCTTTGAGACCATGGAAACAGAGTTTTTAAACACGGTAAAAAAAGCAATGGTTTTTATAGACCAGGTCAACTCACCCTATCTTCAGGTATACCCGGATATCGGGAATATAAGCAACGCGGCACTCACTTACGGCAGCACTGTTAGGGATGATCTGGAGAGGGGAAGCGGACATATTGCCGCAATGCATATGAAAGAAACCGTACCGGGGAAATTCAGAGAGATCCCCTATGGAACCGGTCATGTCGATTTTACAGAGGCCTTTAAAATTGTATCACAGATGGGAACAGCTCTTTTTGTAGGGGAGTTCTGGTATGTGGGCAATGAAGATTGGAGAGAACAGCTGAAATTCTCGAACAACTTTTTAAGATCAAAAATGAAATAAATTCAGGATAGTTGATAATATGAACAAATACTTTATGGGAATCGATAACGGTGGCACCATGTGCAAGGCCGTTATTTTTGACAATAAGGGCAAAGAAATAGCCTCGGCTTCAAAAAAACTGGATATGATAACTCCCTCTGCCGGTTTCACTGAGCGAAACATGGAAGAGTTGTGGAATATAAATACAGAAGTAATCAGCAAATCTATAGCCAATGCAGAGATAGGTTCTGACCAGATTAAAGGGATTGCTTGCACCGGTCACGGCAAGGGGCTCTATCTTGTAGGGAAAGATGACAACGCCCTCTATAACGGAATTGTCTCGACAGATTCAAGGGCCTGGGAGTACCCGCTGCAGTGTGAAAAAGATGGGACAGCTGAAAAAGTCTTTAAAAAAACCTACCAGAAAATACTGGCTTGCCAGCCCGTATCACTCCTTCGATGGCTCAAAGATAATGAACCGCAGATAATTGAGCAGATAAAATGGATCTTTGAGGTAAAAGACTACATCCGGTTTAAATTGACCGGTGAAGCTTTTGCTGAAATAACTGATTACTCCGGTTCCAATTTGTTAAACCTTGAAACTAAGGATTACGACAAAGAGCTCCTATCCCTCTATGGGTTGGAAGAGATATATAACGCCCTTCCTCCTTTAAAAAACTCTACTGACCTTTGCGGTAGAATAACAGAGAAGACAGCGGAACTGACCGGATTATTGGCGGGGACTCCTGTCTCCGGTGGTATGTTCGACATCGACGCTTGTGCAATTGCCATGGATATTTGCAATGAGGAAAATATCTGCGTGATAGCGGGAACTTGGGGTATAAATGAGTACATCAGTAAAAAACCGGTACTCGATAAATCCATTATGATGAACTCGGTATACTGCATGGAAGACTACTATCTGATTGAGGAAAGCAGCCCCACTTCAGCGGGAAACCTCGAGTGGTATATTTCCATGTTCCTTGAAGAAGAGAAAAAACAGGCTACTGCAAAGGGAGTCAGCGTCTACGACTATTGCGACAAATTAGCAGCTTCAGTAGAACCGGAGGAACAGAGCATCATCTTCCTCCCCTACATATTCGGATCAAACTACAACTCCAGAGCCAAAGCATGTTTTATCGGTCTCGATAGCCACCATACAAGGGCTCATATGGTAAGAGCTGTCTTTGAAGGAATAGTATTCTGTCATATGGTTCATTTAGAAAAATTACTCGCAAATAGGCATGAGACAAGGGCTATCCGCCTGGCAGGGGGTGCCGCTAAATCACAGCTGTGGGCACAGATGTTTTCCGACATAACCGCTTTACCAGTTGAAACAATTGATACCGAAGAACTTGGGGCACTGGGTTGTGCCATGGCAGCTGCTGTAACAGCTGGAGAATACAGTGATCTACAGAACGCTGCTACTTTTATGGTCGCAATAAACAATAGGTTTGAACCGGATAGAGAGAAAACGGAAAGCTATAGAAAGAAATATGAACATTATAAAAAAGTATCATCGAGTCTTAATGGACTATGGAACGAGGAAATATAAAAAATGTTAGCGGAATTGAAAGAAAAGGTTCTAAATGCCAATCTCGAATTACCAGCAAAGGGTCTTGTCCTATATACATGGGGCAATGTAAGTGCCATAGACAGAGAAACTGGAATTATTGCAATCAAACCTAGTGGTATTTCTTATGACACGATGAAAAAATCTGATATTGTATTGATCGATTTAAAGGGAGAGGTTGTAGAAGGTTCTTTAAATCCCTCTTCCGATGCTCCGAGTCACGTTGAATTATACAAGGCATTTCCCGAAATAGGCGGAATTTGTCATACCCATTCCAGATGGGCAACAATCTGGTCGCAGTTTGGAAAAGGCATAGCTCCATACGGAACAACCCATGCGGATTATTTTTATGGAACTATTCCCTGTACCCGGGATCTTCGAAAAGAAGAAATTGAACTGGAATATGAAAAAAATACAGGCCTGTTAATTGTTGAAACATTTAAAGATATTGATCCAAAACAGGTTCCGGCTATTCTTGTAAAAAATCATGGTCCATTTACCTGGGGTAAAGATGCAGATGAATCAGTTTATAATTCTGTAGTTCTGGAAGAAGTTGCTCAGATGGCATGGACTTTAGAATCCAGGGACCCATTGCTAAAACAGATGCAGAAAGTTCTTTTAGATAAACATTTTCTTAGAAAACATGGTGATTCTGCTTATTATGGGCAGTGAGAAGTTCGTAATCAATTTAAGCCGGGGCACAGCCCCGGCTGATTTTAGATAAGGATTCCTTCAGATTACAAGTTCTTCCTGATTACTTTCCCGGCTTTCAGCAAGAGGTTCTTCCGCGTCAATAGCATCTCCATCCTCATTTATTTCAGATCCGGCCGATCCTGTATAAAGAGGCTTGAACTCCACATGCTCCCCCACTACCTTTATGCGTGAGTGGGAGAGGCCCTGTTCGTCGGTCCAGCGGTTCTGTTTTAAACGTCCGACCACGCGAACGCCCCGGCCTTTGTTCAGGTGTTTTTCACAGGATTCGGCTACTTTTGACCAGACTTCCACATCAAAGTAGGAGACTTCACTGTGCCGGACACCATCCTGTTTGTAAAACCTGTTGGATGCCACAGAAAACTCACAGAGAGCGGTTCCTTTAGGGGTTAGTTTCCCTTCGGGATCGCGGACGAGATTGCCTTCGAGAATAATCGAATTCAGTTGATTCATTTAAAATTTTTTTTTACTTTTTTTTATTTTTTATGATTTTGAATAAAACAGCCCTTCATAATTCGTAGAATCATCTGTCGCTACCGTTGTAATACAAATTATCTGGATTTTTTCTACACATTCAAGAAATAGAATTTATGACCTCCGTCACCTTTTCTATTGTAAAAGGTTTAGAAATAATTCCCTTAAAACCATATTCTAAAAAATCTGCCATAACAAAATTATTTGAATATCCACTGCAGGCAATTACTTTAGCATCGGAATTCATATCCAGAATATGTTTAACAGTTTCCACCCCTCCCATTCCGCCTGGAATAGTCAAATCCAGTATTACAATATCAAAGCGATTTCCTTTTTCCATTGATTCCTTGTATTTTTTAACAGCTTCTTCTCCATTGCTTACTGTTTCAGCAACATGTCCTATTTTCTCTAATATTTCTGAAAATAGAAATCGAATCATTTCTTCATCATCCATAACAAGAATTTTTAACAACTGTTTTTTTGATACAGCTTCAACAACAGGCTTGCACTTGTGATCAATCTTTTGGGATTCTACTGCCGGAAGAAAAATTGTAAAAGTAGTACCTTTCGCAATTTCAGACTCAATTACAATATGACCATTATGCTTTTTAATAATGGAGTAAACTGTTGCCAGCCCCAGGCCGTTACCGAATTTCTTTGTTGTAAAATATGGCTCGAAAATTTTATCAAGGTCTTTGCTGTCAATTCCGGATCCTTCATCCTGTACTCTAATCTTTATGTATTTTCCAGACTCTAAACCAGGGATTTCTTTTTCTCGAATCTCTGAATTCTGCATTGTAACAAAGAGATGTCCCCCTTCAGGAGATGCCTGCTTCGCATTTATTGTAAGATTGGAAAAAACCTGTTGTATTTGCCCTTTATCAGCTTCAACTATCCATAAATGGTCAGATTCTTCAAAAACCGGTTTCAGGGTACTTCCGGAAAGATTAAATTTAATCACCTCTCTGATCACATCTCCCAGATTAATATTCTCTTTAACAGCATTATCCTCTTTTGAAAATGTCATCAGCTGACGTGACAGTTGAACAGCCCGTTTCATTGATTTTTGGATTTCATTGAAATATTCAGTACTTGAATTATTTTCCGGCAATTGTGTTTGTAAAAGAGAAATATATCCGTATATGCCTGTTAGAATGTTATTGAAATCATGTGCGATTCCGCCTGCGAGAGTCCCAAGGCTTTCCAGTTTGTCAATTTTCTGAAATTCCGCTTCTGCCCTTTTTCTGTCGGTAAGATCTGTAATTAATCCAAAAGAGCCGTCATAATTTCCTTTTTCATCAACTAAAGTAGTTGCATTAACAATTGTAGGACAGGTTTCACCATTTTTCTTTTTAAGTGAAATTTCATAACTTCTATGCAGAATATCTGTTATCTGTTGTATTTGGCCATTAAATATGATCTCATTTTCTTCGTTAATAAAATCCAGCGAAGGCTTCCCTATCAGTTCATCTCTTGTATAAGCGGTCATATCACAAAGCGACTGATTGACCTCAATAATTTTCATTTCTGAATCAACAAGGATAAATCCCTGAGAAGTAGTTTCAATAATTGTTTGATATCTTTCTTTACTTTCCTTTATGTGTTCTCTCATTACATTCAATGAATTGCCCAGTATTCCGATCTCATCATTTGAGAAAACTTCAATTTCCTGATCAAGTTTCCCCTCACTGACATTTTTTGTCAGTTCTGCAAGTCTAATTATTGGCTTTGTGACTGCAGCTACACCGATAGGAAAAATAGAGAGCATCATCAACAGTAAGAGGATAACAACAGAAAACAGTATTTTTTTGTAATAAACAAGAGGCTTTAATACTTCTTCGCGACTCATTCTGACAGAATAACCGAAATCCAGCACATCGCTGTAACTGACAACAGCAAAAAAAGAATTGTTACGGTAATCATCTAAGTGTCTGTAAGTTCCAATTTGTTTTTCGATAACTTTTTTTGATATTTGCCCTAAATCATCATAATAAACATATTTAAACTTGCCGTCATCTCCGTCTATTCTTCTCGGAGTGGCGATAAATTTATTTTCCTCATCAGCTGGTATCAGAAATGAAAAATAACCGGTATTTCCGAATAAAGAGTAATCTCTAAGCATACTCATGATTTTTTCTTCAGAAACAGCTATTCTAATAACACCGATCATTTCACCATCGTAAATTATCGGCCCGTATACATGGATAATAAGGTTCTGATCATCATCAAGAAAAAAATGATCTGTTATTTCTCCTTTTTCCGCTTTCGAAAAATAATCATTATCATTTGATTTTTCATTTATAGAACCTGCTTCTGTAGAAGATACAACTATCCCTGATAAATTTATGATGCTGATTTCATTATAATCTTTAATTGAGGAAAGAGCGTCTTTCAATATTTTATTCATTCTGGATTGATCTTGTATTTCAGAGTACCGCAGATAGCTTTTCAGGCTTAAGCGCAACTGAGTTCGGCTGCTTACCAATTTCAGCCTATCCTTATTCAACTGATCCATATTCTCTAAATAATTCAGCTGCCCATTCGAGACAGCTTCCAGATTGAAAAGAGCACTTTCTATAACAATATTTTTAACAACAAAATATGAAGAGATACTGGTAACTAACAGGACCACAAATATAATAAAGCTGATTATCAGTATTAGCTTATTCCGTAGTTTCATCACGTACTACCCTTTTGTTTCTTCAGAGGAATTTTATGACATACTCAAATTCATAAACATTATCGTTTATACGAACTTAATCTATAATGTTTCAGTAACAGAAACACATCCAGCTGTAGGCTGAAATACAATTCATTATAGATTTTACCATAGAACACATTAAACGCACAGCCGCAATTGCAGAGGGATATTTTTTCATTTGTTTCAGATCCGTCCGATCCTGTTCATCATCTATTCCTGTAATCATTTCAGGTCCAGATCCGCCAGGTACTCGGGGAGGCTAAAATGTCTGAATCCGGAAGACAGATCTTTATGGGACCGTTTAACTTCATACGCAGCAGCAATACGATCATCCAGATAAGATCTTTTCCAACGGGCATAAAACAGCTGTCATTTCACCCATATCTTTCTCCATGTTTCCAGAGGGTCCTCCGTGAGAATCCTGACTGTTCCGTTTTTTTCATAGGGAGCAGTGAATACAGATTTTATATGGATTATTCTTCCGAATCTCTTTCATTTTTTGTAAGTAGAGTGGACGTAAAAGCTCATCATCATCTATCTGAATAATGATGTCTTCATTCATAATCGAAGAAATAATAAATCCGAGAGACCTGATTTCCGGATAGCCTCTTCCACTGAAAAATTTGATCCCGACTCACTATGGAGATCATAGATATCACTGTTAGTCAGAATTATGATCTCATATGGAAAGTCTATAAAACAGTTCTCAATTTCTGATCATGTCTGCCTGTCGAATTCTCTACTCTCCTGAGTGGCAGTACCGATGAGGTACTGCCTCAGCCTGTCCTCTTCATCTGTTTCAAGTCCCCTGATACACTCTGCAGTAGCCTGGAGAGTGTTTTCCTCCCCAAACCTATGGAGACTGGTTGGATGCTCAAATGGGTTATGGCACTCATCATTTACATCAGTATATATATTGATAATCATTGCTAATTTCATATATTTCCCATTTTACTTAAGAGTGAGTGAGAAGTAAGACGGCAGGCATCTTGCAATACCTACAGGATTTGTCTCTGAAGCCGCGGTTAAACAGAAGTTAGTATAATTACCGTCTCTATATCCGATAATTGATGCGGAAGCTCCACCATCAAAATTTATCAGAAAGTCAAGTTCATCAGTTTCACCGGCTTTGTTTTGAACAAAGGAGACTGTTTCGCAAAACGATGCTCCACATGAAATATCGGTTCTACCTGAAAATTGAGCCAATAGTAACCGGCCACCTTTTGTACGGCCGAATACGGCTCTCGGTTGACGCACACCGGGAATCAGCTGAGTTTCTTGGGTCTCTCTGGAGGCCTGTTTATACCAACCCTCATTTTGAAGACTTCTCTCGGCTTCATAAGTATTTGAATATAGATTTCGTCCGTTATCAACAAGGAGATTGAATCCTCCCACCATCCAGTTCAAAGAATCCCTTGAATAGGGCATATCTTTCCATGAAATATGAAAACTGACAGTTCTGATATTTTCCGCTATCTCCTCCCTTAAAACGGCGACAACACCGACTGGGGGGATTCTGCAGGGCCCCTTACCACTGAATACTATCTGATCCTGAATTATGACGACACAGAATTGGCCCGTACCCACAAATTTCCTTTCAGATGAGGGGAGATACAAACCTTCTAAAGAGCCGTCTCCATCGGGATTGATCTGATTTTCAAGAAAGCTATATTTAGCACCTCCCAGAAATAGCTCTACCTTTTCCGGTAGAAAATGACCGGCAAAGATTTTCCCTTTATCTGTACAGCCCAGGAAAGCCTTGTTATACAATGGGAAAGTTTCCAACACTCTCCCATTGCTCCTGACAAAAAGATAATCAATAGAAAAGTTCTTTATCTGAAGCTGTTCTCTCTCGGATACCTGATAGTTGTAATACTTAACAAGATTCCCGGTATAATAATAATTGAATGATGCTAATACTCCACTATTAGTCATAATGACTGCCTCAGGGGGAGAAGAAGCATTCAAAAAGACAGGAGCTGCGTCAACATTCTGCTCATAAGTATCCACCAGTGTAACCAGGACAGCAGCCTTATCATGAGAATCTGTTTTATAAATGCCATTCCCATCTATATGATAAAGCCCGGTGGATACTTGCATACGATCACTTTTGTGATTGAATTTTTTCAGCTTTACTTCTGTTGACAAACTGAGAGACATAGGAGATTGTCCTCTCAGAAAATCTGGGAGACTCAGAGTGTTATATTGGACACCAGAAACATCAATATCCGGGGGGAATGGAGACGTCTGCAGTCCTGCCAGTGTCATTGTGGTCACAACCTCGCATCTTGAGAGAATATCCGTATAGGCCGAGCTACTGAATCCCTTGAGATTATCACCGGGCCGTTCAAAAGAATATTGAAGCAATCCTCTAGAAAACCACTCCGAATTATCCAGGATAAATCCGAAATTCTCCATTTTCCGGAATATCTCCAGATATAACCAGAGATTCGTTGTAAAAATAAAAACACCGTTGGCCTGCCTCTTTCTTAATTTTTCAATACCCTCAGATTTAAGGGGGAAATTATAAGAAAGATCTTTTTTTACTAAGCTGAAGGGCTCATGCCTTTGAAGATCATCAAACATCCCTTCTTTAACACCGAAGATAAGAGGATCATCAGAACAGACAACACAGATCTCTGCATCAGTCAATTCAATCAGTTTGGATAACTCCTCTCTGAACGCCCCTGGCTTACCCGGGAAAAATATTACCTTCTCTGCCTTGGATAGTTCACTCTCAAGCCTCTTCCGTAGATCCCTGTCAGCCCGATCATAAAATAGCGGTCCCCTTCTATCAGAATACTGAAAATCTCCAACAGAAGATGACCCTATACCAAAAATATCAAGTCTGAAACGTCTGAGATTTTTCAGGATCTCAATTGGCATTTTGTCATCAATTTCTCTATTATTCAGAATATAATTAATCAGCAGGTTCTGATATTTATGCAGACGTTCCTTATCCCTCAATTCTCTATCCGAAAGCACGGCATCTATCACAATAATCCGTTCGGGATAGTGATCAAGAAGTATCTGAAATTCCTCTGCCACAAATCTTCTGTGCCAGCTTGTTCCCTCCAGTTCTTTGAAAAGAAATGGCTCTCCCGCGGAATATGTCATGTATGGTATCCTTTCTGTAAATCGACTATTTTCTTTTGGTGTTTCTACCATAGAAAAAGTAAATTGCAAGTGTAGAAATGATCATCAATATTACTGAATAGACAAACATAATTGCCTTGGAATCCTGTGTACTCCTCTGTTCTGTCGCTGTTTTAATGACGATCCCCAGCGGTTTATAGGCTGGATGGTATAGGAAAACCGACAAATCATAGTTTGCCAGAAGGTTATTGAAAGTTAAAACAATCACAGCCAGTACCGAAGGCATCAGAATCGGGAGAATCACCCTTCTAAATGTATAAAAACCGCTGGCTCCCATACTCTTGGCGGCATCTCCGAGTGCATCATCAAGTCCGAAAAAGGCGGCCTTAAGCATTCTAAGGCTAAATGGCAGAGTAACAATGACATAGGCCGACAGCATCAGCAGTGGTGAGCCGACAAGATTTTTATTAAACATAATCGGTTTTGGGAGGTCATATGTCATAATCAGACCCATTGCAATCAAAGTTGCCGGTAGAAGCCAGGGAATCAGTAGTAAAAACTCGAGAATTGTTCCGACGGTTCCCTTTTTCCTGTGAATAATATTTGAAGCGACAAGACATATAACAGCAACGATAACGGCAGCTGACATGGAGTATACAATACTTACAATATACGGCTCAAAAGCACCTTTTCGTGTAAATAAAAGCATATAGTTGGACAGTGAAAAATTACTGAATGACAAATCGACTGAATTGATTGCCAGAGTATTGGTAAAAGAAAACAAAATAACCAATATCATGGGTGCCACATAAATTACAAACAGGATATAGGCAATAATATGAACAACTGCATTTACAGTTCTGTTATTAATTTTCTGCTTGACGATTTTTGTTTTGACCTTTGAGATGGAGATATAATTCCCTCCCTTCTCCACCCGGTTCATTATGACCAGCAGCAGTAGGGTTGCAATACCAAGGACTATAGCCATCAAAGCACCAATATCTCTGGAGACAGGTGATTTTGAGAACTGCAGAATCATGGGATTAATGGTCTGGAATGTTTTACCTCCAACAACAATGGGCGCTGAAATAGCACTCAGACCTGTCAGAAAAGTCAAAATTGTAATCGAGAAGAAGGTAGGTTTTAAGACCGGCAAAACAACTTTTCTAAGGATCATCAGTTGGGAAGCTCCCATATTCTGAGCAGCCTCTATTGTTCCATGGTCAATATTCCTTATTGCATTGGTAAGAAAAATCATATGGTTGGAAGTACAAGCAAAAGTCATGATAAACAATACAGCGCTATAGCCGATAAACCATTCCTCATTATAAAAGAGGACGGAATCTGCCAAGATTTTTGCAAGAAATCCATTTGAACTGTATAGGAACTGATATCCGGCAACCAGTACTATTCCGCAGTACACTAGAGTTGACATAAATCCGATTTTAAGGATTTTTGCACCCTTTACTTCAAAATACTCTGTTACCAGAACTATAAATGTTCCTACAATATTTACTGTAATAATCATGGAAAAGGCTAAAATAAAGCTGTTTCGAAGACTCATCATGGCTCTTTTTGAAGAGAACAGTTTTTCAAAGGCTCTGAATGAGAATTGTCCATCTTTAATAAATGTTTTTATTATAAGATTAATATTCGGATAAAGAAGGAAGGCAATAATAAACCATGAAAGTAAGGCATATACAATCAATGAGAGGATGTTTATCTGTTTTAAATATTCTTTAATTTTGCTCATTGTATCTCCTAAAATTGCTTTATATCTGCAGGATTGATATAAAGATCAATTTTCCCCCCAATGCTGGAATATTCTAAGCCATCATTCTTCTCAACATTCATAATTATCCCATCATTAACGCGATAGTAGTATTTTGTAAATAATCCGTTGTATTCATAATCAACAATTTCTGAGTTCAGTTTTATATATTCACTGTCATTGCATTTTGTCAGAACTCTTTCCGTCCTGAGAAATGCTGTTTTATTCCTGTCAAATTTTTTATCAGAGAGACTGTTTATGGTATCTATGACATTTCCGTTAATTTTATTAATGTCTCCTATGAAATCACATACAAACTCAGATTCAGATTCATTGTAAATCTCATGTGGAGTTCCAACCTGTTCCAGATGTCCTTTATTAAAAACGGCAATCCGATCTGAGAGAGTCAGGGCTTCTTCCTGATCGTGAGTTACATAGATTGTTGTAATCCCGAAATCTCTCTGCAATTTTTTTAGCTCCATCCTTAACTGTCCGCGTAATTTTGCATCAAGGTTTGACAGGGGTTCATCCAGACATAGGATTCTGGGCTTCAATACGAGAGCCCTCGCAATGGCGACTCTCTGCTGCTGCCCCCCCGACAGTTCTGAAACATTTCGTAGGAGCTGTTTTTCATTTAAATCAACTTTGGCGGCTATTTCATAAACTTCTTTTTCAATTTCCTCTTTTCCAAGATTCTTCACCTTAAGACCAAAGGCAATGTTTTCAAATACATTCATGGTGGGAAACAGGGCATAACTTTGAAAAACAATCCCAATATTACGTTTTTCTGTAGGCAGATTTGTAATATCATCACTTTTCACTTTAATCCGACCGGAAAAAACATCGATAAATCCGACAACACTCCTGAGGAGAGTTGTTTTTCCGCATCCCGAAGGACCGAGAAGAGTAAAGAACTCTCCCTCTTCTATCTCCAGATTAAAATCATTTATCGCAACAAAATCATTATATTTTATTACTATATTTTCAAACGTAATCATTTTTAGCTCCAGTTCATCAATGAGTAAATGTCAACAATAATATTGCACAGCATTGAGGATATTTCCGTATCGGAAAGTAATCCTCAATGTCCCTTGCTCTATTTGTTCTTACTCAATAAATTCCAGTTCGATTTTTTCCACCCACTGGTTGACATTTTCCAGAACAAAAGCCCAGTCGATGTACTGTGCTTTTGACAGAACCTTATCCAGCTCAACAGCTTCGGCTTTTGCACTTTTCATAGCTACAGAGTTTGCAGGTGATGTACCGAATTCCTGAGCCCAGGCGGCCTGCACCTCAGAGGAACCAAACCATTCTACAAATGCTTTAGCTGTTTCTTGGCTATCTGTTCCTTCCAGAACTCCAAGCTGTTCAACAACAAATGGGACACCTACTTCAGGAGTCATCACACCGAAAACGGTATTATAGGCATCCTGTTTATCGATGACTCCGCTCCCCCAGAGCATTGTCATAGGTATTTTCTTATCAACAAGATTCTGAACATAATCCTCACCTTCAGCAT
Organism: Spirochaetaceae bacterium 4572_59; assembly: GCA_002084805.1. GTDB lineage: Bacteria > Spirochaetota > Spirochaetia > DSM-2461 > DSM-2461 > Oceanispirochaeta. Next base: position 4,985 of record NBMC01000036.1, on the reverse strand, counting down.
TCATGTATCCCTTCTGAATATACTGTTTGATCTCGTTCCATCCCTCTGAGGAAATACCCAGTTCTCCATCAGAGTCACGATATCTCATGGCTATACCAGCAAGAACTGTACGGGATGTACCTCCACCGAGGCCGAAAATATTATATTTGCCATAATACTCAGGATTCTGCCATAAATCAGGCCAGTCTTTCGGTGCTGTGTCTTCTGAAAAAACTTCGGGGTTATACACCAGGACAATCGCCTGTTTGACTATTCCATTATAATAACCATCACTGTCTTTCATTGAGGGGTCCACTTCTGAAGCCCAGGCGGGTTCATACTGCATCAGAATACCCTGTTTCTTAAGCTCAGCAAAGTTGAGCATATTCAGCCCAAAAACAACATCGGCTATGGGACTGTTTTTCTCAGCAATCAATCTATTAAAGATATCACCGCCACCGCCTTCAACAACTGTAATATTAAATCCGTTTTCATTTGCTAATTCTGTTATCCACTGATCTCTGCCATTTGAACCGGAATTGGTATAAACAACAAGTTTGTCCTTGTGAGCACCCTGCTCTCCGGCAGTATCTGTCTGACCACTTGCATAGAGATTAATACTTGCACCAATAATCAGCACCAACATAATCTGTAAAGTTTTCTTCATTTTTCTCCTCCTATAAAAAGTAAAAAATACGGGCCGGATTAATAAACCGTATTCAGGCTACTTTCTCTTCAGCCAATACGATATCAAATACTCCCGCCGGTATATCCTTATATCTTCAATATCAGCCCCGATAATCCCGGACCCATACTGATTCCTGTTTCTGAGGAATTTACACTATTGAATTTTCCAATGGTGACGACAATTCCTTTTTCATCAGATAATTCTTAAGCATCAATGTCCAATCTGTTTGAATTACATTAAAACCCATGTCAATAAGCCTTCCCCAACCTTTATCAGGGTTATCAAGCATGGATAAATCATCATCAATATCAGCACTCAGACAAAAATCCTTACCCAGAGTGATAGCATTCACCCATAAAAAATATCCCTTGGCTCTGAGTTCCATTAAATAATCACTCTGTATATGGTCCTGTTTCAGATCAGAAAAAATGACTTCAAAGCCTACAATATCGATATCCGGATACGACAGGGCATATTCAATATCCTCTTTACTGAAAACTACCGGCATAAACATATAATCCCGTCCATGAGCGGCCACCGTATCAAGAAGCGGCTTTTGGGCTTTTCCCTTGAGCAGAATCTTGTCTTCCATCCCATACATATCAAGCTCATCAAGTAGATCTTTGCCAAGCAGATCAAATTTATCGATATTGACCAGGACCTCTTCAGTCTTTAAAATATTCATCATTTCAGTCAGTGTTGGTACATGAAAAGCTGAGGGAGTGCAGGCGTTATTCCAAAGATACAACTCCTTGATCTCATCTGTACTCATCTCATCCATTTTTTTATTAACCATCAGATGCCTTGGTTCCAGATCCTGATGGAATATAAAAAAATCACCATCCTTTGATCTCGAGATATCCAATTCAACAATTTCGGCTCCGCAGTTGATAGCATTCAACATGGCATTAGGAGTATTAAGGACAATATTCCCTCCGCCGAATCCCTGGTGCGCAGCAATCAAGACTCCATTTTCAACAAATCTTCTATTTAGCAAATCTCTGTTTTTCAAAACTATCCCAATATTAAGGGAAGCTTTAATTCATAATATAAGAATCTTAAAAGGGAGTCCTTTATGGCAACGATAAAAGATATTGCGATAGCGGCAAATGTGTCTCACGGAACCGTGTCTAACGTGCTGAACGGTAAGGGCAATGTCAGTGCCAAAAAAATTGAACTGGTTGAACGAATTGCTCTTGAGATGGGATACAATATCAATCAAAATGCAAAACAGCTTAGACTCGGAATCTCAAACCATATTGATATTGTTATTCCTGATGGAGAGATTCGCAGATATCGTGATCTGTACAAGACTGTTTCCAAATATGCCAACGAAGCGGGATATTCTTATAATTTATTTATCAGCGAAGAGGTCCCTCACAAGGAAAAGGAGATTATCAAGAGTATTCTTTCCAATCGAGTACATATGGTAGTCATTATTTCCTGCCTGGATTATTCAGATGATTTTTACTCAACAATCAATTTCGGAAACACCAACCTAGTGTTTGTTGAAAGAAGGGTTGCCTGTACATCTGAAAATGCATTCTATTACTCATATTCTGCAGAAAAAATCGGTGATAATATTGCCGATTATATTAAAAACAGGGACTACAGAAGCATTCTTTATTTTTCCAGCAGAAAAATATATTCCTTTGAAAATGATATATATCAGGTTCTTCTAAACCGGTGTAACAAAACAGGCTGCTCCATAAACCAGTACAGCTGTGATACCAGCCTGAATATTCAGACATCATTCAGAATAGTATTTTCGGGAAATGACTACGATGTAATTGTCACTACTTCCAAGGAAAAAGCCAAAATAATTAAAGATATAATTGATTTAAGTGATTCTGAAAAAGATATTGAGATAATTACTCTGGTATCCACCAATATATTACATTACAGCGCTTTTACCGAATACGAACTGAATTATAAACAGCTGGGAAAACTGATCAGCAACAATCTTAAAAAATCCGATCCGCTCAAAAATTATGTCTTGGACCCTCCGTTATTGTTAGAAGAAAAATATCCATTCCCCAAGTCTGAGAGAGAAATCACTATCGCCTGTATCGAGGGTATTTCAGAAGATGCACTGCGCTCTGTATCGAGGCTGATATATTCTTCAACCGGTATCAAAGCAAATATAAAATCATACAAATACAACAGCCTCTTCAATATGCTCAACAATGATGAAATTGATGAAGGTATTGATATTATCAGAATTGATATGGCATGGCTGACAAGTTTCGGAGAAGAAATTTTTATCCCCCTTAATGATATCGACTACAATTTTGATACAATCTTTTCCAGTTTTATAGATGGACTGGAGGAGGAGTATACCCAGATAGACGGCAGACGTTATGCCTTTCCTTTTGATCCCAGCATACTGCTCCTATTTTATAGAAAAGATTTATTTGATAATACCAGAATATCAAGAATGTATTACGAGAAATATAAAAAGGAACTCTCTCCTCCGCAGGATTTTGAAGAGTACAATCAGATAACTTCTTTTTTTACACAAGCACTCAATCCCGAGTCAATAACCACATTCGGAACGACCTGTATTACCAGCTCTCCTCAACATATTGCGTGTCAGTTTTTACCCATCTATTTCAGTCTCGGCGGAAAAATATCAAAAAAGAAAAAACCATATCTGAATTATGAATTGCTGAAGAAAGCAATAGAGATCAATCTTGAGTTCTTTAACTATGCACTGACTTCATCCAAATCTTTCTGGGGAGAATCGGTCTGCCTTTTTGCTGCAGGAGAAGCGGCCATGAGCATCACATTTTCCAACAGGACTTCAAATATTATAAACAGCAAAGTCTCAAATATCCTCGGAAAATTCAACTTCACGACCCTCCCCGGAGAAAAACAGCTTATTGGAGGCGGAGTATTGGGTATATATAAAAAATCCCGTAATATAGAAACGGTCTGTCATTTTATGGAGCAGTTTTATTCCAAAAACATATCAACAATATTTGCCTGTTTGTGCGGCGCATCCAGTAGTAAATATGTATATAACAATGAGGATATATCAGATATATATCCCTGGATGAAATATGTTCAGGAAAATCTCAAAGAAGGAAAAAGAAGATTCAAAGGTGATGAGTTCAATGAACTTGATTTTGAATATAACTTGGGAGCCTCTCTTAAAGAACTGTTTGACGGGAAGTGCAGCATGGATGAATGCATTTTTAACATTCTGAATATGAAATCGGCAAAGAATATTCATAAGATATCATAATATCCAGTTTCCCTGGAGTCGTTTTGCTGAACAGGATGATTCCGGTAAAAAAGCCTTAGGATTTCAATTGTGTTCAGAACTCCCAAAGGAGACTGCTCAAAACCGGGGAAATAAATCTGTCACCCCGGCTGATTCTGATAATGCTCAGATCAGAACCTCTTCCTGACTTCCTTCCCAGCTTTCAGCAAGAGTCACTTCCGCTTCGATCGCGTCCCCGTTCTCATTTGTTTCAGATCCGGCCGATCCCGTATAGAGGGGGGCAGCAATGCGGTTAGTGACAATTGAACAGGAACGATATTTACCCCTATTCATATTTAAAAAAATCCATGGCCTCATTGATAGAACCTGCCAGATTTCTCATTTCTACAGCGACAACCTTGAAACCATTGCCATATTTTCCTATTTTTGCAGCTTGAATTGAGCCGTTAAGAGAAAGAACTGTCATATCCTCTGCAATATTACCAATTCGTCTGACTGCTTCATCACGCAGTTCCTTCTCACGCCTATGCTGTTCTTCCCGGGCAAGAGTTTCATTTACAATTACAACTGCCATCTTTTGAAGATGCATGGCTATATCCGGATCACCACCAATTCCGATGCATCCTATCAATTTATTATTAAAGAGGATTCTGCCATTATACCCTGCTTTTGCACCCTTTATGGATTCGGCATCCTTATGAGTGATAGCTATCTCTCTTTTTTCCCCACTCATTATCAGGGCCCCACCTGCATGAATAGTCCCAATACGAGATGGATCAGCTGAGGAGATAATCCTTCCACCTTGTGGATTTGAATTTATCAGATTGACTGTGACAGTCCGCTTAAGTTCTGCCCTCCGCACTCAGGAAACAGCAGTATAGAGCCGCCCCGCAGGCAGGCGACTGATAAGCTGTCATAGCCGCACTGTCTTCCATATTCGATATGGCATAAACAGCCTTACCATTAGTCCTGACCGGTCAGGATGCCGCCGAAATCAGAGAAAGCGGAAATTTATATTGACAAATACCGCTTTAACATTATCCTTTTAAGCGTGCTTATAAATCCGTATTCACTCCGGAATAACAGAATAAA
>NBMC01000093.1 GCA_002084805.1 Spirochaetaceae bacterium 4572_59 | reverse complement strand
TAAGCTTCTATAACTTTTGATACGTAGTCCAGCAGAGGGAGTGCAAGATCATCTCCTCCATTAACTCTATCCATTAAAGTTTCAACGTATTCTAATCTCTGTTCATAATCAGCTTCAGACTTAATCTGTACAGATGTCATGAAGTGACTGGTAGTTACTTCTTCTTTTGGAACTGCATAGCTCATTTCTTTCTCCTTACATATTTAACTGTGTACTCTGCATGGGTCAAAATCTCAATCACAAATACTGTTATTCCCCATGTGATCCGTGCAATCAATCTGTAGTCATTCCCTTTGATATTGAAACAGTAGCGGTCAAAGCCTTTCATGTATTCAACATCTGATACACTCTGTTGCATTTCCACTAATGAACTTGCCTTACTCTGTTTCATATCTTTATGCCAATCTTATATCTGTCAAGCAATTTATCGCAGATACCGCTACGCTTATTGCTCTGGTCATAAATCCTACGGCATGCTCGAGTATGCATCCGACTCGGGGGACATAATTATGCCTCTGACTGCCCCCTCCATCGCCCTGGTAACCATCTATAATGCGGTACCCCTAATGACCGCAGGAGCCCTGAAATGAACAATTCCGATTATAAGAAATTTTCTTCCGATCCGGATCTGCAGAAAAAAGCCAAAGAACAGGCTGCGGTAGCACAGGGCGGCTGAGCATGATACTGGAAGGAATGTGGCGGCACTGCAGCGGCGGGGAGTGATGTAGTTTTTAAGGCTCGTTGCCTAAGTCAAAGACGGATGATCGCCGAGGCCTGGGAACGAGCTCGATTAGAATTTCTTAAAACTATAAGTTCTGTAAAATAAATTTATCAAACCAATCAGGAGTTTCATCACCATGAAGGTACAATCGCTCATTCTTTTTTTCTGCAAACAACTTAAAAGTTCCCTCTGAACTTTCCTGAGAATTATCAAAAAAGAAAACCCGGTCAGCTAAAGTAAACCCCCTAAAGAGATTATCCATAGTTCTATGATACCTACTCACAATTTTTTCATCAGGAACATCATGCCCGCTCAAGTCTTCCTGTGATATTTGAATAGGCCAAGATGACAAATTCAATACAAATTGCAATTCTTTAAATATGAAATCAGGATTTATATGGAAATACTTGTTAAAATAATATGCATTAACGAGATAATCATAAAGAGTTGACTTACCAGAACCATTGGGACCGGCAAATATCCTTAAACGCTTAATTCTCTCAGCCACATTATTTCTTCAGATTTATAACTTTTTTATGAATCTTTACTCTTTTGGGAGCGATTCCGAGAATTTCTTCTCTACCATCAGAATGTTTTTTAATAACATTTCCGTTTCTGACAAATGTTATTGGCAAACCCATAGCTTTCGAATGTTCAACCGCAAGCTGTCCGGCTGTATCAAAAATTTCCTGTTTGGATTTATATTTTTTAGTATTAATAATAAGTGTATCTTCCACACACATTACGATTCTCCCTTAAATTTAATATAAACCATCACCACCGAAATAGTAAGTATCAAGTATAAATATTCAATTCAAAATAATATAGGAAATACAATTTACTTTTTTAAAAACTCCTTCATTACCGCAAATCTCCGCATTATATCTTCATAATAACCTTTTCCTCTGAACAGAAATAACGATAATTTATACATTGTCAGGCAGTTCACCACCATCAACAAAGGGGCAGGCAAACCTGTCGCCTGTTGTGGTAATCACAACGACGGGGGATGATGTAACAGGTGGGATTCGTTTGCAGCTCAAAGGCGGATGGTCGTCGCTGCCCGGGAATGAGCTTGATTAGGATTTCTTTAAAAATTATTTTCTAAAGATGGCCAGCTAAGGATCTATTCATGATATTTCACAATTTATCAATTTCATCCTGACTTAAACCGGTATATTTCTGTATGATTTCAATTGATATGCCATTTTGTTTTAAAGCCATTGCTGTGTTTACGAGTCCTTCTTCTCTCCCATCTTCTCTCCCATCTTCCTTGGCATCACATATCAGCTGTGAAATTGATCATCCTCTTTATCCGGAAATAGAATAAAATTCAACAGGTTAATACAGATTACCGGATTCAACTTTTTATATTCATGTCCTGCGGCAGATACTGCACAATCGTGAATTTCTTCTGACGGAGGCTTAAATAAATAGTACCGGGTTAGTGTGATACTTCACTGCCAGCTTCTTTACCTGCTCAGGGGTTGGTACCCTCTTACCATTCAGTATTTCACTGATGACAGATTGTGTAGCTATATCAGCCAGATCTAAGCTTCTATAACTTTTGATACGTAGTCCAGCAGAGGGAGTGCAAGATCATCTCCTCCATTAACTCTATCCATTAAAGTTTCAACGTATTCTAATCTCTGTTCGTAATCAGCTACAGACTTAATCTGTACAGATGTCATGAAGTGACTGGTAGTTACTTCTTCTTTTGGAACTGCATAGCTCATTTCTTTCTCCTATAAAGCTTTCGAGCCTGGTTGCATGGCCGAGCAGTAAGCGCAGCGCACGAACAGGCACTTTTCTTCGAAAAGTCTCTGGCGCTTATGATCAAAAAGGGACCCAACATTTCATGTTTCCCTTTTTATCATTTCTCCTTACATATTTAACTGTGTACTCTGCATGGGTCAAAATCTCAATCACAAATACTGTTATTCCCCATGTGATCCGAGCAATCAATCTGTAGTCATTCTCTTTGATATTGGAACAGTAGCGGTCAAAGCCTTTCATGTATTCAACATCTGATACACTCTGTTGCATTTCCACTAATGAACTTGCCTTACTCTGTTTCATATCTTTATGCCAATCTTTGCCTTACTCTGTTTCATATCTTTATGCCAATCTTCCAGACTGGGTTTAGTCTTACTGCTCTGATCAGGAAGACTAGGGCACAGAACCGCAACACTAATAAGGGATAAAACCTGTTAAAACGCTTATCCCCGGCCTCAGGATGCATACCCACCCATGCAGCCGGGGCTGGTCACGCGCTGAGAATAAGTAGTTATTTATCCATTATTTTTTAATATCAATTTTAAGTGTCATGCTCTATTCGGGATTACTCAAGCAGCTCATTTGTTCTGGAGGACACTTTCAAACAGGAATATCTGAATCTTTTTAATACCGGGATAAACCTGTTAACAGAATAATTACAGAGTATGAATTATTTTGCTAACATTTTAGCCCTCTATCCGGTTCTCTATAATTTTTCTATATCTTCACGGCTCAAACCGGTAGAACCCTGAATAAGATCTATTGATATGCCATTTTTTTTCAGATCGGAAGCGACCTGCCTCTTAGCTTCAATCAGGCCCTCTTCACGGCCCTCTTCACGGCCCTCTTCACGGCCCTCCACGCGGCCCTCTTCCAACCCCTTATCCCGGGCCTCCTCCAGAAAGCTTGCCTGATCCCGTTTGAATTTCATCCGGGCTTCATAACGCTCCCGCAGCAATTCATCTGCCGTGAATTTTTGAAAAGTATGATGGGCTTTTTCAAGCATATCATCATCTTTTAACAGAATTTTCATATCTTTCTCCTCCAGGTTTCCCTCCCCCTTGAAATAAAGGGACCATTTTTGAAGCCGACTCCGGGGCATATGGCTCAAGTCCAGGGGAAATTTCGGCAGCTCTATAAAGTGGATCTGCATATGATCAGAAAGGATCACATCCCTCTCCCCCAGTTTACAAGTCATAAAACAGCTGTGATAATCATCGTTTCCATCCTCGGGAAAAAGGACATAGTTCATCAGATTAATACAGATAACCGGATTAAGTTTTTTGTAGGGGCTCCCCGTTTTCAACTGACCCGAGTAAAGCTTGCTCCAGTAATAGAGACTGCGGTGAACAAACTCACGGCTTCCCTGCCCCTGTATTTCAACATCGTAGATCCGCCCCGTTTCATCTTCTGCCCTCACATCCAGAACAGTCTCTTTCTCATAGAAGATCGACCGCATATTAATGGGATTTTTCAGAGTCAGTTTCTTCATGGACTTGAATCCCTGATCCACCAGTACCGCGTTGACAAAATCTGTGAGAAGAGGAATGTTTTCCTCCTGCCCGAGAAGAACGCGCACCATTATATCCGATGTAGCTTTTATAGAATCCATCATATCTTTCATTATAATCCCCCCTGCCTAATCTCTCAACAGTTCAAAGAGAGGAGATGCTTCATTTTTTTATATCACTGTCCGTATTACATCATGTGGATTACAAAGACTTGATTATTAAAGGGATAAAACCGGCGAGCATGGTCAGAAAAATCACCGTCAGGTAGACATAAAGCCTGTTAAAACGCTTATCAGAGGAATCCATCATCATCTCCAGTTTCTCATTCTGGAATTTCAGCTGCTGTTCCACCATAATCATCCGCTCTAAAAGTTTATCCAGAGCGGAACGCTCCCTCAACTCAGTCTACCCCTTCTTTTTCACATCCGGCCATTCACGAATTCATGGACCTTCTATTGAAAGCACAACTATTAGATAGTATAATAACTTATAGTTATGCTTTTTAGCGATTATAAAAAATAAATAGTATAATAGAAGGTGTTTTATGTATAAAAGGACTCTGAGCTCTGTAATCGAAGAGAAAACCGGATCCGGAAAAGCTGTTATAGTCATGACGAAGCACAGAGAGTTGCAGGAATCGGTTTGACATTAAAGATCATTACAGACCAGTTTAAGGATGTACAGTTGTATGTAAGCGGTTCATCATCCTTCGGTATATCAAATGAACTGAATGAACCCCTGACCGGAAGAAAATGGGAATATGAACTACTCCCTGTCAGTTGGGAAGAGTTTGAAGATCACCATGGCAGATTGGTCGCAGAACAGCAGCTTGAAAACAGATTGTTATATGGGTTTTACCCCGATGTACTGAATAATCCGGGGAGTGAGCGGGAAATTTTAAAGCAATTAGCCTCAAGCTATTTGTACAGGGATATTCTGGCCTGTTCTGAAATCAGAAAACCCGAAATATTGGACAAACTCGTCCAATTACTGGCCTTGCAGATAGGCAGCGAAGTGAATTATAACGAACTGGCAACCCAGATCGGAATCAACAAAGAAACCGTAGCCAGATATATTGATATTCTGGAGAAAGGATATATTGTGTTCAGGCTTGGCAGTTTCAGTAGAAACTTGCGAAATGAAATAAAAAAGAATAGAAGGAGAACGAAACAGCAACAGGAAATAGATTTTGTGGAAGAAAAAGATGGTAAAATTACCGGGTGGGAATTCAAATGGAGAAGCAAAACCGCCGTACGCTTGTCCAGGACATTCACAGAGACCTATAAAGCCGATTCCAGGATAATTGATAGAAGCAATTTCAGAGAGTTCGTAATTATCTGAATATATCCGAAAGGAGTACCCCCGGGACTTTGAGACTCGCTGTCACAGAGCAGGAAGACATAAAGCCTGTTAAAGCGTTTATCCACCATAATCATCCGCTCTAAAAGCTCTTTATCCAGACCGGATCGCTCCCCTTCGGGAAAAGTGATGATATTCCAGCTGCTTCAATTTAAGGGATATTTTGAAGCTAAGCAGCCGGGAACCCTGTATTTATCCTTAGGGCTTCCGGTTTCCCCCAGACCACCTGAGAGGCGAAGGGCAGATATCTCTGATCAATATCAATCACCCGATCCACCCCTATAAAATACCCTGCCGACCCGCTCAATATGCTCGATAAGACCCGCATTCTCAATAT
>NBMC01000011.1 GCA_002084805.1 Spirochaetaceae bacterium 4572_59 | reverse complement strand
TTTTTTTTGATCTGACCAACTCATATTTTGAAGGGCAGGCTTTAGGTAATCCAAAGGCTAAACACGGCAGATCAAAGGAAAAAAGATCTGATGATGAAGTCATTGGAAAAGAACCTGTCTGCAGATAGTGATAAAACTATTGTCATGGACGCAGGAATTTCCACCAAAGATAACCTGAAATGGTTGAAAGAGAATAAATATGGTGAAAAGCAACAGGATGAAGGCTCATATGTACTGAGAACAGGCAGGGTCGGGCTATGCACTTATGAATTGAATTCAGGAATATTAATTCTCAGAGAAGGTTTATTTACAGAAGTCTCACTAATTTGTAAATCGTTTTTCAGCCAGCTGTTCGATACTGTCTATACGTTTTTTTATAAGAGAATAGAGCTCCCTGTGATGGGATTCTATCGCCCTGATCTCTTCCAGATAATGATAAAAACGATTTTTGTTCTTCTTATGGGCCAGTTTTTTAAGTCTATCCGGTATGAGGCGGATAAAATAGAGATTTCTGTCGGGATCAGCGTCAATCTTGCTCAGGATCTCATTCAGCTCCTCCTCTTTGGTCAGACAGAGAGAGCTTTGCAGTTTGCTGCTTAAAAGAAAAATCTCATCAAGGGACAGATCATCCAGATTATCGGGAGGAATCAGTTCAAAATAATCACGGCTTGTAATTTCAAGCTCCTTATGAATCAGCTTAAATACCAGCTTGCCATCGCCGATGGTCATAGCCTGTTCCTGCAGTTTCTCCCGGGAGAAGTTATTTTTAAAGAGCAACCTCAAGCGGTTCTGACCAATAACCCGGTCCACCTTACGCATGGACGCCGGAGTGGAGGGAACGGTGGTATCCACAATCAGAATAAACTCAACATTGGTATTCAGGCGGGAGTTGCTCTGCTTCCCCCCCCGGTACTTGGTATACTCATTTGTAACGATTTTCAAACGGCCCTTCCGACGGCAGATATCCTTCATCTCTTCAAAGGGGATTATGCCGTCAGTACTATAGCTGATCAGGATATATCTGGCATCCAGGTTCTGTAGAAGATCCGCAAAGGCTGAGGCTGCCGAATTCTTATAACAGTAGTTTGATCTGGTATCCTTCCAATCCTTCCGGATAGCCGCTTTTTCCTTGAGTTCTCCCTTTTCATTCAGATCCAGAGGAGCGGCAATCTTATCCCAGCGGGCAATGGTATTCAGCATATGGTAGTTGCTGCCGTACTGATGCTGATTGTAGGGCGGATCCAGATAGGCTATATCCATTCCCCTCAGCTGTTTTACCAGATCATTGGCATCTTTCCGGTAGATATGGACGGGATAATCCGAATCGATCAGTTCAGATGGCCGGAGCCGGATGGGAGCCAGAATTCTGGTCAGTGCATCCCGACTGTGCCCACCGAATCCTTTATGAAAGGCCTTAAACACACCGGAAGTATTGGTGTGGGTAGCCGCCTCATAGACCAGAAGGCCTATAAGATGATCCCGTTTTTGCTCCTGGTCGGGATTCCCCGATCCGCCGGGGTAGGCCCTGTCGATTTCATTCCGGATTTTATCTATCACCAGGGCATTATGCCGCGTATAGAACAGGCGCTGGGTCCTGTAATCCACATCCTGTAGATCAAAGGTTGCCGGAGCATAATAATGGGCGATATAACGTTCTTCATCCGGCGGCTCAGGCAGAGTATTCAGCCGTTCCAGTTCTTCCAGAAAGGCCTCCTCACTCCCGAACAGCCTGGCAATATCTGAAGAGTTTGTCAAAATAAATCCCCGGTTCAGGATATAGGAGTAAAACTCCCAGTCATTACTGTATACCTCAAAGCCCAGAGATTTCCCCAGGCGGGAGACAACACCGCTCCCTGCGAAAATATCCAGGAATTTTATGCCAGCCCTGTCTCCCAGATTCAGGGAGTCGATCCCCCGGGAGATCAGATTGAGAAGCTTCCGCTTATTTCCGATATAGGCAATAATCTGTTTACTTAAAAAAGGCTGTTCAAGACTCATGAGATCTCCCTGATACCCACAACGGGTATGGATACTTTATAACGTGACTGATAGAGATCAGAAGTTTTGTTTTCACAGAAAATATACTTGCATTTCATTAGACTCTCGGCAGAAGTATCATGAGATTTAAAAGAGGACTGATTGTATTCTGCCTCTACCTCAAAGAAAAGATGTCTGAACCGTCCGCTCTCAGACAGCATATAAGTAGTATAATCGTAGTAAGTCCTTGCTCCCCGTTTCTCTACTTTTTCCGCATCTTCCAGAAAAATACAGAGAAAGTCAGGATAGCGAGTCCCGTTGAATACGATAAGACAGGTCTTCTCCTCTCCGTACTCGATGTACCCCTCGGGGTTTCTACGGTAATCTTTGACCTTCAGAAGCCCTTTATTACTCTTTTCGATAAATTTCATAACCGTATGGCTCTCTTCTCCCGCACGGGAGATTCGCCGGAGTTTAAAATCCACATCCCTTTTAATCTCACTGGTCAGATCCTTTTTTACAGCATTTTCCGCATCCTTGTCGAAGGTGATATTAGGATTAAAATTGGCCATAGCCATAAATTCGGATGCCTCTTTTACGGCTATGGCTGAGATATCGATCATAGTACCGTCCTGAAAGACCAGAAAATTATCCAGGAGGGTAAACATATACTGATAGTTTCGCGGAGTTTCCACATGATTAATGATCAGAGGCTTTAACTTTTCCTTACTGATTAGGATCACATCATCAAGCTCCAGAAGATCATTGATAGCAGCAGTTTTAAGCAATGGAGTATCATCCTCCAGGGAGATCCCCAGATCAAAGACTGTTTTGAAATCAAAGTCAAACTCACAGGCTCTGACAAGACAGTAGAACAGATTATCCTGCTCGATGAGAAGACTTCGCAGGTAGAGTTTATAACGGAGATTTTTAAAGTTGTAATAGTTGGGCTTTAATACATCGAACCAGATGTTCCCCCGATTGTAGATAGTATATCGATTCAGAATTGCAGTGGAACCGGTCTTTCCCCGGCCTGTTTCAAAGGCAGGATGGGGCGGCATATCTTCCAGCACAAGAGAGAACTGAGCGCATAGCCGTGAGAGCCAGCCCTTTTCTGCTTCGGCCAGATTTACCTTCCGATTGATCATGGCATTGATAGGTTTCAGATTGAAAAAAACCGAGAGGAGCTGGAAATCCTCTTCTGTAGGGATCTGACTGATAATACAGAACTCTCCATCAAGACGGATCCTGACTGTTTTCAGATTAACTATAGTTTTTTTCAGCAGAGGATCCAGGACTTTGGTGAATTTATTCATATTCCCCGACAGGGCTTCATCAGAATCAAAGATCAGAGCCAGATTACCCGCATAACCCGAACGGAAAGACTTCATATCCTTATAGCGAGCCGTAAAAATATCCTTGAAGGTTTCTAGAATATAGTCACAGATTGTTGTATTGCTTAACTCACTTTTCAGGTTTCTCAGATCTATCAGATACAGGAAAGCCCGGAGTGAGACATTGTCGATTGGAATTTTCAGTTTAAACATAGATCCTCGGCTGAGATCATATCATCAAAGAGAGGGGAAATTCCATAGAAAGGAAAAGAATTGCCAGCTATAATGAAGGAATGACTTATACATGGCAATCTCCTCTGGGAGAACACAAATTGACTATTACTACAGATGATAATTCCCTTCGTCCCTGGGATTCCGGAGATGAATATCTTCTGGAACAATTGAAGGATTATCCCGATTCCAGAAGAATCCTGATTATAAATGATAACTTCGGTGCTCTGGGTACGGCACTTGGAGAGAGGAGTACTATCTCATGGAATGATTCCTACTGTGCCAGAGAGAGTATCAACGCAAATATCACTGCTGCCAAAGCAGCTCTCCCCAACTTTAGTGGAACGGTCAATAATGAAAAAATTGATGCGGATCTAGTTCTGATGAAGATTCCAAAATCAAACGGGATGTTCGAATATCAACTGGAAAAGATCCGCTTGAGAGTTCCCGCAGGCACTCCTATTCTCGCAGCGGCCCACTCAAGAAACCTGCCCCCCTCCTTTTTTGAGAGTTTCGAGAATCATACGGAGAATGCTGCCTACTCCAGAATCTGGAAAAAAGCCCGTTTCTACAGCGGAAAAACGAAAGGCTCTGCCGGTTTATCACCCCAGGAAACTATAATTCTAAAATGGGAGGATCTGAATATTACGGCTCTACCGGGAGTATTTTCCCAAAGCCGCATTGATCCGGGAACACAGTTTTTACTGGAACACTTCCCCAGGGTTAATGCCCCCGAAAAGATTATTGATCCCGGATGCGGAGCGGGAGTCCTTGCACTGGCAGCAGCCCTGAACTGGCCGGAAGCCAGCATCACCGCAACAGATGATTCAGCCATTGCCGTGGAAAGCACCCGGATTTCAGCCGAAGCAAACGGTTTTGGTCAAAGAATAGAGACTATTCATACTGATATTCTGAAGGGAATTGAAAACGAATCGGCTGATCTGGTAATCTGCAATCCCCCGTTTCATCAGCAGCAGAGGGTATCAGTAGAATCAGGACTCGGTTTTCTCCGTGAATCCGCCCGTGTCCTGAAAAAGGGAGGACAGCTTTTTATCGTGGCCAACCGTCACCTGGGATACCAGAGTGAACTGGAAAGACTCTTTGAGGGTGCCATAACCATTGCCCAGAACAAACAGTACCATATTTTTATGTGCCGTAAATGAGTTTAGTCCCCCAGCGCTTCAAGACTAAAATATTCCTGTCTCTTCTTCTAACAGGTTTTATCCAAGTGTTGCTGCTGGGGATGGTTTCCATTCTTTTCTCCAACAGGATGATAGAAGAAACCTTCAGCAAGCAGTCCAGCAGCCGTATGGAAATGCTGGTTTCCCGCATGAACCTGACCCTGCAGGAGTACAGGGAATTATCCAAACAGCTTTCAAGAGATGAACAGCAGACAAAAGTCCTGTTTTCTCCTGACTCTCCAGGAAAGGAAGAGTTATCAAGGCTCTATCAGAATCTCTATAAAGAACTGGCGGGAAATATCGAAAAAGCCTCCATCCACCTGATAAATCAGAATGGATCGAGACTCTTCTCCTCTCACGTTCTTCCGACCATTTACAATCCTAACTCATCTGACCAATCCCTTAGCACCTATATAAAGCTGAAAAAAAACCGGACCGCGTTTCCCATGATAGACAGTTTTATCAACCCCCGGGGAGAAAGAGTGGCCATCTCGTTCTTCAACAAACTGAAAGGAAAAGACGGGCAATCGGGGTTCCTTATTATGGATCTGAATACGGGCCCCATCGCAGACTCACTGGAACAGATAAATGCAGATTTCTTTACGGATATCTATCTGATGGACCATATCAGTTTGAAAATGGTCAGCCTTTTCAGAGAGGACGAATCGGGAAACTTCTCTGCTCAGGACTGGCGGGTTCCTCCGGGGGAATCAGGCATTCTAAAGTACGATAAAACTCTTGTGGCCTACGCCCCTCTCTATTCAGATGAGCTTATGCTTGTGGGAACCCTGGAACTGGATACAGTTACAGACAACCTGGTACTGCTTATTCGGATCATCCTGATTATTTCCATTATAGGTCTTGTCTTTTCTTCTATGATAGCCTTAAGCCTGGCAAGAACCATAACTCAACCGCTACGCACTCTGGTAGCTGCCATGAAAAAAATGGAAAAGGGGAATCTGGATTTTCGGCTGAAAGAAACCAATGGCGATGAGTTTGATATCCTGATTCACGGTTTTAATGATATGGCCCATCAGATACAGGATCTGATGGAATCCCGACTGGAAAGAGAAAAGGCCCTTCACACGGCAGAAAGACATGCCCTGCAGTCGCAGATCAATCCGCATTTTCTTTACAATACCCTGAATACGGTAAAATCCCTTTCCAAACTGCATGGAATCGATGATATCACGATAATTATTACACAACTAGGCAAACTGCTCAGAAATGCCATGGGCCGCCATAAAGAGCTTAGCACCATTGCTGAAAGCATCGAGCTTGTTGAGGGCTACCTGCAGATACAGAAAATCCGTTTCGGAAACAGCTTCAACTGGGAAATTTACGTCGATGAATCCTTTAAGAATTTTATCCTCCCGCGGCTGATCATTCAACCGATTGTGGAGAATGCCGTTATTCACGGCCTGGAAAAATTGATAGGAGAGAAAAAGATTGTCATTACAGCCGAGGAGGCTTCCTCCTCCGTGTTGATAAAGGATAACGGCACGGAGCTGAATGAAAAAATATGGCAGGATGCTTTGGCAAATCCAAATGGAATAGGGCTTTATAATGTAAATAAACGCTTGAAGCTATACTATGGAGAGGATGCCGGTTTGTTCTGCACCAAACAGGATGGACAGAGTATTATCAGAATTCAACTGGGAGAACTGAAAGAGGAATAGTATGAAGATAAAAGTACTCATTATAGAAGACGAAGAGCTTCTCCGCAACGAACTAATATTGACAACTCCCTGGGAGCGATTTTCATGCGAGGTCATTGGTTTTGCCAAAAATGGTCTGGAGGGAGAAGAGATGATCAAAGCCCTTCATCCTGATCTGGTAATAACAGATATTCGTATGCCCGGTCAGGATGGTATTTCCATGCTAAAGAATGCCCCTGTAACTGCCGCTCTGATTCTGACGGGACACAGTGATTTTTTCTATGCAAGAGAAGCAATTAAACTGGGAGTAAAAGACTATATTGTCAAACCCATAGATGACGAAGAGTTCTTCAAAGCATTAAAGTCAATCTCTGACTCCTTTCAGAATAAGGAAGAACAGCAGCCCCTTCCCGCATCTCCCTTCCGGGAATATATCAAGCCGCCCCGGATGGATAAACAAGATTATTATGTAAACTCGGCCATTGACTATATAAAGGAGAACTACAGCCGGGATATATCCCTCAGGGATGCCTCCGGATCCATTGGGATTACAGAGAGCTACCTTTCCCGTCTTTTCCGGACGAAAACATCCTACTCGTTCCTGGAATACCTACGTTACCACCGTCTGAAAAAAGCTCTGGAAATTATGAATAACCAGAGCCTCCGAATCAATGAGGTAGCCAGAATGACAGGATTCCGCGATATGAGTTACTTCAGCGGAGTTTTCAGGAAATTTATCGGCGTTTCCCCGAGTCAGTATCTGAACGGATTACCTAAACCGTAAAGCATCAACCCTTCCTGGAAGAGTAGACGGCAGAACCTCCGACAAAATACTCGGACAATACGAAAAACAGAATAAACATGGGAACACTGGCCAGCAGGGCGACAGCCATCATAGCTCCCTCATCACTGTGTTTTTCCGCTGTAAACTTGACAATATACAGAGGGACCGTTTTCATCTTTTCAGACTGTATTACCAGAAGGGGCCAGAGAAGGTTATCCCACTGGGCACGGAAAGACAGGATGGCAAGGGTTGCAATGGTCGGTCCGCTGTTAGGGAAAATAATGGTCCAAAAGATCCGCATCTCACCCATGCCGTCGATGCGGGCGGCTTCCAGAAATTCATCGGGAAATGTAACCAGGTACTGACGCATCATAAAAACCCCGAAAGCACTCACCATAAAGGGTATAATCAATCCACCATAACTGTTCTGAAGCCCGATTTTGGTAGTAACCAGATAGAGGGGGATCATAATAGCTTCAAAAGGGATCATCATGGTTGCCATGATCATCAGGAAAACAATCATTCTTCCTCTGAATTTAAATTTTGCCAGTCCGTAACCGGTCATACAGGCTATAAACACGGTTGTCACTGTAACTGTCGAGGCTACGATCAGAGAGTTCAGAAGAGTCCTGGGAAACATAAATTTCCCATCATTCCCGGCAATAGCCTTAAAGAAGTTAGGCCAGTGAAAAGTTTTTGGGATCCACTGGTAAGGCATTTTTACGATATCCCTGGATGGCATAAAGGCAGCCGTCGCCATAAAGAGAAGAGGTGCAATTGTAAAAATCACCATCACAATCAGTAGAAAATACATCAAAGCCAAAGAGGCTTTTTCTTTATATAAGTCAGAAATATTCAACATATTCATTGCTCCTTAATAACTGGTCTCATCTGATTTTGAGAACTTGAACTGAAGCCAGGTAAAAAAGAGCATCAATGCAAAAAGAATAATACTCATGGCACTGGCCCTGCCGATTCTAAAGTCCCTGATTCCCGTATTATAGATATTCAATGTAATAACATTGATGGGAGCCTGAGGTGCACCGGACTGTGTGAACAGATACTGGGTTGAGAATGTCTTTAAACACTGAAGCATACTCATAATGGATACCAGTACAACCGTCGGCCGGAGCAGAGGGAAAGTGATTTTCCAGAAAGCATCCCAACGGCTGGCACCATCGATATGGGCCGCTTCATACATACTGGGAGGAATTGAGGCTAATCCAGAAATAAATATGATGACAAAGTAACCTATATACTTCCAGAAATACACAAGCATGGTAGAGATGCGAACCATAACACTATGGGCTAACCAGCGGTGATCGATACCGGGAGTATTCATTATTGTATTCGCCCACTGATTGGCAAGTCCCCGGGGATCGAAGATCAACAGCCAGATAGCAGCAGAGACAACAGAGGAGATAACCGCAGGGGTATAATATGCCATTTGAAAGAATTTTCTGGCTTTTGGAACATTCATAATAAAGGCTGCCAGCATTAAGCTGAGAACAAGAAGGGGCAGAAATGTTCCCAGAGCAAAAATAAAAGTGGCTTCCACAGAGTTCCAGAAATCTGAAGATGTAAAGAGGTATTTATAATTCCCCAGTCCTACAAAGGGGGGTTTTTTCAGAGATAGAAGGTTCTTTTTGAATAGGCTTGTATAAAAAGCCGTAAGAATTGGATAGAAACTGAAAATTGAAAAAAAAACGATAGCCGGAGTCACAAATATCAGTCCCCAGCGGGCCAGCTTTCTCTCAATTTTTCCTGTGGGGGCAGTTTTTCCCATTTTAGCATTTCTCCTTATTAAGTTTTCAAACACTTATCTGCGAAAAGAGAGGTCCGGAATCCCGGACCTCCCATTAAATGTCAACTAAGCTGCATTTCTTACAGTTCGTTCAGCAGTTCCTGTGCTTTAGCCTTCAGGGTTGCATGTGCCTGAACGGGATCAATTCCGCCGAGCATTACAGACTCAACTGCTTCTTTCACGAGTTCTTCCATTTTTGCACCATTTTCAGAGGTGTAAACAACGTGGGCTCTTGCCAGATCGTTAACAAATACTTCAGAATAGGGCATATTCAGGAAGGTTTCTGAACTCATCAGTTTCTTTGTGGGGGGAACGATGTTGACAGCTTTCAGGTACTCTTCATCATGACTCATCATATAACCGGTCAGTTCCCAGGCAGTTTTGATTTCTCTGTCAGAGTTCTGAGCGTTAACCATGTAGTACTGGCCATAGAAGTTACAGGCAACATCATTGACAGCATTCTCGAAGGTGGGGTAAGGAATAATCATCCAATCGCCGCTATCGAAAAATTCTTTATTATCATTACGGATACGGGCACCCTGATAAAGACCGGACATAGCCATTCCCATATCATTGTTATCCATATTGAAAAGTTTACGGGCATTTTTATAGGTGGGAGAACCGAGGTTTCTGCCGTTGGGTCCCCATTCCCTCATATAAGTCAGGAATTTGATCCATGCATCATCACCGATAATAGCGGTTTTTCCATCTTCACTAACCAGTTTTCCACCAAGCTGTTCAACCATGGGCGTCATTGAAATCAAATAGTAAGGATAGCGAAAGTCAAATCCACGACGAGTGATGATTTCACCATCGCGCAGAACCAGTTTTTCAGAGATGTCTGCAACTTCTTCCCATGTTTTAGGGTAATCTTTTTCAGCATCCAGACCGGCATCGGCAAAGATTCTCTTGTTCAGGTAGATAGCCCAGTTGTTCAGTTCCAGAGGGATACCATAAACTTCACCATCAACCATTACGGAATCCAGAGAACCGTCCATATATTTTTCCTGCATATCCGCTGCATCAGTATAACCTGCAGCCATGTAATCAACGGGAGCAACTCTTTCATTGACAATGTAAGAATAGGCCTGTTCGATCTGCATGTTAAAAATATCTGGACCGGCATTTGCTGCAAACGCAGTCAGTACCAGTTCGAAAATCTTCTTGGATGAGTGGGTTACTCTGTTAACAGTTACATCGGGATGAGAAGCCATAAACTCTTCTACATAGCGTGTTTCAATAGCATCCCGGTTGGGATCCTCATGGGTCCAAAACTCAATTGAGACAGGTCCGCTTTCATCGCTAGCCTGCTGACCGTTGGCACTGAGACTGAAAGACAGTGTCATCAGAACGATCATCAATAAAATTACTGATTTCTTCATTTATTCCTCCAATTATTTATCAGTTGATTATGACCGGTATTTTCCTTAAACACTATGAGACATATTTTCAATAATTAGGACAATTTTGATATTTTCAGATTTTAACAGCAGCTGTCAGAATCAGATTCAAGACGCTCTTGCCATTCATTCAACAGAGGAGTTATTATATTTATGAAAAAAGGAGTATCGTATATGAATAAAACTGTTCTAATTATGGCCGCAGGAATGGGATCCCGCTATGGAGGGCTGAAACAACTGGACCATATTGGCCCGGGTGGTGAGACAATCATCGACTATGCCGTTTTTGATGCTGTCAGAGCAGGTTTCAATAAAATAGTTTTTATTATCCGGAAGGATATTGAAGAAGAGTTCAGAAGAGTGATAGGCTCCCGCCTTTCTGATAAAGTGGCTGTTGAGTATGTCTTTCAGGAGCTTAATGACCTGCCCGAAGGATTTAACGTTCCTCAGGAAAGATCAAAACCCTGGGGAACCGGACATGCCATGTTATGTGCTGAAAAAGTGGTAAAAGAGCCCTTTATTGTTATCAATGCCGATGATTTTTACGGTTTTGATGCTTTCAAAAAGGCCGCTGATTTTCTGGACAGAATTACATCATCAAAACTGGAAGCCGCACTTGTGGGCTATTACTTAAAAAATACCCTATCAAATCATGGCTCTGTTGCCAGAGGAGTCTGTTCTGCCGATAAAGAGGGCAATCTCATAGATGTTGAGGAAATTCTTGAAATCCACAGGAACCCACAGGGAAAGATTCAGGCATCCAACCGTGAAGGACTGGACGACAACAACCTGGTTTCCATGAACCTGTGGGCTTTCAGCCCCGAGGTATTCCAGTTTTCACAGCAGTATTTTATCAACTTTCTTGAAAAACACAGAGACGAGACAAAATCAGAGTTCTATATCCCTCTAATCGTTAACACCCTTATTCAGGAAGAAAAACTTCCGGTAAAAGTACTGGAAACAGATGCGGCATGGTTCGGCGTAACCTATAAAGAGGATAAGGCGGATGTTATTGCTAAGATAAAAGCCCTCATTGAGGGCGGACAATATCCTGAAAAACTGTGAACAATAGGAAACATCTTTTTTTAAAGGGGGTACAGGCTGGTATTCCCGTATTTATAGGATATTTTTCTGCATCAATTGCATTTGGCCTGCTGGCGGTTACCGCCGGTCTTTCCGTCTGGGAAGCCACCCTCTTCTCTCTTGTCAGCACAACTGGAGCGGGACAGTTTATGTCCATAAACCTGATGATGCTCGGAGTTTCACCGGTGGAAGCGGTGTTTTCCGTTTTTCTGCTGAACTTCCGCTATATGCTTATGAGTACATCCCTCTCCCTTAAAATAGACTTCCCCCATACTATAGATAAATTTATTACAGCCTATTGTGTCACAGATGAGAACTTCAGTGTGATCAGCGCCCGGGAGGGAAAAGTCCCCGTTCCCTTTGTCTACGGATTACAAATTACGGCTTACCTGGGATGGGCCGGAGGAACCCTCACGGGTGCTTTAGGCGGTTCTGTTCTTCCCCCCAGTTTTCAGGAAGCCACAGGGGTGGCACTCTATGCTCTTTTTGCAGCCCTGCTTGTTCCGGAAATCCGTAAGGAAAAAAGAAATCTACTGGTGGCCCTGTTTGCGGGTGGATTGAATTCTCTGTTTGTCATGGGCCTGCACTGGCCCGCAGGCTGGTCCTTTGTGACAGCCATGATGATTTCGGCTGTCAGCGCCAGCATGGTGATAACAGAAAAAGAAGAGGAAGCATACGCGTGAACACTTATCTGGCAATCATCCTTTTTGGTACTGCAGCCCTCACCTATATGGTTAGAGTTCTACCCTTCCTGTCAGGCAGCATTCAGAAGATGCCCAATGCTGTAAAAAATATACTGAATATGATGCCTGTGGCTGCCCTGGGGGCCTTGCTTCTTCCCGGAACCATTCAGGCTCTCCCTGATATGCCCCTGGCCGGACTCCTTTCCATAGGAGCTGCGGCACTGGTGGCCTGGTTTATCAGAAACAGCCTGGTTCTCCCGGTATTGACCTCCATAGGACTGACCTGGCTGATCCTTATTGCACACTGATCAGGGGAATTAGTCCAGATATTCCAACAGTTTTGCCTTCACGGCTGAAAACTCCAAACCCTGTTCCTTACAGTAATCTCTGACAGACAAAGCAGTTGCCCCCATGGGCAGTCCACCCAGCACATCTACAAGCTGGTCCTCTGAGATTCCACTTTCCAGAAGCTCGCCAAAAGTTGTTTTTCCCTTTATTTCCAGAAGGCCACTCTCTTCTTCGTCCTCATGTATATCTACTTCATTGAGAATAAACGTATCCAGGGGAACAAGCCTGTTCTCAAAGAGGGCCAGTTGAGCAGCAGGAGCAGCTCCTTCTTTTTTCAGAATATTGTAAGCCGGTTGCGGCAGAGCTGTACCCTCTTCGGGAGTATAGGGGCGGTTCAGATAGAGAGCCACAAAAAGACGCATGCTGTCAGTACCCACTTCCTTCCCGTCAATGTCCCCTATGGATTCTTCAAACTCTTTTACTTTTATAGCAGAAAGATCATTATGATCTTCCACCCCAAAGGCTTTTGCCAGGGTTTCCACAGGGATGACAAAGGATGCCTCCAGGTCTGCTAAAGAGTAGGATCCCCGAATATCTGCGGGATTATACTCCCCGGCCAGTTCTCCCTCGCTATAGCGGGAAGGCTGCTTGGAACTGTCTGTTCGCCAGTAACCTGTAATCATGGTATATCCGATTCCCAGAAGAAAAAACAGAGGAAGAATCAGGGCTGCCTTTTTTGCGTCTACTATCATTTTTCCAGCTCCTCAAAAGATCCTGTTTTAAACTCCAGAGTATGAGGAACAGGACAGTCCCCGTCTCCGGATGTGCACTGATAACAGCTGATACACTGATGATTCCGGACTGTTTCAAGAGAGGAGACAGGGATATTCATAGGACAGGTTCTATCACACTTAGCACAGGAGATACAGGTCTTGGGATTTCGTTTAAGCGGAAATATTCTGATAAGGTTAAACAGTCCCAACAGCGCACCGAAGGGACAGAAATATTTGCAGAAGGGTCTCTCTACAAACAGGGACGCGATCATCACAACAACAAGCATGATAATAGCACTGATTGCCACTTCTCCCGTCCAGAACTGAAAAAGAGCATAGTAGGGATCCACTTTGGCAAAGAGCAGGACTCCCGACCTGGCCGTCATTTGAATGATTCTGATCAGAACGATGTAGCGGAGAAAACGCAGATACCTGTCATATTTATAGGGGATGAAACGATTAAACTTCTTTTTAAAGATTTTTTTACCTATCCTGCTCATAAACTCCTGAAAGGTTCCGAACGGACAGATCCAGCCACAGAAAAGAGGACCCATCAAAACAGCGGAGACAAAGACGATGATCATAAGAACAAGGCTTGATTCATGAACCTTCTTTACAAAGGTTCCTGTTGTTATCAGCTGATAAAGGCTGACCACTCCTCCAAAGGGACAGACCGCATGGAGGGAAGCTTCAGCGACAAAGGGGATTCCCCTTCCGCTTTCTGCTAGGGTGTGATTGACCGCGATTAAAGCAATCAGCATAAAAAATAGAATTTGCACAGTAGTTCTGATACGGGGTTTCTTTTTCACAAAAGGCTCCTTAGTTCCCGGGTTCATTTTAATTAAGTCACAAACAGATTGATAACGAAAAGCCGTAAGAGGATTCTCATCTTCTGTTCTTAAATATAGTATTTCCGGAATAGATAAACAAAATATGAAGCAGATATAAATAAAAAATCTATATTTCTGTAGAATAGGGGGACTGGTCCTATCACAACAGCTTCTGTATACTGAAAATTTGGAGAGATAAGATGAAAAAAAAATATCTGATAATGCTACTTTTCACCCTGATAATTCAGCTGAATCTGAGTGCCGCTACATCGGATGAACACATTGCCGAGGTAAACCGTCTCAGAGACCAGGGCCTTTATAAATCCGCCTGGATTTATCTCCACGAACATGCCGAACAGATTGATTTTTCCCGTATGATGATCAGCAAAACAGAACTGTGTATCCGCTACTATGCCATAACAAATCTGCATCAGATGTTCTCCTTTGTTGATCTGGCAGCGGGAGAAACTCTGAATGATGTCAGAAAAACCCGGAACAGCATGGAAGATATGAAACTCTTTGATCCTGCTGGAGGACTGCTGACCGCCCTGGAGAAGGATCCGGAAAACGGGGAGCTCCATTACTGGCTGGGAGAATTTTATTTCGACCAGCTTTATCTCTTCGGAAGCGAAAACGGTCTCAGCGAAGAAGACCTTCAATACCAGATTGTGAAACACTACCGTGCGGCCCTGGATAAGGGCTGGAAAGATGAAATACTCCTGGCCAATCTGGCTTATACGGAGCTCACCATAAAGGAATGGTCCTCTTCCATCCTCCACTTCAGGAAAGCCCTGGAGATAAATCCCGACAACCCCGCCTACCATCATAATCTTGCCATGGCCCTTATGAATGATAATCAACTGGTAGCCGCAGATGGTGAGATCCGAAAAACCCTAAAGCTATACAAAGATGACAGCTATAAGGCAGATTCCCTTTTTCTGGGATCAACCATTGCCCTTATGGAAGACAACAGCCAGGAGACCCTTGCATATCTCCTGGAAGGAAAAAAAACTGCCCCCGAGGACTACCGCTTCCCCGAAAGACTGATTCAGGTAAATCTTGTTATGAATGACAGAGAAGCCGCCCTGGAGAACAGCAGGGTTTTCTTTGAGCTCTACCCGGCAAGCCCCGAAAGCTGCCAGACCATTATGAATCACTTCAACGCCTTTGATGCCCTGGAAGAGCTGCTGCCCTTTTTCGAAAAACTGATGCCCCCCTATGAAAAAAACCCGGAAGTCCTGGGAAATCTTCAATATCACCTGGGAGTCAGCTATCTTATGACAGACAGAAAGGACTTGGCTCTGGAACAACTGAATAAGGCCGCCAATACCTTTGCTACTGTTTTTTCCAAAGACCACCAGATTTTTTCTATTATTGAGAATCTGAAATTAAAAATTGAGACCCAGTCTTAAAGTTTTATATCAAAGCCGGGGAACTATAACTCCACCCGGTTACGGCCGTTTTCTTTCGCTTTAGACAAATTCTGATCAGCCCGGTTAACGAGGATATCAATATTGATATCCTCTTCACTCTGAGCAATCCCCATACTGATAGTTACAGTTTTATGGATCCCCTTAAAGTGCTGATTCTCAACAGATTCACGTATTCGCTCTCCCACAACGCTTACTGTCTCTATGGCGGTTTCTGGTAACAGAATCAGAAATTCTTCCCCACCATAACGGTAGACCTTATCGGAGAGACGAACCGCGTTCCGGAGCATGGAGGATAGTTCCCGTATCAGTTGATCTCCCATGGTATGTCCGAAGCTTTCATTGATATCCCTGAAATTATCGATATCCAGCATGATTATACAAAAAGGAACATCCTTTCTCTGACACTTGGCCCACTCCTTTTTCAGATCCTCCTGTAGGGATTTTCTGTTATACAATCCGGTCAGAGGATCGGTAATACTCTCGGTTGCCAACTGCTGATACTGTTCTTCTAGGGACATTCTGTTATAGAAGTTCTCCATCAGAAGAGAAGTCAGACTCAGATACAGAAACCAGCCTACAGCATAATAGAGAAGCATCTGAAAAATCTTAACAGAAAACTGATCAGGATCCAGTCCGGCCTGAGTAATCACAGCGAGCATCAATCCAAGGGTCAACAGGGACAGAAGTGAATAAACTCTGATATTAAGCCAGACAGCTACGCTGAGAAAAAGAATAAGAAGCAAATAAGCATACAACTCCTGCTGCAGGATTGTGTTCAGAACGGCAAGGGCCATGAGCAGAAAAGCATAAAGAACAATAAAAAACATTTGAAGACGGGCTGATTTTATCAGAGATAGTTTATGATGCAGGATTCTCCTCAATAACAGCATAATTAGTCCTGCAAAAATCAGAGCGCTGTAAATATACGGATAGAATCCAGACAAATCATGGGGAATGTTAGCCGAAGCTCTCATAAAATAACGACATAACAGAATCACAAAACCCGGCAGAATAAAGAGAACTCCCAGTTTCATCTGCTGATTGTTATAACTGTTATTTTCTGACCTGTAATGTTCTTCCAGTCCCGGTAGAACTGAGTGGATACCAGATAAAAATCGTATGCTCATATACCAATTATAGGGGGAGATTCTTAAAAGTTACACAAAAAAAACAAGAGAAATACTGAGGGTCATTTCCTTTACAAGGGGATACTGCAGTCCTCTAAGCCGTTGCAGACAGACTCTAAAACTCCTTGATCCCACATCCGATACTATCTGATCAGCAGAACGTCTATTCCATATCCATAAGATTCTGAATATTTTCGGGCATATCGGAAATGGTCATTTCTGTTTTATGGCTCTTTTCTCTATACATTTCAGAATCGGCCTGATGCATAACCTCTGTAAAATCATTCCCTTCAGCCTCATGGATTCCGATACTGAGGCCAATTTGAATTTTCTCACGGCTGTTATCAACATCTAACTGATCCAACAGCCGTTTTTTAAGATTTTCCGCCTCTTCACGGTTTGTTTCCGGTAGAAGGACAGCAAATTCATCCCCGCCATAACGACAGAGAAAATCGGCGGCACGCAGCTGTTCAGAAAGAAGAATGGCAACCCGTTTAAGGGTGAGATCTCCCTCATTATGACCATACTGATCATTTATTTTCTTAAATCCGTCCAGGTCTATCATCATAAGGGAGAAACTGTGACCAGTTCTTTTACAGCGGTCGGATTCCTTCTCATAATACTGAATAAAAGAGCGCCGGTTGTATAAGCCTGTGAGCTGATCTAAGGTGGCAATTCTCTTGAGAGCTTTCAGATAGTAGGCTTTTTCTATGGCTATTCCGGCAAAATCGGCAATGGTTGTTAACAACTTCAGTTCAAACGCAGTAAAGGGCTTACCATCCAACTTATTGATCAGTTCTATGACTCCGAACACTTTTTCCCCATTTTTCAGGGGGACTCCGATGATAGATTCCGTTTTAAAGCCGTTTATCTTATCCATCTCCGGAGAAAAGCGAGGGTCTCTACTGACATCTTCAATAATCAGAGGATCCCCGTTCTCGCTTATCCAGCCTGCGATACCCTGCCCGCGAGGAATAACTATACCCTTAAGTTTATCAACACCGCTTCCCACAACTACATGAAATTTCAGATCTCCTGTTTTAGGATTTCGCAGCAGAAGAGACCAATAGGAGGGGGCAAAAATAACTCCCACCTGTTCCATTACGGCATCCAGAGTCTGTTTTAATGTTTTTGCACGACTGATTGCCTTTCCTATTTCCGAAAAAAAAGAAAGCTTAACCAAGTCGTTTATCTGTTCAATATTATCTGTATCATTCATGAGCACTCCTCAGGCCGGTCATTAACTCAGTTAATTCACAAATATCATTAAGATAACATAAATTTGTAAAAAAAGAGAATACAGCAATCCATTTACAGAGAAGTCCTGTTCGGATATTCTTGATAAAAATAAGCAATCAGGACCAGTATGAACAAACAGAAAAAACCCCGTCTGAGTGAACTTTTCTTCCTTTTTTTCAAGATGGGTGGCATAACCTTTGGCGGGGGCTATGCCATGCTCCCTATTTTACAGAGAGAGCTGGCCGAAACCAGAAAGTGGGTCAGTGAAGAGGAACTGCTGGACTTCTATGCCATAGGCCAGTCCACACCGGGAATTATTGCTGTCAATACGGCGACATTTGTAGGATACAGAACAGCCGGAATTCCCGGAGCCCTAGCGGCAACCGCAGGGATGGTGACCCCTTCACTAATTATAATTACCTTTATTGCAGCCTTTCTGAAAACTTTCAGTGAAAATATCTATGTACAGAAAGCCCTCAGGGGTGTCAACATTAGCGTAGCGGTACTACTGTTGACCTCGGTCTATAAGTTCGGAGTTAAATCAATTCTGGATAAAACGGGGATGATAATCTGTCTGCTCTCTTTTTCTCTCATCATATTCGCCGGCTGGTCTCCCATCCCCATTGTCCTACTCTCTATCACGGCAGGAATTGTGATGCACTTTATCCGGAAGGGGATGAAAGGATGAGCCTTGCGGCCCTCTTCTTTGAGTTTTTTAAAATCGGTTTGTTTACAATCGGTGGCGGTCTGGCAACACTCCCCCTACTGCAGGATGCAGCCATGACTCACGGATGGTTCACTCTGGAACAGTTTTTCCAGATGGTGGCGGTATCCCAGTCCACTCCCGGGCCCATCGGAATCAATATGGCTACCTATGTGGGTTTCGAAACTGTCGGTCTGATCGGTGGTATTGTTGCTACAGCGGGTCTGGTATGCCCTTCTGTAATTATCATCCTATTAGTCGCAAAATTTTTCTTTCACTTTAATGAAAAACCCCTGGTACGCTCAGCCTTTCTGGGATTACGGCCGGCCGTCACCGGGCTGATAGCCACGGCAGCCTTCAATGTTTTATTAGTGGCTGTCTTTCCCTGGTATCTTTATAAAGAGAGCGGCCTTCTGTCCGAGCTCTTTGATCCCGCCCGTTTGGGAATATTTGTTGTTATCCTGACAAGCTATCTTTACTTCAAAAAACATCCGGCCCTCTATATTGTCGCCGGTGCGATTCTGGGTGTGATTTTCTTATGAGTACAAATACCATACTGCCAAAGAGAAATACAAATATTCCTGCCTCATACCTCGTCCTTATTAAGGATGCTAAGGTCCTGCTGCTACAACGGAAAAATACAGGTTTTATGGATGGCTGGTACAGCTTTATAGCCGGTCATGCAGATAAGGGGGAATCCTTCACCCAAGCTGCTGTCAGAGAAGCCAGGGAAGAAGCAGGTCTTGAACTGGATCCGAAAAAGATCAAGGTTTCCCATATGATGCACAGAAACTCAGACGATTCCGTCCGGATGGATGTGTTTTTTACTGTTGAGAGCTGGAAGGGAACCCTGGAAAACAGAGAACCCGAAAAATGCAGTGATTTATCCTGGTTTTTTCTGGAAGATCTTCCAGAAAAAACCATTCCCTATATCAGGGATGCCCTGAACTATATCAGAGCGGGCATCTCCTATAGTGAGTATGGATGGTAGAAGCCTTACCAGCCTCCTGAAGCTCCACCGCCACCAAAGCCGCCGCCACCGCCGGAGAATCCACCTCCACCGAAGCCACCGCCACCGCCGGAGAACCCACCTCCTCCAAAACCACCCCGGTTACGGGATGTACTGCTAAGCAGACTCCCCAGGAAGAGCATTTGGAGCAAACCACCCCGGCCACCCCGGCGCCCCATACGACCAAAGGAGTTGAGGAGCAGAACAAATAGTATAATGATAAAGT
The DNA here is from genome assembly GCA_002084805.1 of Spirochaetaceae bacterium 4572_59. Classification (GTDB taxonomy): domain Bacteria; phylum Spirochaetota; class Spirochaetia; order DSM-2461; family DSM-2461; genus Oceanispirochaeta. The sequence continues at coordinate 42,101 of NBMC01000011.1, read as the reverse complement.
TAAGGGGAAGAGAACGGGTGGAGCGGGAAGAGCTGGAACTCTTTTGCAACTGCTGGGGAGAGATATCCTCAGAACCGCTGAGCACGCCCCCCACGGCTTGAATCCCCATCATAATACCCGCAGCATAGTCTCCTTCTCTGAAGTAGGGAATAATCTGATTCCGGATAATAAACCCGCTTTTCGCATCTGTAAGCGACCCTTCCAAACCGTAACCGACTTCCAGGCGGATCTTCCTTTCATTTAGACTGACAAGGAATAAAACACCCTTATCTTTTCCACTCTGCCCCAGTTTCCACTCATCCACCACTCTAATGGAATAATCCTCAATGGCATTCCCCTCCAGAGAAGAGATGGTTAAAACGGCGACCTGTGCTCCCGTAGACTGTTCCAGGGCCAGCAGATACTGGTCAAGCTCTTTTTCACGGGAAGAACTCAGAACACCCGCCGTATCATTGACTCTACCCTTTAAAGCAGGAACATCCAATGCGGTCAATGAGAAGGGTAGCAGAACAAGTAATATAACTGTCAGTTTTACATGTTTCATCATCATGACTCCAGAATATCCACCGAGTCGGACAGCTCATTGCTGTCATCGCTCTTAATGGGAAAATGCTTTGAGAGTTTTTTTCCACAGCTTTCTACAGCCGCACAGAGTCCACCGGCCAATTGTCCGTCCCTCATAGCCCGGGAAAGAGCTGCAACCAGTTCATTCCACTCGTTTTGGGGTATTTTTTCACTTATACCCTGATCTGCCAGGACCTCTACCCTCTTTTCCAGAAGAGAGACAAAAATCAGAATTCCCGTATGATCCCGGGTAGAATAAACACCGGATTCCGTAAAGTAACGCAGAGCACGATTACGGACTTTTTCCCTCAGAACCTTCCGGGGTATAATAAGCCTATCAACAAAGGACATATTACTGAAAAAATAAACCAGACCAACAACAAGAACTGTTGAAATTCCGTAAAAAGCTGTTACATACCATTCAGGAGCATCCCAGAACAGATTTCCCAGCCATACGGAAACAGAGGGATAGAAAAACAAAAGACTGGAAAAATATACAAACCCTATGCAGAGAGAGAAGACCAGTTCGTACAGGGCATAATCGGAACTCTCCCCGATCAGAGCCGTTGCGATTTCACCTGATGTTGATTTTTCAGCCTCTTTTACCGCAACAGAGATTCTCTCCTGTTCCTTTTCATTAATAAAGGTTTTCGCCATACAACTCTCCTTATTCGAAGGATACAGAAGGTGCTATTGAAGATCCTTCTGCTGCCTGAAAGTAGTTTTTCTCGTCAAATCCGGCCATATTGGCTATAAAAATTCGGGGAAACTGTTTGATATAGGTATTGTAGACTCTGACCGTATCGTTAAAGCGCTTACGCTCCACGCTAATACGATTTTCTGTGCCTTCCAGCTGATCCTGCAATGCCAGAAAGTTCTGGTTCGCCTTAAGCTCCGGATAGTTTTCGGAAACCACCATCAACCTCTGCAAAGCAGTTCCCAGTTCCCCCTGAGCCTGCTGGAAACGCTGAAAACTCTCTGGGTTATTCAAAACCTCATCGGAAATCTGCATGGTACCGCCGGCCTTGGAACGGGCATCGGCAATTTGCGTAAAAGTCTCCTGTTCATGAGAGGCATAGCCCTTAACAGTTGCCACCAGATTGGGAATTAGATCCATACGTCTCTGATAAACATTTTCAACCTGACTCCAGTTAGCCGTAACAGCTTCTTCCATGCTTACCATATTATTATAAGTACGAGAAAGAGAGGAACATCCCATCATCCCTAGTATTATTATTCCAATCAGGACAATCAGTCCTGTTTTAATTCCTTTTGTCACAATTAAGCCTCCATGAATACAATATAGCCATAGAACAATTAAACGTCTATGAAAGATTTCCTTATCCTGCTCAAGTGATCATACAGCGGGTAATCAATTATAGTATGAAAAAGAAAATAGTTGACATATGCCTATACAGCATTAGAATTTACTACACAGGAGTGAAAGTAGATGGGACAATACACGTTTAAAGAATCTGTCAACTACCCTCCCTGGGTAGGCAGTGCATACGGAGCAAAAGAATCCACTCGCATATTGATTATTGGTAGATGCTACTATGATGCACACTATGAAAACCATACCATTCCCGATTATATAAAGACCCTTATTAAGACTGGAAAAGAAGATCCCTTCTTCAATGCGGCAGAATTGATTATTTCGGACAAACAGCATTGGAAAAAAAACTTCGGCGGGAAAATCAGCTTGGACCTCAAAAAATTCTGGAACAGTGTTGCCTACCACCAATTCCTGCAGGGGATACTGGATGAACCCTACGCGATACCCTCCCGTCAAATGTGGAAACAGTCTCAGGAAATATTCAAACATGTCATTCTTTCCCTAGAACCCGAAATTATTGTGATATTCAGCCATGAGGTATTTGATAATATTCCCACCATGGGCGGATCAGCAGGAGAGAATTTCTCTTCCGGAAAGAATCTGATGAAGACCTGGAATTTCCGGAATCACGAATCACCCGTCTCCATCTGCCGGATTATGAGTCCCCAAAAGGCAAGCTTCCAACTGGATACATGGAAAAATTTGTATCATCAGTTTCTAGCTGAATATAAAAACCGCTATGGGAAAGTGTATTTTTAATTTACTGATCGCAGAATATGGCTTAGTTGGGAAAGACTATAGGGTTTGCTAATAAAACCATTCAGATTGTTACCCAATAGTTCGTCTATACTCTTATCCTTAGTATAGCCTGATGACAGAATCACCTTGCAGTCTGGATCAATTTCCCTTAGTTTGAGAAATGTCTCTCTCCCATCCACAGTGTAAACCGTTGACAGCTCCAGCCCTGTTCCTTCACCTGCTTTTTTACTTGTATAGAATGGCTCAAATATTTTATGGAGATCCTTCTCTGTAATTCCACAACCTGTATCGCGGACTTCCAGTTCGCAGTACTCCCCCGCGTTTACATTCAAGGCAAAAAAAACGGTAAAAGACTCATCATAATGAATGTTTCTGCTTGTGACATTGATTTCACCACTGCCGAAAATAGAATAATAGGGATTTTCTTATCGATTGAGTTCTCAAGAATACCAAGACAATCATCTATGATAGTATGCAGACAGACAGGTTTAAACGTACTTTTTCTTCTGCGGCTGTAGTCTGTGAGACCGGAACATACAAGCCCCGTGGGATGTTGTCCACAAACGGAACCTCCAGTCTGAATTAAAGGCTCTGACCGCTTCATTTAAAGCTAGATTCCATGAAGTATCTTTTATTGTTCTAACCTGAAAAATGACTAAACATACCCCCGTCACCGGGGGCATGTTTAATTAATTCCTATTCAGATACTTAATACTGAACTTTTACGGGTTTTCCTGTTTTCAGAGATTCCCCGGCAGCCATAGCAATCTGAACCGGCCTGAGAGCATCTATTCCACCAAGTGGTGTTTCAGTATCATCCTGAACAGCTGCAATAAACTCTCTCATCTCCTGGGTGAAAGACTCCATATAGCGTTCCAGAAAGAAAAAATACGGTTTTTCACTACTGATTCCTTCTGCGGTACTGAGGACAGCAGTGGAAGGATTATCATTAGCTGTTGCAACAGATCCCTTGCTTCCGAATACTTCCGCCCGTTGATCATATCCATAAGCCGCTTTTCTGGAATTATCAATTACACCAATAGCACCACTGGCAAACTTGAGAGAGATAATACAGGTATCAATATCTCCGGCTTCACCGATGGCAGGATCTACCAGTACGGCTCCCTGTACATAAACTTCCTCAACTTCACTACCGCTCAGATAACGGACCATATCAAAATCATGGATAGTCATATCTACAAAGATACCTCCAGAGGCAGCGGCATATTCAGCTGAAGGGGGCTCAGGATCACGTGATTTCACCGAAATAATTTGGGGTTCACCAACTTTACCGGCCTCAACTGCGTTGCGGATAGCTCTGAAGTTGTGATCAAAACGACGGTTAAATCCAATCTGGAATTTAACTCCGGCTTTTTCGACGATTTCCAGGGTTTTTTTGATCCGCGCTATATCCAGATCGATAGGCTTCTCACAGAAAATATGTTTTCCAGCAAGAGCTGCTTCCCGAATAATTGGCGCATGAGTATCCGTGGGCGAACAGATTAGAACAGCATCGATTTCACTGTCACTCAGGATTTCTTTGTAATCCTTTGTTGTGCTCCCCACACCCATGGATGCGGCCCATTGAGATGTTTCTTCATTCATAAAGGGATCTGCCAGAGTTTTAACCCGGGCTCCCGGTATTTTTGTACAGATACTTTCTACGTGGACCCGGCCAATTCTTCCAGCTCCGATAATTCCCATTACTAATTGTTTTTTCATAAATAATCTCCCATTTTATTTTATTTCTAGGTTCTGATGCGGTCAGATTCCTGTATGTTTTCGAATATAACCACGTGCCATTTTTGCATAAGCGAAAGGATTAGCCTTGGCTGGATCCTGTTCCGCTTCTACAACCATCCATCCCTTGTAATTATTGTCTTCAAGGATTTTAAAGATGGAAGGAAAATCTACATTTCCATCACCGGGAACTGTAAAAACACCATCTCTTACCGCATCTAGAAAAGAAGAGTTCTTCTTCTGAACTTCTGCATACACATCATCTCTCATATCTTTCAGATGAACATGTCCGACACGACTGATGAATTTCTCTAGAGCCTTAACGGGATCTTCACCGGAAAAAGAGAAATGCCCGGAATCAAAGAGCAGGTAGACTTTATCGGGATCCGTATCATTGAGGAAACGTTCGGTCTCTTCCATGGTCTGCACAGCAGTTCCCATATGGTGATGAAAGGCAAGTTTCATGCCCTCTTCCCTGGCAATATTCCCCAGTTTGTTCATACCGTCGGTCAGTCTTCGAAACTCATCGCTGTTGAATGTGGCTTTACCGGAAAAGATGGGAACTTCAAGCTGTCCCTGACAGGAACGTGTCTGTTCGGAAGGTCCGATAACATCCGCCCCCATAGCCTTCAGAAAGCTAAGCTGAGACCTGAAGTCCTTCTCAACCTGTTCAAAGGGCTGAGATGCCAGGAAAGAACTGAACCACTGATTACAAATCTGTATATCCCGGATATCCAGATACTTTTTCAAGACAGATGGATCTTTTGGATATTTGTTCCCCACTTCAGAACCGGTATAACCGGCCAGAGCCATCTCACTAACACACTGTTCGAATGTGTTTTCAGCACCCAGATCGGGCATATCATCATTGGTCCAGCCTATGGGAGCCATGGCCAGTTTTACATAATCCTTATTCATCTTTTTCCTCTCAATTTTTTAAGCTCTCCGACGTAATCCCGGGAGATTCAAATCATATTATTTCAACATCAGTACTGTCTTGCCTTATGCAGTTCAGCTTTCATCTCTTCTGTCTTCTCAACGATAGAAGCATTCTTTGCCACTTCAGACTGTCCGCATCGCCAGAAACCTTCGTAACCGTGTGTCATTGTTTTAGGTAGAACTTTTACATCGATAACCGTGGATACTGTCTGCTTCTTTGCATCTTCCAAAGCGAATTTCAGTTCCTCTTCATTCTTGACTGTATAGCTTTTACAGCCGTATCCCTCACCAATTCTGGCAAAATCTACATAAAGGAGTTCTCCGTCAAGCTTACCTGAAGCGCTGTTTCTGCGGCGCATTTCTGTTCCGAAACTCCCCTGTCCTCTCTCCATCTGCAGGTTATTGATACAGCCAAACTCAACATTGTCAAAAATGATGACATTGATTTTCATTCCCTCCTGAATGGATGACACCAGTTCGGAATGAAGCATCATAAAAGAACCGTCCCCCACATAAGCGTAAACTTCACGCTCCGGCTCGGCCATTTTGACACCAAGAGCGGCATTGATTTCATAGCCCATGCAGGAGTAACCGTACTCCATATGGTAGGAACGTTCGCTTTTCGCCCGGTAAACTCTCTGAAGGTCTCCCGGAAGAGAACCAGCGGCACCGACACAGATACTGCTGTCATCCAGAACTTCATCCAGAATTCCCAGAACTCTGGTCTGAGTCATTTTTGTCCCCAGAAACTTGCTGTACTCTTCAATGGCATCATTCAGACTGTCATTGATTTCCGGCTGAAATCCGGGACCTGTATATTTCAGATTGAAAAGGTGGTCCAGCTCCTTATCCCATGCCTCTTTGGCAGCTTTAATCTCAGTGGTATAGGAGGATTTGTAATTTTCCGTTTTGAGAGCTTTCCGGAGAGCTATAAGGGCTGCTTTGGCATCGGCAGTTACACGAACGGCATCCATTTTATAGGAATCAAAGCTTGCAATATTGATATTAACGAAATCCACATCAGGATTCTGATAGAGCCACTTTGATGCTGTTGTAAAGTCTGTATATCTGGTTCCCACAGCGATAATAAGATCGCTTTCCTGTCCCAGTGTATTGGCAGCCAGACAACCGGTTGTTCCGATCCCGCCGACATTCAGAGGATGGGAGTAGAGGGTGGCACTCTTTCCGGCCTGAGTTTCAGAATAGGGGATATTAAACTCTTCAGCGAATTTCAACAGCTCCTGTCCGGCTTCAGAGTAGCGGACACCTCCACCGCAGATAAGCAGGGGTTTTTTCTTCTTCTTTATCATGGCGACAGCTTCTGTAATCATGGCATCGGTCGGTGCTGTTCTTTCCAGTCGGTGAACCCTTTTCTGGAAAAAGTAATCGGGATAGTCGTAGGCTTCTCCCTGAACATCCTGAGGCAGACAGATTGTAACAGCACCGGTATTAGCAGGATCGGTCAAAGTCCGCATGGCACTGATCATGGCAGTCATAAGCTGTTCGGGACGGTTGATTCTGTCCCAGTACTTACTTACGGCACGGAAGGCATCATTGGTTGTCAGCGTCAGGTCATGAAACTGCTCCATTTGTTGAAGAACCGGATCGGGCTGTCTTGTTGCATAGGTGTCTCCCGGTAGGAAGAGTACAGGAATCCGATTGGCTGTGGCTGTTGCGGCGGCAGTTACCATATTGGCGGCACCAGGTCCGACAGAGGAGGTCGCTGCAAAGATTTTACGGCGGTGATTCTGTTTGGCAAATCCCATTGCTGCCGCAGCCATTCCCTGTTCATTTCTTCCCTGATGAACTTTTAAAGTACCGGGATCCTCTTCCAGAGCCTGTCCCAGACCAAGAACATTGCCGTGTCCGAAAACAGTAAATATTCCTTCTACAAATTTGTGTTCATCCCCGTCAAACTCCAGATACTGCTGATTCAAAAATTTTACCAGAGCCTGGGCAACGGTCATTCTTATTGTTCCCATTATTTTTTCTCTCCGTATTTTAGCTCGGGCCAGATTTTAACATCCGGATCTGTAAGCCATTTATGATCCTCTCTGAAGTAGCGTGTTGAAGGGAGCCATCTATCATCTTCCAGATGAGGTATCATCCAGATGTAATACATGGCATAACCTGCTCCCGCTACCTGAGAGTGTGTTTTATTGGGGGGAACAAGTGTGGTATCACCATTCTTAACAAAAAAGGGGTCCTCATCTATCAGTGAAACTCCGAATCCCTGCTCTGGAAAGTGTCTGTAGTGGTAGATTTCGGGCTGAGGATGATCGTGAGGAGGATAACTGGACCATTTTCCGGGATGATTGATAACTTCTCCCATTACCATATTGGAATAGGGTGCAATCTCACCGTCAAAAACTGTCCGGACAGTTCTTCTGGAAGTATCATTCATAACTCCCGCACCGAATACATCACTACGGACATCTTCCGGGCGGTAGAGCTTACAATCAAAAAGTTTGGTATTCATCTTTTTCTCTACGGCAAATTCTGAATCTTTCACTGCTTTGATGCTAACAGAAACACCCTGGGGGACATGAAGTACAGAAGGACTTTCATCAAAACAGGAAATCCGTTTAATTGTTTCGTTTTTTCCTTCCCATTCAACAACTGCTTCCCCCTTAATCAGAAGCCAGGCTCTCTCTTTCTGCTCATCACAGTTCCAGGTTTCACCTGCTTTTAAATTAAGCAGACCAAAGTCCAACAGCATTTCCGCATGTTTTCCATTTTCTTCTGTGATGGCTGTATAAGCGGATTTGAAGTTATTTTCATTTCGTACTACCAATTTTAAACTCCTTACTATATTTCATTATCTTATTATCTTATTGTCTGATAATAAAGCATACTGTTTAATTGTCAAGTAAATTCTATCTCCAATTATGAGGATTCCCGTTTTATCAGAACCGGCTGAATGCTGATGCGTTTTTTAAGGTATCCCTCTTCCAATTTATTTTTCTCCATCTGCATAAAGAGTCTGTCGCAGGAAATGTGAGCCAGCTCTTCCCTGGGCTGATGTATTGATGTCAGAGCTGGATGACTGTAGCGACCGAATTCAATGTCATCATAACCGACTATGGCTATATCCCCGGGCATATTGAATCCTTCCTCTTTTAAGGTACGCATAGCTCCCAGGGCCATAAGATCATTGATTGCGAACAGAGCATCACTCCCCCGGGCTTCTGCAATATTTTCCCTCATCTTCAGTCGGGCATCATCATATGTCGAATTACTGCTAATTCTGCATACTTTATAACCGGCCTTTTCCACTGTCTCCGTAAATCCCCGTTCTCTCAGTTCAAACTCAGTATGACGTTCTTCCATTGCCAGCAGCAGGAAAGACGTTTTCCCCTGCTCCAGCAGATGCTCGGCAACCAGCTGCCCACCCACATAGTTATCTGAAAAGATAACATCCTGATCTTTTACTTCCGCTTCCGGAGGAAAGTGAGTACACACAAAGGGGAAATCCCTGGAGTTCAGAATTTCCAGAGTTTCTGAACTCAGCTGTTCCACAAGAAGAATAAAACCGTCTACCTTTTTTCTGCTAATAAGACGTCTGATATTATTCTGTTTACTGTAGTGATTCTCCTGATAGCTGACAATCAGATCTACATCCGCTTTTTCCAGATAAGTTCTGAGACTGTTCATCAGCATGCCGTGATACACATTAACATTTACCTGGGTGTATTGTTCGGGAAGAATAATTCCCACGGTACCGGCACGGCTTGTAATCATACTCCTCGCACCGGCATTGAATTCAAATCCCAGATCATCCGCAATCTGGCAGATCTTTTTCCTGGTTTTCTCAGAAACTTGAGAACTGCCGTTGAGAGAACGGGAAACCGTAGAAAAACTGACTCCGGCGATTTCCGCTATATCTTTGATGGTGACCTGGGTGCTTTTCATTAAAACCTCAATTGGACAGCGGTCTCGAAGGACTCTTTGCATTTGTAGGCAATTTCGGACACCTTGGTCCCGTCATAAACGCTAACGTTCGGTTTCCGGCCTTCCACAATACAGTCCACGAATTCCTGCATCTCATTTACATAGGAACTCTCAAAACGTTCCAGAAAGTTTTCGCTGCATTCCCGGCGTACCCCGTTGTTATCAAGGATTTCGACAAGGTTCTTCTGAGGGACAGAAGCAATGCGGAGAATACCCTTGGTTCCAATAATTTCAGTTTCTACATTGTAACCGTGAGGTGCCGTCCGGCCTGCAAACAGAAAGACCATAGCATCATTCTTGAACTTCATCAAACAGGAGACATTATCGCCATCTTTATACTCGGCAAACTCGGGATGAGCATAACAGCCGCCCATGGCTGTGACATTTTCCGGCTCCGACTGGAGAAACCAGCGGGCCAGATCGATGTCATGCACAGCCATATCCAAAAACTGACCACCGCTATGCCCGGCAAAAGCGATAGCTCCATCAATAGCCTTTTCGGGATCCTGACTGTAGGAGCGGAAAAGAATGGGTGTACCGATCTCTCCAGCCATTACTTTTTTATGAGCATACATATAGGAAGGATCGAAACGGCGCATAAAACCCAGCATAAAAACCTTTTCCGAGTACTTTTCAACAGCTTTTTCCGCTTCCTTACACTCCTCGACTGTTATACCAAGAGGTTTTTCGGAAAAAACATGTTTTCCCGCGGCTAAGGCAGCGGAAATTTGACTGGTATGGAGCCCTGAAGGAGATACAATGGATATTGCATCCAGTTCTTCAATAGCAAGTAGCTCTTCAAAGCTTTTACAGCGATGGGTAACAGCAAGCCTGTCGGCGGTTTCGTTTAAAAGGGGTTCATTCAGATCACACAGGGCTGTCAGCTCTGCATTCATAACCCTTGTGGCAATATTTTCAGCATGCTGCAGTCCCAGCCGGCCCAGGCCGACGGAACCTATTTTAATTTTTTTCATAATTCTTTACCTTATTCTCAACTATCAATCTTTCGTGGCGTTTTTTCGCATGTCGATGATTACCGCAACAACAATGATGACACCTTCTGTAACCTGCTGCCAGTAAGCATCAACACCAAGAAGAGTCAGACCGTTACGGAGTACAGCCAGTATGAGCGCTCCCACAAAGGCACCCCAGATAGTTCCGATACCACCGGAATGGCTGGTACCACCAATAGTGGTTGCAGCAATAGCAGTCAGTTCGTAACCTGTCGCTGCACCGGGGTGAACAGAACCAACACGTCCGGCAAATACAACAGCAGCCAGACCAGCCAGCAAACCACAGTAAGCATAGATAGCAATAAGGGTTTGATTAACATTGACTCCTGAAACTTCCGCAGCTTTGATGTTTCCACCAACGGCATAGGCACTCTTACCGAAGCGGGTTTTATTCAACAGAACAGCACTGATAACAATCATAATAAAATAAATGATCACTGGAATGGGTAGAAAACCGAATAATTTACCACCCAACCTTGTCAAAGAAGGAACCAGGGTAGAAATAGGCTTACCATCGGAATAGATCAAGGCAAAACCTCTTGCTACTGTCATCATTCCAAGAGAAGAGATAAAGGCAGGTATGTGAGTTTTAGCAATCAAGAGTCCTGTAAAACCTCCCATGAGAGCACCAACAGCTAAGGCAGCCAGAATAGGAAAGAAAACCGGCATCTCAGCCAAATTCGGAAAGTATTTCCCGGTAGCATCGGCTGTCTGAGCCAGACTTGCCAGAACAACTCCCGCTAAGGCCAGAACTGATCCTACTGAAAGGTCGATTCCTTTGGAAATAATAACAAAAGTCATTCCCAAAGCCATAATTCCGAATATAGCCGATTGGGTCAGTACATTAAAGACATTGTAACTACTCAAAAAAGCAGGTTCCAGGATACTGATCCCGATAATCATCAAAATCAGAACAAAGACGATTCCATATTTTTGCAGGATCTCTTTTGATCCGGCACTTTCAAACTTTAGAATATTTTTATTTGCAGACATTTTTTACGCCCCCTTCTTCCCTGCTTTTCCAGTAGCATAGGTCATCAATTCTTCCTGAGTCAGATCTTTCCGGTTCTCAACAATTCCGGTGATCCTGCCTTCATGCATTATCATGATACGGTCACTCATTCCCATTACTTCCGGCAGTTCGGAAGAAACCATCACTATAGATTTTCCTTCACCAGCCAATTGTGTAATTAAGCTGTGGATTTCAGATTTAGCACCCACATCAATACCTCTTGTGGGTTCATCAAGGAAAAGTATTTCAGGATTAGTCATCAACCAGCGTGAAACCAGAACCTTCTGCTGATTTCCACCGGAAAGATTTTCCACTCTCTGATTTAAGCTGGGAGTCTTAACCTGAATCTTTTTTACATAATCATCACACTCTTTCTTCACGTCTCTGTCCCGGATTAAACCGAACTTATTCAGAAACTTTGGAAAGTTGGTAATAGCCATATTCAAACGGACTGACAGCATGGGAAAAATACCTGACTGCCGTCTGTCTTCTGTCAGAAGAGCCATATGATTTGCAATAGCATCCCGGGGAGACTCAATATTAACAACTTTGCCATCAATCAGGATTTCTCCGCTAACCTTTTCACGAATACCGAAAATCGTTTCGATAACCTCAGTCCGCCCCGCACCGATCAAACCGGCAATACCCAGAATCTCCCCTTTTTTTACTGTAAAAGAGACATCCTTGAAGTACCTGTTGTGGGTCAGACCCTTCACTTCCATTTTTACGTCACCGATAGGACAGTCGACTTTGGGAAACAGTTCATTAACTTCCCGCCCAACCATCATCTGAATAAGTTTGTCCTCACTCAGTTTTATCGTATCTTCCGTTCCGATATACGTACCATCACGGAATACGGAGATCCTATCGGTAATTTCATAAACCTCATCCAGTTTATGAGAAATATATATAATGCTTTTACCACTTTCTTTAAGCTTTCGCATAATGGTAAAAAGCTGTTTGACCTCTTTATCCGCCAGGGCTGATGTAGGTTCATCCATAATGATCAGTTTAGAATCAAAGGATACCGCCTTGGCAATTTCGATCATCTGCATTTTTGCAACGGTCAGGTTTACCATCTCGGTTCGGGGATCTTCATCAAGATCGATCTCTTTCAGAACCTTGACACTCATGTCATACATTTTCTGATGATCAACCAGACCGAATCTGTTCAGAGGTTCTCTTCCCAACCAGATATTTTCCATAATAGGCCTGTGAAGAACAGGACTCAGTTCCTGGTGAATCATGGAGATTCCCATTTCAAGTGCCTGAATTGTGTTATAATTTTCTCTTACTTCTCCATCAAAAAGGATGGTTCCCGCAGTTTGCCCATGAACTCCTGCCAGACAGTTCATAAGCGTGGATTTTCCTGCTCCGTTCTCACCCATCAGGGCATGGATTTCCCCTGCTTGTACTTTTAGCTGTACACCCTTTAAAGCCTTAACACCCGGAAAGGTTTTAACTATATCCGTCATCTCAAGGATGTATTTTTCCTCTGCCATAAATCCCTCCATAAAAAGGGAAAGAGCCCTCAGGCTCTTTCCCTTGGATCTTCAATTACTGAAAATCAGCCAGATTTTCCGGTGTGATAAGAACAAAGGGTACCCAGGTAATAGCTTCGGGAGTACTTCCTGTAAGAACACTATGGATTACTTTAGCTCCGCCTTCTCCCTGTCCTACAGCATCCTGCAAAACAGTTGCAGACAGAGTACCGTTTCCAACAGCACCTTTTGCATCAGGAATGGCATCAACACCCATTACAAAGATATCTTCTCTTCCTGAGGCTTTCAAAGCTTCAACAGCGCCAAGAGCCATTTCATCATTGTTTGCCAGGATTCCATTCAGATCAGAACCATATGCGGTTATCCAGTTTTCGGTCAGGGTCATCCCCTGGTCTCTCTGCCAGTTACCGGTTTCTTTTGCAAGAATCTTGATTCCGGGGTATTTATCTGCAATAACGGATTCATTTCCCTCAGTTCTTTTCAGAGCGCCTTCGTTATCAAGTTTACCCATAAGAATACCAACTCCACCTTTTCCGTCCAAGAGCTCACCCATGTATTCCATCTGCTGCTGACCAGCGATGACTTCCTGAGACCCAACGTAATATACGTTTTCAGGAAGTGTTTTATCTGCATAGGGGTTTCTGTTTACAAAACAAAGGGGAATTCCAGCTTCATCAGCTGCTCGCACAATGGGTCCCATAGCACTTGTGTCTACAGGTACAACAATCAATGCATCAATTTTCTGTGCAATCAATGTATTAACCAGATCCTGCTGACGAATAACATCTTCTACAGAGTCCTGAAGCACAATTTCAAAATCATCAATACCATTGAAATACGCTTCTGCTGCATCCATTACATAAGTCTGAAAGGTATCGTTAAAGTTATTACAAACGTAACCTACTTTAAAACCATCGTCTTCCTGCTGTCCTTCTGCAAATACCGCTCCTGTTAAAAGAGTCATCATCATCAACAATACTAAAAATTTTCTCATAGATTCTCCTCCTGCCGAATGGCAAATACCGGCATTCCCCTGCCGGGTCATTTTTCTAATAGGAACGTTTGCGTATTTACGCAAACGTTTCCGATGATAATCTTATTATTGTACCTGAATTTCAAATCTGTCAAGATTCTTTTTTTGAAATTGGTATTATTTACATATTTACTTCAATGATAATTATTTACATAGTTACGGCTGATATCTGTTGTCGTAATAATAAATTTCTTTATCCCATTAGTAATTATATTTATCGATAAATATTTAGTAGTATTACTACAAACGTTTGCGTAGTTTTCACAAAGACGATGGCTTAACTGGATTTCCAGATATCAACTATTATTCTTTCGTAATTTTATTCCATAAAACTATGTTTCTTATTGTTCAATTCTTCTAAATACTCTATTATCATAATGTACTATTATCATACAATAAGAGGACTCTTATGGTAAAAAAGATTAAGCAAAAAACTGTTGTAGAACAGGTCATGGAACATATAAAAGAATTAATTACTTCTGGTAAATATAAACCGGGAGATAAGCTTCCAACAGAAAACGAACTTGCCGAGCGATTTGGAATTGGTCGCTCCTCCATCAGAGAGGCCATAAAAATTTTCAACTACCTGGGCGTACTGGAATCCAAGGCTGCCAAAGGGACCTTCCTTTCAGACAGAGCCAATATATCAACAGAAGCCCTTTCCTGGTCTATTCTTCTTGGTAAGGATGAACAGCAGGAGTTGATAGAAACCAGAGGAGCCATAGAGCTCTGGAGTATTATGACTCTCACCCATCTACAGAATGAAAATCCGGAGAGTAATACAGAAGTTATTGCAGAACTGCAGGATCAGGTAAATCATATGAAAAAAAGCCTTGATTCGGGAAAACCTGAGAACCTGGTAGAAGCGGATTATAACTTCCATAATATAATTGTTAAGAGTACGGAAAACAGCCTCTTCTACTCTATCTATAAAACCCTTAAGTCTTTTATGTATGAAGAGATTGTTCAGTCACAGAGTGATTACAATGATCCCGGTGAAATTGTAAAGGAACATCAGCAGATTATCGATACCATTGTAAATGGACAGGTAAACCATTCCATCGAGACCTTCAGCTCTCATATTGAGAATATAAAGAGCAGACTTCAGATAAATAAATAAATAGCTAATGATATGCAAAAAGAGTGGCATATTTCGTCTGCTCTAAGTGTAAAAAAAAACCGCTGCCCGCCCGGGAGGATCTCTCTGCAGTTTGGGCTGACAACGTTAAAACCAGAAAATTAAAGGGGTATATTCCCGTGTTTTTTACGGGGCAGATCTTCCATCTTACCCGCCATCATTTCTACAGACCGGACCAACTCCTGACGAATAGCTTCCGGCGCAATAACATCATCAACAATACCCTGAGAAGCCGCCGCAAAGGGATTCATAAACTTCTCCTGATACTCATGGATTTTGATCTCACGGATCAAGTCAGGATCACGGGCCGCATTAATATCATTTCTAAAAATAATATTTGCTGCTCCAGCTGCCCCCATAACGGCAATTTCTGCCGTAGGAAGAGCCAGAACCCGATCATAACCTAAAGCCTTAGAAGCCATACCAATATAGGCACCACCATAGGCTTTCCTTAAGACCAGGGCAATTTTCGGAACCGTTGCTTCTGCTACCGCATAAAGCAGCTTAGCACCGTGGCGAATAATACCGCCATATTCCTGAACCGTTCCTGGCATATAACCCGGCACATCCACAAGGGAGACAAGAGGAATACCGAAGGCATCGCAGAAACGGATAAACCGTGCAGCCTTGTCGGAGGAGTCCTTGTCCAGTGAACCGGCAAAGACTATCGGCTGATTTCCATAAACACCGACAGTCCGTCCCGCCAGGCGGGCAAATCCCACAACCATACTGGCAGCGAATTCCTTATGAACCTCCAGAAAGCTCTCCTGATCAAAAACAAGATCGATCACTTTCCTTATGTCATAGGGTTTATTCGCCTTATCCGGTAGAATATGGAGAATTTCTCCCGTGTCCCTGTTCGGATTATCCGTACAGTCCACAATGGGAGGCGCTTCCCTGTTGGAAGAGGGCAGGTAGGACAGCAAGCGCTTCAGAGTGGTCAGGCACTCGTCCTCGGAGGCACAGCGAAAATGGGCATTACCACTTTTACTGTTATGGGCTTCCGCCCCACCCAATGCTTCACCAGTAACATTTTCACCTGTCACCGCACGTATCACATCGGGACCGGTTATATACATCTGACTGGTCTTATCGACCATAAATACAAAGTCCGTCAGAGCAGGAGAATAAGCAGCTCCACCGGCACATGGTCCCATAATCAAAGAGATTTGAGGAATAACACCGGAAGCCAGTGTATTGGCTCTGAAAATTTTACCGTAACCCTCCAGAGACATCACACCTTCCTGAATCCTGGCTCCACCGGAATCATTGATCTGCACAAAGGGTTTACCTGTTTTCAGGGCATTCATCTGTGCATTGGCTATCTTTTCTGCATGCTGTTCTCCCAGAGAACCACCCAGGACGGTGAAGTCCTGAGAGGTCAGCCAAATTTGACGGCCCTCAATAAGAACGCTCCCTGAAATAACTCCATCACCGGAAAACTTCTTTTTATCCATTCCGAAATCATCGCTCCGACTGCTAACATAAGGCTGATTCTCTACAAAACTGCCTTTATCTGCCAGAAAATGAATTCTCTCTCGAGCGGTTTTCTTTCCCTTGGCCCTCTGCTTAGCCTGACGGGACTCTCCCCCTCCGGCCAGCATGGATTCTTTCTTTTTGACCAGATGGGCTACAGCATCCCTGTGAGCCTTTGGAATTTCCCGTTTATCTTCTTCAGGAACAGACCGATTCTCCGATCTGGAACGTTTTTTCATATTAGGCTTTTCTAACACTTTCACTGAATAACTCCTCGTCAGAGGGCTGACGGTTCGCTATAGGAGAGGATACCCAGGTTGTATTCATCAAGTGTTTCCAGGTGATATTCTCACTAGAGATATTTCCTCCCCAGGAACCACATCCCAGAGTTAGGGTAACAGGCATGGCATTGGTCCAGGCACCGCTGTTTGCCAGACACTGAGGCTGGTTAACCATAACGCGGGAAACCTTAACCTGTTCTGCCAGTTGCAGGATTCTTTCCTTTTTAGTGGTATGAATACCACAGGAGTGTCCCGCACCGGAGTAGGTGGTTATATCATTTACCATTTTTACAGCCTGATCAAAGTTGCTCCATTTGTAAATGGTAGTTACAACGGACAATTTTTCACCTGAAAAAGGAAAATCTGCTCCGATTCCTGTTTCCTCTACAAAAAAGAAGCATGTACCTTCTGGAATATCGATTCCTGCAATAGAGGCGATTGTTGCAGCAGGCTGAGCAACGATAGCACGATTAAGCGCTTTTCCATCAGGCCACATGGCGTTCTGGAGTTTTGCTTTCTCTTCGGCACTGCAGCGGTATCCGCCTTCAGCTTCGAGAGCCCTCAGCATATCTTCATAAATTTCTTCCTGAATCAGACAGGCGTTCTCTGCGGAACAGCTGGTGGCCTGATCAAAAGTTTTGGATCGTTTGATCTGATCGGCAACTTCTGCCAGATCCTGTGTATCATCGATGATGGTTACAGCATTACCCGCACCAACACCATAAGCGGGAGTTCCACTTGTATAAGCAGCATTTACCAGTCCGCCTCCGCCTGTTGCCAGAACGAGGTCACACTGTTTCATCAGTTCCTGTGAGTTGTCCATGGTAACCTCTGCCATATGTATGATCAGGTCCTCAGGATAGCCCATGGATTTCAGAACAGAGCGCATTCTGTCAATAACCATTTTGTTAGTTTTGATTCCCCGGGGATGGGGTGCAAGAATAATAGCATTCCGTGTTTTCAGAGCACTCATGGATTTGAGAACCTGTGTTGCTTCACAGTTGGTACAGGGTACCATGGCACCGATAACACCAACAGGTTTAGCTATTTTAATCAGTCCCAGTTCACTGTTTTCTTCGATAACACCAGCAGACTTTTTGCCTTTCATATCAAACCAGCCGCCACGGCTTTTATTCATCATTTTGCTGTACTTACTTTTGAAATCACCCATTCCACTCTCTTCTACAGCCAACTCACACAGTTCCGTAACGAAGGGTTCCTGAATGGCATCCCAGGCGATGGTCTCGCAAATCTGGTCTACTTTTTCCTGGGATAAAAACTCTATTTCAGCTTGAGCCTTACGGGCTCTAGCCATTAAGCCATTAATATAATCTGACATATTTATCTAACTCCTGTTTTTTTTCTTATGCTTAGGGATTGGGGACCATAAGGTCTCTGACAACTGCGAGCAGTTCAGAATAACCGGCAAGGAATCCTCTCAGGGTTCTTGCGGTAGCACCATAGGAGACAAATTCTTCAGGAGTCATTCCATCAGGTTCGTAAGCTTTTACGAATTCGGGAAAGAGCCTTGTCAATTCATCCATAATAGCAGGATCGACAGGCTTGTTGATGGTTACTTCAGGTTCGATATCACTGGCATTGTACAGTTTCTGCCATTTAGCGGGGATAGTCTGAACAATATCATCACCAATCAGCTGAGACCAGTGCAGGTGATTTCTGTAAGCGGCAGAAAGAAGTCTGGTTCTATAACCCTTCTCTTTGTAGATTCTGTAGGCATTTTTAAAGGCAGCAACACCGGCCCAGTCAAGAACACCGGGAGTAACAGCGATTTTGTCTCTGGCAGCAACAATTTTCAGCCAATCGTCAAGACGGCCTACCATGATGGTACAAACAGGAGTCAGAAAGGAGATGTCTTTTCCTTCAGCTTCTCTTCTTTTCAGTCCTCTTTCTACGGCTTCAGCAACCTGAACCGCCTGAGGAACAGTAAAACTAACGGTAGCATTGATATTAACACCATTGTATGTAGCTTCTTCGAAAGCTTTGATCCCGGCTGCGGTTGTAGGCATTTTCACCATCATGTTGTCAGCCAGTTTGTTGAACTTGATAGCCTGTTCTGTCATGGCCTGAGCATCGCGGTAGAGCTGAGCATTGGTCTGAATGGAGATTCTACCTTTTTTACCTTTGGTTTCATCAAAAACAGGTTTCAGAATAGAAGCACCCTTAACGGCCATCTCTTCGATAACTTTCCAGGAGATATCAACTTCAGACGCTTTGGGCTCATCTTTGATGATTTCAAGAATTCTGTCTTTCCACAGATGCATTTCCTGTTTCAGAACGTTCAAAACAATTACGGGGTTGGTAGTTGCACCGGAAGCACCATGGCCAATGGCATAGTTCAATTCCTCTATGGAACAGGAATCATTCCATATTTCCATATCACACAGATTTACAGATTTCTTCAAATGACTCATTACTTCACTCATCATTACTCTCCTGATTATTTTCATATTATAAGTATATTATATTTTCTTATTGTCGTATTGTATGATAATAGGACATGAGAGATTTGTAAAGTAATATTTCCCGTTTTTTCATATTTTAAAATAAAAGACTATTTGGATTGGAACAGGAGTAAAAAAAGGGATGAGAACTCTTCACCTCGACCCGGTAAAGAAAACCGGATCAGGATGAAGATTAAGGGAGCAGAAACTACATCAGAAAAATGCCCTTATCAGCGCAATTCGATCTGACCTCTTCAGGCCAGAGGCTGGCCTGTACTTCTCCGATATGTGCCTTTCTCAACAGGAACATACATAAACGGGACTGTCCGATACCCCCACCGATAGATTCGGGAAAATCTCCCGCCAGGAGTCTTTTATGAAAGAGAAGTTCCTTGCGTTCTTCACTCCCACGTATAATCAACTGCCGCTCTAAAGCTTCTCTGTTAACACGAACTCCCATGGATGATATCTCGAAGGTTCTGCCCAAAACGGGGTTCCAGAGAATGATATCTCCGTTCAATCCTTTATAACCATCACTGTTTTCACTGCTCCAGTCATCGTAATCAGGTGCACGTCCGTCATGTTCCTTTCCGTCGGAAAGGACGGCTCCTATTCCAATGATAAAGACAGCACCGAACTCTTCGGCAACCCTGGACTCCCTTTCCATCGGAGATAGGTCGGGATATTTTTTGCACAATTCTTCCGCATGAATAAATTTTATATCTTCGGGAAGAACGGGAGTAATTTCGGGATAACTTTCATAGACCATAAACTCAGTTGCTTTCAGAGTAGCATATATCTTTTTTACAACTGACATAAGAAGATCCAGACTCCGAGACTCCGAGGAGATAGCCATCTCCCAGTCCCACTGATCTACATAGTAGGAATGAAGGTTATCGGGATCTTCATCGGGACGGATAGCGTTCATATCTGTATAAAGGCCGTAACCCAGGTCTATTTTATAATCACCCAGCATCATTCTTTTCCACTTGGCCAGAGACTGAGGAATCTCAGCGGTCACTCCCATCCCTTTAGGCTGGAAGGAAACAGGTTTTTCAAAACCATTGAGATCATCATTAATTCCTGTACCGGCTTCAATAAAAAGAGGGGCGGTTACACGTCTCAGCTTAAGCTGAGCGGAAAAATAAGTCTGAAAAAAACTTTTTATCCCGGCAATCGCTTTTTCAGTTTCTTCCAGAGAGAGAAGAGATTTATACTCATGGGGATAATAATGTTCGGCGCTCATGGCAGTCATCCTTTGTATTTTGGTTTTTCTTATTATATAGAAAGGGGAGAGTTTTTCCAGTAGGAAATCCCATTTGAAAAAATATTTATTAGGAAATGCCTAGGTAATATGACAAATTCTCTCTTGTATACACTGTGAAAACGGCCTGTTCACCTGACCTCCCACAGAACGAAATGAAAGTTGTTCCTTGATTTTGTCAATTCCCGGATATACCATTTACCAATATAAGATATACCAGTACGCCCATTTTTCAAGGCTCTGACAGATGTTATCAATATCAAATAGCTTAATTAGGGAGGCTTTTATGTCCTTTTCAGCACTTGCCGGAATCAGACCATGGGTCATGCCGGAAATACCATCCATCGGTACAATCGCACCGAGGGCGACACTCTACCCCTTCCCCAATATGGAAAGCGCTTATGAACAGAAACGGGAAGATTCCCCCTGGTATTTCTCGCTGAACGGAGAATGGGAATTCCTTTTGAAAAACAGTCCTGATGCTGTAAAAACAGAAGAGACCCAGCCCGGAAGCACCCTTAAAAACAGCCGTACCATTCCGGTCCCCGCAAACTGGACCATGGAAGATACCGGAGACTACCCCTGGTATACCAATGTGCGTATGCCCTTTAATAATATGCCACCCGATGTTCCCGAGGAAAATCCCACAGGAATTTACAGAAGGAACTTTACCCTGCCTAGCGGCTGGAAAAAAAGAAGGACAGTGATCCACTTTGATGGAGTGGAAAGCGCCTTTTTCCTGTTTATAAACGGTAAAGAGCTGGGATTCAGCAAAGATTAGGAACACTGAAGCTGAATGTTCAGACAGAGGGAGAGGAGATCAGCAAAGAGCCCTACACACTTTCTGTTCGTCTGCAGGACAATCAGGGGAAAATGCTTCTGGAAGATTATGAGGTAGGAAAAACCTGTTTCAAATCGGTACGACACACGGACAGTGACAAGATTGGTGACAGTCTGGTCCGCCTGGAATACAGCCTGAATAATATTTCACTGTGGAGTTCGGAAAATCCCACCCTCTACACCCTGTCCCTCAGCCTGAACCGCCCCGACGGAAGCCCTGTAGAAGCCTTCTCCTTCCGTATAGGTTTCCGTCTGGTAGAAATAAAAAACCGGGAGCTCCAGATAAACGGAAAGCCTGTCATGATCAAAGGGGTCAACAGACACGAACACGATGACAGGACAGGAAAAACCCTTACAAGAGAGAGCATGATCCAGGATATTCTCCTACTGAAACAGTTCAACTTCAATGCGGTCCGCTGCTGTCACTACCCTGATACACCCGAGTGGTACGAGCTCTGCGATGAGTATGGTATCTACCTGGTGGATGAAGCGAATATCGAATCACATGACTACTACGACCAGCTCTGCCGGGATCCTCGCTGGTCGGCGGCCTTTAGCGAAAGGGTCCGCCGGATGGTTCTGCGTGACAGGAATCACCCCTCCATCATCCTCTGGTCCCTGGGAAATGAATCTGGTTACGGTCCCAACCACGATGCGGCCGCCGGCTGGGTCCGGGGCTGCGATCCCAGCCGTCCCCTCCACTATGAAGGAGCTTGCCGGGAAGAGTGGGGCCAGGGAATCAATGTTCATAAGAGCGAATGGGGAGCCAGGGCGACAGACATCTACTGCCCCATGTATGAATCTGTGGAGGATATGGTCCATTTTGCCACAGAGGTGGAGGATCACCGTCCCTATATTGCCTGTGAATACTCCCATGCCATGGGAAACAGTAACGGAAGCCTGAAGGACTACTGGAAGGCCTTTGAAGAAACCCATGGGCTTCAAGGCGGGTTTATCTGGGACTGGGTAGACCAGGGCCTGCTTAAAAAGACCGAAGACGGGCGTGAGTACTGGGCTTACGGTGGAGACTACGGTGAACCCGTTCATGACTTTGACTTCTGTATCAACGGGATGGTTTGGCCGGATAGGACACCCCACCCCGCCATGTGGGAGATAAAAAAACTGACACAACCTGTAACGGTTGAACTCCGCAGCGGCAGCCGTCAGCACCATCCTCCGGTTCTGACTGTCACAAACAAGCAGGATTTTACATCTCTTGAATGGCTTGTTGCCGAATGGGAACTCTTGAGAGACGGAAAGGTTGATGCCATTGGGAATTTCCCTCTACCTTTTCTGATTCCCGGCAATTCTGCGCTGGTCCCCATACCCTGCGGTGTCAATCCTGGTCATAAGGGAGAAGAGATACACCTGAATTTGACAATCCGTTCAAAAGCTAAAACCCCTTGGTGTGAAAGCGGACATATTGTAGCAACGGAACAGATCCGCCTCCACGGCGGATTCCGTCCGGTTAAAGTGCTGCGTCATAGAAAATCCGAAGTGGAATACGATAATGAAGATCTTACTTTCCATAAAGACAGTGAGAATATTGTATTCCGCAGCGCAGAGACAAGCATAACGGTATCTGAAAAAGAGTGCACCATCATGGGCATGGCTTTTAAGGGTGAGACAGTCTTGAAGAAAGGACCGGATCTCCATCTCTGGCGTGCCGCTACGGATAATGACGGAATAAGAGACTGGGAAGGACAGGATCAGAAACCCCTGGGACAGTGGCTGGCAGCCGGTCTGAATAAACTCAGTTTGAAGGAAGGAAGGGTATATAGGGATGAATCCCCGGGCCATAAGGTCCTGACCATAGATAAAACCCTGATAGGAACGGATCCGGACAAAGAAATCCGCTGTATACAGCGGATTTCCTCCCTGACGGATAACGGCTTTATCCTAGACACGGAAGTCCGACTGCATGAAGGCCTGCCATCTCTACCGAGAGTAGGACTGATTATGACAAGTTTTCCCATTTTTAATGATGTATCCTGGTTTGGAAAAGGACCTCATGAAAACTATATCGACCGTGCTGAATCGGCTTTTTTAAGGGAGTATGAACAAAAAATTGCCGATCAGTTTGTCCCCTACATCCTACCCCAAGAGTGTGGAAACCATACGGATACCCGCTGGCTGGAGCTGAAGGGAAAACGAAAATTGAGAATTGAGGGAGACTTTCCTATGGAATTTTCTGCACTTTATCATAGCCCCTCCGATCTTTTTGAGGCTCGCCATACCACTGATCTGGTGAAACGGGATGAAACATGGCTTTCTCTTGACTATCTTCAGAGAGGTCTTGGAACAGGAAGCTGCGGTCCCCAGACCAGGGATGAATATACCGTATCAACGGGTCATTACAGGTTCCGGATCCATCTGAAAATTGAATAGTCAGAATCAGTCCGGAAAAATATAAGGTCTTAAACACTGCTACTTTCTAATTTGAAGTAACAGTGTTTCATGCATATGCACACACAAAAAACACATTCAACATTTCATATACAAGCCTTCAGAAGTCCGCTTTCTGCATCCTAAAAGAACATTATCTGTATATAAGAAAAGAAGTTGATACTGTTTTTTACATTTTATGATATTTTAGTTGACATAGCATGTATTTGAATATTAAGGTTTAGGCATTAATTAGGTAAAAATATATTTATAGTTTTTTACCGAAAGATTCCTGAAGTTTATATGAAATATGACTCAATTCCTTTTATAATTTGTGAATGAGTCAAGTATCGGGATAATTCATGATCCCGAAAATAAGGAGAAAATGAAATGAAAAGATTTCTAACACTGTTTATGGTAGTGGCTTTATTTGCCGGATGTCAGAAAACTGAGACTGTTGTAAAAACAACTGAAACCAAAGAAGCTGCTGTTGTAACGGTAAGCGCCCTTGAAGAAGCAGCCAATTCTTATTTCGCCGATTACCCCGGTTCCAGAATTGCACCCGCATCCAAAGTTTTTGAAATGATGGATATGGAAGCTGACATGTTTATCCTTGATATCAGAAAAGCTGATGATTATGCTGCCGGTCACCTGAAAGGTGCTGTAAACGCTCCCTGGGGACCCGAGCTGGCAAAAGCCATTAACTGGCTGCCCGATGATATTTCCATTTATATTAACTGCTACTCCGGACAGACTGCCGGACAAGCCACAGCCGTACTGAATACAGCCGGTTTTGATGTAACATCCATCAAATACGGATGGAAACTGGGTATTGCCAAAACTGAAGGCTATGAAGACTATATTGAAACTGCTGCCAATGCATCTCCTGAATCCTCCGGTGTTAAAATTGATGCGGAAATCAAAACTGCTGTTTTGGATTATTTCAATAACCTGAATTCTGATCCCGAAACCCCCAGTAATCTCATTGCTGCTGAAAAGCTGAAAGAAAAACTGGATGCTGAAGACGATATGCTAATTGTATCGGTCAGAAAGGATGATGATTACGCCAAAGGTCACATCGAAGGTGCCATTAACATCCCCTTCGGTGATGGAATGCAGGCTGCTTTTGCTGAACTGCCCAGAGATAAGAAAGTATTTGTTTACTGCTACTCAGGCCAGACTGCCGGTCAGACTGTTGGTATTATGAGACTCCTCGGTATCGATGCTGCTTCTGTTAAAAGTGGTATGGGAACCAGTGGAACTGGTGCTACAGGTTGGGGAAATGAAGGCCTCCCCGTTGTTCAGTAAGAACTAAGTCCTAAAAAAATGTATAATTCCCCTTAGCTAATCCTTTCCGGATTTCTCTAAGGGGTTTTTTAATATGCAGCAGACTATTGTTACAAAGCACAGGACGTTCAATCCACAAGTAATCCTCTGGGGATACCTCCTTCTCTGGTTTTTGTTAAACCTTCTGTTCCTGACAGATTTCCCTTTGATGCACAGCGATGAGGCCTGGTTAAGCGGTTTAAGCCGCCATATGTCTGCAGAGGGCAGGCTGGATGTTACAGAACCCTTTTATGATCTGTACGAACGCCATCCCCATGCCATCAAAATTCTCTATCATCTCTTTCAGATTCTCTTTATTCAGATATTCGGATACTCTCTGTTCAGCCTGCGCCTTCTCTCCCTGCTGGGAGGAGTTTTATGTCTCTACCTTATGTTTCAACTGCTAAAATCAGTTTTTCACCACTCAAGGTTGTTCTATTTCCCTCTTTTGGTCGTTATCTGGATGTCCTGGGATGTACAGTTTATATATGCCGCTCATACAGCCAGGCAGGAAATTATAATGCTGGCCCTGATGCTCAGCTCCCTGATCCTGACATTGGATGGAAAAAGCACGGCTCATGGAGCCCTGACGGGTTGTATCATCGGTTTAGCAGCGGGCTTTCATCCTAATGCCTTTCTAATCGCCTGGCCGGCGGGACTCCTTCTGCTGAGAGAGATGGTCACGAGGAAAAGGTCTTTCCTGTCGGGAATGGCCTTTTTACTGACTGCTGCTTTTACAGCGACCCTCTTTGTGAGCCTCAGCTTCCATTTTAATCCCTCCTTTGTTCAGGATTATCTCAGTTATGGTGAACCCTTAGGTGTAATGGATGCAAGCGATGTGAAAATCCTCAAATGGCCTCTCTTCTATTCAAAAATTTTTCACCAAGTCGGAGGAACCTACTACCTGCCGGATATTCGCTGGCAATTTTATTCCCTTCCCCTCTTTCTTCTGTTTCTGCCTCTGAGTTCAGGCAGAAAAGGAATTATTCCCGCAGGACTGATCGGAATCAACCTGGGAATTATGATTCTGGGGAAATACAGTCAGCCCTCTGTGATTTTTTTGATTCCCTTTTACTATTTGGCAGGGGCCGCATTACTAGTGGGTATGCAAAAAATATCGGGACAGTTGCAGCTTCTTTTGATTTTAATACTCCTTCCGCTCACTCTCCTTCTGTCTGCTCAGGAGATAAAAGGAGAGCTGGATCCCTCTGCTGAAAGCTACGATGAGTATTTAGAACAGATAAGGACTCTTGTTCCGGAAGAGAGCCGGGTTCTGGGCAGTTTGAACCTTGAGTATTACCTGGAGAGAGGCAACCTTTACAACTGGCGGAACCTGGCATTCCTGCCTCAGGAGAGCAAAGAGGAAGAAAAATCTCCCTTTGCCTCCTATATACACTCAAGAAACATCAATATGATCATTATTCCCTCAGAAATCGACTATGTATATAAAAACCGTCCCAGCTGGAACGCCCTCTATGGAAACACAGCCCACTGGTATCCCCAAATGGAAGAGTTTCTGGAAAAGAACTGTGTACTGACAGGAAGCTTTGAAAGTCCAAGCTATGGAACACGGATCGAAGCCTATAAAAACAGGAAGCCCTGGACCGTATCGGTTTACAGGGTCATCTCGGAAGACTCAAGATAGGAATAGAGACGGGCTTCCTGTTTCAGAAAGTCAGGATTCTGCCGTCTCCGCGGCCGGGAGAGAGGGTTCTCTTGTATCTTCACAGCTCCGTTTAAAGTGCTCAAAATCATCAAACGATCCGCCAATAGCAGAGCTTCTGCAATATCGTGGGTCACAAAAAGAATTGTTTTCTTTTTCTCTTCCCAAAGCTTTAAAACCAGTTTCTGCAGGGAATTTCTGGAGGGTGCATCCAAACTGACAAAGGGTTCATCCATAAAAAGGATCTCTGGATTCGCATAGAGGGAACGGGCCAGGGCACAGCGCTGCTTCATCCCTCCGGACAACTGGCTGGGATAAAAATCCCCATACTCCTCCATACCGCTTAAGCCTAGAATCTGCTGGAGCTGTTCATCCGGCTCTTTTCTCAATGTTGCTTTGCGTCGTCTTGCCGGCATCCGCCGGATATTCGGAAAAAGAACATTCTCCCGTACTGTCAACCAGGGAAGGAGCTGAGAGGGATCCTGAAAAATCATCTGCCCCATTTTAAAAGGTGCCCGGACCGGATTATCCCGGTAGAAAACCGAACCAGATGAAGGCGCCAGAAATCCCGCAAGGAGTTTCAGAACTGTGCTTTTTCCACAGCCTGATGGGCCCAGAAGGCAGAGGATTTCTCCCTCCTGAACCTTTAGATTCCAATTGTGAAAGATATCCAGTTTTTTCCCCTCATCCAGAGGATAGGAAAAGGAAAGATTCTCCGCAGTAAGCAGGCTCATGATATTCTCCCCCAGCGCAGGTTCATGCGGGATTCCAGTTTCCGGAAAATCAGATCATCCACAAGAATGCCTATGAGCATAAGGATAAGGATGCCACTGTACATTCCAGGAGTATCCATAAAAGTCCGCTTATCGAAAATGTACCAACCCAGGCCACCTGCATTCCCGATAGTTCCAAAGATCATTTCGGCACTGATTACAGCCCTCCAGGCACGGGCCCAGCTGATCTTAAGTCCCGCCAAAAGAGAGGGATAGGCTCCGGGGAGGAGTATATATACAAAATTTTCCCATCCCTGCAGCTCATTATTTCTTCCCAGATCCAACCAGAGGGAAGAGACTCCCCGGAAGCCGCTGCGGAGATTGATATAGAAAGGCCAGAGAACGGAATGAAAGACAATCAGAACTATGATATGTGTTCCCAGACCCGTCCAGAGAATCAGAAGAGGCAGAAGGGCGATTCCCGGAAGGGGATGAGCCAGGGCGGACAGGGCTTCCCAGAACTGATCGATTTTATTCCACCGCCTCCCGGCGACAGCCATAAGAAAGGCTGTCAAAACTGCCGGAACCAGGGCAGCGATGATCATATACAGAGAATAATACAGGCTGATGGGAAGCTCACCCGATGCCATATCAGAAATTATTTTCTCAAAGACTTCCAGAGGAGACGGCAGTATCAGGGGATGAAAGAGCTGAAGAGAGTATAGTCCCTGCCAGAACAGGAAAAAGGCAACACCCCAGATAAAACGGGCCAGGTATTTCAAAAAATAACATCTCCGGCAGTTTCAATATTTTCAATCATATTAGTGGCTGTCATAAAATCTATAAACTGCTGCAGCCCGCGGATTTCTGTTTCAAAAACCATGCCGGGCCTGGAAAGATAATCCTTCAGGATCTCAGGATCCATATCATAAACTTCCGACAGAATCTCAATACTCTCATCCCGCTGCTCATTGATAAAATCTACAGACTGTTTCAGGGCCTTTAAATAATCAATGTACAGATCAGGATGACTCCGATAAAAATCTTCTGTAACCATACCGACAATAAAAGAGAATGATTCACCCATGGCTTCTTCACCTGAAAGTAGAAGAGAAAAGCCCTTCTGATCCTCTTCCTGGAAAATATAGGGGGGAGATGTAAAATGTCCTTCCAGTGAATCGCTTAAAAGAGCATTCATGCCGTCAGGATGCTTCATAGAAACAAGCACACTGTCCAGTGCAGTAGAATCTCCTTTCTGTTTTTCCAGAGCCATACAGAGCAGAATATGTTGAATACTGCCCGGCTGAGGCAGAGCAAGACGAGTCTGGGGTGTAAAATCATTCAGCGTCCTGATAGACGCGTCATTCACAACCAGTCCCAGTGGGGCCTGTGACAAAGCAGTAGCAATTTTCCAGGGCATTTTTTTATCCCTGGCCAGCAGGAAAGGAGGAATCCCCATAAATCCGGCATCCAGTTCATCGGCGAGGACGGCTTCTCTTATGGCTGCGGTGTTAGCAAGACGAACCCATTGGACTTCTGTACCGGGGCTGATGGTCTCCAGGAACTTTTTCTCTTTCATAATCTGCAGAGGTGCATAGGCCAGGCCGTACTGTTCTGCAATGGTAATAGAGGGTTGCTCTTCCTTTTTACGGCATCCCGTGAAAAGGAAGGGGATCAGACATAAAATAATAAGAGCATTAATAACTTTCTTCATAGGGAAACAACATCCTTTCATAAAATTGTATCAGGTTCCGTCCATCCTGTCCTTTGAGATGCAGCAGATCATAGGACTCCCGGATAAGGCGGTTCAAATCATGCGGATTCTGTCCGCAGGCAATAAAATATCCTGCACGCTGGGTGGAATTCTCCCTGGAAAAAATTTTCGTTCCTGCAGGCAGTAAAAATCGACCGTTCAGGATATTCTCTAATTGAACAACCTTCTCCATCCCCTCCCGGGAACATAGTCTGCCGGGACGGCTGAAAAACATCTGCAGAGAGAGATACTTCCCCTCCCTTATGCGGGAGAGATGGTTCAGATAATCTGAATTGTAATCACTTCCGGCGGTCATTTCAATCATCAGGTCCAGAAGAGGAACACCGCAAAGCCATGGCAGAAACTCATCCTCATAGGCTCCTCCCAGACGACAGGCAATCTCGTTCACTCTATAACCACGGTCTCCCGAAAGAATCTGAAAATAAAGAGGTCCGTTTTTCAGACCGATCATAGCAGTGATTTTTGCAGTTAAAACCTCCAGCTCATCCCAGTCCCCATGACAGAGGGAGGGATAGCGATGGGAAACACAGACTCCCAGATGGGGACCGTTATCCACGGTAACCCTGTCAGTAATGGAGAAAATATGGGCTCTACCCTTCTCTACCCAACCGCTGACGGTGAGTTCAATGGACGGGTAGTACTCCTCCGCTAGGATCTCCTCCTGCCGGGAAAAACTCAGTACGATGGAAATATTGCGCCGGATTTCCTCACAATTTTCCACACGGAGTACACCCCTCTGCCCCTGACTGTCCAGGGGTTTGATCACCAGGGGAAAATGCAGCCCCTCCAGTTCACTATCATGGAATCCCGGTTTAAGGAAAGTAAAGTCCATTGTGGGGATACCATGACCGCGAAAAGCCTGTTTCATCACTTTTTTATTGGTTACGACCAGGGCCTGAGAGGGAGTCAGGAAATAGGGTAGATTCAGAGCGGCAGAAACTCGGGCGGCAGTAAGAACAGGCTGATCCGTTCCGGCAGTTACCAGAAAATCCGAATGGAATTTACGGGCATCCCTTAAGACCGCCTCCTCATCAAAGGTGCTAGCCAGAGAGGGATAATCCGCCTCCTTCAGACCGGGAGCCTGAGGATTCAAATCGGAAACAACGACCTTATAGCCAAGATCTTTTGCACGGCGGATCAGACTTACTTGGGCAGGACCACCTCCCAGCATATGGATAATCATAGAACCTCCTTAATTTCACAGGGTTTCTTCTGCCCGTGTCCCCCTACCCTGTCTATGCCTCTGACAATCCCCCGGAAAGGTCCATAGTAAAGAAAAAGGAGTAGAAAAACTTTCAAGCGTCTCCCTAAGGAGAAGCGACTGTCTCTCAGTCCGGCCTTACCCCCGGGAGTATAGCGCATAGAACAAACCCGTGGCTTCGGGTGGCTGCGGAATATGAGAGCGGAAATATAGACGAATCGTCCCGGAAACTCCGCAAAACTCTCAACAAGCTCCCGTCGCAGAATTCTGTAACTACCGATCTCCACAGAAGAGGGTTTTCCACAGAATAATTCGAAGAACAGATCTGTCAGAGCTGTCCCGAAGCGGAGAATACCATGCCTTCTCTTCTCCCTGTTCACCAGATAGACCACATCCCATCCTTTTTCCAGCTCTGCCAGAAGATCCGGAAGCAGGGAGATGGGATGCTGACCATCATCATCCATTGTAATAATATACTCTCCCGAACAGGATGAAAGACCGCAGAAAAGGGCATTCTGCTGCCCCCGGTTCTCTTTCAAACGGCATCCGCGGATGCGTCGGTCCCTCTTATGAAGCCTAGTGATGAGATCAAAACTCCCATCCCCGCTGTGATCATCCACAAAAAAGATTTCCCAGGACCTGTTTAATCCATCCAGATGAGGAAGGATCAGGGAGAGAAAATTCTCCAGATGATCCACTGCATTATAGACTGGAATAACCAAGCTTAGATTGACCAGACGGCTACCCCCCCGGCAATCAGAACAAGTCCTGCCAGATGCAGAACTGAAACTCTCTCTCCCAGAAAAATACGGGAAAAGGCAAATACAAAAATATAGCTCAGTCCGTTCAAACCATAGGTAGCGCTTAATCCTAAAAACTTCAAAGCCTGTATATACACAAGAGGTGCACTGAGTGCCAGCATAAAACCTGTGATAATGCGGAAGTTCAAACAGACACGAACCATAGCAGAGATTCCCGAAGGACTCTCAGATCCCAGCATTCCCAGTTTGATCAGGACCTGTCCAGCTGCTGTCATAATCCCCATAAGAATCATCAATAAAAAGGCAGATAAAAAAGGAGACATCAGGGTTCTCTCCTTTTTGAAGTGGCCAGACTCTGTTCCGCCACACCGTATAAAGTAATCCCTGCCAGAATAAGTATTCCCCCGGGAATAAAGCTTCCCTTAAAAGGTTCTCCCAATACGAACAATGACAGGACTGGGATCACCAGATAACCCAGACTTGAAAGGGAGTAGGCCAGTCCCAGCTTCATATCCCGCAGGATAAAAAGCCAGAGAAATCCTCTGGAAATAAAGCAGAAATAGAGCGGGATCAGAAAAAGAAAAGAAGACAGCCCTTCTCCGGCCGCGGCTGCCGCAGCCATTTGCCCCCCCCACTGAAAGAGAAAAAAAAGAAAGTAGAGAAACACTGTTTTATAGGGAATTTCAAATTTCATATTCAGATAGGGAGGATAGTCTGAATCTTTGAAAAAATCCAGTCTTTCCGTCC
This sequence comes from Spirochaetaceae bacterium 4572_59, assembly GCA_002084805.1. Lineage (GTDB taxonomy): Bacteria > Spirochaetota > Spirochaetia > DSM-2461 > DSM-2461 > Oceanispirochaeta. Next base: position 10,221 of record NBMC01000011.1, on the reverse strand, counting down.
GTTATTCTTCAGAAAGGAAATTGGAGAAACTACATCTCGGAAATGCGAATCTAAATCTGGAAATAGAGAATAAAGAATAAAATAATTCGCTTTATTATGAATTATTTATGTTGACTGTAGTAACAATAATAAATACTATATAGATAGTATTATATAGATATATGTATATAGATTTTTAAATATGTATTTATCAAAACAAGTAAATCAAGGGAGATAATTATGAAATATGATTATGATATCATCTGTATTGGACTCGGTCCGGCAGGGATGGCTGTATCTGCAATGGGTGCCGAAATGGGACTTAATATCTGTGCCGTAGAGAAGGATAAGATCGGTGGAGAATGTATGAATGTCGGGTGTATTCCCAGTAAGGCATTACTCAGAATATCAAAATTAAAATATTCTGCAGAAAAACTCGAGACTGAAGGATTACTGGAAGAGGGTTTAACAAAAGTAAAAACACCTTTTTCCAATATTGCTGAATCATTAAAGTATGTTCTGGATAAAAAAACTATGAAAATGTTTGATAAGGTTACACTACTGAACAGTGATGAATCTGCAAGTTTCATAGATCCCCATACCGTTAAGGTTGGAGATAAAACAATAACAGGTACAAAAATATTTATTGCCACCGGAACTCAGCCGATGATTCCTCCCATTCCGGGAATAAGCGATGTGGAAATTCTGGATAATACCAATATTTTCAATCTTTCCAAAATACCGGAAAGCATGACAATTGTCGGAGGAGGAGCAATCGGTTGCGAAATGGCACAGGCTTTCTCAAGACTCGGTACAAAATGTACGATTGTACAAATGGACGATTTTCTGGTACCCGTTGGAGACAGAGAAGCTGGAGAATTGCTTGAAGAAATCCTTAAAAAGGAGAATGTAGATGTATATAATTCCAGAAAAATAACAAAAATTGAGAAAGACGGGGATTATTCAGTACTTCATACTGATGACGGACTATCTATTAAATCTGAAAAACTGCTTATGGCAGCTGGCCGTAGAATTGCTCTGGAAGGCTTGGATCTTGAAAAAGCCGGAGTTAAATACAGCCGCAGAGGGATAGAAGTTGATTCAAAATTCAGAACTTCAAAAAAGCACATTTATGCCGTTGGAGACTGCAATGGAGGGATTATGCTTTCTCACGCAGCTATGCATGAGGGTATGATTGCTATTATGAATGCCGTTAGTCCCTACTCTTCATTCAAGTTTAACAACTATGTTGTTCCCTGGACAGTATTTACAGAACCACAGATTTCATATGTGGGAATGAGAGAATCCGAATTGATTAAGAAAGGAATCAAGTACGAAACCCACTCTGTAAAATATGGTGATTATGGTGCCGCTATTGCCGAATTTGTCGGGGAAGGTTTTGTAAAAGTATTTACAAACTCCCGGGGCAAGGTATTCGGTGTCAGTATAATCGGCGAGGGATCCGGAGAAATGATAAATGAATGGGCCCTGATAATTCAGAAGAAAATAAAACTGAGCAGCGTACTTTTTCTTGCACACTCTTTTCCAACAATGGGCTTTCTTAGTAAAAGAATTGCCGAAGTTTGGGTTATGAAGAAAATGAAAAGTTCATTCATTCAGAATCTATGTAAATTCTCTTTTAGAAGAGGATAACTCCGTCCCGGGGACAGCCCGACAGGAGTTTGGAAAAATTATCCTTCCCTCATCTTTCTGTATGAAGGAAGATGAGGGATAGAATCAGGATTATCAGACCACCAGAATATGTAGATAAATTCCAAAATAGAAACAGGCACTCCCCGCTATAACAAAACAATGCCAGACAGCATGATAGTAAGGCATTTTTTTCATAGCATAAAAAACAGTACCAAGCGTATAAGCAATACCTCCACTGAAAATCCAGGGAAGAAAATCTGCAGGAATACTTTCTTTAAGATCTTCAAAGAAAAAAACAACAAGCCAACCCATAAGAATATAGATGATGGTATGAAGAGGCTTTACCTTTCCCCAGAAAACAAGTTTAAATATAATTCCCAGAACAGCAACGGTCCAGACCAGCAGAAGCAGGACATGACCGGAAGAATTGTTCATACCCAGGCAGATAGGGGTATAGGTTCCGGCAATAAGCAGATAGATATTGACATGATCCATTATCCTTAAAGCCCGCTTCAAGTTGGATGGTTGAATAATATGGTATATGGAAGAGGAGCTATACATGAGAATCATGGTAAGACCAAATACCAGAGCAGCGATGATAAAACGGGGGTTTCCGGAAGGAACCGTTCTGATCAACAGAACAACAAGACCCAGCAGAGAAAGGACAGCCGCAATGGCGTGAGTCAAACTGTTCATCCGCTCCTCTTTCCGCGTATCATTATTATGCAGTGTGATATGTGATTCAAGCCACTCTCCGATAGTTTGCATTTAGTATGCCTCCTTTTTTAATCACTATACAGGGCCTTTGAACTCCATACAACAGTCAGCAATATTGATTATTCAGTCAACTTTGATATTTTAATCAAATACAGATGTCTGAACTGATCAAATATTACTTTACAACCCGAATTTTCAATATTATTCTGAATTTATGAAAATATTAATAGCTGACAAATTATCCGACACAGCTCTGAAGGATCTAGGATCCCTTGGAGCAGAAATCACCTTTGAACCAGGATTAGGCGCGGGAGATCTTCCCGGTGCAATCGCTGATGCGGAAATACTGATAGTAAGATCAACAAAAGTTACCGCCGATACCATCGACAAGGGTGCAAACCTCTCACTCATTATCAGAGCAGGAGCAGGTGTTAATACAATCGACCTTGAAGAGGCCTCTTCCAGAGGTATTCATGTAGCCAACTGTCCCGGTAAAAATGCCGATGCCGTAGCCGAACTGGCAATGGGTCTTATGATCGCAGCAGACCGGCGGATTGCAGATGGAACCATGGACCTCCGAAACGGCGTATGGAACAAAAAACTGTACGGAAAAGCAGCCGGACTGAAAGGACGAACCCTCTCTGTTATCGGAATGGGATCCATAGGCCGGGGATGTGCGGAAAGAGCGAAGGCATTCGGTATGAATGTAGCCGCCTGGTCACGCAGCCTGACCCCCGAAAAAGCTGAAGCATGGGGGGTGGAATACTGTGCCACCCCGCGAGAAGCAGCCTCCCGGGCAGATGCCCTGTCCGTTCATCTGGCAGCAGGAAAGGCTACAAAACATTTCATAGACAAAGAGATCCTGGATGCCATGAAAGATGGTTCTATCCTTGTGAACACATCCCGTGGTGAAGTCGTTGATACGGCCGCTCTGAAGCAGGCCATTAAATCAAAAGGTTTAAAGGTTGCCATTGATGTATACGAAAATGAACCCGGTGCCTCCGACAAGGAATTCACCGATACCGAACTGGCAGCTCTTGTAACAGGAACCCATCATATCGGTGCCTCTACAGATCAGTCCTCCGACGCCATTGCAGGAGAAGTGGTCAATATTGTCAAAGCCTATCTGGAAACGGGAAAACCCCTTCATCAGGTGAATCATCAGGAAAAAAGCAGCGGTATTATCAATCTGGTTGTACGTCATTTCAACACAGTGGGTGTACTGGCCGGGGTTCTGGACGAACTGAGAACTGCTAACATCAATATTGAAGAGATGGAAAATTCCGTTTTTTCCGGAGGACAAGCGGCAGTCTGTACTTTAAAGCTGGATGCAAGCCCTTCAGATAGCATACTGGAAAAGGTACGTGGTATTAAAAATGTCATTCAGATTGCTTTAAAATAATTTTAATTGGTACAGTTTCCTCTTACAGGCGGATGTTCCTTCAAATGATTAACAGGAATATCCGTTTTTTTAATAGGTATAGCGGGCCCCCATCATAAAGGAGGCACCTTGAATCCTATCCAGATCATCATCCCAGACACTGCCCCTGTCCCAGGCATAGGTATCCGTTTCATCCCCCGTAAAAAAGGAGGCATAGGCCTGCAGAATCAGTCCCTGAAAGATATTCCAGCAGGCCCCCCCTGTAATCATGGCCGAGCCGTCCAGGGGAGAGATAACGGACCTCAGGGAATAGCTCAGGCTGCTACCCTGCAGCCAGGTAAGCTCCGGATAGAGGTAGAGACCGTAAATACTGTGTCTGCCCCCCTGATCCTCCCAGTTCTGATAAGGAAAGCAAAGGGCTTCCAGCCGGAGATTCAGTGTATTGTTCCGACCAGCCTCCTGCATATGAAAGAGGCCGAAGGAGAGGTTCCAGCTGTCCTCCCAGCCGGCATCATTCCCCTCATTCCGCTGCTGCTCCGTCACAAAAGCCGCCGACGTTGCCATATACCAGTCAGGACCGACATTACCCTGCATACTGAGGTAGGGACGGTGGCCGATCACATCCAGCGCTACTTTCTCTTCTCCCTTATAAAGGTATCCGATCTCTAGCTTGGTATTCAAAACAGTAAAGTAGGCCCGGCACCCCCCTGAAGCCCTACTTATATCTCCCGCTGCGGGATCCTCTGAATCACTCATATCAATCCCCGGAGGAAGCGCAACCATTTCCAGAAAGGCAAAGGGTCCCAAAGGAATATTTATGGCAGTCAGCCAGGCCGTTTCAGAGCGGAGTTCGCTCTGTGTCAGATCCAGCAGAGGATTCAGGCTACCGAAAAGGATATCCCCTGAATTGAAAACAATTCCGTCCCCCCAGGCCAGGCGCGTTTTCCCCAGAGTCATTTTCATCCCAGGAAAACGGACTTTAACATAGGCTTTTGTCACATCAACTGTTGATTCCGAAGCAGAGGAAGAAACTCCTGTCAGATCAAAAGGCATAAAATCCACCACAACTGCCCCTTGAACATTGGGGTCCCGTGCGGATTTCATATGAAGAGAAGCTCTTCCGCTTCCGGCAAAATACCAGTCGTCTTCTCCCCTATAAACCGTATTATACAGCTCCATGCTAATAGAAGGATGACTCTCTCCCCATAGCAGGGAAACAGAACTTATGAATATAAAGACTGTTAAACTTAAGATTATAATCTTTTTCAACATACCCCCTCCCCTACTCTTCGATTACCAAGCCAGATTATCCAGAGAGAAAAAGTTACTTTCCAGATCTACGTCGGTTTCAATATTATCCAGAAGTAATTCGGTACTGGAGTTTTTCTTCAATTTATCTTCCAGAATCATTTCTGAGATCACATACTTATCTCCAATTATCTTGACCTTATTGACCTGCATCTCTTTCAGCAGCTTCCCCGATTTAGAGAAGTAGTGTACCTGCCGGGGAATCAGGGTTTCCCTGACAACCCAGACCGTCTGTCTGGGATAGGCAACATTCCGGCTTTTAGCAATCATATCAATGACATAGCAGGCCTTGCCGGCGACAGTCTCCTCTCCCGTCAGCTCTACGTCATATTTCGAGAGGGTATCGTTCCCCTCTGTCATATCTTCATAGGAGATATCCGACCCCAGCATGGACTGCCTGAGAGCCGCCCCCTGCAGACGGATAATCTCTTCCGCATCGGGATAGTAAAGATAAAGTTCATTAGCTGTGCGGAGGACCTTCTGCCCCTGTTCGGCCACAGAACTAAACTCGATCAGAAAATCATCATTCCCCCGGGACCAGCTGATAAAATCGCTTGTTTTTGTCCCGAAACGGTCTTTTGTAATCATGGAACCGCTGCTTTTCATGGAGGAAAAACTCTGCTGCCAATCCATCTCCCGGACAATATCTTCTGCAGTGATTCCGAACAATGCCGTAAATCCTCCGAAAAAAAACACTATCAGGCCTATTGATTTTACCGTTTTCACTATTTAACTCCTTATGAATTTATACAGCCCTCAGGGCATCCACCACTTCGATCCGGCTGGTTTTTCTGGCAGGCAGAATTGCCGTCAGCGAAGCAACCACAACTGAATAAAAGAAGACAACAACAGTGGATTTCAGATTCAGTTTTGGATAGAGAACCGAAGAGATCTCAAAATCCACGCCCTCCATAGCCTTCCCGAAGTTAATTCCCACAACTCCCAGGATTTGTGTTAGCCCTATTCCCAGAAGTACCCCCGCAAAGGAGCCGATGACAGAAATAATAAAGGCTTCTGTAAAGAACAGACGAACCAGATCTTTTCCGGACATTCCCATGGCAGTCATGGTTCCGATTTCCCGCATTCTCTCAAAGATCACCATGATGGTGGTATTCAGAATGACAGAACTCCCCAGTACAAAGAAAAACAGAGCAAAGATGTCATAGACGGCCTGTGCCATCTCTATCCAGGAGTAGGTGGTCTCCATTTCCATCCAGCCCATAATCTCAAGGCCGTAATTATCTGCATACTTTTCACGAAGCAGCGAGGCCAATGCTGTTGTATCAACATCTTCTTCAACTTTCAGGAGAATCTCCTGCACCTGGTCGGGCATCCGCAAAAAGTACTGCACCCGGTCCAGAGGAGCCAGTATGGTCATATTGTTCAGGGATTCCATGGGAAAAGCTACCAGTCCTGTTATGGTAAAACTAATGGCATTGGTTCCCCGGGCTGCCGTAGAGGAGAGGATGGTGATTTTATCGCCCAGATCCACAGCTACCTTTTCAGCCAGCTTGTATCCGATAAGCACCTCGTTCTTCCCCATTTCAGGAATCCTTCCTTTTTGAACCACTTCGGGCCCCAGATTCTGATACTCTGTTTCAGTAGAGAAGTCCACTCCTGTGCCAAAGGCATTGAAGTTTTCTCCGTCCCGGTAGATTCTGGTGGGAAAGCTGATCCGTGGACTGACCATAGTAACTCCCGGTTCATTTAGAATTCCCTTTAACAGTTCACCCGTATTGCCTACGGTCAGATGCATGGGATTAAGCCGTTCGTACTTTGTAAAGTCCTTATGCCTGATACGGACCGCTCCGGTCTTATAGGTATGAAGATTGTCCTGTATATCCTCACTCATCCCTGCCAGAAAGGAGAAGAGCATAACAATACTCATGGCCGCGATCATAATAGCTGTCCCGGAAAGGATACTTCTTCTTTTATTTCTTAATATATTTCTGAACGCCATTGTTCCCAGTTTCACGGCAAACCTCCTAGATCAAAAAGGGAAATGCAAAGCATTGGGTCCCTTTTTATCATTATACATACCTGAGACAGCTAGTGATTTCCATTCTCAAAGCTCGTCTTGTGGGGAACCAAGCCACCATAACGGCCATGATCAAACCGACCACAAAGGCGGTAACAAAGGTCCCGGGATTCCATATGCCGTAGGCGATTCCCGCAAAACGGTAGCCCATATCCCCCTGCTGCATCATGCGGGAGTAATCAATTCCCTTGTTCACCATAAAGATATTCGCCAGAGCTCCCAGTATCACACCACCCAGAGAACCGAAAAATCCGATTCCTGCGGCTTCCATTAAAAACATCCGTCTGATCTGATGATCTTTCATCCCCATGGCCCGCATCATTCCCAGTTCTCTCACCCGCTCCATAATGGACATAAGGATCGTATTGGAGATTCCCACAGCCGCAATCAGAAAAACCAGAAAGAGGATGGTGGAACTACCCTCTGCCTTTGCCTCAGCCAGGGCTACAAAGTCGGCACCCATAACACGCCAGTCCAGGACTTCAAGTCCCAGGGGTTCCGCAACTTCCATCATCTGCTCAATACCTTCCCCTTCCCCCTTCCCCATGGGGAGAGAGGTATACACGGCGCTGGCATAACCATTCATATCCAGAGCGTACTGAACCGTATCCAGAGGGGCATAAAGACCATAGCGGTTTACCATGGGATTATCGCATAGAAGGATAGCCACAACGTCCATGTCCATGGTCTGATAATAACCATCCATGGTACGGGTCACCAGAGTAACGGGATACCCCACATCAGCTCCCAGATCATTGGCCAGCCACTGGCCCATCATAATTCCTTCTTCATCCTCTTCCAGGTAGCGGCCCCTGATAACAGTCTTTTTCAACTGAAAGACATCATTATCGTGACGGGGATCAATCCCGGTCACCTGAACCTGTATATTTCCATATTCGGGAAAAGGATCCTGATAAACAATCATATCCGCGGCGAACTCGACTCTTGGAACCGCGGGAATCCCCCGGGACGCCATCTGCTGCACAAGGGCCTCGGGATTTTCAATCGAGCGGTCCACAGGTTTCAGCTCATGATCTTCCCAGTACTCGGGATGAAAAAAGGCGGCAGATCCTGTTTCATACCAGATCAGATTCCTCTCCGACTCCTTCGCGATTCCCACAAGAAGAGAATCCATCAGTATAAATATCATAATTCCAAAGGCAATTGCAGAAGAGGTAATAAGAGTCCGTCTGCTGTAGCGGAAAAGGTTTTTCAAGGCCAATGAAGGCAGAAAAGTCATCACTCCCTCCTTTCGTCGGAAAAAAACTCTCCATCATGCAGATAGACCAACCGGCGGGCAAAATCCATTACCATTTTGTCATGGGTTGAAAAGATAAACGTTGTTCCATGCTTCTGATTCATAACTTCCATCAGTTTAAGAATGTCCTCTCCCGTATGGGAGTCCAGGTTGGCTGTGGGTTCATCAGCCAGAACAATAACAGGATTTTTCACCAGGGCACGGGCAATGGCCACACGCTGCTGCTGTCCGCCCGACAATTTCCCCGGGCGTCTGTTTTCCATCCCCTCCAGGCCTACCTCTTTCAGAATAGCCATGGTTCTCTCTTTTATTTCACCATTGCTTATACCAAGGAGCTGCAGAGAAAAAGCGACATTTTCAAAGGCGGTAAGGACGGGAATCAGGTTGTAGCTCTGAAAGATAAATCCCAGCTTTTCGCGGCGGAATGTCGTTTTTTCCTCTTTGGACAGGACGGAGACGACTCTTCCTTCGATAAGGATTTCTCCCTCATCCAGGGTATCAATACAGCCAATCAGATTCATCAAAGTTGTCTTTCCCGATCCGGAAGGTCCGGCGATAGAAATAAACTCACCGCTTTCAATTTTAAGATTGACTCCCCGCAGTGCCTTAACTTCGGTATCACCGGTTTGATCCCGCCTTGCTGACAAGGGGCCGGACAATCTGGGCCAGGACCCTCTCTCTCTCCACGTCATCCAGTTTGATCTCTTTGTTACTGATAAAGGTTCCCGTTCCCTGCTGAGTTATCACAATGCCCCGGATTTCCATCTCGTTATAGGCGCGGGCTACCGTATTGGGATTGACCCGGATATCCACCGCCAGTCCCCGGACAGTAGGCAGTTGTTCCCCCTTATCCAGAAACACCACATTTTGGATCCAGAGAAAAGTCCAATTTTTTAATATCTGCTTTTTTCAAAGCCATTGCTCTACTCCCAATTGTACTATTGTAGTAGTACAATATAAGAGTAATACATATATACAAGAGTTGTAAAGGGCGGAATTCCCCGATTCGGATAATTTTTTGAGGCTTTACACCGGCTATTTCAAATGACAGGAAGTGTCAGTCTTGCGATTGGAAAAAATTAGTCCTATACTGGTCATATGGAGACTATTTCTATTTCAGAATTGAAGGCCCACCTCAGCGGAGAAATTAAAAAGGTTCGGCAGGGAACAAAACTGACCATCCTGGATCACAACCATCCTGTAGCCGAACTGGTTCCCCTTCAGGACGAAAAAGAGCTTTTTATCAGAGGGACGGATAAGAAGTATAAGTACAAAACACTCCCTCCTCTTATAGCTGCGGAGAAGGATATTCAAAGAGACATTAAAGAGGAGAGATCTGACAGATGGTAGCCTATCTGGATTCCTCGGTGCTTCTGGAACATGTACTAAAGGGAGATTCTGCTATCTATCATGTATTTGAATGCGACAGTGTGATTTCCAGTGAACTGCTTGAGATAGAGTGCAAACGGGTTGTTCACCGCTACAGGTTGGAGAATATCCTGGATGATTCCGGATTTCTTAAGGCCATGGATAGAATCGAATCGATTATGAAAGGCCTTTCTCTTCTCAGGCTCTCTCCGAAGATCAAAACAAGGGCGGCCGAAACGTTTCCTCTGCATGTGAAACCCCTTGACGCCCTTCATCTCTCTTCGGCACTGGCTTATCGGGATGCAAGGCCGGATGAATCTATAATCCTTTTTTCCTATGACAGGGGCTTTAACCGCTGCGCCAAAGCACTGGGATTGCCAGTCCCCTTTTTCAAAGAGTAAGAATCCCCGACCAGGCATTATATCAGCGAATTATATTCCCGGAACTTGTTTGGTCCGATCCCTTCCTGTTTTTTAAACACGGTGGAAAAATAGCTGTTACTTTCAAAACCGACCTCAG
>NBMC01000035.1 GCA_002084805.1 Spirochaetaceae bacterium 4572_59 | reverse complement strand
TGCATAAATATCTGAAGAAAATCTGGTATTATTTCAGGATAACAGTGAAGGGAGCGACAGGTCAGAAGGGGACGGGGGCAAATATCCTTCATGTTTCAATCCACGCTCCCGTGAAGGGAGCGACATAAACTTTCACAGCTGCTTCAGATCGTTTGGATGTTTCAATCCACGCTCCCGTGAAGGGAGCGACATCCGCCGGGAATATTGCATCTTCGGACCTAACAGTTTCAATCCACGCTCCCGTGAAGGGAGCGACCCACCAATTAGATAGGACAAATGTCCCAATCATTGTTTCAATCCACGCTCCCGTGAAGGGAGCGACGGAGATATCAATCGTATTCCCATTTATCAGACAGGTTTCAATCCACGCTCCCGTGAAGGGAGCGACTAAACCACAAAATAAACAGCCCATAAAGGAGAATAGTTTCAATCCACGCTCCCGTGAAGGGAGCGACCCGCTCACGCTCCCGTGAAGGGAGCGACGTTTTTAATCATGCGAACAAATCCTTTTTGCTCGGGTTTCAATCCACGCTCCCGTGAAGGGAGCGACTGCATCCAGAACAAAGTCATCGTTGATTGCCATTGGTTTCAATCCACGCTCCCGTGAAGGGAGCGACAGAAAAAGAATCTGGATTCTGGCCTACCCCAGCGAGTTTCAATCCACGCTCCCGTGAAGGGAGCGACATATAGCTCTTGCAATAAACCCAAAGCTAAAACTAGTTTCAATCCACGCTCCCGTGAAGGGAGCGACAGGACATGGGAGAATAACAACTTCAATACTAATGAGTTTCAATCCACGCTCCCGTGAAGGGAGCGACCAAAACTATTGATTTACTTGTAGTCGATGAGGTCGGTTTCAATCCACGCTCCCGTGAAGGGAGCGACATGAGGGTTTTTTTCTCTCCCATAATTAGCAAAGTAGTTTCAATCCACGCTCCCGTGAAGGGAGCGACGGTGTGTAAAACCGATGCAGAAATCACGGCAGAGGTTTCAATCCACGCTCCCGTGAAGGGAGCGACCATCTTCCAATATAAGATTTGGCGCTTTAGAAAAGTTTCAATCCACGCTCCCGTGAAGGGAGCGACCTCATCATAAGTAAGTTCAGTTGAAGGGTCAGTTGTTTCAATCCACGCTCCCGTGAAGGGAGCGACCCAGTTGCTCTTATGTATGAAGTATAGCTTAAGTGTTTCAATCCACGCTCCCGTGAAGGGAGCGACGCTTTAAACAGTCCAGCAAACCACCTGTTTCATGTTTCAATCCACGCTCCCGTGAAGGGAGCGACCAATCACTGTAACCGAAAGCGACGACCTTAGTAAAGTTTCAATCCACGCTCCCGTGAAGGGAGCGACATCGGGATGTTTTAAAGTCGGCTTTATCACCAATGTTTCAATCCACGCTCCCGTGAAGGGAGCGACCCGTGCCATTTCCACAAGATAAGCCCTTTTGCTTGTTTCAATCCACGCTCCCGTGAAGGGAGCGACTGTATACATTTTTAATTGTTTATATTGTAGTTAATTAAATTCTTTCAATCAATCCCCCTCTCTAAATTAAAAAAGATCCCAACATGCTTTAAAAAAGTTAATTATATGTAATATATGAAATTATTTAAAATCAAAAAAAACTGTAAGCCTTAGGTTCGCACAATCATAAAATAAGGACATCTTTAATCATTTCATAATGCTTCTTTACACCAATCTGTTCAATCTTCCGTTCCCAGTTATTCCCAAGCTTGTATATTCTCAAACTATCTTCATTTTGATTGATTTCATCAATTACTCTACTCTTCAACTTCAGCCACTGTCCTTGATCAATTTCACATTCAAAAACAGAATATTGAACTCTTTGACCATAACTTTCCAAAAGCTTTGCAATTCTCCTTAATCGCTTTTTACCACCGGGAGTATCTGTTCTTACGTCATAGCTTACTACTACTTTCATCAAGTACTCCTACTTCCAGATAAAAGGGGGATATCCTGCAATATCACCTCGAATCCAACGGGCTAAAAGCATAGCCTGAATGTGAAAAAGACGGCCATATTTGCATTTTTCTTCAATATAGGGATGATATATTTCTTCATTTTTCTTTTCCTGATAGGCAGACAGGACTATTTTTTTTCCATCTTCATTTAATAGGACAGCTCCAGAATCGGTAACTCTGAAATGAGACGAATTAATTATCTTAAGGTTGACCAGGGATAAAACCAGCCGATCAGCAAAGAAAGATCGGAACTCTTCCATTAAATCGAGGGCCAATCCATACCTTCCCGGTCTATCCCGGTGAAGGAATCCTACAGACGGATCCAGTCCCACAGTTTCAATCCCCGACCGGATATCATGCATAATCAAAACATAAATGAAGGATAATAGAGCATTTATTCTGTCCAGAGGTGGCCGTCGGTTTCTGCTATTAAAGGTAAAATCTGTTTTATTCTGCAGGATCATATGATTAAAAACACTAAAATAGCTGTTAGCAACCAGCCCTTCAAACCCCCGCAGTTCATCCAGAGTGGATACTTTTTCCAGGGACTTATATTTATCCTGAATAACTTTTATGGCATTTGATACGGATTCTGATTCGTTATAACTTTTATTGTCTCTCAAAAAGCGGCGAAGAACATTCCGACTGTTTATAATCTTTCCTGATAGAATAAAGCGAGACACTTCACAACTTTTACTATAATCGTCAGCCCACCTATACTGTTCTCGTCGGAGGAGAACATTGCCATTTACCGGACCGCTGATCCTTCCTAAAAATCGACCGTATTCTGTTAGAAAACTTACAGAAACATTATTCTCAGAACAATGGCCCAGCAGAAAGGGGCTGCATGTAACATTTCCGAAACAGACAATGCTTTCGATATTGTGAATCGGCAGCTTAGCTTTGTGTCTGCCATTAACTTTCACGGCGATTGTTTCTCTTTCTTTATGAAGGTAGCTTCCTTGAGTCGTCACATACAGAGTATTAAGGTGTCTCTTCATCTGACAGATTCTCCTTTATCATTTGAGAAATGTAACGTTTAACAGACTTCCCTCGTCCGGCAGACTTTGGTCTGCAATGGGCTTCAAGAGAACAGGATTTACATTTGGATGAGATTACAGCCTTGGGAGTCTTACCTGATTTAAACATTTCATGAAGCCTTGTAGAGAGCCAAATTGTTTCATCTCGCAATTCCTCATTAATAAAAACTTCTTCCCGTTTTCTGTCCTTTCCATAAAAAAGATACCCTTTATGTACTGTAAGCCCCAACATTTCTTCCAGGCAGAGAGCCTGGGCACAGAGTTGGATTCTTGATCCACACGCTGGTGAAAGAGTTCTCCCGAGATGGTGAAGTAATTGTCTTCCCAAACTCTTTCGATATGAATAAGGGCACACTGCCGCTCGCAGAAGAGGAGGTGCTGCAGAGCGGACAGTGGGATGAGGGAGTCTTGGGAGTGCATTAAAGCTTTTCTATCAACTGAACTCCATCTGGAATTAACTCCCTATTTATTATGACTTCATAATCTTCCCAATTTCTAGAAAGAGTAACTTTCTTATTAATTTTCACGCTCTCGAATAGTTGACCAGATCTTGCATTTCCGAGATGGCTACTATGCTTAAAAACTAATAACTTCCGGGGATTCATCTCTCCTCTAGCCGCAGCTCTGTCATGTTCAAATGCATTTAATAATGCTTCCCAGAGGAGTTCCAAGTCATCTTCAGTAAAACCTGTTTTTACCGCATCTACAGCTGAAATAAAACCATGCATACGATATAGAGCATATGGGACTGTAGATTTTCTTCCAAAAGTTGAGGCATTTTCCCTACTTTCTTGTTTCTTTGCTTCTTCTGGAGTTGTTACAGCACATCTTGTAACTGAATGTTCTGCCTGATAGACTCTGTCTTCAGAGCGGGAAAATGTAAATTGGACGGGACCTCTAACAGTACCGGCCCCCTTTTTCCCTGTACTTAGAACAGCCCCAAAGGTTCGAACATCGTAATAATCTGCACAAATATTACCTTGCCGCTCCTCGATCTTCTCACCTGTAGCTCCATCAATTATATTATTTAGAATATTTCCTTGTCTTATAAAAATATCATAGGGAGACTTTAATTCTTCTTTAAGCTGTACATAGTTTCTAACCTTCCTTTTAATACAGACATCAGTTACTAATCCTTCCTGATTCTCTGCATCAACTCTTGGAAGGTTTGCTTGATCTGGATCTCCATTAGGATTGCCATCTTTTACATCATATAAAAATACAAAATCATACCGTTCCTTAATTACATTCTGCTCCATTACTCTTTTTCCTCCGGTTCATTTATAACTTTCAATTCCTTGTTCTTCTGCGCATCATCAAAGCTTTTCTGTTTTTGATGATAGTACCCTAAGGCAAATTGTCCTTGCTCTTCTAATGAGAAAAAGACAGGAAATTCCCCCAGGAAAACACATAATTCTTGTAACTGTCGATCAAGAATGACAGCTAATCCCGGTTTTTCATGTTTTAATTTGGTAATATGATTCTGAGACATTTTCATTAATCTCCCAAATGCCGGCGCGGGGTTTGTTGAGGCAAATGAAAAGAACCGCTCTCTTATCCCTGCATTAAGCTCCTTACCTAAGGCTGCTCTTTGGATAGCCTCCATTGTCGCAAATATCCTTCCACAAATAATTGCTGGACGTTTATCTTTAATATCCAATTCTTCCGAAATCATTTGACCTCCTGTTCTTTCTGCATTTCTATTTAATATCAAACGGATTAATGCCGCACGTTCCGTGGTTAGTGTTTCCTGTTTTTCTCCATTCTCATTATTTTCTATATATCTGATTCTTTTCAGAACACCCGTAATTATCCAAAGAGGAGGAACTGTATGCTTGATTGCCACATTCCATAATAGACTTTCGACTCTTGAACCGGTTTTATCTGTTTTGGATTTATTGTTATGTCCTGCATTTGCAAGAGCATAAAGCGGTGTATAGTGAGTTTCCCCATAAGATCTAATAGAAATATCCTTAAACCATTGAGCAATATTCTTTTTATACTCATCCAAACTGAGTTCGATCCAATCCCTTACAAATATTCTGGCCGCTGCACCGGATAAGGTACAAGAATAAAATGAATCACTTTCGAGGTGCTCTCCTACACTACTTTTTCCGCAGGCTACTGATTCTAAAAGACTTGAGATTTCTGCCGGATTAGGATCATCCAGCATACTAAGTTCATCGAAAGGAGCATTGTTACGTGTCCAAAATATTACAGAGGTATCACTACCAAAATTTTTTCTATTGGAATATCTAAACCTTGATTTTATTTTCCCCTTTTGTTCATACTCAACGTCTGAACCATTTGAGAGTAACCAGTTCAATCCTTCTGTATAATTTTTTGCACAATTGGTACAAATAGCCGAATTTAGATTTCCTTTCAAAGAATAAGATTCAAAAGCATTTTCATTATATGAAACCAATGCACTTCCTGCCGTTTGACCATTGGGTACTTTTTTAATCATTCCATGAGGTTCATCAATAACTGGATAATCTGAAGTTCCACATATTGAACAGGTAATTTTCTTAGTAACGAGAGAGCTCTGTTGATCCTCAATAAATTTTTCAATAATGGCATCATATACAGCCTGCATCTCATGGGTTCTCTCGTTAAATATTCTAAAAGCTATATTCCCACTCCGTTCCTTTTCATCAACTTGTATAACAAAAGAATCTAATGCTAAGTCTAATCCGTTTGTCTTATTTTCTTTATAGAATTTCCTTACAGGTTCCAGTTCTTTGAGTTCAGAATAATTCTCTAATTTTTCAAGATACAAGGCATGTTTTTTTGTGGCGGCATTTATAGCTTTCTCTGCATCCTTCTTCTTATTCCTGTCATCATTATTCAATTCTGCAATTTTTTCATTTAAGGAATCGAGTTCTTTTTTATCCACACCAGAATAGCCCAATACTTCTTCACACTTATCCAGAAGTAAGCGAGCTTTCCCTTTCTTAGATTTTAAAGCCTCGGCTGGTCTGAAAATTTTATCTATTACTGCAAACTCATGAAAATTGCCCTCAATATCAATGACTAGATCAATAGAGATAGGTTCATCTTTCAGTGCATCATGCCCTGTTCTTTTCGTTTTTCCGAAGTCCACCAGTTCTTTTATCATACACAGCTCTCTTCTTGCTCATTTAGCGAACAAATCACCGATGACAAATCATCAGAAATACCTGGTTGAATATGCGTAGATTTTCTCATTTTTTCATTTGATTCCACGGGACATTTTAAAATCCCATTTTGAATAGCAACGTCATAGAAAAAAAGAGGCTCTGGAGTTCCTTTCTCATTATAAAAAATATCAAATAGCATGCTTCCCACCGGAACAACTCCCGTTAAAGGTTTTTCATCACCATGGACTTCAGAAAATTCCGCTGAAAACTCACGAGTACCTAGAAAAGGTCTTCTCCAGCACTGCCCCTTTCGTACTCTTCTTTTAAACATTTCAGCATATTTCTTGGGAGGATTTTTCTTATCAAACTCCTGTTGATATACGGACGCTTCAATAATATATTCCACATCTTTTAAAATAATACTTGACCTTTGGGATCTGTATTTCGGCTTACCATTTGACTTCACTTCATCAACAACAATAGGAATTTTATTTTGTTTAGAGTTTATTTCATTTCGTATCAATGATATAAATTTGATTGGCTTAAGAATAATGACTCTATGAATCCACCACTGGAATTCAGGCTTCCAGAGAATGGAGTCCAAAATACCTCTGGCAGCAGAAGGAGTCATACAGGGATAGGTCATTCGTTCAACTTTTAAATCTGGCCGGGTGAAACAGGCAAAATCACCTGCAACTTTTACACGTACAATTTCTCTATCAATCATTTTTTCTCCTGTTTCATATAATATAATCATCCTGTTTCTCTGGATTTTGAGATAGACCATAATCTTCATCATAAATACCAAGCCAACGCAGATATCCCTGTTTTTCCTCTTGTATATAGGAATGATTTTCTCTTAAAAAATTGTCATAAACCATTGTTGAATATTGTTGGATTCCTCTGAAATCCTTTTTGGAAAGAAATTCCTTATACTTGATTCTCTCGTATAGTTCATCGGATTCATCGCAATGAATAAAAATGGGAGTCGTTTTACTTTCAATCAATTTATATGCTCCGGCAACTGTTTTATAGTTGAATACATTCCGAAGTTCATTGATCTTTTTTTTATCTCCATCAATAAAGAGGTCCATGGAATGTCCGTAATATTCAGTAAAAATTGAGTAATTATGTAGTTCAGATTCTTTCTTTTGATAACAAGACAAAGCGTATTCTGCTAATGCTTTATATTGTTTGTCTGGTGAGCCGGAATTAGAAAGGCGGAATATTTTAACATCTCCCAGATTCGCCATTTTCCCCTCCCGGTTACATCGTCCAGCTGATTGGATAATAGATTCCATAGGAGCCAGCTCGCGATAAACACAGGGAAAATCAAAATCGACACCAGCTTCAATGAGCTGCGTAGAACAAACAATAATGGGTTCTTTATTTTCTAATGCTTTTCTGACATTTGCAATGACTCTTTTTCTATGGGCTGGATACATACTTGTAGACAGATGAATAACCTTGATACCTGATTCCTGTAAAGCTTCAAAAAGAAGAAGAGTCTGTTTCTTAGTATTACAAATTACCAGAACAGAAAGATTCTCACCCAGAATCGACTCTGCAAGATCCTGAGTCGATATTGATGAATAATTTTCAATCGGAGAATAAATGACTCTTTTGCATGTTTCAAATATCAATTCTGGAGCTTTTACCAGAGGAAAAATATTCTTAATTCCTTTAAAACCCTCTCGTTCTATAAAAGCCGGTTGAGTCGCAGTACAGAATAGGAATGATGTACCAATCACTTTTTGCATGTTCTGTAATATTTCAAGAGTAGGTTCAACTAATCCCTTAGGTAGTGTTTGAACTTCATCAAATATTACAACCGATTTGGCAATATTATGTATTTTCCGACATTTAGATGGCTTATTACTAAATAAAGATTCAAAGAACTGAACGGAAGTAGTAACAATAATAGGGTAATCCCAGTTTTCCATGGATAATCTCTTCACATATTGTTCATTTTGGAGATTCTCATTTGCGATATTTTCATCATCATCGACTATATTTGAATGATGTTCCAGCACAATTTCCGTACCAAATATTCTTTTTAGTTCCTTTGCCGTTTGGTCAATTATACTGAGAAAAGGTAGGACTATTATGATTCTTTGCATATTATTTTTCTTCGCATGATGAAGAGCCCAAGTGATGGATGCAATCGTTTTTCCCATCCCTGTCGGAAGTGTCATCGAATAAAATCCAGATGGCATATCAGCTTTTGAGATAGCATATGTACGGACATTATTCCTTAATTCATTTATATATCCCTCTTTACTTTTCCATTCAAGTTCTTTTTCGATATCCTGAATCAGTTTATCACAATCAAATTTAAGATTACCTCTTTTGACTGTAATGGATTCATCAAAATGCTGTTCCGTATCCAGCCAATCGGCATCAGTAAGCGAGCTATATAAGTATCTAATAAAAAATTCTTTTTCTGTTAATCTTAATCCGATATCACGATACTGGAAATTGGATACATTCAGCTGTAATTCGTTTTCCCATGCAGAAGTAATTTTTTGTAAATCCTCAGATTTCCGAAAAGGGGCTAAAGAAACCTTAAGAGCCCCTAGATCCGGTAAACCTTTATGATGACCATCGATAACAAATGCTCCTTCAATATCCTTTAAATCTGCACATAGGGCAGCACCAATACTTGCATGGGGAACACTTCCCCTAGGTCCACCTTCGATTAAATATTTTTGAAAACCAATCTGAAATTTTCCAATATCATGTAATAGTGCGGTTGTCCTGAAAATCTCGTTATATTCTGGTTTAATACAGAACTGATTCATAAGATCAGCTACTCCCTGTAGATGATTTTTCAGACCGTGTTTAATACCGTAAGAATTTTCTGAATGGGCAATATATTCATTCACGTTTTCCTGATTCCTTATTTGATGCCTTCGGGCAGAATCGGAGATTCATTTTTCTCAGACTTTCTTAGCATCTTACACCCCTACCGGGGACATATACTGTCCCTACAAAAATTTTTTACTCATTTCCCGAATTTTTTCCACCCACAACTCCCGGAACTCCGGTGGCCCCAAAACTTCTGCCTCCGAATGATATGAAAAAGCAATCCGTAAAACCTCTTCAAAAGACTCCACAGGAAAAGACACCTTAAGTCCTCCCGGAACAAACTCTTCCGATTGCTCCTCATGCCACCTCTTTCCTTCCACCAGTTTTGCAGCTTTACCACTAAACAAAATGCTTACAGTTATAGCAGCCCCGCTCCGATTCGTCATAATTCCAAAACTGTTATCCAGCACATGATTAATCTCAGCTTTAGTCATTGTCTGAGTAAAAGGAATATCCAAAGCTCCCCAAGCTCTAATCCTGGAAACATGGAAAATTCGGAGATCATTCCGTAAATGACACCAGGCCAGTAAATACCACTGACCATCACTATTACGCAAATGACAAGCCTCAATCCGACGGCGGGTCAACTCTCCCTTTAAATCCGAATATTGAATTGATAATTGTTTTTGATCTTGAATAGAAGCCATTAAAGCATGAAACAGATCCAGCTTGATCGCTTTCTCTTCGGTCATCTCATAGCTGACATGTTCAGTTAAATCCAGATATTGATCTGACAAAGGAAGGTTTAAATTGTCTCGAAGCTGCCTGTAATCCAAGGGAAACAAAAACTGATTACGGCTGAAACTATCCAATAGTGCTAAAAGCAGTAATCCCTGATCGGCTTGTCTTCGGTAAAGAGAAAGAGTCTCTTCCTCCGAAATAGTATAAACAGGATGGGAACCTCCCGAACACTGGATATCAATGGCAAGCCTCTCCCTGACATATTCGATATCACGCTTAACTGTCCTATTGGACACTTCGTATTTTTCTACAAATTCCTGAACAGTAAAACTTTTTCTGTCTCGTAATTTAGTAAAAAAATAACGCATATAATTTTACTTATACACAGCCCATTTAACATCCTGAAAATATAATAGGGACTTTGATCTTATAAAAAATTATTTGAAAAGTTCACTTTTCTCCCTTTCTCTCCGATAATTAAATCACGATGGAAAAAAAATCTCTTCGAAACACACTCTTTACACTCTTTTTTATTATGATTTTATTGCTGGGGACATATTTTTACATCAATATGCGTCACGATAAAATAGATGATAGCAACGATTCCGTAATGGTTCAGTCGCCTCTTCCCAGGGACGAAACGACTCCCGCAGAAGAGTCCTCTGTATCTCTGGATGTACCGGCAGAAACAGAACAGCCTGAACCGACAGTGGAAACAGCGGCAGAATCCAGGCGATATATTACAGACTATCATACTGTTAAAGAGGGAGAATCCTTCTCTCTTGTATCAGGTGACTACTGGAATGATATTTTTCTCTGGCCCGACCTGTATGTCCGTAATGATATGAGATCGAATGATCCGGACCTTATTTTCCCCGAAGAAATCATCGATATTTATAACCGTTTGGGACAGGGTGATAAGTATAGCGAAGTAGAAACAGAAGAACTTCTGAAGTCCTATCTTCAGGTCTATCGTGTTTACAAAAAGCTGGGACCGGAGAAAAACAATTCCATTTGGGGTCTTCTCTGGTGCGCCGCTAAATATGATCATGATTTTTTGGACAAGTATGCATCATTGATAGATCCCGAAGATCTGGAAATGGCCCGTAAATATGTAGATGAAGAGGGATTCCTGGAGTAACGCTTCCGGAGAAACCTGAAAACTAAAAGGGCGGCCGGGACTGAAAAACCAGCCGCTCCCCGCTTGTCGGATGATTAACTTCCAGATAACAGGCATGAAGACACATCCTGCCATAAGCATAATTTTTTCCATCACCATATAAAGAATCTCCCGCAATAGGACAGAAAAGAGAAGCCATATGAAGACGCAGCTGATGGGTCCGCCCCGTATGGGGAGACAGAGAAACCCGGCGTAAGCCACCCGGCAAAATCTCTCCGGCGTTCCATTCAGTAATGCCCTCTTTCCCCAGCTCCGGATCGATAAGCTGAAGAGGCCGGTTCTCGGGATCAAGTCTCTGCTTCAGACGGATGGTTCCCTCCTCTCCGGGAAGCTCTCCCGCCACAAGGGCCTCATAACGTTTTTGCACCAGGCGCATCTCAAACTGCCGCCCCAAAGCTCTCTGGGCATCCTTTGTTCTGGCCCAGATCATCAGACCGGAGGTGGCCTGATCCAAGCGGTGAACAATCAGCAGCTCTGGATAAGTCTTTAAAAGACGGGAGAACAGACAGTCCGCCTTTTCGGGTCCCCGACCTGGAACACTGAGAAGGCCTGCCGGTTTTTCTGCAACAACAATGCTGTCATTCTGAAAAACAACATAAGGATTCAGAGCAGACATATCACAGTCCCCCAAACGGATAGTTCCAAAAGCAGAATATAGAGAATCTTAAAGGGATAGGATTTTCGGGTTTCGCCTTTCTTCACTTGAGGGGATGGCAGATCAGCAGGAGGAAATATCTCCATTAGGATATTATCCAGACTTCCGATAAAATCCCAGGCCTGAACCCTTTTTCTTCCGTCAAGGATCTCCTCAAAGTAGTAGAACATCTTTCCCAGCAGCCCTCCCAGCTTCCCTGGCAGTTTCAAAGCGGGAGTCACGCTAAAGAGAGAGAGAAAAACCAGCCCGCTCAGGGTGACACCCTTCAAAAATCCCGTATAGAGAGCACCAGCTGTAACGGCCAGAGGCCCCATGGTCCAGAGGATCTGCCCGACCGGGGTGAGAATATGAAAAAATGTAATTGAAAGAGTCATCATGGTAAAATAAAAATAGCGGATCCTTTTTCCAGCAAGTAGTACCATAAAAGCAAAGAACCCTACCAGCATAAGTTTTAGAAAAAGATTATCAATGAGAAAATATCCGGGAATAAGAGTCAGCCCCGTCCAGAACCGGGGCGTTGGAGAAATAATGCGAGAGATTCTGTCTTTGCGCTTTTTTCTCATATGCGGCCCCCCTTTATGGCAGCCCACCAACGGGATTTCTTCGAAAATCTCTGGGCAAACAAGCCTATTAACAGTCCAGAAATCAATCCGATTCCCAGAAACCAGGGTAGAATGCGCCAGGCAGATGCCCCGAATATAAAAATAATGGATAGGAGGATTTGTGCCATATTACTAACAAGGGCTCCCAGAATACTCACTCCCAGAAAGGATATATCCGGTCTCAAAAAACGCCAGGCCAGGAGCATAATAAGACCACTTGCAAATGAACCGCTAATGGAAAAAAGGAAAATATAGGATGCCATGGTTCCGTTCACCATTCCCTGTCCCAGAACTTTCAGTAGTATCAGCAGAAAATACCCTCTGAGAGGAAGAAATTCTCCCGGCTCGCCGGCCTTGCCGGTTTTACTTGAGATCAGATCCAGACAGAGGATAACAGGAAGATTTGCCAATCCCAAACGCATAAAAGGAATTGGCCTGGGAAAAAGGTATTCCACTGTGGATAAAAAGAGACTCAACGCCCCCAGCATTGCAATCCGGTTCAGCTGTTTTTCAGTAAACACCGGCATCAACATCCCCTTCCGTATGATTTCCTGTTGTTGAAAGAAACACTTCATTAGGCAGACAGGCCGCCCACTCTCCCGGGCCGGAGATGCTCCCCATTTGAACACAAAGCTCATCGGAGCAGTCGGAGTGAGTAAACTTGGCTTCCCCGTTATGAATCTCCACGATGGATTCACCCACTGGCCCTTTCACATGTATTTCCCGATCCTCTGAAAGAGGATAGAGAAACTCAGCATCCATACTTTCAATCAGCAGGTATCCTGTTTCACCATTCTGCTTATAAGCGGACCAGGTAAAAAACAGAAATACCAATAAAGACAGAAGTATTGCCAACACATCATAGCGGAGTATTTTCATTCTATCTGCTTTCCTGTAGTATTTATCATAATTATGACAAACAAATTAACACATTTCTTTGAAGACAGGGAATACCTGCTTCTAGACGAAAACAATAGAGAATATCTGGAAAAATTGAACGGAATATGGCAGTTCAGTTATCAGGAAAATAGAATTCTTATCCGCATTGCCAGAGATCTGGAAACATGGGATGAAGGGGCACTTGCCGAGTATTGGGAAGGGGAAGCCTCCGAAAATCCCGGGGGGAAGAATGAAAAAGAGAAGTATTTTAAGAAACTGAATCAAAGCTGGAACAGACTGAAGGATAATCCCAAAAGTTATACGGATTTTCATCACGAAAAAATAAAACATACAGCCCCCGGTTTTCTGGCTCTAAAGGATGAGCGGACAATTCTGGGAGACTGCCCCGTAGCCTCCAGCAAAACCCGATGTTGTAATCTTAAAACCCTGGATGCTGTTATAAACTGCGGGTTTGACTGCACCTATTGCTCCATACAGTCATTTTATCATGATGATCACATTCTTTTTCATAAGAATATAAAAGAAAAACTTCAAAAACTGAAACTGGATCCGGAAAAAAAGTACCACATAGGAACAGGACAGTCCTCAGACTCCCTTATGTGGGGCAACAAGGAGGGAATCCTGGAGGAAGTGATTGAATTTGCCCGTGAGAATCCCAATGTTATTCTGGAGTTGAAGACAAAATCTGATAATATAACAGACCTTCTGAAACTTCAGGTTCCCCCCAATGTTCTGGCAACCTGGTCTCTTAATACGCAGACAGTTATCTCTTCGGAAGAACGACTTACAGCATCTCTTGAGCAGAGACTTAATGCCGCCAGGAAAGTTGCAGACCGCGGAATTCCCGTAGGATTTCATCTGCACCCCATGGTATGGTATGAGGGCTGGAAGGCAGAATACCAGGAAATGATAGACAGGATCACCGCCATGTTCAGTCCCGAAGAAGTGGTCACCATCTCCCTGGGAACCCTTACCTTTATCAAACCCGTATTGAAACTTCTGCGCAAACGGCCCATTAAAAGTAAGATACTACAGATGCCCATGGATGAAGCGGCAGGAAAGTGGTCCTATCCTCTTTCTATCAAACAGGAGCTGTTCCGCACAGCATATGAAGCCTTTAAGCCCTGGCATGAATCTGTCTATTTTTACATGTGCATGGAAGATCCCTCCCTCTGGAAAGCTGTTTTTGGCAGGGAATACCCAAGTAACGAGAATTTTGAAGAAGATATGCTTTATACTTATCATAGAAAAATCAAAGAAATTGCCCGGAGGAATGCGTGATGAAAAGAACCGGATTTTTACTGATCGTTTTAGTAATATTTTCTCTTTCAACCCGGACACAACGGCTTAGCGGGGGGTATTTTTAATAAATAATATATGCGCATACTATTAATCACCCCACCTTTCTGTCAATTAAATACACCTTATCCTGCCACGGCTTTTTTGAAAGCCTGGTTAAGCCGGGAAGGACACGAGGTCTATCAGGCCGATACGGGTCTGGAAGTTTTTCTTGCTCTTTTCTCACGTAGTGGCCTGGATGAAATTCTATCCGTTCCCGGAGAAATAAATCCCGAACAGGAACCCGACTCGATTCGCCGGATCCGGAATATGAAAAGCCGTTACCTTGAAACAATTGATCCCGTAATTTCCTTTTTGCAGGGAAAGGATAATGGTCTGGCTACCCGTCTGGCACAGCCGGGATTTCTCCCCGAGGGAGAACGTTTTATTCAGAATCCTCCCGATAAAGAGTCCTTCGGAAAGATGGGAATAACCGACCTGGCCCGCTACCGCTGTACCCTCTACCTGGAGGATCTGGGAGAATACATAAGCAGAGTGGTGGATGAAGATTTCGGCTTCAGCCGCTATGCGGAAAAACTGGCTCTATCCCTTCCCTCATTTGATGAGATGGCCCTCCGCTGTGGATTCAGGGATGGCCTTGTGGACTTCCATCATAAGAAAATTCTGAATGAACATATTAAACGTCTTAATCCGGAAGTCATCGGATTTACCATTCCCTTTCCCGGCAACCTTCTGCAGTCTCTTAAGGGAGCTCAGTTTATCCGGGAGGAGTATCCGCATATCAGCGTCTGTGCAGGCGGAGGCTATGTCAATACCGAACTGAGAGAACTGGATGATTCCCGGGTCATGGATTTTTTCAACTACATAAGCCTTGATGATGGAGAGGATGCCATGAGCGCCCTTATGCATCAGCTGGATGAAAAAAAACAGGGAAGGGTGTTTGACAGTGATGAGCTGATCAGAACCTATTATATGAAAGACGAGGAGTTCTTCTACGCCGATAAAGGCGGAGAGGCCTGCTCCCATGGAAACAGGCCTGCACCGGATTACACGGACCTTCCCATGGACCGCTATATCTCTCTCACCGACAGAGAGAATCCCATGCACCGCCTCTGGAGTGAGGGGCCCTGGATCAAGATGATGCTGGCCCATGGCTGCTACTGGCAGCGCTGCGCATTCTGCGATACCTCCCTGGACTATATAGGTCGTTATGATCCCTGCTCTGCCGTAAAAACCGCAGATCAGATCGAAGAGATTATAGAGAAAACCGGTCGACGCAGCTTTCACTTTATAGATGAAGCGGCCCCTCCAAAAATGATGAAAGGTCTGGCTTTGGAGCTGATCCGCCGTCAAATCGGCATCATATGGTGGACCAATATCCGTTTTGAAAAGCAATTTACCCCCGATCTCTGCCGTCTTCTGGCCCGATCCGGCCTGATCGCCGTTTCCGGTGGACTTGAAGTAGCATCGGACAGGATGCTGAAAAAGATGGATAAGGGAGTCACCGTAGAGCAGGTAGC
The DNA here is from genome assembly GCA_002084805.1 of Spirochaetaceae bacterium 4572_59. GTDB lineage: Bacteria > Spirochaetota > Spirochaetia > DSM-2461 > DSM-2461 > Oceanispirochaeta. Next base: position 19,647 of record NBMC01000035.1, on the reverse strand, counting down.
GGAGGTCACCCGCGCCTTTAGAGATGCCGACGTCATGGTGCACAGCTATCTTATGTATGGTTTTCCCGGACAGAAAGAACAGGAACTCATAGATGCTCTGGAAAATGTCAGACAGCTGTTCCAGGCGGATCTGGTTCAGTCAGCCTTCTGGCATCAGTTTTCTCTGACGGCCCACAGCCCGGTGGGTAAAAACCCGGAAGCCTTCGGAGTCACCATTACTGGACCGGAGTTTGATGGATTTGCCAGAAACGATCTGACGTTTAAACAGAAGGGCCCCGATCTCAGTGACTATGGGGAGGGCTTAAAAACGGCTCTTTATAACTATATGAACGGAAAGGGATTCAATCTGCCCCTGAAAACCTGGTTTGACTTTAAAATTCCCTCTCCCACAGTAAAGAAAAAGTGGATAAAGGGTCTGATAACCCAGCCTCATGAGATAAATCTGAACGACGGATCCCGCTTGATCTGGATTGAAAATCCTCCTCAACTAGAGGGAGAAACTCTGATCTTCCGGGGGAATACCTACCAGGAACTCATGCCCGTAAAGAAGGAAGAAGGATTGTATATCATGGAAGTTCTGAAACGTGCCGACCCGGTCAGATCGGAAACAAAGGGAATATCAATATTGGAAGCTGAAAAACTGGCAGATCAGTATGGAATAAACGGAACACAGTGGATTGAAAGCACTCTCTTCCGGGAGTTAATGGACTATGGGCTCCTGGTTCTCTAATATGATATCCCTCTATCCCAGACTTTTTTGGATAGAGGTGAGCTGATCAGACCTCCTGTAACGCCTCCACAAAAGAAAGCCACTTAAACGCGGAATCCCAGGGATTATTGTAATGAAAGCGGTAGAGGACCTTCTTGTAATAAAACTCCAGTTTCTGCTGTTTGAATATACTGATGGCATCTACTTCATCCAGAAGAAAGTTCATGGGAGCCCCCTTGTAGGGGGTAAACAGAATCCTGTCTTTCAACAGCTGTGCATCTCCCCGGCACAGAGTCTTTAAAGGCACCAGCCCGGCACCGGTCAACAAGGTAATCCCCCTGTCTTCCAGAAGAGAAAGGGAGGCTTTCTCATCCAAAAGGTAAGCCTCAACCCTTTTGCGGGTCTCCTTCTGCTGCCATTCATTCCATTCACTCAGATCCGCAAAAGGAAAATCCTTATCCCGGGGGAACTGTCCGTAAGGGTCAATTGTAAAATGCCACATGCAATGAATACAAACCACATCGTTTCCTTTAGATCTAAGAGCTTCCAGACGGCCACATTTCGGGCATATAAAAGTATACAGTTCCAGATGCTCTGCTCTGTTCTCACTTTCAAGGCGGACAGAATTCTCCCGTATAAACTTAAAATCATCATTAGCCAATCCCTCGGACAAACGCAGGTCGACCTCTTCTACAGACATACTTTTAATTTCTTCTTTCTGAACCAGAAGACGAGCATCCAGGAGGATACGGCTTCTCCGTCTGTTTTTAGACCACACCCAGCGGGGCTGGGTCATGTAAGCACCCCGGATTGTAACCGAAATAACCGGAACTTTTAAAAGTTTAACCAGTTTGGCAGTAGCTGGAAGGAGATGCTGTGTTTTTCCGTCCCAGCAGGTTTTCCCCTCGGGAAAGAGACCTACCACAGCACCTTCCCGTACCTTCTGGTGCATTATCCGTATGGTATCCAGATCGGACATTCCCTTTGTTTTAGGGATGGTCTGCACCTTCTCAAAGGCCCAGCGGACAAAAGGGTGGCGGAATACCGCATCATTGGCCACCCAATGCACCAGATGATTCTGATTTGAAGAGACAATAACAGGATCATAATTGCTTACGTGATTGGCAATTAAAAGGTAGGGAGGTTTAAGCTTATCAAAGACCTCATATCCCTGAAACTGCAGATTCAGGGATTTATTATAAAGCTGTCTTGAAACAAAACATCCTATAGACCATATAAAACGGCCAATTATACCGGGGCGACCTTTAGTGATTTTGTGATCTTTTTTCATGAAATCTCCTTATGCACAACAGAGCTGAAGTATGTATTTCTAAATATTTTCGGGATAGACCCTGTTTCTACCGGCATCTTTTGCCTTGTAGAGAGCAGTATCAGCGCGGCTGATCATATCGGAAACACTGTTTTCACTAGCAGTGAATTCTGAAACTCCCAGGCTGACTGTAACCTGCAGACCTGTCCGGAGAAGGGATTCTTTTTCTATGGCGGAACGAAGTTTTTCGGCTGCTACAAGAGCTTTTGAAAGGGAGGATTCCGGGAGAATGACTACCATTTCTTCTCCGCCGTAACGAGAGGCAATATCATTCAGTCTTATATGATCACTGATAATTCCAGCCACTTCGGTCAGGACTTCATCCCCTTTCTGATGACCGTGAGTATCATTAAAATCCTTAAAGTGATCAATATCTATCATGATAAGGGAGAGTTCCTGTGTATAGCGCCTGGCCCTCTCCACTTCTCTGGCAATAGCATCATCAAAAAAACGACGGTTATAAAGAAGAGTCAGCCTGTCGACAAGGGCCAGACGGGACAGTTTTTCCTTAGAACGGTTGATAAGATGCTTCAGTTCAAACAGCTGATTTCTGATAGACGGATCTTTAATGCACTGAAGAATTGATGCAACCTTACTCTCTAGCGCCAGTGTTTCAGAAAGAATCCCCTCTTCAGATTGCGAGAAGGTAACATTGTTCCCCTCTTCGGAAATAGACTTATAAACAAGGACAAAGGGTCCTATGATAATTCTATCTTCATTTGTCAGAGACTGCTCCGTGACATTACGGTAGTTCAGCTGAATACCATTTGTACTCCCAAGATCTCTCAGAAGGACCTTATCCTTTTCACAGCTTATCTGCGCATGACGACGGGAGACTGTCCGTTCATCCAGGTGAACTTCACAGGATTCATCCCTGCCGATCAGGATGGTCCGGCCATCTTCAAGGAGTATTTTCTTATCAAGAAAGAACAGATAATGTCTGATTTCAGGTAGATTCATATGTTCTTAAAATACCAGAAAAGAGTGGTTTTGCCTATCTTCATATTTCCAGACCGGTAATAGCCCGTTTTTCCCCGGAGACCAGCATAATCACAGCAGAGTCCCCTCCCAGAACAGCCATACGGCTTTCCAGAATGTGGGCATTTTTCTTCTCAATGAAGGAAGTAATATCATCCACAATACCTATACGGTCAGAACCGACAGCTGTAATTACGGCTAGATTGTTCTTCATAGCAGCTTCTCCTCTCAAGCCTCATTTTATGTCCGAATAAGGTGATTTTCCAGTATTTTCAGGGAAATATTGCTGAATCATATGATTGAAAGCTTTATCATAATGATTCATTCTGTATAAAGGAGGCCCTGATGAAAAAAACGCTTTGTCTGCTGTTGACTGCTTTGTCCGTTAGCCTGCTGCTACCGGCACAGAATATACTGAATGAAAACGGATTTGAGCTTTCTCTGGAAACAAGAAGTGAACGGCTCATTGTAACAATAAAAGCACCCACTATCGGATGGATCGCATTTGCTACGGGCGCCACTGATAAAATGAAAGATGCCAACATTATTATAGTCTGGGTGGATGACATGATGGGCATTGCCATGGGTGAGGATCATTTTGGAACATCACCCCTCTCCCATAAAAACGATATGGAACTGGGAGGCTCCCAGGATCTGCAGGTTCTATCGGGAAAACAGACAGGAGAGTATACTCTTGTAAGCTTCTCTCTACCTCTTAACAGCGGAGATAAATATGATACGGAACTTGTAAGGGGAAAAACCTATCCCCTGCTGCTGGCCAGCGGAAAGAGTGACAATATTTCGGAAAAGCTCAGCCCTGTCTATACGGGGAAAATAACAATTCCCTGAAGATATGATTTCCCCGTTTCAGTAATTCTTCTGGCAAGATTGCCCGTCTGCTCTTACAATCTGAAGAGGAATAAGATCTGAAAAGGAGCCGGCGTAATGAACATAAGCGATTCCCCATAGCAGGAGAAACTGAGAGGCGTAAAAATCCTCCACAAAGATAAGGGCGGTTCCGATGCAGAACATTTTGCCACTCATTTTTCACCGCCCAATCTTGTCCTACTTCCGAATGGGCTAAAGCTCTACTCTCCTCAACGCTAATACAGAAGAAATACGAACAGGAAGGGAAACAGGACTATATGGATCAGATTCTGGATGTAAAACTCAAACTGAGTGCCCTTTCGACGGCATTTTCCAGTTTTTTCCCCTCAAAATCCCCCTTTGTTCTTAAAGAATACGGCCCATGTCCGGAATATGGATGCGTTTTTCCGGCCCCATGGAATTGCCGTTGTGGGGGTCAGTTCTTCTGATGAATACAGACCGGGTGATAGCTGTGTATATTGAAGGTTTTCAACCCGCTGCGGGGCGACGTTTTTTCAATATCGGATCCCGGGGGCTGGCAGACCAGAGTCGTGTACCTATTGTGGTTTACAAGGCCGGACGGACCCGGGAGGGGCAGATGGCCACCCAATCCCATACTGCCAGTATCGCCGGAGAGTACGCCGTGGCCAAGGCGGCGGATAATTTGAATAATCTGGTACTGACCGAAGAGGAGTGGATTCAATAATTCCGGTCAAAACCACTATGACCGGAATGTTTTTATTTTATTCAAACACTATTTTTTCCGCTTCTTATCCGTATCTTCATGCAGACGGGCAATGAGACTCTGATATTTGTCCTCGATGTACTTCCGTTTTACCTTCAGGGTCTGTGTCAGCTCCTTCCCGATGGAAAAGTCATTCTTCACAAGAAGAATCTTTGTGACAAATTCAAAGGGTTTGAATCCCTGTTCCTTGGAGATCAGCCGGTTGACCTCTTTTAGGAGGACCTCAATTATCCTGTCATGGGTGATAGAATCCTTACCTGCCACCTCCACGTCCACTTCAGACATCTTCAGTTCGACAGCCAGCTTCATCAGCTCTTCCTCGTTGACAGCCACAATAGCAGAAAGCTGCTTCTGATCCTGCCCCAGAACCACAGCATGGTCGATATAGAGGCTCTCTTTAATTTTTTCCTCAATGGGTTCGGGCTCAACATTTTCTCCACTCATAAGGACAATGGTATCCTTCAGACGGCCAACAATAATAATCTCTCCATTCTCAGAGCGAACTCCCAGATCTCCTGTGTTCATCCATCCTTCCTTATCCAGGACGGCTTTGGTCGCCTCGGGATTTTTATAGTAACCCAGCATTACCTGCGGGCCTCTGGCATAGATAAGCCCTTTCTCTCCAATACCAGCTTCCTGTCCATCTTCCAGCCGGATCTGCACCTCCGTATTGTCAAAGGGGATACCGGTGGTACCGAAAGTATTTTTTGAAAAGGTTCTTGAAAGGATTCCAGGGGCAGTTTCGGTCATACCATAGGCATTCACAATCTTGATTCCCAGAGAATTAAAAATTTCATCCAGATATTTAGGAAGAGATCCCGCAGCGGATGTGGCCCCCCTGAGCCTGCCCCCCACCTTCTCCCGAAAGGGTTTAAACAGGATACGGGCAATACCGTGTCCCGGCAACCAGAGGATAAAACGAAACAGGTGATAGATCCATGTAACGGCCTTTACGAGAGAATTCCTTTTATGAAGAGATATATAACAGCCTCTCAAATAGTGGAGAGAACTGAGATACTGCTGATTCAATTTGATATAGAAGAAGATAAGATAACGTTTGTAGGCGGGCATCTCACTGATTGCCCGGATCATCTTCTGATAGATAGATTCCCACACCCGGGGGACGGAGATCAGAATTTCCGGTTTTACCTTTAAAAGATCCGAGGCAAAGCGTCCGGGTGATGAGTAGGTCAGAGTGAGGGCACTGGAAACAGCACAGTACTCGAAAGCCCGTTCATACACATGCCAGGATGGCAACATGACCACTGTTTTCTCAGCCTTTTTGGGGTCTATTTCCAGACGGGGAGTATTGGCATCCACATTCTGCAGAAAGTTGCCATGGGTCAGCATGACCCCTTTGGGATTTCCCGTTGTTCCCGAGGTATAGACAATTGTCATCATATCATCTTTATGTATCAGAGGAGACAGAGTTTCGATCAGGTCGGGCTGATCCTTTAAGAGATGATCACCCGCCGCTATAACATCTTCATAGTAGACGATTTTATCACTTAACGCATCAGGGACTTCCATTCCTTCATTTTTATCCAAAATAAAGATACGGCGGCAGTTCTCCCAATTCTCATCCTGAAAAACCAACATTAGTTCATTCAATTGTTTTTGAGTCTCCAATATCAGATAGACTGAATCGGAGTGATTAAAAATAAACTGGACTTCCAGTGGAGTAGTATCGGATCCTCTGGGAACAGATATGGCACCCAATGCCATCAAGGCAAAATCCGTTGATATCCATTCAAAACGGTTATTCATAAAAAAACCGACATGATCCTTCCGTTCAATACCGTAGGAACGGAATCCCGCAGTGAGTTGTTTTATCAGCAGGGCAAATTCGGCAAATGTTCTGGTTTCTGTTCCAGAAGGAGTCCTGAACTGATGAGAGATTCGATCAGGGTAGAGGGCTGCAGTCCGAAATGGAATATCGAGCAGGGAATTATACATATTTAAAAGTCCTTTTTCACAATGTTATCTTATAGCTTGTTTCCAATAATTATAGAAGGTTCTTGCTGAGAAAGATACCGGAAATATGTGTGATTGAAAATCTGATAAAATGTTATGTTTTTCACTATTTAAATATACTATCCCTGAGTTTGTACAACAACTTTCTTCAAGCTATCCTCAGCTGCAAGAGTCTTACAGTTGAGGATGTCTTAATACAGGGGGTAAATCAGTACCCGACACCACCACTCATCACATTGACGGGATCAAAGGCGTGACAGGGTGTCACAGCATGAACCGAACCGCATTCGGGGCATTTAGCCTCAAATGTCGCCATTTCAAAGGTCTTTTCACAGCTCCCACAGGGGACCTGCAGGGGCAGAGGCATAAACTGCTCCGAAAAACCCATCATACGAACCTTATCTACTACCTGTTTCCCTGACTCAAAACTACCTGAACATCCATCGTGCATCTTTCTTATCTCCTCATTTTAATCATCTAATAAACTTTCACCCATGCGCAGACGGGTTCTGTAACTGAGTAGAGTTCGGTCCAGTTCTTCCAGTTTTCCCAGAATGGTCCGCTCCTCCTCAGTTGTCTCTATAACTTTGGCGATACCGCCATTTCTTATCACAATTCTTCTGTCACCCATCAGAGCCAGTACAGGATCATGGGTGGCCATCAATACAATCTTTTCTTCAGACAATAAGAGGGCCAGAGCCTTCTTACGATCGATACCGGCATTTTCAATCTCATCAATCAGGATGATAGGAGACTTGCTTAATATTGCTGTATCCGCAATCATCAGAGCCCGGGATTGTCCCCCCGAAAGGCTTGTGATGGGAGTCTCCGGAGTAAAGGGTTCCCCCGCCAGTTTATTAGCTTCTCCTATGATTCGTGTTACAACTTCATCCCGGCTCTCCACCAACCGGCTCTCCGCATGGAGTTCCACAAACTCCTGAGCAGACAGATCCATTACAAAGTTCATATTCTGCGAAAGCTGGGCTACCAGTTTTTTGGAAGAAGAAAATCTCCATGATGTATCAGGCAAATCATCATTAATCAGAATTTGCCGCGACGTGGGAGTATCCTTCTGGGCCACCCATTCGATATCACCCAGAAGACGGCTCTTTCCTGAACCTGTGGCTCCCACAATAGAGATGACCTCGCTCTTCCGGACCACCAACTCGGTGAATCCTTCAGGATTTCCCGATTTATCAGTTCCAGGCAGAATAGTCAGAGATTGAACTGAATTGTCCTCATCCAGAAAGGAAAGCATCTGATTGATAAACTCTAAAAGCTGTGCACTGAACTGATCGGGATCCAGTGCCCGGTCTTCCCGTTCTTCCTCATCCATTTCATCAAAGAGCTGAGAAAGGGTCAAAGACTCTTTTCCCTCAATTTCCAGGGTATTATTGTTGAAAAAAGAATCGACAAAGGGATAGGCCTGAAGAAGATCGGCAATGGTCCGGTCCTCAATACGTTCTTTTGTAATCACTTGGCACTCCCTTTACTATCCGTTTTATCCTGCAGATTCATCTTTCTCACATTACCCATCTGAAAACTTTCACCAATCCGGGTCTCACCCAGACAGTAGGAACAGAGGGCTGAGGGCATGGAGAAACGTAGTTTTTTCCCGACCAGGGTTTCAATGCTATCCTTTTCGTCGAAAATAAGAGTGCTGAGTTCAAAACTACCCTGCCCCGTAAGGCCATTGATATTCATAATGATAGCCGAGGGATTCACCATATTAACCCGGCTGGCAAAAACTTCCCGCTCTGCCTGAGAGACAATGTCTCCTTTTGTGATAACCACAATATCTGCCGACTTCAGCATGGGACCGATCTTCTTGGGAGTATTGATCCCGCTGAGGTTATCGATGACACAGATGGCTTTAATATCTTTAATATAGGGAGAACAGCGGTTACACAGACCGGCAGACTCGCTGATCAGCACATCAAATCCCTCTTTGATGCCCCACTGGGTCACTTCTTCCACATTGCTCACAAAGTAATGATCCGGACAAAGCGCCCCGGAGAGCCCCTTTTTCACAGGGATTCCCGCTTTTTCATAGAGTATGTCATCATCCGTGTAAAGACAGTCGAATTTAGCGACCCCCACTTTCAATCCCCTATTTTTCAGGGAATCAATTGTTTTAAGAATAACTGAGGTCTTCCCTGAGGAAGGGGGACCCGATACGGTTACAAGATTCATGCAGCTTCCTCTTCAAAAGTCTTTTCACAATGGCTGATCAATGCGGCGATATCATTGCTGTAGATATAATCCCAGCCGAGCCACATATACTTATTCTTCCTGTCAATCCGGTTATCCACTTCAGGATTAACACTGGGAAAGAGTCCGTTATGAGCCAGGACTTCTCCTACTTTCTTCGAGGCAAAAAAGTCAATTACCGGTTGAAGTTTATCTATCTTATCTTTCTTGGAAAGCATAAAGATAGGGCTGATAATAGCACCATCTTCCGGCCATACCGCAGCCATACCGCCCCCTTCCTTAACCATTTTGGTAAAAAAATAGGGCATGATGGTGACAATGGGTTTATTCTCTTTCAAGCGATTGCTTTTCACCATCTGAGAGGGGTGCATGGATGCCAGCAGACTTCTTCCCAGTTTTCTGACACCCTCATCTCCATAGAGTTTATGAATATTCAGAAGGATTCCGTTGAACAGGTCAAAATCACCCACAGGCAGGGATACCCGTCTTTCAAATTCCGGTTTAAGAATATCTTCCCAGCTTCTGGGCATTTCAAGATCTCCCAATTCTTCCAGGTTAATCAGAAAGACAGCCGGAACTACCCCGATCATACCGTAATGACCGGCAGGATCTTTCAGACCGATCTCTTCAAATTCGGGATTAAATGTATCGAGACCGGTAGTATCCTCAAAAACACCCTGTTTTTTAAACTTTCCAATCTTTTTCTCATCAAAAAACATATCAAACCCGGCAGAAAGAAAGAGATCCGGAAGTTTTCCGGGATCCTCAACACCGTCGATATTCTCCTGTACCCAGTCAAGTCCCATGGATGCAGCTTTCAGCTCATGATTGATATGAACCTTATAACTTTCCTTGAATTCTTCATTAAACTGGTTAAACTCTTCCAGAAGTGGAAGCCTTACGGGACAGGGTAATAAGCCGACCACGTTAAGGATATCGCCCTCTTCCTGCTTTTGCGCTTCTACCAGAGTGGCATCAACACCCTTTCCCTTCTTCTGATCAATCGCTTCGTTCAACAGTTTGGAAAAGATCTTCAAATCAAGCTGTTTCAGCAGGAGGGCATTCTGCAGGGATATGGTTGAAGCAAACTTTGCTCTTTTCTCTTTATCACTCATCTGGGAAAATCCATTAGAAACAAAAACCGCTACGGTTTCCGGATAATCCTCTACTATTTTCAGTAATGTATCTGACGGGCTGAAATAACTCATTTATCTACCTCTTAATTCTTTTCTGCTGTAAAATCAGAAAGTTTTATTTCGTCCAGGGCCTTATACATATCCCTGGTAATTTTTGTTAGTTTTCCTTGAAATATACATTTGTTAAAAGAACAAACCGCTTTCCCCAGTGGGCAGCGATTCAGCTTAATAACACCTTCCAGGGCCTCGTATACATTCAGGAAACTGACCTCGTCTGCAGGACCATTAAGCACAAATCCCCCGGAGGGACCTCTTACAGAAGAAATAATCCCGGCCTTATTCAATCTCTGAAATACCTTAGCCAGATGAGCCTCTGAAGCCTGCAGTTCCGCAGCAACAGATTTAACATTCAATCTCTTCGGGGCATTCTCTGCAATGAGGGCCAAACCATGAAAAGCAAGAGAGCATCCTTCAGAAATATTCAGTAAATGGTTCATCCTTCCTCCTATTGTCTCTATTCCGGTACCACAATACTTATTTAGGATCAGACTGTCAATCTAATCATCAGCAGTTTTATATTCATTACAGAAAAATCCGGTATTTTTGTAACATAGGTTACTAACAACTGTCGTTATGCAGGGCTTTCAAGAGATCGGGTGTAAACTTTATTCCATTTTTTTATAGTAATCTTTAATCTGTAGTTCAATATCGGCTATGTGCTTTCTCATTTCTTTTATGGATCTATTTTTATCCTTATTGCTCAAAGCTTTATAACTCGAAGTTATTTTCCAATGTTAGAGGCAGTTGTCTGAGGAACTTATCTCATCGGAATTATTGCGGTTCATCCAAGAGAGCAGCGGATACTGGAACATGATGATTGCGGTGCTTGCATGGATTGCCTAAAACCCAAGACAGATTTTATGACCCCGAATACCGGTTCGACCGTCTCCGTCCGTACGGCTTCTTCACTGAAATAGCCGGTATCGGCACAGAGATCTGTAACGTCCCGCACTTCAGGATCTATACTTTTTGAGACTGGAAGCAGTTCTCGTTTATCGTTGGCATGATTGGTCACGTAGCGTCCGAGAATTAGCATACTGCCTTCGGTGTCCACAGCTGCCTGGGCATTATAAGCCTGTTCAAAATGCTTGCTGTTCCCGGCCTTCATAATATGCACTTCATCAGTAAAGTTAAACTGAGATCCGTCCGGAGGATCCCCTTTGGGCGGTTTCGGGTCGCGTCCTCTCGGTGGTTTTCCATTTTTCCGCTGGTCGTCTCGATCCTTTTTCTTTTTCTCATATTCATTTTGTTTTTGTGTCTTGATATCTTTGTCCGGATGCTTGTCCCCTCCGCAAATATATCTGACCGCAACATCATAATATGAGGCTTGCTCTATCTCTCGGGAGGAGAAGCGGCCTTAGATCAATAAGTCAGCATCATTGATGGTGGATACTGGGCACTACCACTTCCTCGACTATTAACTGAAAACTTTTTCAGATCCAGCATCTCTACTGAATCAATAATAAAATGCACCATGCTGTCTTCAGGCAGCCAGTCTCGCAGATCAGGCGGAAACATCATTGGTGTCTTTCTGTCAATATTAATGAACTTTGCACTCATTCGGGAATTTTACTGATTTATTTAAGGGAATTCCTTTTTATGAAAAGTCCGACAGACTGCTAGTCATTAAAATATCACAGTGCAATTTTTGAAGCCATTAAGGAAAGAAACAAAAAAAAAGCTGTTACTCAAATGAAGAACCATATTCTCGATATTGAGAAAACAGTCAAAAAGTACTATTCAACAAAATAAACTACCCCGCCATAAGCACAAGATAATGAAATGTTGCTTCCAGAATTCTTGAGTGTCTTCTGATCCAAGCTATCTATAATTCACAGATATTGCCGTGTAGAACGGAGCGGATGTGTCAAGCTCTTTACAGCTAAGCATAATTCAAATTTAACAGGGAAGATCTCTTCCTTGATTTAGAAAACGGATTCCCTTCCGCAGATGCAGCAGGGAATCCGTATTGTATTAGATGAGTTTCTTTTTCATTTCTCTGGAATTCTGTATGATCGTTACTTCAGGATGAGACAGAAATTCCTTTCTGAGCAGTTCCTGAGTTTCCCCAGGAAGAGTGGAAATCATGCTGTCTGCTTCAGCATCTGAAAGCCTGCATAAGCCTGCGGCCAGAACCCGTAGCTGAGAATTGAGAAATCCCGCATCTTTCATGGAAACGCCCTGTTCCCTGGCATAATGATAATCTTCATTAACAGCAGAGAACATAATATCTCTCAAAATGGTATTCCATTGCAGTGTGACTTCATCAGATTCATCCTGATTCAGAACGTCCTTAATCCTTTCTTTGAATTCAGGCATAATATAACGATCCATAACCCTGTCATCGAATTCTTTCTGATAGATAACTTCTGCTTCATAGCGGGCTCTCTGATAGAGGTTCCGGAGCCATTCAAAGTAAGAGGCACTGACACCGGCACTATTGGCAAGAAAATCATAAACGACGAGAACACCTTTTTCCATAAGAATCTTTTCAGCCTTGGAGCTGTTGGAACCGTTGGAACCGCAAATCTCAATTTTTGTGTTGATTTTAGGAGCATTCTTTTCAGTTACGGCACCTTCAAGGGCCGCAGGGAAGAGCAGGTCACACTCAATTTCCAGTATGGATGATCCTTCTGCCGCGCCTTTGATCTTTTCTGTGACATTTTTCTCTGTATGAATGACAGAGGCTCTCAGGGAGCGGTCTTCCAGATCTCTTGAGGCTGCCACAGCATCGAGAACTTCGTTCGGATCCAGTTTATCTCCGATTATGGCTCCTCCCGCATCGGATATGGCAATAAGATTGACTCCGTAAACTGCCAGTTCCTTGATGATGGAGCTTCCTACTTTTCCTGATCCCTGAACTACCATCTTTTTGTCTTTCAAGAGCTTGGGGTAGATGGATTCTGTCAGGATGTTCCAGTTTTCCTCTGTGATTATATGGATTCCTCCCTTTTCAAGAATAAGAGGAACATTGATTCCTACTATTTCTTTCAGAAGGATTTCTTCTTTTTTCGTCAATTTAACGCTGCTTTCCCATTTTCCATCCAAGTAAAGGTTTGAGACAGCGGAAAGGGTGGCATAGCAGAGTCCCCGACCTGTAGCTCCGGTACGGGCAGCAATTCCCATTTTCGGTTTTCCCGTTATCTGGGCAGCAACAACCAGTTCAAGATAGTCCTGATTGGCTCCCAATTCCACATCCCACATCACCTGCGGGAACATCAAGGGAGGGGCCGGTTACCAGGAAGAGAGAGCGGCCGAAGTTACTTAAGGAGTCAAAAAAATCGATGCTTTTGGGGTCATACTCCCGTGGATTCAGCATCAACCCTCCTTTGGCACCGCCGAAGAGAATACGGCTACGGGCACTTTTCCAGGTCATCATAAAGGAAAGAGCTGCCACCTCACAAAAATTAACTATCGGATCAATCCGAAGACCACCCTTTGAGGCTCCCCGGAGGGTACTGTGTTTTATTCTATAACCGGGAACATTTATGATTTCACCGTCCTTGGGACAGGAAACAAAAAACTCATCAAATTTTTCAAACCCGAGAAGGAGTTTCAGAATGTGCGGGCTGTTTGTCAGTCCCGCTTTTTTTGCTGCTTCCATAAAATCGGTAACGCTGTTCAGATAGAAATTACCCATCTCCTTTCCAGGTTTCAGATTCTCCTTACAGAGGCTTTTCAGTTCATCCAGATAGGAAATCAGGTTCTCCTCTTCCAGAGGTCCTGAAATCTTGCGGATAAGGGTCTCAACCTGATGATCCACACTGTCCTTTCTTAAAAGGTAGGAAGCATTACTGAAGGGAGTCATCTCCTTCATCAGTTCATGTTCAAGATCCTTATAATGCATAGTAGGTTCTTTAATATAAAAAGTAAAAATACCAACTTTTTTCTCGTTATGTTCAAACAGATCGTAATAGCTCCGGTTCAGGTTAATATTCTTCTTTTTAAAGTAAGAGAGGACCTTGATAATATACTCTCTATGAGGGTTATAGGCTGCTAAGGAAAGGCGCAGTTCATCTTTAACGATGGATGTCTCAACAATCAGACTCTTTGCTGCTGAAGCATTTTCATAGAGATGGAGATGGCGGAAAATTCTTTCAGGATAACGCTGAACTGAGAGTTCTTCTCTGATATATTTGCTTGAGAGTGTTTCATTAAATTCCTTTGTAAAGTGGAGTTTGTTCTCTATGCCATAACTGAGAACATGTTCCCGCAGTTTATCAGCTTTATCCTTTTCATCATCTGTCAGAACAACGTAGTTTTCACCCCGTTTATCAATTGTAACAATTCGGATACCGCTGGCTGTTGCCTCTGAATCTATAGAGACGATATCCATGGCTATGTTTCTTCTAATAACACGGGACAGGCGTCCGGGGTAGTCACGTCCTACATTGATAAAATAGGTCTTTGAAAGGTTATCGGCACCTGATTGGGAGAGCATATCACTGTTAGCATTTAGAAAGTGAGTAAGCATATAAATATGATGAGCTATTGTATTAGGTGTATTGCTGTAAAAATACCATTTAGGAAGGTATCCTTCGGAAAAATACTCTTCAAGAATTTTATCTTTTGTATTGATATCGATCCGGAACTGATTTTCCAGGATTTCCCCTGTTTCTATATATATATTATGAAGGTAATCCTTCTTTAATCCCATACTGAATTCTGACATTTCATCCTCCGGCCTGTTACGGATGTAATGTCATCCGAGTTGATATATTATTATTACCGGTATTTTAAAATTCGCAAGGTTTATTTTTCGAAAGCAGTAAAATTATTGTTTTCGAATAATAAGCCTGTCATTTATGCTCAATTTAATCAGGAGTTTGTCCACCGGAAAGAGGGTTTGTACCAGAGAATTATATCAAGAATCTTTGCCTCTATTATCTTTGATACCGACTTGATAATCTTCCATGTTTCTATTGCTATTTTCCATGTTCAGATAGGAAGATAGAGCTGATAATATTTCACATGAAAACAATGACAAAGAAAGAACGAGTCCTGAGAACGCTAAATTTTCAGGAAACAGATAGAACGGCTGTTTACGATGTAATTAGTGGGGATCATATAGCTGAGCACTACAATGGCGCCCCTCTTACCCCGGAGAATGGATGGAAGGCTGTGTGCCTTGCAGCAAAAGAGACTCTCGATATGACAAGAATGCTCCGCCCCCCGACCTTCATTGAGGGAAGCGTAGCAGTAGAAGGGGAATACGAGGGATATACCAACTACCACCAGAGGTGGACCAACTGGATAGAAAAGCGTCCCTACAACGATCAAAAGGCTGCAGAAGAATGGATAAAAAAGCACATAGACTACCTGAATAACTGGAAAGCCGACAGGACCTACGCAGAGTGGTTCCATCAGGATATTATAAACACACAAAAGCTGATCGGAGATGACACGGTTATAGTCCGGGAATCACCGGTTGGCTTTGATTCTGCCTATATCTGGTTGGGATTGGAGATGTTTACCTTTATAAATCTCGATAACCCCGAACTGATCGATGAATATCTGGAAGCGCTGGTAAACCGCGAAATAAAAAAGGCTCAAGCTGTGGGAAACCCAGAAATAATGCCCGTTGCCCTAACCTATTCCGATATTGCCTATAAGGGGTCCCTTCTGTTCTCTGGAGATCAGTTAAGAAAGCAGTTTATCCCCAGACTCAAACGACTCGTCGATACATGGCATGAAACGGGAACGAAATGTTTATTTCACTCCGATGGGGATCTTAAGGAGATACTCCCCGATTTAGTGACAGCTGGAATAGATGGGCTGAATCCCATCGAGAAAGCAGCGGGACTGGAGATGAAAGAGGTTGTCGATTTCTGTGGAGACAAGATTTTTATGGCCGGAGGGATTGATGTAAGCACTCTCCTCCCCTTTGGCACTGAAGAGGAGGTTCGCGCCGAATGCAGAAAGATGATAGATATTGTGGGGCCCGGCTATTTTATCGGTTCAACAACAGAATTACACCCCACCATACCGGCTGAAAATATTCTTGCCATGATCGATGTAGCTCACAATTATAAAAGAATGTAAGAAACGGTCAAAACCGGAGCCCATACTTCAAGCTCGTTCCCGCGCATGTTTTGGAGTATAACTCATCACTTTCTTAAAAATTTTTGAGAAATAAAAGGGATCGCTGTAGCCCACAGCTGCAGCGGCTTCCTGAACCTGAAACCCCTCCTCCCTTATAAGTTTTTCAGCAATGACCATCTTCTCTTTTTGAATAAAAGCGGTGGGTGAAATCCCCAGCTCCCCCTTAAACAGTGTATTTATATGCTGAGGACTCAGGTAGAAGGCCTCAGCGATATCTCTTCTCGTTAGCCGTTTGTCCCCATTCCGCTTAATGAATTTTACAATCTCCTCCATTCTCCGGGAGAGTTGTCGAACCTCTCTTTTTCCACCGGCACTGAGGAGATGAAGCCAAATCTGTGTGGTCAGAGCAGTGAGCAGATAGTCATTATATCTATCGGATGTCTCATAAAAAAATGTCGCTTTTCTGAAGAGGCTGACCATATAGGGAGTGTCTTTCACTGTGCTTAGCAATTGAGGCACTTCTGTCAGATTGTAATCACAGTGATTAAAACTACCACTGGAGATCAACTCCAAGTGGATACAACTGACAATGGCTGAAGGATTCTGATCGGGAATAATATAATTGTGTTTTACTCCTGGATATATTAATAGAATCTGTCCCGCACCGACGAAAACCTCCCCGTGCTCTTCATCTGAATAGCTACTGTTCCCTCGGACTACCAGTATGAGTTCAAAATCGGGGTTTCGCCGGTTTGTCCACTGGGAATGATTAACCGGGAAAAAGTTGGCAATGCGCACCCTGGGGTGCAAGTCTGAAAGGTCGATAGTATTCATTGAAAAATATGATACTGGTAAACAAGCAGACTCTACAAGGGGGGGGGGTAGCTACTTAGGACCTCAATCAAGTTCTATTTCAATCACATTAAAAGAACGCTTGTTTATCTAACACGCCATGTTAATATACTATTAACAAGTCGGTTTTCCTGAAGGATAATTTTGTAGAGGTTAATCAATAAGGAGAGTTTCATGAAAAAGTTTACTGCTATTATGTTTGTTATGACTCTTTTTTCATCTGCCTTTGTTTTTGGAAGCGGGAACCGGACAGCTTTTTCATCCACTTCAGTTATGATCGGCCACTTGAAGATATCCCAGTTTTCACTCTTTACAGCCGGGGTTCCGCCGAAAACGACTGGTTTGTTCATGTATCAATCTCCTTTATTCCGAGAAACGATTTCTTAACTGAGAACACAGAGTTTCTTCCCCAATTTTCTTACAACCTCATATATCCTCGCTTCCGTATCAGAAGATATTTTTCCCGGAAGAGTGTACAATCGAAATGCACCATCAACTTCGTAACCGCCTTCAGAAAATGTTCTTACTGCTTCAAAAGAGGACCATCAGGGACAAGATTTCCCGGAAATCTCAAGCATGTGTCCCGGGTTAGTATGGGGTCGTCCCTCTTGTTGGAAGGATCTTCCATCTGCTGAAAAGAGTATAAAGCTTATGAAAAAGTCTATCCCCACAGGAGATTACATCATTTTGATCCAGAAATTGTAGCCCTTTGTATTTTTGAACCACCTCAAATACTCGGCCAGTGTTTCCAGAGAACGGCCCTGTATCCAGGTATAAATATTCTCTCTATGATACAAAGCAGAAGAATCATACAGATCTTTTCCGCTGAAGGATTTAAAAATGTCTGATTCATTTACCTATCCTTTTAAACCGGAAGGTCGCCAGATAACTCAAATAAAAGCTGGCATTTACTCATTACAGAGATACTGTAATTAATGCTTTATATTATTAAATGGTTGCACATTTTAAACTGTCAAGAAATAATAAATAGCTTTTTATGATTTGGCAATAAGTTCCATTCTGAGACGATTTTTTACAAGCTCATAGGTACATCCATATATTTCACCACGGAATCCAGGTTCCAGAAACTTAATCTCTACATTCTGAGAAGTATACTCAGGAGTATTATCATAGAAATGCCTTGTGAAAACCTTTTTCTGGGATTCTTCTGTCAAAAATGGACTTTCTACCAGAATCGTCTTAGGAAACAGAATTTGATAAAGGGTACTCATTCCTGAAGCGGCTACTTGTGTGGCAGTTTTAATAACATCCAATGTTTTCAATTCACTTTCAATGAAGAAAGTTGAGAATTTCTCCTCATCTTCCGGGATCTGGGCCCGAGAGTATGGGATTTTATCCAGAATAGCCCATAAGGCACATTCGGTTTCCAGGCATCCTACTTTCCCGCATATACATTCTACAGTGCTATTAGGATTATAAGTTGTATGTCCAATCTCCATTATGCATCCCAGTTTTGAGCGTAGGATATTTCCATTCGATGCAAAACTGGCTCCCACACCGTAGCCCCAATGATACAAAAGAGTACCTCCATCCGTCAAATCCGGCTTATTTATCATCAAATATTCAAGTTGGGCTTCAAGACTGGTATACACAAGGACTTCCATATTAAGCCTTTCTTCAAGGGTTTTAAATGAGAAATTCCTGATATTTCTCCATCTGCTTGAAAAAAGAAGTTCTTTGTTAATCTGATTAATATTTCCCAGGAATGAAAGACCGGCTCCAAGCAATTCAGATCCTACAGGCTTTTCTTTCTCCAAGGTTTGGACGATTTCCTGTAGTATAGCCATCAGCTGGTCATTAGCCACATCCCAAGGAACTCTGACAACGAACTTCAAAATCTTTATCCATGATAAGAATCTACAGCATCCATCCCCTCAGAGAGAGTCCCTTTCCTATTATCCAGTTTTAGGATCGTAGCAGGTTTAACGGTCATCATTCTCACAACCTCCTCCAGAGAAGCCTGAGAGGATTCATACATAACTTTCAGGAGACTCGTCTCCATAGTAACACTCCCTGCAACGGCTGACCTGTCGGGAAGCTTGGCAACCCCATCTTCAACTATAACCATTTGCCCCTCCTGAACACTTCCCATACAGAATTCACCTTCTCCAAGACCAGCCGTCCGAATAGCATCTGAAACAAGAGATACAGTAGCGCTCCCTTTTATCTGATAGATCAATTGCAGTAGTTCCGGTGCCATTGACCATCTTGATATCAGTTCTGATGATTGGAGTATCTCTTCATATTCAGAAGCCCCAGGTGCTTTAATATACTTTTCATCCTGTGCTCCTTTCTGTCCAAAAGAAAAGTATGGTCCTTCCATATGAAGACCTGGATAGAAGGGAATACCCATTGGCGTGTTAAGATTTTTAAAAACCTTATTGGTTGACGGCCAGGAAGCCAGAAAGGCTGTTGAAATCATTCAGGGTATCTATAAAAGCTCGAAAAACGGACAAGCTGTAAAACTACCCTTATAAAAGAAAAAACCCTTCATCCAAAGATGAAGTACTCTCCCACCGTAGCAGTACCATCGGCGCCAATGAGCTTAACTTCCGTGTTCGCAAAAAGCAGTCTTTTCCTGTTTCTTGTCGTCTCCTCTGTCGCTTCAATGCTCATGTAGCTAGGCTACACTGCGCTTTCAGCTCGGACGTCGACTTAAAGTAACAGAAAAATCCTTTACTTTTTGGATTTTCATTACGCATCCCGAACACAAAAAAACCCT
>NBMC01000076.1 GCA_002084805.1 Spirochaetaceae bacterium 4572_59 | reverse complement strand
CAATCAACTTGACACGAGACTATTTCATCAGGATTTGAAACCTGTTTTAAGGTCGTTCCTTTTCGCTTCTTTTTTACACTACTTTTTGGATTCTTTTTCTTCTTCTTATTATTCTTATAGGGGGAATCAGTTGATGGTGGTTTGCTGCTATTGCGGCTGGTCTTGCTTATTATTTTTATAAGGGGAATCAGTTGATGGTGGTTTGCTGCTATTGCGGCTGGTCTTGCTTAATTGATCTTCAAGCTTTTTTATTCTTAGATCTTGTTCTTCAACTTTATCAATCAACATATTGATGGTATCTACAAGAGAGAATACCAGATTTTCAACGGCTTCAAGCCCCTGATCATAAACCTCTCTGATCTGTTCTCGAGTTATTGAAACTTTCTGAATTTTCTTATATTCCATCTAATATTTTATAAACTTTATTCAGAAATTATAAAAGTCCTATCGGAGGACTTTTGAAGAAATTTTCTGGAACATTATTTTATAGCAGAGTGGTTACGGATTCAGGTAAAATTAAAAATAGTTTTGTTAAAATGAATCCAAAAATATATTTATTTCAGTTATAGATTTATTGAGGTATAAAAAATGGTTGATGAGTATTATATGTTTCTGCACAGAGACATGCCCCGTCAGGGACCTGGGTCTTCGCTATCAACATCTATTGCCGCAGGACTTCTACCTGATAGAAATTACTTGTCTATTCTGGATATCGGTTGTGGTCCGGGAATGCAGACAATAGATCTGGCAAGTTTGTATCCGGATAGTAAGATCAATGGTCTGGATTATTATAGTGTTTTTCTTGATCAGCTAGCCCGTTCCTGTAATGAGAAAGATATCAGGAATATCACCGCCACAAAGGGATCCATGATTGAACTGCCTTTTAATCCTGATTCCTTTGATCTTGTCTGGTCGGAAGCCGCCATTTATATTATGGGTTTTGAAGAAGGGCTTAAAGAGTGGCGCCGTTTTCTGCAACAGGACGGCTGTCTTGCTGTTTCCGAGCTAAGCTGGCTGCTGGGGAGAAAACCGGCAAAGATTGAGAGCTACTGGGAAGACAATTATCCCGATATGAATGAGATACCTGCTAATCTGAGTTTAATCGAGAAGGCGGGATACCGAATTAAAGGGGTATATGTTCTCCCTGTAAAAGATTGGAATACCCACTATTATGATCCCCTGATGAATAATATGAAAAAGGAAGAAGGCAAATCCTTAACAGAAGATCAGAAGGACTGTCTGGCCCTTGAATTCCTTGAGATTAAGATGCTTCGGGAGTATTCTGACTACTATAGCTATGTATTCTATGTAATGCAGAAAGCCTGAATAACCATAAGGGAGCCCCTCTGTGTTTTATGATTTTAAGCTGGGAAAACTCTTTTACAAAACAGAAGGAGTCGGGACTGCGCCTGAGAGGCGCAGTCCCGCTGTTATACTATTCCGGGAATTCTATCAGCCGTTTACCTTGATAGACAGGGGGGCGGGTTTTTCCTTCCTGGGCAGTTCAAGGGTCAATAACCCGTTTTTCATATCCGCCTTGATGCCATCCCTTTTATACTCTTCGGAGAGAACAAAACTTCTTTCAAAAGCGGTTTTTCTCTCCTCTTCTTTGCCTTCTTCATTTAATTCGGCTCTATGAAGGGCACGAATGATCAGAAGGTTCTCTTTTATTTCAATATTCAGATCTTCTGCTCCGAAACCTGGTAGTTCAACAGACATACTCAATCCGTTCTCTTCTTCGGAAACATTCACCTTCGGTTTCCGGGGTTCCTGCACCGCCTGTCTCAGGGGGGCGTCAAAAAAGGATTCCCACATTCTGTCCATCTCGTTCCAGGGATTTACTGTTGCCACAGGTTTTCTTCTTACTACAATATTTGTCATATCCGACCTCCAGATTTTTGTTTACATGTTCTGACTACTATATTGCAATTGCCGTGCCAAAAATAAGATGACGGTTTGTAAATCGATATACAGTAAGGAAATAAAAATATTATTTAGTATTTTCATGATCTGCTTCTATCATTCTGTTGTTCTCTTCCGGGAATATTTGTATCCCCCTTACGGGAGGAGGCCTAATAATGAGTCATTCTGACTCTTCCCTATTCCGTTTCCGGGAATTCCTGTATCAGATTAAAGCATTCAGACCTGTTCCTAGGGTGGAAATGAGTCTGATCCTTCACAAATTCCCTCTCATTGGTTATGATAGTTTCTGAATAATGAAACAAATACCAAGGGGAGCAGGGATATGACCATACAGGACAGGGCTAAAAATGCCCGCAAAGCATCGCTGACGCTGGCCGCTCTGAACGGAGACAGTAAAAACCGGGCCCTTGATGCCATGGCAGAAGGTCTGAACAGTCGGAAACAGGAAATCATAGAGGCAAACCGGGAGGATTGCAGACGGAGCAAAGAGGAAGACATCCCCGCCCCTCTGCTGAAACGCCTAAAATTTGAAGAGAATAAAATTACACAGGTTATAGAGGGAATCCTCAGTCTGAAAAATCTTCCCGAACCGGTAGGGCAGACTCAGCTGTCAACCGAACTGGACACGGGGCTGGAACTGTACAGGGTCAGCTGTCCTATCGGAGTAGTGGGAATCATATTTGAATCCAGGCCGGATGCTTTGGTTCAGATCTCTTCTCTCTGTCTGAAAAGTGGTAATGCTGTGCTTCTGAAGGGTGGCTCCGAGGCGGCTCTGACAAACCGGATTCTGAGTGAAATCATCAATGAATCTACAATAAAGGCCGGACTTCCTGAGGGATGGATTCAGCTTGTGGAAACCCGGGAGGATGTGAATGAGATGTTCAAACTCAGCGAAAGCATCGACCTGCTTATTCCCAGAGGATCCAATGCTTTTGTTAAATATATTATGGAGAACTCCAGCATTCCCGTTCTGGGGCACTCAGCGGGCATCTGCCATATCTATCTGCATGAAGATGCCGATCCGGAGAAGGTAATTCCTGTGCTGATCGATTCCAAGACACAGTATGTGGCAGCCTGTAATACAGTGGAAACCCTTCTGGTCCACAGGGATGTGGCTTCTTTCCTCCCTGAAATACAAAAAGCCATGGAAGAGAAGGCTGTGGAACTCTGTGGCTGTGATCGCACGCGAAAGATTATTGATATCTCAGCTGCTCAGGAGATAGACTGGGCTACGGAGTATGTGGATTATAAGCTTTCTATAAAGATTGTTGATTCTATGGATGAGGCAATCGATCATATCAATAGTTATGGATCGGGACATACTGATTCTATTCTGACAGAAGATAATGACCGTGCCGGTCGTTTTATGAGCCAGGTGGATGCGGCATGTGTTTTCTGGAACTGTTCTACCCGCTTCAGTGACGGCTTTCGTTTTGGTTTCGGGGCGGAAATAGGTATAAGTACCAGTAAAATACATGCCCGTGGTCCGGTTGGTCTGGATGGACTTTTGATCTACAAGTATAAGATGCTGGGTCAGGGACAGACCGCTGCCATGTATGCGGAGAAGGAGAGAAGCTTTTCACACAAGCCTTTAAATAAAGACTGTCCCTTATAGAAACAATCTAAGCATCTATGCCGCCACATTATGGGCGGATGACTTTGACAGGAAAAATGTGTTGCTTTTCACTTTCAAGTTATTATAATAAACTTAGTGTTCGTCTGTTTTTGATCATTGAGGAGGATATCATGAATACCAGACCCTGGGATTTTCTGGAAGAGTATAAGGGTACATTTTTTAAGGGGGAATGGCCCACGTTGCCCGAGATGCTGAAAATCACCGTAGATCGCTATCCCCATAGGCGTGCTTTTACATCTTTTGCTCCGGAACTGCTGGAATTCAACTTCTCTGAGGTTCTTGAAACATCGGAGCTGCTGGGACAGTATCTTCACTCTCAGGGAGTTAAAAAGGGAATGCGTGTAGGCGTTACTGGTAAAAACTCTCCTGAATGGGCTCTGGCTTATCTTGGTACTCTTTTTGCCGGAGCTGTTGTGGTTCCTCTGGATTATGGTTTAAAGAGTGAGGAACTTTTCGGACTTATGAAAGTGGCAGAAGTGGATATCCTCTTCTGTGATAATGAAAAATATGATTTTTTTAAGGAGAAAGGACTAAAGAATCTTGTCAGCCTTTCTCCTCTCAATGATAACTATATTCTGGATATCCACTGTGATGTCAAAGAGGAAATTGAGCTGCCTCAAGAGGATGATCTGGCTGCGGTTTTGTTTACATCGGGAACGACCGGTACTGCTAAGGGTGTTATGCTGACTCATAAGAACTTTGTGAGCGATTCCTATCAGGCTCAGGCAAATATGAATATCTATCATACGGATGTATTCTATGCTCTTCTGCCTCTGCATCACTCCTACTCTATGCTTGCCGTTTTTATCGAGAGTTTATCAGTGGGAGCAGAAGTGGTTTTTGCCAAGCATCTGGCTATTCAGCAGATTCTGATAGATTTGAAGAGTGGGAAAGTTACCATGTTTCTTGGAATTCCCATGCTGTTTAATAAATTGATTAAGGGATTGATGAAGGGAGTAAGAGAGAAGGGCATAGTTGTCTATGGACTGATCCGTTCTCTCATGTGGCTGAGCGGTTTGATTAAAAAAAACTTCCATGTGAATCCGGGTAAAAAGATGTTTAAGGGACTCCTTTCAAAACTTTCTCTGGATACAAACCGAATCTGTATCTGCGGAGGAGGCCCTCTGCCAGCATCCACTTTCAAGATGTTCAACCAGCTTGGAATTGATTTTGTACAGGGATACGGTTTGACCGAAACATCTCCTATTGTTGCTTTGAATCCTAAAGAAGCCTATAAGGAGAGTTCTGTGGGAAAAATGATCCCCGGAACAGAAACGCTGATACTGGATCCCGATGAAAATGGTTGTGGAGAAATTGCTATTAAAGGCTCCATGGTTATGAAAGGCTACTATAATAATGAAGAAGCGACCCGGGAAGTTCTTATGGAAGACGGGTTTCTCCATACGGGCGATGTGGGATATCTTGATAGTGACAACTACCTCTATCTGACAGGACGGGCAAAATCCATGATTGTTACAGAGGGTGGAAAAAATGTCTTTCCCGAAGAGATCGAAGATAAATTTCAGCTCTTTGATGAGGTTGATCAGATTATGATTCGCGGTTTTTTACTGGATGAAAAGATGAAAGTAGAGGCCATTGAAGCATTGATCTATCCGGGTGAGAATCCTGAGACAATTCCTGAAGAGCGCTTTCAGGAAATTATTGATGAGGTGAATCATGGTCTGAAGCCTTATCAGAAAATTCATCGTTTCATAGTTCTGGATGAAGCTATGGAGATGACAACAACTAAAAAAATAAAACGGTTTGCCGTGAAAAAATAAGAATCTCCGATCCAAGGATCGGGGTATTCACCTGTTAACCGAATAAGGAACTGAATGAAATTCGAGATAAGTGATTCTATTGAAGTGCTGATACAGCGTATTGAAGAGGAAACAGGAAAACCTGTCCGTTGGGTACAGGCTGATGGAATGCCTTCTATGGTGGAGGTCCGGCCGGCTCGTAATGCCGATGCTGATCATCAGATGTATATTTCCAAGGATTTTCGTAATCCTGAAGGACAGCATCTGATTGCCTGTAAGGGCTATCAGATACTCCGGATTTTCCGGGAGCCCGAAAAGGATAGACTTGTCCCCTCCGCGGGGCAGGACCAGCTCAATAATGCCAGGATGCGCCTTGCCTCTGCTGCGGAAGGACGGCCCGATCTGGCACAGGCCCTCAATGAAGATGAAATTGTACGCAGCTGGGTTTTCGGTGTGGTGAATCAACTCATAAGTCAGCCGGGAGATCTTCATATTCAGAAGGCAATCAGGGATAATCATCAGGACTTGCAGGAAGCTCAGGATCTGATTCTGGAGCAGCAGTTTAAAGATTTTAAGGCCGCCATGAGCGAGGAAGTGCGGCTTTTCAGCCCAAAGCTTATCTACGATGCCTCTCTGATAATGAATGCGGTCTATCTGAGTCTACTGGACAGACAGATAGGCAGTGATTATATGAGCCGTATAGATAAAATGCCTCAGAGTCGGAAAATTGATCGTTTGCTGGAAGCTTCCATGGCGGTCTTTGAGGATTCTCCCGAAGCTGATCGACGGATGATTGATGCCTGGGCGGATTTTCTGCATATCCGCGATTGGTTTGAGTGGGTTCCTTTTGAATCATGAAATATATGGTCAGTGCCTGTCTGGCCGGCAGATCCTGCCGGTATAATGGAAAACCCTTTGCATTTCCTCTCTTCCGGGAAATGGTAGAGAGGGGGGAGGCTGAACCATTCTGCCCGGAACTTTTAGGCGGTTTGCCAACACCCCGTGACTGTGCCGAAATCCAAATTATAAATAATGAGAAGCGGGTCCTTACGGATAAGGGTGAGGATGTCAGCGTTTTCTACCGGAGAGGGGCGGATATGTCTGCCCGTCTGGCTTTAAGAGAGAAGGCAGAATGCATTATTCTCAAGAACGGAAGTCCCTCCTGTGGATTCGGAAAGATTTACGACGGCAGTTTCTCGGGAAATATGATAGCCGGACAGGGTATTACGGCAGATTCTCTGAGAGAGAAGGGGCTTTTTCTTTTCAATCACGAAAGCTTTCTTCAGAGTGAAGCGGTCACTCTCAAGAAAATCCGGGAAGAGGATTACAAAGAGTTTGTTCAAATTTCCACGGAAGCTTTTCAGGCTGATTCAAAGGCCTTCTCTCCCTATGGTATTGGAGGACCGGAAGGATACGACAGTATCCCCTGGTATCAGGAAGCTTCCGAGAGAGGTAAAATGTTTACAATCCGGCGGAATGCTGTGCTGGTCGGAGGGCTCTTCTATACCCTTAAGAGCGACCATCGGGGCTGGATTAACAGAATTTTTATTAAACCATCCCTTCAGGGGCAGGGGATAGGCCGTCGGGTCTTTTTTAAACTGGAACAAAAGTATTCTTCTATCAGAGAGTGGGGGCTGGACACTCCCCACTGGGCTGAGCATAATCAGAACTTCTATAGGTCTATGGGTTATCGAATCCATCGGGAGATATTCTCGCGGGAAGTGGGCTATAAGCTGGTAGTTCTGAAAAAAAAGAAAAACCAATAAAAAGAATATCGGGAGGCCGGATGAAATCCGGTATAAATATATGATGACAATACAGGAACTGATTGTTGTGGAAGGTGTCGATGATGTGGCCGCTGTTAAAAAGGCGGTACAGGCGGAGGTCCTTCCTGTACACGGTTTTGCCGTTCGTTCAGGAGTCACCCTGGATAAAATCCGTTTTGCAAGTGAAAGAGTGGGGGTCATTGTTCTAACCGATCCGGATTATGCGGGACGTCAGATTCGCAAGACCATAGAAAAGGCTGTTCCCAATGTAAAACATGCCTATATATCCCGGAAAGAGGGAACCCGAGGGGATAATATCGGGGTGGAAAATGCCACATCTGAAGTTATCCGGGCAGCTCTTGAAAAGGCGCGCTTTAAGCTTGTAGAGGAGCGTCAGGAGTTTTCTCTGCAGGACATGGGCTACTATGGTTTATCCGCTGATGCCGGATCCCGGGCTCTTCGTCAAAAGGTTGGAGACCGCCTTCGTATCGGTTACGGGAATACCAAACAGTTTCTGACCAGGCTGAACCACTATAATATCACCAGAGAAGAACTGGAAGCTCTTCTCAGGGAGATTGAGGATTCCTCCTCCCGGAAGAAGTAGAACTATTCAGGACGGAGATGGGCGTTCAGGCCCAAGCTTTCGAATATAGCGCTGTGCTTTTTAAGACGTTCCAGAAAATCCTTATAGTC
>NBMC01000075.1 GCA_002084805.1 Spirochaetaceae bacterium 4572_59 | reverse complement strand
AGCTGCCCGAATTAAAAAAAACCGCAGGAAAATATTCCCTGCGGTTTTTTATGGTTCAATCTAATCTTTAAAGGATTAGAGCTGAAACCTTACATTGCTAGTCAGGCCCAGTGTCTGGGAAGTCACACCATAGTTTAAGCCGAAATCAAGCTTGAACAGGGGCATATTCAGACCTGCACCACCGAAAAGGCGAAGAGCCCCGGCGTTTACTTCTGATTCAATATCGATTCCATAACTATCAATGTCTATGCCATACAGGCTGGCCATTTCTGTTACCTGGGCATCATCCAAACCGGAGATATTGTCAGAATTGATTCCTCCACCCGCTGTGGTAACACCATAGGAGTATCCCAGCCCTGCGGAAAGGTTCAGCAGAAGAAGTTTTTTACTGGCCTGTACTTTAAAATCAAAGATATTGGCACTCCAGTCAAAAAACAGTTCCGTATCATCAAGGGTCAGATTTCCTAAATCTGTTGCGACGGTCTGACTGCTTCCTGCCGGAACCAGAACCTCTCCTCTCAGGTAGGTATATCCTATACCGACAGACAATTCGGGCATGATGAGTTTCCCTTTAAGTATGGCATATCGGACATCTCCACCCACCATCATATAATTGAGGGAGTAATCGCTGGAATCAAGCAGGCTACTGGTATCAAGAGCACCGATTTTAAATCCGGCATCCATGGGGAGAATGGGGATCCCGATCCGGGCATCCACCGTATACATGGGCATGGGAAGGCCTATGGAGGGAAGATTATCCAGACCGTCAGCGTCAATCAGATCGGCAATCTCCGTGAAGGAATCTGCCGGAATGAATACAGCTCCGGCGGTCAGACCGATTCCGAAGCGGGGGAACATACCCATATATGCGTCATTCCAGTTCAGTCCCATTCCGGCCATCATGGGTAGGGCATCGGCTGTATCATCCGCAAAGTTATCAAAGCTGTCTGTCAGATCGACCAGGTCATAGGCTGCCACAGAAAATGTCATAGTAAGCAGTAGAACTATTATTCCAATTTTTTTCATTTTTTACTCCTGAAGCAATTAAATTATGCTTCTTAGGAATTCTACATTCTTTCTCAGCATAAATCAGCCCTTTTCAGGATTTTTTTACAATAATCAGGGAGGAATAACGCATTTTCGACAGAAATTGAGGAAATAAAAAAACCGGCCTCCAGAGAGGCCGGTTAAAATGTATAAATTAGTAATACTGAAGATTACTCACCCATAAACAGTTTGATATCATCCTCTACTGAACCGATTCCGGCAATACCGAAGTTTTTAACCAGAACATCGGCCACATTGGGAGAAAGGAAGGCGGGGAGTGTTGGTCCCAGGTGGATGTCTTTAACACCCAGGTAAAGCAGAGCGAGCAATACAATTACAGCTTTCTGTTCATACCAGGCAATATTGTAGCTGATAGGCAGATCGTTGATATCATTCAGTTCAAAGATTTCTTTCAGTTTCATTGCGATAACTGCCAGAGAGTAGGAGTCGTTACACTGACCGGCATCCAGAACCCGGGGGATTCCGTCGATGTCGCCCAGAGGCAACTTATTGTAGCGGTATTTCGCACAACCGGCAGTCAGGATAATCGTATTATCGGGAATCTGTTTGGCAAACTCTGTATAGTAGTCTCTGCCTTTCATTCTTCCGTCACATCCAGCCATTACGAAAAAGCGTTTGATGGCACCGGATTTTACGGCAGCTACCACTTTGTCAGCCAGGGCCATAACCTGATTGTGGGCAAAACCGCCAACAATGGTTCCGTTTTCAATTCCGGTAGGAGCGGCACATGTTTTTGCCTGGGCAATGAT
This sequence comes from Spirochaetaceae bacterium 4572_59, assembly GCA_002084805.1. Taxonomy (GTDB): domain Bacteria; phylum Spirochaetota; class Spirochaetia; order DSM-2461; family DSM-2461; genus Oceanispirochaeta. Next base: position 5,804 of record NBMC01000075.1, on the reverse strand, counting down.
TTCAGAAAAGTCTTTTTCTTTTCCGTCCGCTGCATCTGCAATGTGTGTAACACCGGGATATCCTGTAGCACCGGTTGTATAGATTCTGTTTTTATAGCTGTCTTTAACAGGTGTAATACAATTTGTTGTCATCAGGATGGGGCCGTTGAAGGAGGCAAACTCCTTGTCCTGCTGCCACCATGCATTTCCGTAGTTTCCTACGAAATGATCGTATTTTTTAAAGGAAGGGTAGTAGTTGGCGGGGAGCATTTCACCGTGAGTATAAACATCAACGCCTGTGCCCTTTGTCTGTTCCAGCAGTTCTTCCATGTCTTTCAGGTCATGACCGGAAATCAGAATCCCGGGTTTATCACTGACACCGATATTTACTTCTGTAATTTCGGGGTTACCGTAAGTTTCTGTATTGGCTTTATCCAGAACTGCCATCACAGATACACCCTTTTCTCCGGTTTCCAGAGTAAGAGCAACCAGGTCATCAACAGTAAGACTGTCATCCAGAGTTGCAGCAAGTGCTTTGTAGTAATATTTCTGAACGTCTTCATCATACTGATCAAGAGCCCCTGCGTGGTATGCATAGGCGGCCATTCCTTTCAGTCCGTAGATAATCAGTTCACGAAGAGATCGGATATCTTCATTTTCTGTTGCCAGAACACCTACTTTCTGAGCTTTTTCCTGCATGGCAGAACCGGTCAGAACAGTAAAAGTTGCTGCATCATGAAGATTAGACGGAACCAGGTTTCCCAGTTCTTTTTTCAGACTGTCTCTGAGAGCAATATATTCAATTATAGTTTTCTCAAAAACGTCATTGTCAAAGTTAGCATTGGTAATGGTCATAAAAAGACCACGCATCAGAGCTTCATCTGCTTCGGGTAAAGCTTTTCCCTGAGCTCTTGCGGGACCGGCAATCTGTGCGATTCCTTTCAGAGTGTAGATCAGAAGATCCTGAAGTTCTGCTGTTTCGGGAGATTTACCACAGACTCCTCTAACTTCACAGCCTGTACCTTTGGCGGTTTCCTGACACTGGTAACAAAACATACTCATTTATTGACTCCTTGTTGACCCTCGCAGGCCATAAATCATATTTGATATCGTTAAATTATAGAAGAATACTAATGTTGATGCCAAAATAGTTCTGTAACCTATGTTACATAAATAGGTATTTATGTACTTAAATAAACAAAATATGCAAAACTGCCATGGTATTTTTGTTTTTGGGGACGTAATCCCGAGCATTTTTACAAATCCCAGCCTTAACCGGATTACCTGATATGTATCGGGATGTATTAACAAACTGCTGGAAACTGCAGATGATTTTGCTTTTGAAGTGGTCATACCATACATGACCGATTAAGCCTAACATTCTATAGAAACAGATGGCAAAGACACTCAGTACATTCTGGAATAAAAAGGTGACAAAAGAAATCAGTGGAATTATTCTTTGTGTGATAACGAGTTAAGCTATTAGTTCTAATTCTTCTCTTTAATTCAAATATGATGTGCAAGCAGTAATGATAGCACATCCGAATGGAGAGAAATCATGAAATATAGAGAGCCTTTTACAGTATTCTCGAGAAAATTAAAATCAGCTAAGAGGGTTTGGTACTATCAGACTTATGATCAAAAAGGGCACAGGACTTCTGCCCTTTCGACGGGGCAGTTGACTAAATCTGCCGCTAGAGCTATCTGCCGGACGTTGGAGAAGGAAGGGAATCAAGTCGGGCCGTATGACATTTTCTGACTATTCGAAGAATTGGTGTGATATGTGTTCAGGTTCACAAGGTGGAGATCATAGAAGAAAAAGGTGAACCGACCCTGATCTTCCGGGAGCAGGAACTCCTGGAGTTTTCTATTTGCAATATTCCCAGTAATCCCTATGCCCTGAACCGGGATTACCCGCCTCCTGAATTATTGGATCCCGAACCGGAAGAGGCAGTGCCCTCTTTCTGGAAAGGCTTAGTCAAACAGACAGGAGAAAATCTGTAATGAATGAGATTTTAAAGAAACTGAAGAGTCTTCTCTCTTCCATGAAACGGATAGAGGAGGATGGTTTTAGCGATGAGAAGCTTGCCAAACAGTATTTTGAGGAGAAAGAGGAGATTCTTGAAGTTATGACCGAAGCCCTGGGTGAGATGGACATATGAGAACCAGATCCTGACCCTGCTGCAGGTGAAAGAGTCCGACCTGATCACTGCCATTGATATCACAGGAAAGACCGTCACCCTGGAATCCTTTGAAGAGGATCTGACAGACCGCCTCTGCGCCCTGGAAACTCTTGAGGGAGACTGGATCTTTCTGAAGATCAGTGCATCGGCGGCAAAGGTTAATACCCTGGACAAAATGCGTGAACTGGCCCCCTGAAAAACAGATCCCTGCACCATATGGTATCTCTTGCCGGGTATAGGGAGCATCAGAACCGTATCACATATCTAATAGTGGATGATCCCTACGGAGACTACCAGACCGACTACAGAAGCCACAGGGGAAACAATATCCCCATCCCAATAGATAGGGCTCTTAAGATCCTGAAACCCACAGATCAGCCCCTCCTCAAATGGGCCCATCTGATTAAATCCAATGTTCCTCAATAAAGAAACAGCCCTCTCTTTTCTTTTCCTATTTAGTGTTTGACACTATTAGTGCAATACACTATCATTAGGTATGATCAAAAGCTTCAAAGATGATCTGACTAAAAGTGTTTGGGATCGTAGGAGAGTCAAAGGATTCCCAAGCGACATTTTTAAGACTGCCAGGCGTAAACTTGGTTTTCTTGAAGATGCTATTGATATTAATGATTTACGTGTACCTCCTGGTAACAGGTTGGAAGCTCTGAAAGGAAATAGACTCGGGCAGCATAGTATCAGGATTAATGATCAATGGAGAGTTTGTTTTAAGTGGGTTGAAGGAAATGCTTTTGATGTTGAAATCACTGATTACCACTAATCCGGAAGGGAGGATATTATGGGATATGAATTAATTGAATTATCTACACCGGGAGAAGTCCTGAAAGAAGAATTTCTCGATCCTATGGGTGTAACTCCTTATGCTCTTTCAAAGGCGATCTTTGTCGATCCTCCGAGAATTGCGGCCATAATAAAGGGAACCCGTAAGATTACTGCAGATACAGCTTTACGATTTTCCCGATTTTTCGGAAACTCAGCAGCATTCTGGATGAATATGCAAAGTAGATATGATCTTGAAGTTCAGATGGAAGCAAAAGAGAAAGAATTAAACAAAATTCACCAATTTCAGATCATTAATATATCGCTCATATCCTCTTTCATTGATTTGAAGATTTAACGACATCATATAATCACCATAACCATCCATATAGACAATATACTGTTCTACATCTAATGAAGAGGAATATAGATGATAAGAGTAAAGAATCATCCCTTTTTCATTGCTGATATTCCAATCAAGAAGTTCAATTCGAGGTTATATGAAACTATGTTTATTTATGAACACTCTGGTAGCAAAAAGGGAATTCAGCCAGATCATGCAAAAAAATTAGCTCGTATACTGGACCGCCTGGATGCATCAATTACAGTTCAAGACATGTCTTTACCAGGATATAAACTACATCAGCTATCCGGTAATGAGAAAGAGATCTGGTCAGTCTGGGTAAATGGAAACTATAGAGTGACTTTTTTCTTTGAAAATGGTGATGCATTTATTGTTGATTATAGGGATTATCATTAGGAAGATTGCTTGAGAACAAGTTGTTGGACAATGAGTCGTACTACAGAAGCCCGCTTCGGGGAACGATCTCAGATGCGACCAAAGGAGATTCATATGAATACAAAACGTAAGCCTGTTCATCCAGGAAATATTTTAAAAGAAGATGTATTGACTCCACTAGGACTTACTGTCACTGAAGCAGCTTCAGATTTAGGAGTATCTAGAAAGGCACTATCAGAACTGATAAATGAAAAAGCATCATTAGGCCCTGATATGGCGATACGTATAGCTAAAGCTACTAATACCTCCCCTGAAAGCTGGCTGAACATGCAGTCTAAACTTGATTTGTGGATGTCTGATCAAAAAGAATTGCGGGTTATTCCCTTTCCCACTTACTCTGATTCATTACATGATTTAAAAGAAGGGTAAGCTACTCATTAGTATATGCGAAGATATCAGTTTTGTAGAATTTTGAGATAGTGTTTTTCAAAGAGATCCATAATCTGGTTGGGATCGGAAACATCCAACAGTTCTGCGGTCTGATAGTAGGGAAGAAAGGAATCCAGTATATCCTGGGGATCGTTAAAGAAGTCCAGGATATAGGTTCCTGTCACGGCTTTGGTGGGGTAGGTCCGGTTGAGCCGGGAGAGGGTCTGTACACACTCCACACCGCCCAGCTTTTTATCCACATACATGGCGCAGAGTTTGGGCTGGTCGAATCCGGTCTGGAACTTATTGGCCACGATCATGACCTGATAGTCTTCCGAGTTGAAGGCCTTTCTCATATCCCGGCCCTTAAGGCCCGGGTTCATGGAGGATTCCGTATAGGAGTTACCCAGAAGAGCCGTGGCATTGGGGTCGCTGATATTAAACTCCACCTCTCCCGAGAAGGCCACCATGGCCTTGGCCTGTCCGTTCAACAGCTGCTGCACATTGTCCCTGAAGTGTTCCATAATCACCATAACCTTTTGAGAGATATTGTAGTCGTGAAGGCGCATCCACTGGTTCAGTTTGACCCGGGCCTTCTTTTTATCCACCGTCTGGGCCAGGCGGTAGGCTACGGCGTAGTTGGTGTAGTTTTGCAGAACATCCAGGATAAAGACCTCTTCGATGGCCTGTCTCATGGAGTAGACATGAAAGGCTTCGGGTTTATTCTGTTTGGAGGGAGCCGCATCCGGATGGGGCAGCCGTCCGAAGAGTTCCAGGGCATGGGCCAGCTTTTCCAATTTGGAACCGTTCCCGTCTTTGTTGCTGATACGGCCTACCACGCCGTCCTGATGATCGAACTGGTAGATTGTATCCTGCAGCTGGTCGTCCAGCACCGTACGGTCTGTCACGACGATAACGGAGGCGAAGAGCTTGTTCCCGTTCGACCTGTGGAGGGAGGAGAGCTGATGAGCCGTCCAGGCGATGGAGTTGGACTTACCCGATCCTGCGCTGTGCTGTACCAGGTACTTTTGCCCGGGCCCCTCGGAGGAGGCGGAGCCTATAAGCTTTCTAACCACATCCCACTGGTGGTAACGGGGAAAGATAAGGGTCTCTTTTTTGTATTTTCGACCCTCATAGCTTTCTTTATCTTCAATCTGGAGATGGACGAAGCGGGCCAGAATGTTGAGAAGATTCTCCGGCAGGAGCACCTCATTCCAGAGGTAGTCCGTGGCATAACGCCTGATATCGGAGGGGATCTCGTTTCCGGATTAAGATCATGCTCGGGCTTGAACTGTACCAGACGGAATCTGGTTCCCCTGTCAACAAGATTATTCCGCAGCACCCCCAGAGTCCCGAAGGTCCGCATAGTCCTGTCCGCCGCATGGGGATCGGCCTTTTCCAGCTGCTGCACCACCCGGTCCAGAAATTTCCCCTCCGGATCAGAGGGAAAGAGCTTAGAGAGCCCTCTCCCTGTTATAGCCCTCGGGAGAGCCCAGCAGCCATCCCTGAGAAACCAGATCCCTGATCATATCGTCTTGAAAAATCCTCTCTTCTGTTCCTGCCATACCTAATCCTTTTACACTACCAGGACAGAAGCCCCTTTCTTCTCATAGCCTTCCAATATATTGGGGTGATTTTGTTCTATCAGATTAATCGTAGATTCCAACTGGTCGAGAGCGTGTGGCCGCCACTTTTTA
>NBMC01000074.1 GCA_002084805.1 Spirochaetaceae bacterium 4572_59 | reverse complement strand
GCACATGAGATCAATAATCCACTGGGAGCGGTAATGCTGAATGTTGATAATCTGGAAGATGAAATTCTGAGCGAAGAAGGAATTCAATCCTTAAAATGGATTAAAAATGAAACGAGGAGGATCGCTTCAATCGTTCAGAGCATGTCTCGGTTTACAGGAAAGAATGAGTTTTTGGGAGGAGCCTCTACCGGAATGAGCTGGCTTCCCCAAGTGGATCATTATATGAAATACCTCTTGAAAGAGTATCCTCGTGTGAGTTATTCCAGAACGGAAGAACTTTTTGATCTGAAATGCGTTATGCCCTCAGATGAACTGCAGCAAATATTAATCAATCTGCTGAATAATGCCGTCCAGGCTATTGAAGGGATCGGGAGTACTCGTATGGAGATAAGAAATGAAGAGAAAGAGGGAATAAGTTATCTTGTTATCTCGGTTTCCGATACAGGTCCCGGGATCTCTCCAACGGATCAAATGAGGATATTTGATCCGTTTTTTACGACTAAAGCTGTGGGGAAAGGGACGGGATTAGGTTTGTCAATCGTATACGGACTTATTAACCGTTATCAGGGTTCAATTATAGTCCAATCCGAATCTGGTCATGGCAGTATTTTTACACTGACCCTACCTCGGGAATAATATGGTGCAATGAAAAAGGGAGAAAAAATATGGAACAGAATGGAAGTGTTCTGATAGTAGATGATGAAGAGGGGCTGCGATTCGGTTTAAAGGTATTTTTATCAAGGAATGGATTTTCCGTTAGGGAAAGCGGAACTCTCTCAGAAGCAAAGGACCTGATGCAGTCTATATTCTTTGATGTTGCCATACTGGATATCCGGCTGAAAAATAAAGAAAGTGGTCTTGATTTGATCAGAACCATTAGGGATCAGAATCCCAATGCTGTTATTCTGATAATCACGGGCTATGCTGAATTGGATACTGCAATAGACGCTCTTAGAAAAGGGGCTAACGACTATCTACAGAAACCTCTGGAAAAAGAGAGGGTTTTGGATTCCATAAGAAAAAACAGAGAACTCAGTCTCCTGCGAAGGGAAAACAGGCAGTTGAAGGAAGAACTGAAAAAAGGAAACAATGAGGGCAAAATCATAGTTGATAGTTTTGTAATGAAAGAGATCCTCCGGACTGCCGACCAGGTGAAAAACCTGGCCCCCAATATCCTGATAAGCGGAGAAAGCGGTACAGGAAAGGAAGTGCTGGCCCGATATATTCATGAAACAGGGAACCGTAGTGAGAATAATTTTGTCGCTTTAAACAGCGCCGCTCTATCGAGCAATCTTCTTCTGAGTGAACTATTCGGTCACAGAAAAGGTGCTTTTACCGGGGCAGTGGAAGATAAAGCAGGTAAATTTGAATTGGCTCATAAGGGAACATTTTTTCTGGATGAAGTAGGAGATATGAGCTTGGGAATTCAAGCTAAATTTCTGCGGGTACTGGAGGAAAAATCCTTTGAGCCACTGGGCGGTAATAACAGGATCAAAATAGATACACATATTATAGCAGCAACGAATCATGATATTCCAAGCCTTATTAAAAAAGGTCTTTTTCGGGAAGATCTTTTTTTTCGTCTCAATGTTATCCATTTCAACCTGCCTCCCCTAAGAGAAAGAAAAGAGGATATCGGTAATCTTAGTAATAATTTTATCAAAATGTACTCCCGTCAGTATAGAAAATCAGTCGATCCTTTAGGAGAAAATGAAATCCAAATTCTGAAGGAATACTCCTGGCCTGGAAATATTCGGGAGTTGAAAAATCTTATCAACAGAATAGTTATTCTAACAGACCAGGAGCAAATCTGTTCTGAACAGATTAGGCGCTTTCTAGGCTGTTCTCCCGAAGAGATAGAATCTCCGATTCCCACTAAAACTACTTTTCATGTCGCACAATCTGGTACGCTGGCTGAAAGACTGAATCCTGTCATTGAAGAGTATGAAAAAAAAATCCTTATACAGGCGTTGGAAAAAAACCGTTTCAATCGGACACGTACAGCTGAAGAGTTAGGAATAACAAGAAAAACCATAGGCCGAAAGCTCCATAGCTATAATCTTTGAGAAAAAGGAGGGTCCTGAATGTCCCGCTTTTCGGGACTCCCATGACTCACTGGGACACAAAGAACCCAAAAAAACTGATTCGAAAGAAGTCTGTTTCTTAGGTCTGGCAAGGTTAATTGTTTCTACTGTATGAGTATATCTGTGTTTGTGGCTTTTTTTTATGGAAAATGAACGGTTGGCACAAATATTGTTAATAGAAGGTCAGCTCCCTTAGGGGGATTTAAATCATAAAGGAGAATTAATTTTATGAAGAAAGTTATTGTGATGGCTCTTGCCGTACTGATGTTGACTACTGCCGTATGGGCAAATGGACAAAAAGAAGCTGATGAAAAACTAACCATAGCCGGGATCGTTTTTCAGGATGATCAGTTTTTTAATGTAATCCAGCAGGGAATGCAGGCTGCTGCTGATGATCTTGGAGTGGATCTGTTTCTGGCAAACAGTAACAATAAACCTGAAAAAGAGATGGCACTTGTAAACACATATATAACCAGGGGTGTGGATGCTATCGTTATATCCCCACTGAGTGAAACTGTTTCTGTAACAGCTCTAAAAAGAGCTGATGAAAAAGGAATTAGCATAATCACCTACAATTCACCTCTAAGTGCAGATTTTCCCGCTTCCTATATCAATAGTTCTCAAAGTGAACTGGGGGCTTCTTCAGGAAAACAGGCCAGAGAATATATTGAATCAGAGCTTGGTGGAAAAGCCAAAGTTGCAACTCTTGCCTTCAAATCCCAGCTTCCTGAAATTTCTGATATGAGAGTTAATGGTTTTCTGAATGAAATAACTGATCTTCCCGGAGTAGAAGTTGTATCTCAGCAGGATGCATGGTTGGCAGAGATGGCTGTAGCCAAAGCCGGAGATATCATGACTGCTAATCCTGATCTGGATATTATCTATGCTGCTAACGACGGTGGTACTGTGGGTGCTGTAATGGCTGTTAAAAACTCAGGAAAGAAGATGGTTGTATTTGGAATCGATGCCAGTGAACAGCTGGCTACATTCCTGAAGGACGGAGACAATATTCTTCAGGCTACAACAGGCCAGCAACCCTATCAAATTGGTTACCAGACTGTAGAATTCGCTGTAAAAGCCATTAAGGGGGAACCTGTCGAACCAACAGTTATTGTTCCCGGCCTTTTACTGTCCCGCGAAAATCCTGAGGGAATCGAAGATTTCCTGAAAATGCAGAAAGAATTCACAAAATAATATATCCGATACTGGGGAAATCTATGAAACAGAATAAACTGGAAACAGTAGGACTGCGAAAAGTTTACCCCGGTACGGTTGCGCTGGATAACTTTTCCGTCACATACGAAGGCGGAAAGGTTCATGCAATCATTGGTAAAAACGGCTCCGGAAAAAGTACTCTTATTAAGATTATTTCCGGTGCTATTCAGCCCACCAGCGGAATCCTCCGGGTAAATGATACAGACATGAAGATGGAGACCCCGCTGGATGCATTTCAGCAGGGAATAGCCACAGTTTATCAGGAATTAAGCTTGATACCCGATCTGACAGTAGCAGAGAATATTCTTCTTGGCAGATTAAGTTATAAAAAGAACAGCATTATTCCTCAGATTGACTGGAAGGCCTCCTATTTGAGAGCTCAGCAGGTATTGGACGGGATGAAGGTGAATATCCCGATTGACAGTCCTGTTAAATATCTTAGTGTTGGTCAACAGCAGGTAATAGAAATTGCCAAAGCAATGAGCTTTAACCCTTCTGTACTTATGTTGGATGAGCCGACCTCAGCACTGGCTCAGCATGAAGTAAAAAGTCTGTTCAATGTGATCAGAACCTTAAAACAAAAGGGTGTTGGAATTCTTTATATTTCACATCGCTTACAGGAATTGAATGAAATAGCCGATACCGTAACTGTTATAAGGGATGGTCTATTTGTTGGCAAGAAAGAGATGGGCCATGTAACTCCTGAAGGCATTGTCCATATGATGTTCGGAAAGGTAGAGCAGAAAACAAGACCTTCTGATCTTAAGATTCAGGATGAAACTATCCTGGAAGTCAAAGGACTCACCAGGGGACAACATTTCAAAGACATAAACTTCAAAGTAATGAAAGGAGAGATCCTGGGTATTGCCGGGATGCTCGGTTCAGGCCGTTCTGAACTGCTCCGTTCTGTTTTTGGTGCAGATTCTTTTGATAGCGGTAATATTATTTTTAATGGACAACTGGTTCAGGCTCCCACCCCCTCTCTGATGAAAAGCCTGGGAATGGGATTGACTCCGGAAAACCGGAAAGAAGAAGGATTGGTTCAGGTTCTAAGTACTAATGAAAATCTCTGTCTGGCCTCACTGTATAAAATGGGCGGACGGGCTGGATATATCAACAAAAAGATGGAAGAACCCTACATCCATTATCCGATTGAAAAATTGCAGGCCAAAGTTCCCCGTAGGGATCTGCCGGTCTCCTCTCTGAGCGGCGGAAATCAGCAGAAGATTGTTGTTGGAAACTGGCTGAATACCAATCCCTGTCTGATGGTCTACGATGAACCGTCACGAGGAATCGATGTTCAGGCTAAACAGCAGATTTTTCAGATTATGTGGGATCTGAGCCGGGAAGGGATATCGTCTCTGGTCGTTTCATCCGAACTGGAGGAGCTACTGGAAATCTGTCACAGAATATTGATTATGAGACAGGGACGTATAGTGGATGAGGTCTTCCCCGAAGACCTGACAATTGAAAAAATATATACCATGTGCATGGAGGTATGACCATGATGAACTGGATAAGAGAAAATAATCCTTTAAAAAAACAAATGCTGTTAAGCATACTGATATTACTTTGTGTCCTTCTCTCTATGACAGCTAGAGGGTTTTTTTCAGTAGATAATTTTCTGAATATTCTGAGAAACTCTTCTATGAAGGGGATTATTGCTTTCGGTATGACAATGGTCATGATTGCCGGAGAAATTGACTTGACTGTCGGATCGGCTGTGGCTTTTTCTGGTTGCATAAGTGCCTGGGTGGTAAAAACCATGGTGGCCATGGGAGTATCACCCATAGCTGCAGTAATATGTGGCATTATCCTTGCTCTGGTGGCAGGATTTGCACTGGGAAGCTTCTCTGCAGTAATCCGTAATAAGTATGAGGTTCCTACATTTATTATTACCCTAGCTTTGATGACATCCCTCTTCGGACTTGCTAACCTGATTACCAGAGGATTCCCTATTACATCTTACCCCCCCTGGTTCAATTTCCTGGGAGGAGGTTATGTCCTGGGAATCCCTTTTCCGGCCATTATCTTCCTTGTTGTTTTCTTTGTTGTGAACTTTATTATGTCATCCACAACATTTGGTCGATCGGTTTACGCCATCGGTGGAAATATGGAAGCCGCCCGCCTCAGCGGCATCAAAGTTGCTCGTATAAAAGTTATTATTATGGGACTGACATCAATGCTGATGGCCTTGAGCGGCATAATGGTAGCTTCTCAGATCATGTCTGGAACCGCAACCACGGCTAAGGGCTGGGAAATGGATGTTATCTCTGCCGTTGTTATCGGCGGAACAAGTATGAGTGGAGGAACCGGATCCATAAAAGGGACCTTCATTGGAATGATTTTCCTGGGAGTTCTGGTTAACGGTATGACCCTCCTCAATATCAATGAATACTGGCAGTATGTCGTCAGGGGTGGGCTTATTCTCGGAGCCGTACTTTTGAATGTAGTACATGAGAAAAAACAAATGGGTAGCATTGCCTTGGTATAAAGCGATATAAGGACTATCCCTTTGGGGATAGTCCTTATTGTATCAGAGAATAAAAATATGAAGTTTGATCATTATTATGGTGATTCTTATATCTGAGATTGTAACCCTGTCACTAAAAAAGTCAAATAAAAGCTCGAACAGGATAAGTGAAGGAATAAAGAAATGCCCCGAGAACAGATGGAATTTCCCCTAAGAAATCTGCCACGACTGACTCACTTTGGCTACTCTGATCAGGGAAAGGACTCTTTCTTCGGACCTCATAAACACTACGGATATGAACTGATCTATGTGGTAAGAGGAGAAACAGAAGTCCGGATGTTTGAAGGTTCAGATCCCATTATATTAAAAAGAGATGACCTTTATGTTATAGCGCCGAAAAAGTTGCATCAGTTTAAATACAACCGGGGGAATATCAATTTTTTTTGGCTTGGATTTCAGATGGAAGAAGATGTTATTCTGGCTGAAAATCATATGATTTCTCCCTACCGGCTGCTTAACAGAGATAAAAGATCCAATCCGGAAAGAGTCGCGCTGATCCGTCAAATGGATAGGGAGATTACATCACTCAGAGATCGGATAAAGATCGATGTATTCAGACAGTTCAGGCGGGTTCCTCTTTTTAACCGCTTATTTGAGGATCTCGAGTTTGAACTACATCATATGGATGACTTCAGTGAAATTATTATTTATCAGAAACTGATAGAGATTTTTGCTTTTATTGCAAGGTTATCAAGCTCCCCTCAGAAAGGGGCCTGCAACCCTCTGAACTATGCCTATAGGTTTCTGAAAAATCATAACAGAGAAAAAATAAACTTCGGGGAACTTGCTCTGAAGGCGGGATACTCTCAGGAATATTTCTCCAGAGCCTTTAAATTACGTTTTGGTATATCTCCCCGGGCATTTCATGAAGAGTGTAGAATGTCTGAGGCCCGGAACTTCCTGTCCAGGGATTTCTCCGTACAAGAGACAGCCTCCGCCTGTGGATTTAAGTCCAGCTCTCACTTCAGTTCCTGGTTCAAACAAAGAGAAGGTCTGTCTCCAGAAAAATATTATCCAAACTGACCGTATTTAACAGCCGCATCTACCAGTGCCTTCATATTTTCAGGAGGTGTCTTCCGGCCCATAGCGCAACCACTGGATAGGAATATTCTAACACCAGCTGTTAGTTCTATAATTTCCTTTGCTTTTGCATCCACCTCTGCAGGAGTACCATGAGCTAGGGGGTAACTGGGATCCACATTTCCCATCAGAACACAGCGGTCTCCGACAATCTCTTTTGCATATCCCATATCAATCTGCCAATCCACTTCCAGGATGGCCGCAGAGGTAGAAGCCATATCATCAATAATATTTGTAGTATCACCGCAGATATGCAAGCTCCAGGGGATTCCGTACTCCTGAACCTGTCTGGCCAGAGTTGTTTCATGTTCAAGGGCAAACTGTCGGTACATATCCGGGCTAATAAGATTAGGTCCCGCATAGGCATCACCTATGGATGTGGCATGGGCTCCGGCATCCTTCTGTGCTTTTGCAAAGAGAAGACAAGCTTTCCGACACCAGTCTAGAGCATTCCAGAGAACTTTGGGGTCTTCTGTAATCAGTTCCATCATCAGATTTTCTGTTCCTCTGAGCAGACAGAGAAGACTAAAGGGGCCCTGATCTGCCCGGCCCATAACAAATACATGATCCCCGATAGCATCAACAAGGGTGGTGGTAGCTTCCAGCCAGGCAGGAAGACGGCCATCTTTCAAAGGATCCGGTAGCTTTAGATCCGGAACCTGTCTCAGATCTGTTACCAGAGGATTATGTTCGTCAGTAATGGCAGGCTCATCAGGATTGGTAAAAAGAGTTTTTGCTCCGCAGGCCTCCGCCAGAGAGGCATCATCAATATCTATGCAGCA
>NBMC01000073.1 GCA_002084805.1 Spirochaetaceae bacterium 4572_59 | reverse complement strand
AAAGACATTACAGCTGTACGGTCATTTTCAGGCTGTAATTGTATTTTTTCTGATATTTTTTCATATAATAGAATACCAGTATCATGGCAGCGAATTCAGTCAGTGGTGTAATCATCCATATACCTGTTATGCCGTACATGCCGGGAAGGATGAAAGCAATAATCATAAAAACTACAAAAGACTTCGTAAATGAGATTAAAGCTGAGATCTTTCCATTCTCAAATGCTGTGAAAAAAGCGGATCCGAAGAGAGTTATTCCAGAAAACAAATAACTGAACGAGAAGATCCTCAAACCTTCTATGGCAATTTTATAGGTCTCAGTGCTGTCATTCAGGTAGATAGATACAAACCATTGGGGAGCAAGCATATTCAGGGAGAAAAAGAGCACAGATACGACAGATATGAATAGCAGGGAGTATTGTAGCAGTTTCTGGAGGTTTTCATTGTTTTTTCTGCCATAATTGTAACTGATAAGTGGAGCTACTCCAAAAGAATATCCAATAATAAGAGATACGCTTAGAAAATTGATGGACATAATAACTGCAATGGCGGCAACCCCCTGATCTCCCATATATTTTATGGCAAGAGTGTTGAAAATGACGGTTGATAATGCAATAGCTGCTTCATTAACCATTTCAGAAGATCCGTTTATAACTGTATCTGTCAGGAATTTCAGGTCAGGTTTAATAATTTTAAATCTCATCATGGAGCTGGATGAATTAAAGTGGTGGAAACCTATGGATAATGAAAGAACAATACCCAGAAATGTACCAAGACCGGCACCTGCGATTCCCATATTAAGAGGTACCATAAACAGATAATCGAGAATAATATTTACGATCCCTCCCAGTAGGGTCATATAGAGAGCTTTTCCAGGTTTTCCGTCTACCCTTAACAGGCTTTCAAAGAGTATTTTAATAATCAGGAAAGGAAAAGACAGAAGGATTATCTCCTTCATAAAAATGAAACACACAAGGCTGGCTGTTACTCCAAAAAGCCCCCCGATAAGCAGCAAAGATGTAAAATCTCCCCCCGCTTCTGTTTTATCGCCCTTTCCCAGTTTTGTGGCAATAATGGCGCTTCCTCCTGTAGCAAACATAATTCCACAGGCAAAGGCAATGCTGTAAACGGGCATAACGATATTGAGGGCTGCCAGGAAAAATATATGAAAACAGCTTAGAAAGGAATGGATTAACTGTTGCGGGGGATGCTTTCGAAGAGGATCTCTTACACTTCTATTCCCATAGCCGAGACCGATGCCTGATATGTCAATGTAGTTTTAATTTAAGTAAATCTTCCAGAGCTATCGGCTTTGAGTAGAGGTAGCCCTGGGTGTGTTTCATTCCGATTGAGCGGAGCAGATTATGAATCTCTTCAGTTTCAACACCCTCTGCAATCACAATATTGTTCATCGTATTGCCCAGCCGAAGGATCGACTGGATAATCTCCAGGTTGCTTGAATCCTGACTTATACCTTTTACAAAGGATTGGTCAATTTTCAGGGTATCAAAGGGTATCGTATGAAGCCTGTGAAACGAAGATTCTCCGGTTCCAAAATCATCAATGGCCAGGCGATAGCCCCGTTCTATCAGCTCATTTACTGTCTGCCAGAAGAACCGTACCCCCGAAGATGTCGAAGATTCGGTAATTTCCAGCTTCAGCTGTTTTTTATTAATTCCTGCCAGGCTGGTCAGGGTATCCAACTTGTCGGTGAAGCCGGATTCGATAAACTGAAGAGGGCTTACATTTACCGATATAAACCAATCCTCCGGAATCTTCTTTGCGGCCAGTATGCCTATGGACTCTTCCAGTACAAACCAGCCCAGATCAATGATATATCCGTTTTCCTCTGCCAGAGAGATAAAGTCGGCCGGAGAGATGATTCCTTCCATTTGGGAGCTGTTCCAGCGTACCAGAGCTTCCATCCCGGCAATGCTTTTATCTTCTGTGTTGACAATCGGTTGATACAGCAGAAACAGTTCACTTACAAAGCTGGAATGACTCATAGCGGCATCCAGGGCCAGCTGAAAAGACCGTTTCTGCTGAAGGATCGTATCGTAAAGATAGATATGATTGATCTGTTTCTGATTAATTCCTGAAAAGGTGGATTGAGACATATTCAAAAGCTGATTCAGATCTGTAGAATCCTTGAAAGGGGTGACACCAATACGAACCCGGAGTCTGACATTCCTGCTGTGGAGTCTGATTGTTTTTCTGAACTCATCATATAGTTTTTCAGCCAGATAAAGGGTCTCTTCTTCCGAACTGGCCCTGCTGATAATGTAGAAATTAAAACCGTTTCCTCTGTACTGGCTTGCTGTTTCGGGACATTGCCGGATCAGTCTGTCTGAAAATTCCTGAAGGAGTGTATCTATGATATTCCGGTCCAGGATAGTAGATAGTTCCTTCATGTTATCCAGCCATATTTGAATCAAAAACCGCTTATCCTCTTCCGGAACCGGTTGTATTTCAGATTCCAGGAGGGCATTCAGGTTGAGAAGTCCTGTTACCGGATCATGGTAGGCAAAGAAATGCAGTTGGGACTCAGCCTTCTTTCTTCTCTGTATCTCATTTTTCAGGGTTGTGTTCTCCTGATTCAGTATCTGATTCTCCATTTTTTTTCTCTTGACCGAAAGGTTGTATCTGAGAAGACCAAGCATCATTCCCCAAAGGAGAATGTATACGCCATAATAGTAGCCGCGAGAACGAATAAGATCTTTGATAATTTTATTTTTATCAGCAATTCCGTATATTTTGATAAAGCTGTTTTGAGTCTCTTTTTCAATAATAAGAGGAGAGAATTTTAATGCCCTGTACTGATTTACAATGCTGTCCCGATTGAACTTTTTTACTGACTGACCAGCGTCTCCTGTGTTTTTTGAAGTATACAATATCTTGTCCCCGTCAGTTATCAGGTAGATATTCTCCAGATCGGAAAAGTCGAACTGGGAAAAAAAATCGTTCAGCATAGGAAGTATAATATCAATGGTTATAATTCCTGTTTTTATACCATCACGATAAAATGGTTGTCCCAGGGTTATGTAGTTATAATCCGTATCAAAGTAGGGACCCGTCAGAACCATATCATTGTGTCCGGAGTTTATTGTCTTCAGATACCATTCTTGTGTATGATAATCGTATTCGGGACTGTTCCAGTAATAGTTGAAGGCGTAATTCCCGCCTTTTGGACTACTATAACTTATATAGCTGCTGAATCTCTTTGAATCAGATTGAAAGAGATAGGGTCTATACCATATTCCCATTCCATAGACTAATTCGGAATGGGACGATACAAAAGCTTTTTCCAGAAAGTCTTCATGAATCTGTTGTTCCCGGTCAAGATTTGAAGCCAGTTTCGCTACTGTCGAAATAAGCTGATTATGAACGGAGAAACTTATTTCAATCAGGTCAAGAGCATGGCTCAGTTTATCCCCTTTCAGATTTACAGCCTTCTCATACTCCTTATGGTCATTTCTGATAAGAAAAAGAATCCCTAAGGGCAGAAGGAGTATAAGAATGAGAAAGATGATACGCGTAGGGGATAAGGGATTTCTCTTTTTCACTGTACATTATTATAACAGATAATTGAAGTTTTGTTGCTAAAGAGAATTAAAAAAAAATCTGAACATCTTCTTTTTAGTAAAAAGATATCAATTGATACTTGATTTGAAAGCTGTTTAGAAATACAATCGAAAGCAATTAGAAAGCTAAATGCAAACTAAACAAAGGTAAAACAGAAGTAAGGAGAGGTCCATGGCGGAAATTGTTGTCATGCCGAAAGCAGGAAACTCAGTTGAATCCTGTATCATACTCGAATGGTCTAAACAGGAAGGAGACTCCGTTAAAACAGGAGATATCCTCTGTGAGGCGGAAACGGATAAGGCTACCGTTTCTGTTGAATCAACGGCGGAAGGTGTATTGCTGAAACAGCTTTATCAGGTGGATGATGATGTCCCCGTAATGCTGCCCCTGGTGATAGTCGGCGCGGAAGGAGAGGATATATCATCTCTTCTGGCGGAAGTACAAGCTGGCAGTGGAGTAGAAACTCCCCTTAAAGACGTTGCTGCCCCACAGGAAACAGCAGCTTCTGAATCTGCTGTTGCTGTTCCGGTCCCTGCCCAAAGCGGCGGGACTGGTGGATTTGCTTCACCAAGAGCACGGAATCTGGCTGCTGCCAAGGGGATCAATCTGGCGTTATTGGCCGGATCCGGACCGGACGGTCGTATTATAGAACCTGATGTTTTCTCAGCCATGGAAGGACAGGCTCCCCTGACCCCCGCGGCACTGGAAGAGTTGATCCGCAGTGGAAAAACGGCACCTGTTAAAGGAACCGGTCTTGGCGGACGAGTACTAAAATCGGATTTAAGCGAATCTGCTCCTGTTAGCGTTGCAACTCCTGTCGCAACAACAGCTGCTGTGAACTTTCCCGGTGTTGTAGAAGAGAAAAAAGTAAAGGGTGTCAGAAAGCTTACAGCTTCCAGAATGCTTGAATCGCTGCAGGAGACAGCTCAGCTCACACTGAATAGCTCCGCCGATGCCACGCGCCTTCTGGCGTTGAGAAAAAGGCTCAAAGAGTCTCCCGAAGAGATGGGGCTGCAAAAAATCACCATTAACGATCTTGTAATGCTGGTTGCCGTCCGTACCCTGAAGGATTTTCCCGAAATGAACGCTCACTTTTTGGGCGATAAGATAAAACAGTTTGCAAGTGTGCATCTGGGATGTGCCGTGGATACTCCCCGCGGACTGATGGTTCCGGTTATCAGATTTGCAGATACCCTGAGCCTGAAAGGATTGGGAGATGAGGCCAAAAGGCTCTTCGGAAAGTGTCTGGAAGGTCAGATAGATCCTGAAGACCTGTCTGGTGGAACCTTTACTGTTACCAATCTCGGTTCCATGGGTATTGAGAGTTTTACTCCTGTATTGAATAAACCGGAAGTAGGAATTCTCGGGCTGTGCACCATTCAGCCCAAGCCGGTAATGAAGGGTGAGGATGTCTCTTTTGTTCCCCATATCGGACTGTCTTTGACCCTTGATCATCAGGCAATAGACGGAGCCCCTGGTGGACGTTTCCTTAAAACCCTGGTTTCCAATCTGGAAAATATCGATCTGCTGCTGGCATTATAGGAAGGAAAGGACAGCTGTTATGAATAAATATGATCTGATAGTAATCGGAGCCGGACCCGGTGGATATATTGCCGCCGAGAGAGCCGGTCATGAGGGACTGAAAGTCCTGATTATTGAAAAAGAAAATCTTGGCGGAGTTTGTACAAACTGGGGCTGTATTCCCACAAAGAGCCTGTTAAACTCTTCCAAACTTTATAAAAAAGCACTCCACAGTGAAGAGTTTGGTGTTAGTGCAGAGAATGTTGTGTTCAGTCTGGAAAAAGCCATGGCTCATAAACAGGATACCATCGATACCCTCCGTAAGGGCATCGCCTATCTTATGAAGATGAACAAGGTTGATGTGATCATGGCGGAAGCGGAAGTTATCGCAGCCGATACTGTGCTTGCCGATGGCAAGACCTATAGCTGTGACAATTTGATTATTGCCACCGGTTCCACCGCCTTTGTTCCCCCCATCCCCGGAGCGGATCTGCCCCATGTGCTGGATAATAAGGGTATTCTTGCAGTAGATAAACTGCCCGGGAATCTGGTTATTATCGGCGGCGGAGTTATTGGCGTGGAGTTTGCCTCCTTTTTCAGCAACATTGGAGTTAAAGTCTCTGTTGTGGAAATGATGGATGAGATTATTCCTCTGATGGATGCGGATTTTACCAAAGCTCTGAGAAAAAACCTCTCCAAAGTGGATTTCCATCTGAAAGCAAGAGTTACAAAAATTGATGGAACTAAGGTCTACTTTGAAAAAGACGGAGTAGAAACGGCTCTTGATGCCGATATGGTTCTCATGTCTGTCGGACGCCGTCCCATTACTATGGGGCTGGAAAAAATCGGTGTAGATGTGGCTCCACAGGGTATCCGTGTGGATGAGCAGATGAAGACAAATCTGCCCGGTGTTTATGCCATCGGCGATGTTAACGGAAAATCTCTGCTGGCTCATTCCGCCTCCCGAATGGCAGAGGTTGCCGTCAATACGATTCTTGGAAAACAGGATTGTATGCGCTATGCCGCCGTTCCATGGGCTGTTTATACAGATCCGGAAGCGGCAGGATGCGGTCTGACCGAGAAAGACGCGAAAGAGCAGGGTTATAATGTAAAAACAGCCTCTTCGCAGATGAGAGCAAACGGCCGGTTTCTGGCGGAGATGGGCAAAAAAGCTCCCGGAATGTGCAAGCTTGTGGTAGACGATGACAGCGGAGAAATCCTCGGTGTTCATCTACTGGGATCCTACAGCTCAGAAATTATACACAGTGCCGCAGTTATGCTTGAAATGGAACTGCGGGTTCAGGATGTGAAGGAAATTATTTTTCCCCATCCCTCTATATCAGAAATCATTAAAGACACCCTTTGGGGATTGTAAGGAGAAGACATAATGGCACAACAAATTACGGTAGATCATAAAGCGATCAGAAAACCTGATGTTATCAAACTGAAAGATATCCCCGTTAATCAGTACAAGGGCGATATCAAGGCAGAAATAAAAAAACATGGTAAAGACGGACTGAAAAGAGCCTATTACGATATGCTTATTATCCGTGAGTTTGAAACCATGCTCAACACTATCAAAAAAGAGGGAAATTACCAGGGAATCGAATACAATCATAAAGGACCCGCTCACCTGGCTATCGGTCAGGAATCGGCTTATGTCGGACAGGCTCTAGCTCTTGATACGGATGACTTTATATTCGGTTCTCATCGTTCTCATGGTGAAATCCTGGCAAAATGTTTTAAAGCCGTACACGCCATGGAGGAATCAAAACTGACATCCATCATGGAATCCTTTATGGATGGAGATACTCTGAAGGTTGTACAGGATCACAATAAGGGTAAAAGTGTCATAGACACTGCCGAGAATTTTGTCCTCTACGGAGCACTGGCAGAAGTCTTTGCCCGTAAAGCCGGTTTCAGCCGGGGAATGGGTGGTTCTATGCACACCTTTTTCGCACCCTTCGGCAGCATGCCCAATAATGCTATTGTAGGTGGTTCCGGAGATATCGCTTTAGGTGCAGCCCTCTTTAAACGAGTTAATAGAAAGAATGGAATTGTTATTGCCAATATCGGTGATGGTTCACTGGCTTGTGGACCCGTATGGGAAGGCCTGATGATGGCAGCCATGGATCAGTACAAAACTCTGTGGGATAAGGATCTTGGCGGAATGCCTCCCTATTTGCTGAATGTGTTCAATAACTTTTACGCCATGGGTGGACAGCCCGTTGGTGAAACCATGGGATTCGGAGCTGCCGCCCGCCTCGGTGCCGGTGTGAATCCCGATAATATGCATGCCGAACGGATAGACGGATTTAATCCTCTGGCCGTTGCGGACGCAACCTTTAGAAAAAAAGAACTGCTTTTGAGGGGAGAAGGTCCTGCACTGCTGGATACCATCACCTACAGACAGTCCGGTCACTCTCCCTCCGACGCCTCTTCCTACAGAAGTAAAGAGGAGATGGATGCCTTTGCCGCCATGGATTGTATCGTTGAGTTCGGTGACTACCTGAAGGCTGGAAAAGTTGTCAGTCAGAAAGAACTGGATGAGATGAAAGAGACAGTTGTTTCCAAGATCACTACAACAATGAAGCTTGCCATTGACGATAATATCAGTCCTCGTGTGGATGGACAGTTTATCGAATCCGTCATGTTTTCCGGTGGAAATGTTCCTAAAATGGAAGAAAGGGAAGCGGAAGTTCTGCAACCCCTGGAAGAGAATCCCCGGGTAAAACAGCTGAAAAGAAAAGCCCGTTATGCCTTTGATGAAAACGGCAAAAAACTGCCTGCCAATAAAACTTATGCCTTTCGGGACGGTATTTTCGAAGCCATGGCACACCGTTTCACCGAAGATCCCACCATGATTGCCTATGGTGAAGATGTGAGAGACTGGGGTGGAGCCTTTGCCTGTTACAGAGGCTTGACTGAGCTGCTTCCCTATCATAGATTTTTTAACTCGCCCATTTCCGAGGCCTCCATTGTAGGTAGTGCTGTTGGATATGCCATGGCCGGTGGTCGAGCGGTTGTAGAACTGATGTACTGTGACTTTCTGGGAAGAGCGGGAGATGAAGTCTTCAACCAGATGCCCAAATGGCAGTCCATGTCTGCGGGGGTTCTGAAGATGCCTCTGGTTTTAAGAGTCTCTGTCGGATCCAAATACGGTGCTCAGCACTCTCAGGACTGGTCCGCTCTTGTAGCTCATATTCCCGGACTGAAGGTTATGTTCCCCGCCACACCCTATGATGCAAAGGGTATGTTGAACCTCGCCTTGAGAGGAACCGATCCGGTTATCTTTCTGGAAAGCCAGAAAGTATACGGTGAACCCGAAATCTTTGAAAAAGACGGTGTTCCCGAAGGCTACTATGAAGTTCCTGAAGGGGAACCCGCCGTACGGAAAGAGGGTAATGATCTGACTATAATGTCTATCGGTGCCACTCTGTATTCCGCTATGGATGCGGCTGAAGAGCTGGAAGAGAAGTATGGTCTTTCCGTTGAAGTGATCGACCTGAGATTTATCAATCCCCTGAACTACGGTCCTCTGGTGGATTCTATCAAGAAGACAGGTCGTTGTGTGCTGGTATCAGATGCAACAGAGAGAGGTTCGTTCACCCACAATGTTGCCTCTAACCTGACAAGGCTTGCCTTTGATTATCTGGATGCACCCCCCGTTGTGGTTGGTTCCAGAAACTGGATTTCTCCTCCTGCAGAGATGGAAGAGATCTTCTTTCCGCAGGTATCCTGGATTGTAGACTCTGTTCATGAGCA
>NBMC01000010.1 GCA_002084805.1 Spirochaetaceae bacterium 4572_59 | reverse complement strand
AGTTTTCTATATCCTTTTCTCTGTAAAACTCCATCCTGAACCAATCTGCCGGATAGGGGAAAATTCTCTAAAACAGCAATCCTTTCCTCAACTTCGTCGACAATCTTTATAGCAGAGCTATTATTCTGAAGCTCTTCCTTTATGTAACGATAAACATCCCGGAGATCATCATAAGCTCTCCGAGTAAAGAAAGTTTTATACTTTTGCTTCAAAGAACTCTTTCCTCAAGTTCTTCAGTACTGAACCAGTTTCAAGTAGTCAGTTCTAGCCATGTTTCTTTCATACGTTTCCATGCTCATAAAAACCATATCGCCATATCCATTCTTTGTGATAAAGATAGGTTCATCTTTTTCATGGCAGATACGAGAGATTTCATTAGTATTACGAAGTTCTTTAATGGGTATTATCTGTGGCATAACCACCTCCATAACATTATTATGCTATAATTATGTTCCATTTCCTGTAATAAATCAACTTTCAGAAGTCGTATACTAACAACAAATTACTCGGGCTATGGCTTATTACACTGAATAAAAAGATTCTTCCACATTCAGTCTATGCCTGTGAGAACACTAAAGGCTTCATAGGGCTTTTTATTTTCAGGAGACATTAGCTGACAGTGTATACGATAGATATAAACTAAAAACTGCACCGCAAGGATTTTTCCCAATACAAGGGCCTTAAGATTGAGAATTGCTTTGGCTGAAATAACCCCTTAATTTAAAGCAGAATCCCGATAACATCCGTTAAAACAAACGGAGGTCTCTTATGGATCTGCTGACAGAAACCGCACAGAATGTCTTCGGCCTGACCTACCTCTTCCCCTACCAGCGTCTGGTTATCACCAACATCCTGCGCAAAGCCGGCCTCTTCTCTCCCGAAGAAGCAGAAGAAGCCCCGCCCAACCAGGTGGTCCTTTTGCCCACCGGGGCCGGAAAAAGCCTCTGCTTTATGCTGCCCGCCGTCCTCCTGCCGGGGCTGACCATAGTGATATTTCCTCTGCTCGGTCTGATGGCAGACCAGCTGCGCCGGGTGGAAGAAGCGGGAATGAAGGGGGCCCTCCTGAAAGGCGGCATGGATCGCCGTGAAAAAGAGAAACTCTGGCAATCCGTTCAGGCCGGAGAGGTGCAGATGCTTCTGACCAATCCTGAAATGCTCACCCTGCCGGAAGTTCAGGAAAAACTGAAAGATGTGAAAATATCTCATCTGGTAATCGATGAGGCTCATACCATTCCCGAATGGGGGGAGACCTTCCGCCCGGCCTGTCTGGAACTGGGAAAAACCTTTAATAACCTGCCGGTGGAACAGCTTACCGCCTTTACCGCCACAGCCTCCCCTCTGATACTGGGAAAGATTCAGGATTACCTTCTAAAAGACATGCCCTTTAACCTGGTACGGGCCAATCCGGACAGGGTAAATATTTATTATGAGGTGCGGCCTGTTCTTTCCAGGATGAAGGGGCTGGAGAATGTACTTCTGGCAGCGGAACGACCGGCGATTGTTTTCTGCCCTACCCGGCGGCAGTGCGAGCGGGCAAGCCTGCTCCTCCGGGAGAGACTGGCCGAGCCTGATTCGGATGAGATCCGCTACTACCATGCAGGTCTTTCTCCGGAACTCAGAACTATAAGGGAGAAGTGGTTTTTTGATTCGCCCTCCGGGATACTCTGTGCAACCTGTGCCTATGGACTTGGCATGGACAAGTCAAATATCCGCACCGTCATCCACCTTGCCCTCCCCGCCTCGGTGGAGGCCTACCTGCAGGAATCGGGACGTGCCGGACGGGATCGGCAGCCCTGCCGGGCGGTATTGCTCTACCACCCCGAAGACCGCTACAGGGAAGAGAACAATACCCGGAAGGAACTGCGGGAACGTTATGAAAAGCTTGTAGCCTTTGCGGAAGACTCAAAGACCTGCCGGAGGGAATCACTACTGACCATTTTAGAAGCGGAACCGGAGGACTGCGACAGCTGCGATGTGTGCAAAAACCAGGTACTCCTGAAAGATCCCGCAGAGGATGTGATTTGTAAGATTGTCAGAGAATACCGGAAACGCTTTAATACCAGAATGCTGAGGGATTTTCTATTGGGCCGACACAGCCCGGAGATCCGGCAGGGGCGGTATTACAGATCACCCGGATTCGGCATCTTCCGGAACTGGGATCCTGATGATATGAAGGAGGTCATCGGAGGGATGATTCTTAGCGGAAAGATCAGGGAAAGACCAAGGGGCAGCTGGAAAGGGAAGCTCCATTGAAACAAGACTATAGGTCACAAGGAGGAGCTATCAATCTGGAAGAGGGAATTAAGCCGAACAGCTACTTCAAGGCCCATGCCTCAGAGCTAATCAACGATGTCGTGGAAAATCAGAGAACTATGATCATAACTCAGAACGGAGAGGCAAAAGTCATTCTGCAGGATATACATTCTTATGAACAAATGCAGGAGAGTCAGAACTCAATTTTAATACGCTGGCCCGTCTCATCCATATAGGAGGATATCCCGAAACTGGCTGTTATTCGAAAAGTCTTTCCCCCTCCGTCGGAAAAATTCAAACAGGAGATTTCCTCTCTTATTTTTTCAGCCACTTTGGCCGCACCGGACAGATCGGTTTCACTAAGAAGAAAGATAAATTCTTCCCCGCCGAAGCGGGCGGGAATATCGGCTTCCCTCACCATGTCATTCAGCCGGAGAGCAATGGTTTTCAGCACATTATCACCTGTCAGATGACCATAACTATCATTGACCCTTTTAAAATAATCAATATCAAATATCACAACGGAAAAAGCCGATTTATACCTTCTGGCCAAATGCAGAGTACTATCAAAATTTTCAAAAAAATAGCGCCCCCAAAGGGTTGGGGATTCTGACAAAGCTCTCTTTGAAAAAATAACGGGACAAACTGAATACCAGCAGAACAGTCATTCCTGTCAGGATGGGAAGGGAATCCTCCCTCCTCCGGATCAGTGCCCGGATCAGGGCCTGAAGGATATAAACTATTGAAAACAGCATCAGCAGCATAATTGCCTTATTGAAGTACATATAGGCATTTTCATAGAGACCATTGGGATAGAACAGAACAGCAAGAAAGAAAAACAGTGCGAAAGCAGTATAGATTCTATTAAGAGTTTCAAGAAATTCTTCGGGGAAAAAAGATTTCACAAAATAGAGGAAGAACAGAGAATTCAGAATAAAAGTAAGAGATCCAATCTTCTGCTCAAACTCGAAATGAAAGAGGTTAAGCAGATTAAAAACCAATGCCACCGTATTGATCAGGGCAAAATAAAGAGCCGTATAATTTTTTCTATAAAATAGGAACAAACCGAAATGGTAGATAGAGTTCACAGTAAAACAACCTATCATAAAATAAATCAGAGAGAAATCACAGCCTGGTTCCAGGATTGTATTATTACAAGAGCCAGTCTAATAATACAAGGAGAACAACAGATCCTGTACAAAGATATCCCTGGCCATAGACTCAATCTTCTCCCATGGGAATGCCTTCCTGTCTGAATCGAACTTTCACTGCCTCAATAAAATCAGGGTTCGGAGCCGGTGTTTCTTTCAGCTTATATTCCAGGCCTTCCGATTCCCACTTTTCCTCTCCCATTTTATGGAAAGGTAGAAGATCAAACCGCTTCAGATCAGGAAGCGTCTTTAAAAGCTGTAGAAGATCTTCCAGATCGGATGGTTTATCTGTCAGTCCCGGAACCAGGACATGCCGGATCCAGAGGGGTTTTCCTATCTTTTTCAGATATTCCAGGGTTTCCCGGGGAGTGGAAGCGTCCACTCCGGTCAGAGATTTATGAAGAAAGGGATTGACCGTTTTTATATCCAGAAGGATAAGATCGGCCTCATCCAGACAGGGTCTGATCCGTTCCAATTTCCCATAGCCCGAAGTATCCAGTGCTACATGAATATTCTTTCTGTGGGCTTTCCGAATAATATCTAAAGTAAAATCCACTTGAGCCAGAGGCTCACCACCACTTAAGGTAATTCCTCCGCCGGAGGTCTGCATCCAGGTCTTATATTTTCCAGCTTCATTCACCACATCAATCGCACTCATCTGCTGTCCCCCGGAGCCTTTCCAGCTATCAGGGTTATGACAAAAGAGGCAGCGCAGCGGACAGCCCTGAAGGAACACAACAAAGCGTATTCCCGGGCCATCCACCATACCGCAGCTTTCGAATGAGTGAACTCTGCCTAATACAGCATCGTTCATAATTTACCTCTCTCTATAGAATGGTGTGAAAAGTCCGCGAGATAACATCCTCCTGCTGTTCCCGGGTCAGCTTGGTAAAATTTACAGCATATCCGGAAACACGGATGGTCAATTGAGGATAGTTCTCTGGATGATCCATGGCATCCATCAGAGTGTCCCTGTTCAAAACATTGATATTCACATGGTGTCCACCGGCCAGAAAGTACCCGTCCATCAGGTTATTCAAGTTCTTCAGCTGTTCCGTCAATGATTTTCCCAGGGCCTGAGGAATAATAGAAAAAGTATAGGATATACCGTCAATAGCATGTTCATAGGGAAGTTTAGACACAGAGGCAAAAGCTGCCAGGGCACCCTTTGTATCCCTCCCATGAATTGGATTAGCACCTGGTCCAAACGGGGCTCCCGCTTTCCGTCCGTCCGGGGTAGATCCCGTCTTCTTACCATAAACCACATTGGACGTAATGGTCAGAACAGATTGTGTGACTTCCGCTTTCCGGTAAGTCTGCTGCTTTCTCAGCCGGTTCATAAAGGATTCCACCAGGTCTACCGCAATCTGATCAACCCTGTCATCGTTATTACCATAGGCCGGATATTCACCTTCCACTTCGTAGTCTACGGCCAGGCCGTCCTCATTACGAATGACTTTTACCCGGCTGTATTTTATGGCGGAAAGGGAGTCGGCCGCCACAGAGAGTCCGGCAATACCGCAGGCCATGGTGCGATGGACCTCCCGGTCATGAAGAGCCATCTGCAGAGATTCATAGCTGTATTTATCGTGCATATAGTGGATAACATTCAAGGTTTTTATATACAGTTCTGCCAACCAATCCAGTATCGTATCGAAACGGTCCTTTACCTCATCATATTCAAGATACTCACTTCTGATGGGAAGAAAGGGAGTGCTTACCTGCACAGTACTTTTCTCATCTACTCCACCGTTGATAGCATAGAGAAGAGCTTTTGCAATATTGACCCTGGCACCGAAAAACTGCATCTGCTTTCCAAGTTTCATAGCAGAAACACAACAGGCAATCCCGTAATCATCGCCGAAGGAGGTTCTCATAAGACAATCATTTTCATACTGAATGGCCGATGTTTCAATAGAAAGACGGCTGCAGTAGTCCTTAAAGCCCTGTGGCAACCGGGGTGTCCATAACACAGTCAGATTGGGCTCTGGAGCAGATCCCAGTGTTTCAAGAGTATGAAGAAAACGAAAGGTTGTTCTGCTCACCAGAGAACGACCATCTACACCGATCCCGCCGAGCGCTTCGGTAACCCATGTAGGATCTCCCGAAAACAGCTCATTGTAGGCGGGAGTCCGGAGAAAGCGAACCATCCTGAGCTTCATTACAAAATGGTCAATATACTCCTGAGCCTGCTCTTCTGTTATCAGATCCTTCTCCAGATCCCGTTGGATATAAACATCCAGAAAAGTAGCTGTCCGGCCAATGGACATGGCCGCCCCGTCCTGATCCTTAATAGCCGCCAGATAGGCAAAGTAGGTCCACTGTATGGCTTCCTGAGCGTTAGCAGCCGGTATTGAAAGATCAAAACCATAAAAGGTCCCCATAGTTTTCAGATCATTCAGGCTCTTAATCTGCTCTGTTATCTCTTCACGATTTTGAATATGCTCTTCTGTAATAGAGGATGTATCGAAAAGATCTTTGTCTTTCTTCTTATCCTCAATCAGGCGATCGACACCGTAGAGAGCGACCCGGCGGTAGTCACCGATAATTCTCCCTCTTCCATAGGCATCAGGAAGACCGGTCATGATCCCCGATTTCCGCGCCCGGAGCATTTCATCCGTATAAGCACTGAACACACCGTCATTATGGGTTTTCCGATACTTCCCGTAAATATCCTTAACCTTATCATCAAGGGTATAGCCATAGGATTCCAGAGCACTATCCACAACCCGGAGTCCCCCCTTTGGCATGATCCCCCGTTTTAGTGGTTTATCCGTCTGAAGCCCCACTATGGTTTCCAGATCCTTATCGATATATCCCGCTTTATAGGAAGTTACAGAAGATGGGACTGCTGTTTCCACATCCAAAATACCCTTATCACGTTCCTCTTCCATAAGATGGGAAATTTTTTGCCAAAGGGTCCTGGTCCGTTCGGTAGATCCGGCAAGAAAGCCCTCATCCCCTTCGTATGAAATCAAATTCTTTTGAACAAAGTCTCTGACATCAATTTTATATTGCCAGGCACCGCTATTATATCCTATCCACTGTTTCACAGTGTACCTCCTCAGAAAATCAGTATAAAATTATCTTATTAATCTCAAAATACTAAGCTATCTGGAAGAAATCAACATTTATTATCATTTTTGTAATGATTGATTATTCGACAATATTCCCATGCAGAAAATGCATAACAGAGCCATAAGATCCTCATGTCTTCTCCCTGAGGAAAAACTTGACCTGGTCAGTCTATTCTGATATCTTTATGAACATTGTTCATAAAGAGGATTGAATGCCTAAAATAATAGAAAATTTAAAAAACAGGATCCTGATAAAAGCTGAGGAGGCCTTTATCGAAAAAGGATTTGAACAGGTGGATATGAGAAGCCTGGCGGAAGAACTCGGAATCGCCGTCGGCACTCTTTACAATTACTACAGAAGTAAGGGAGACCTTTACCTGGCAGTTTTGACTAATAGCTGGGAAAACACATTCTACAGTCTAAAAGGCATCAGCAATGGTCCCGCTTGCCGGGATGAGAAGCTCTGCGCTATTCTAAGAACCCTTGCACTTGATGTTAGCCACAGGCGAGGATTGGGACAACAGCTTCAGTATCTCCAGATCGGCGGAGAAGAACAGAAAGCTATTATTGACAAATGCATAATGGAACCCTTTTCAGATATCCTACAGAGTATTTTTTCATACAAAGGAGAAACATCATGCCTGAGGAGATGCGTTCTTATGGCTGTTTTTCAGCTTCCCCAACTGGTCCGCTATAACAGGGCCGAACTGGAAGACTACCTGATTTTTATAAAAAAAACCATCCAATTCTGGCTTGAGGAGAATCCGAATGAACAAAGGTGACAGTAGACTGCATATATTAGGAAAGGAGAAGATACCCAAAGCACTTCTTTCCCTGGGTATCCCCGCTATCATCGGAATGCTTGTCAATGCTGTCCTGCTGGTTATTGATACGTTTTTTCTCGGAATAATCGGAACCTCCGCCATAGGGGCGACGGCTATTGCCTTTCCCCTTTTCATGTTCATAGGCGCTATGGGATTGACCTTTGGGGTGGGAGCGGCATCCTATGTCTCACGTCTGTTGGGACAGAACAAGCGAGAACAGGCCAATCAGACGGCAACGGTCGCCTTTGTGACATCCGCTTTGACCGCATTACTTGTCTCTCTGACAGGACTACTGTTTCTGGATGAAATTCTCATCCTTCTGGGAGCTTCGGATTCTATCTTACCCCTGGCAAGGGAATATTCACGGGTACTTATCATGGGCGCGATGTTCACCATGCTCAACATGTGCATGAATAATCTTCTCAGGGCGGAGGGAAGCGCCCGGATCAGCATGATAGGGATGAGTATTGCCGCCCTGGCCAATATCATCCTTGACCCCATATTTATTTTTCTTCTGCACCAGGGAGTAGCTGGAGCCGCCCAGGCAACGGTACTGGCCCAGATAATTTCTTTTGCCGTTCTGTTCAGTTATTTTCTGCGAAAGAAAAGCCTCCTCCGTATCAAACGGAGGAACTTTAAACCCTCAAAAATTATTTATGGAGAAATCATGAAAATTGGTTTTCCTACTCTGATTCGACAGGCTCTGGTCAGTATCGCCATGGGAATGGTCAATGTCTGTGCCGCTCTCTATGGAGATGCTGCCGTAGCAGCCATGGGAATAATAACCAGGGTATTCTCTCTCCCCCTGTATGTGATGTTCGGATACAACCAGGGATTTCAACCCCTGGCTGGCTACAACTTCGGAGCCGGACTGTTCTCCCGTCTCAAGGAAGCCATCCGCGTCTCTCTCAAATGGAGTTCTATCTTCTCTCTGACCATTTCAACCCTCTTCTTCTTCGGCAGCGGGATAATAATCGGAGTATTCAGCAGAGACCCTCAAGTGATTGCCATCGCCACCCGGGGACTGAAGTTCTATAGCCTGTTTTTTCCTTTTATGGGATTTATCATCAGCTACAACGGTCTCTGCCAGGCCCTGGGATATGCCGGCGAAGCAATGGTACTCTCTCTTTCCCGACAGGGGCTTTTCCTGATACCGGCCCTGCTGATATTATCCAGTCAGAAAGGTCTGACCGGGATACTGATGGCTCAACCCCTAGCCGATGGTCTAACCCTGCTGCTCACCATTGCCCTGACGTTTCAGATACATAGAAAGATCCGGAAGTCCGAAAGGCTCTTAGCCGAACGATCCGCCTGAATCAGTCTATATGCATACTGCTCCATCAACAACAATTGATCCCCAACTTTTTTACCTCGTTGGCATAATCAGATTGGGAACAGCCATTACAGCAGCTGGGATATAAGTCACAACAATCAGTACAAAAAGCATATACAACCGCAATAGCAGCCGATTCAGTCGCTGTAAATACACCTCCCACAACTCCGACAACAACGATAACAACAGTGAAAAACCCATGATACAAATTGTTGCCACCAGTTTCATGACCTCTATCGTTTTTTCTGAGAAAATCACTTCCAACAAGGAGAAAGTTTTTTATTGATATTGAAGCATTAACAACTTATATGTATTTCGGGAACTGGGATCAACTTCTTATATTTATGATAAATGGACTTGAGTTGAAAGATCCCGATGGATAAAAAGATGCGGAAGATTAATGATGTGTTTAAAGTTTGTCCCAATTTCACTGAAAAACTTTTTCTTAAATTCTATAAAACCCGTGGGATAGGTCTCAAGAAAAGATGCTTCTCATTTAAAGGGCAGATTTATATTTCAAATTGAGAATTGCTTTCCCCTATGATAAAGCCATTGAGGATTTTTTTTTTTTAGTATAGCATCTTCGTTGGAGAAAATATGAAAGCTCGAATATTAAATATAATTCTGCTAATCAGCCTCGTTTCCTGTAGCAATGCAGAAGAACTGAAAATAAAAAAAGACTATTCCCTGAAAGTCAGAGAACCTTCCGGCCTGACATACGATCAGAGCAGTGATAGCTTCTGGACCGTCAGTGATGAAAGCTCTACCCTTTACAACATCAGTAGCAAAGGCAAAGTTCTGGATAAAATAGAAATAGACGCCTATGACCTGGAGGGAATTGCCGTTTCAAGTGACCGCGACTTCTATGTTGTCGATGAATTTTACAAAGAACTGATCATCCTGGACAGTCAGGGAGAAGAACAGAAGAGAGTCAAACTTGACATACAATCTCCGGAAAACAATGGCCCTGAAGGAATCTGCCTGAATGAGGGAAACTCCCGGATTATTCTTGTGAATGAAAAAAATCCCGGTCTCTTGCAAATCTACGATTATCAGGGAAACAAGGAGAGAGAGTTTCTCCTTGATTTTGCGCCGGATTACTCGGGAATCACTTATGACAAAGGCAGAAACGCATTCTGGATTCTCAGCGATGAAGCCAAAACCCTATATCTTGTAAATATGGAAGAGGGTGTGCAAGCCCGATACCAGTTGGATATTCCTGATCCCGAAGGGATTGCAGTGGATAAGAAGGGCCGTTTATATATCGTATCCGATTCACAGGATAAACTGTATCAGATGGAAAAGATTGACTAGAAGGAACGCTGAAACCTTTTTCTACAGGAATTGTAACACCGGAGACAAAACCTGAAGCTTTGGAATCTGCCAGATACAGAAGAGTTCCATTCAACTCCTCCAGTTTACCGAAACGTCCGAAGGGGGTATGGTTGATAATCTGCTTTCCTCTTGCTGTCAGAATACCCTTTTCATAATCCTCGTAAAGGAGCTTCTTATTCTGGTTCCCCACAAAGAAACCGGGAGCAATACCATTGACTCGGATTCCCAGAGGAGCAAACTCTTAAGAACAGCCGCCTTGGAAGCGTCGTAGGCCCATACACCCGACAAAGGGAGATAGGAAGCCATTGAAGAAATATTGATGCAGCGTTTCAGACATACTCTTTTCATCAGAAACATCACAGTGATACCCGTATAGCAGATTTTTCTTTCCTCTTTCAAACTCAACTTGATCAACAGCATCTGATACAGGTTTTGTTCTCCCCCTTCCCAGAATTACAACTTGTCTTCCCGATTCCACAAGAGCCCTGGCAAAAGTCAGGCCGATAGCTCCTGTCCCACCGCTAATAAGAACGATCTCTTTTTCCATATGTTTATTTCTTTATCACAATAATTCGAAAAGGCTCAAAAATCAAGAATGTTTCATTTGATTACTTATTTCGATCTGAAATATAACATTTCCTCTTTACAAAAAGGGCTGGTCCTATTATTTTAAGTTACGGTTTAATTCATAATATGAAAGTATATGAAATATTTCCAGTTTTTCAGATTGCAAATGGTGAAGCATTTTATTACATAGCAAATCCGGCCCTGGGGCTGTGGTCATGCAGATAGACAAGGAGTAGAAGATGGAAAAAGCAGATATCGGATTGATTGGTTTAGCAGTTATGGGGCAGAACCTCGTATTGAATATGGCGGATCACGGCTATAGCGTAGCGGTTTTCAACAGAACCACTAAAAAGATGACAGATTTTATCGAAGGACCTGCAAAAGGAAACGAGAATGTCATCGGAACTGAAACAATTGAAGAATTTGTCTCTCAACTGAAAAGACCAAAGCGTATCATGCTAATGGTAAAGGCCGGAGAAGTAGTAGACCGCTTTATTGAAACAGTCCTCCCTTTTCTGGAAGAAGGAGACATTATTATAGACGGTGGAAACAGCCACTTCCCTGATTCCAACAGAAGAACAAAATTCCTTGCTGAAAAGGGAATCCGCTTTATCGGAACAGGTGTATCCGGAGGAGAAGAAGGCGCTCGTCGCGGTCCCAGTATGATGCCCGGAGGAAATGCCGAAGCCTGGCCCCATGTTAAAAAGATCTTTCAGGATATCAGCGCCAAAACAGAAGATGGTGAGGCCTGCTGCGACTGGGTGGGAAATGACGGAGCCGGCCACTATGTAAAAATGGTACATAACGGAATCGAATACGGCGATATGCAGCTGATAAGCGAAGCCTATCAACTCCTTCACGACGGAATCGGCATGAACTACGATGAGATGCACGAGGTCTTCGATAATTATAACAAAGGCCCTCTCGACTCTTATCTGATAGAGATTACCCGGGATATTCTGGGCTTCAGAGATGAGAATGGCGAAGCTCTTGTAGAAAAGATTCTTGATACAGCAGGTCAGAAGGGTACGGGAAAATGGACAGGAATCAGTGCTCTTGACCTTGGAATGCCTGTTACTCTCATTGGAGAATCGGTCTTCTCCCGCTGTCTTTCCGCCTTGAAGGATGAAAGAGTCGCTGCTTCAAAAAAAATCAGCGGACCTGAAGCAGAATTTTCAGGAAACAGGGATGAGTTTGTCGCTCAGCTTGAACAGGCTCTCCTTTTTTCAAAGATTATATCCTATGCTCAGGGTTTTATGCTTATGAAAGAAGCAGCAAAGGTAAACGACTGGGTGCTGAACTACGGAGCGATAGCCCTTATGTGGAGAGGAGGCTGTATTATCCGCTCGGCATTCCTTGGAAAAATCAAAGATGCCTATCAGAAGAATCCGGATCTTTCCAACCTGATTATGGATGATTATTTCAGAGAGATTCTCGTTAAAGCCCAGAGCTCTCTAAGAAAGGTTATTGCAACAGCAGTAGAACTGGGGATTCCTGTTCCGACACTCTCAACTGCACTGGCTTTTTTTGACGGGTACAGAAGCGCCAAACTGCCAGCAAATCTTCTGCAGGCTCAAAGAGATTATTTTGGAGCCCATAGCTATGAAAGAACCGATAAAAACAGAGGAGAGTTTTTCCATACAAACTGGACCGGAACCGGAGGGAATGTCTCATCATCCACATATGAGGTTTAATTGTGGTTAAAAATCCGAGACATGAAAAGATTCTGAATCTTATCCAGAATTTCAGACATATCAGTGTTGCCGATCTGACCGAAAGACTGGGTGTTTCTCAGGTAACGATCCGGAAAGACCTGACAAAACTGGAAGATTTGGGTCTCATTATCCGGAACCATGGAGGGGCTCGACTAGCTCAATCGGTAAAACCGATTCCTCCCATAATTTCAAGGAAACGGACGTTCTATGAACAGAAAGATCGAATTACAAGCCGTGCGGTTCAGCTGATAGAAGAAGATGATTCTGTGTGTATCGATGCAGGAGCCACCAATCTGCTATTAGCTGAGAAGTTAACATCCTCACAGATCAGAGTCATCAGCAACAGTCTGGATGTTCTGAATATTTTAGCATCTTCAATAGATGTTACGCTGACAGCCATCGGAGGAAATTTCAGGGCGAGTGCAGGATCATTCATTGGTCCGCAGGCGGAAGATTCCATCAATCAGCTTCAGTTTGATATTGCCTTTATCGGAACAACAGGAATAACTGCCAGGGGTGAGTTTCTCACCCAGAATGCAATTGAAGGAAGACTGAAAAAGGATATGCTCAAGGCGGCCAGAAGAAAAGTGATACTTGCGGACTCCAGTAAGTTTGAAGCCAGAGCTTTTGCAAAATTCGCCAATGCAGATCTTATCGATATATTAATTATTGACAAAGGATTTACCCATACAGAGCAGTTCCGTGATTTGGGTATTGAAGTAATTACCGTATAGAAAATATTGAATTAAAGGAAAATACAGTGAAACTTAGAGATAAATATAAATATGCCATACTGACACCGACCAGTATGGGAGTAAGACTCACACCGTTCAACGGACAGCCCGTTTATGCCAGCCGCAACTTTGAGATGAGAGCCACCAGCGCCGAATCGAACGTGCTGTCGGTCTCATCCCATCTGGGACTTTCCGCTAAAGTACTGACCAGTTTTGTTAAAGACAGTCCAATCTCCCGTATAATCAAGGATGACTTGGCAGCAAGACATATAGATTACGAGGGACCGGAAGTCAATCAGGGAGGAGCCTGGGGCTACCGTCATCAGATTAATATTGCCGATTCCGGATATGGTTCCAGGGGACCGAGAGTTCATAACGATAGAAGCGGAGAAGTAGGGCTTACACTCAATACAAAAGATTTTGATCTGCAGCGTATTTTCGAAGAAGAAGGTGTCGCCGTTGTCCATCTATCCGGACTCAATGCCGCACTTTCTCCCGAAACGGGACGCTTCAGTCTGGAAATAGCCCGCGCTGCAAAAAAGAATGGCAGCAGAATCTCCTTCGATTTGAACTACAGAGCCAGTTTCTGGAAAGGCAGAGAAAAAGAGCTTCACCCTATATTCCATGAGATTGCTTCTGTGGCCGATATCCTTGTTGGTAATGAAGAAGACTTTCAGCTCTGCCTGGGTATTAAAGGACCGGAAGCAGGAGGTGAAGAACTTTCAGAAAAAATAAACAGTTTCAAAGAGATGATAGGCCGTGTAAAAGAAAAATACTCGAATGCTTCAGTTTTTGCCACAACCCTTCGAGAAGTCATTAACAGCAATGAGCATATGTGGGGTGCTATTATGCTCTCAGGGGATGAATGGCACATTGTAGAACCACGCGCCATCGGAGTTCTGGATAGAATCGGCGGCGGTGACGGCTTTGTCGGTGGACTCCTGTACGGAATACTTAAAGGCTGGGAAGCGGAAAAATGGATAGCATTCGGCTGGGCAACAGGAGCACTTACCGTTACTCTCAACACAGATTACTGCCAGCCTGCGGATGAGGAACAAGTGTGGAGTATCTGGCAGGGAAATGCCAGAGTAAA
Source organism: Spirochaetaceae bacterium 4572_59 (assembly GCA_002084805.1). Classification (GTDB taxonomy): domain Bacteria; phylum Spirochaetota; class Spirochaetia; order DSM-2461; family DSM-2461; genus Oceanispirochaeta. Next base: position 33,702 of record NBMC01000010.1, on the reverse strand, counting down.
ACGCTGAAAAAAGGCCGCGGGAAAGATAATCTCTCCCGTGGCCGTTATTGTAAATTCATACCCGACTGGATTTTATACGTATCCGTGAGCCATCATAGCATTGGCAACTTTCAGAAAACCGCCGATATTGGCACCATTGACATAGTTGGTATAACCACTTTCGTCTTTACCGTATTTTACACAGGTTTCGTGAATATCGCTCATGATGGTTTTCAGCCTTGCATCCACCTCTTCTCTTGTCCAGGACAGGCGCATAGAGTTTTGAGACATTTCCAGACCTGAAACAGCTACACCACCGGCATTTGCAGCCTTACCGGGTCCGTAGAGGATTTTAGATTCCAGATAGATATCAACGGCTTCGGGGGTGGAAGGCATATTAGCCCCTTCACTGACAAGATAACAGCCGTTTTTAACCAGAGTTCTGGCATCATCCACATCAATTTCATTTTGTGTAGCACAGGGAAGAGCACAGTCACATTTTACTTCCCAGGGACGTTTTCCTTCTACATACTGCACATTGTATTTTTCAGCATATTCGGAAATCCGGCCTCTTCTGATGTTTTTCAGTTCCAGAACAAAGTCCAGTTTTTCTTCTGTAATTCCATCAGGATCATAGATGTAGCCGTTAGAGTCAGATAGGGTAACAACTTTTCCACCCAGCTGGAGGACCTTCTGCACAGCATACTGGGCAACATTCCCGGAACCGGAGATGACAACTGTTTTTCCTTTCATACTGTCATTTCTGGTTTTCAGCATTTCATCTGCAAAATAGACAGCTCCATAACCGGTTGCTTCCGGTCTGATCAGGCTTCCGCCCCACTCCAGACCTTTACCTGTCAGGATACCTGTAAACTCATTTCTGATTCTTTTATACTGACCGAACATATAACCGATTTCACGGCCGCCCACACCGATATCTCCGGCGGGAACATCTGTATTAGGCCCAATGTGACGCTGCAATTCTGTCATAAAGGACTGGCAGAAACGCATAACTTCGTTATCGGACTTTCCTTTAGGATCAAAATCGGATCCTCCCTTTCCACCACCCATGGGCAGTGTGGTAAGACTATTTTTAAAGACCTGTTCAAAAGCCAGAAATTTCAGTATGCCCAGATTGACAGTCGGGTGAAAACGAAGACCGCCTTTATAGGGTCCGATAGCACTGTTCATTTCAATACGGAATCCCCTATTGATCTGGATGTCACCACTGTCATCAGTCCAGGGAATTCTAAACATGATAACTCTTTCGGGTTCAGTCATCCTTTCAAGAATTTTTGAGAACTGGTATTCGGGGTGTTCTTCCAAGAAAGGCATCAGAGATTCTACAACTTCTTTAACTGCCTGGTGAAATTCTGTTTCTCCCTGATTTTTGGCAATGACTTTAGCCATAAACTCATTAACTTTAACATCTGAAATATCTGCCATTATTCTTTCCTTTGTATTTAGTTTTTGTATGAACAAAACATAACACATAAAAGGAAGCATCCTGAATCTTTACGTGAAACACGTAAGAAATTCCGTAATTCTCTGAACTTTCAGACTTCGATGATATTGTTTTTGATGGCAAATTTTACCATATCTACAGCCGTTTTCAGATTTAGTTTCTGCATAATATGGTTTTTGTGGGACTCAACAGTCCGTACACTAATAAAAAGTTTTTCAGAGATTTCATGGTTTGTATTACTGTTGCCCCAGAGGGTCAGGACCTCCAGTTCACGGCTGCTTAAACAGTTCAGAGCTTCCTGACGGGTGAATCCGCTTTCTGATTTGAGATCAGAAATATACTGCTTCAATAGGAGCTGTGTAATTGACTTACTATAGTAATCATGCCCGTTTCTGAGGGTATAGAGAGCCTCCAGCAGATCATTCCGGTCACTGTCTTTAGCCAGAAACCCCTTAGCTCCTGCTTTAATGGTTTTAAGAATGGTAGTCTCATTTTCATCTGCCGAAAGAATCAGCACCATCAGTTTCGGGTGTAGTACAGTTAACTGTACGGTGATATTCAGTATACGGGCATCTAGGATATGAGGATTCAGAATAAGTATATGAATTTGATCCAGACCTGGATAGTTCAAAAGATTGCCGGGAGAACAGTCCTTCAGAAGGACCTCTATACCCTCCATGCTATCCAGAAGAAAAAAAAGACCTTCCAGATGCAGTTTATGTTCACAGCAGATGCCAACTTTTATACCCATACTTACTCACTTTCCATAATAATAGATTTCTTCTCTTTTCCATCCATGAAAACCTTCAAAGGCTTATCAAAACGGACATGCCGGAAATACTTTGTTTTATATATGACCTTTTCCTTGTATAGCTGCTCCCAGTTTATGAATTCCCGGCTGGACAGATTATTTACTGAAAAATACCCTATATTCATGGAGGTCACATTGTGAAAAAAGTGCGACCCCAGGGAAGAATCAAGGGGGAAATTGGCCAGACTGATTTCTACAATGATCTTTGCATTAGAGATTTGCGCCCAATTAACAGGAATCCCCAGAAACTGGTCTCTCGTTCCCCAACGTCCAGGTCCGATAAGAATATACTGCCTTTTTTCCTTAAGCATCAGACTGTTCAGATAATCAATTTCAGCGACCATCTCCAGGGTCTTCATCTTATCAAATTTATCATTATCCACATAGATAACATCATAAATGGTACTAAGATCTCCGTTTCCGAGGCTTGTTTCTGTATAGAGCAGAGCCTTTAACCTGTCAAACTGTTCCAGTTCAAAGTGCATATGACCACGGTTCTCTACCATAGGTTTTGTCTGAAGCAGATAAAATGTGGGCAGTCCGTTTTCAGCTTTTTTCAGATCAACCGCAAACTCAATTTCCACAGGAGAGCCTAAAGCCTCCTTTAAAGTCGATAGAAGCATCTCCAGCGTTTTTGCCAGAGGAATATAGTTATACTTCAGAATATTGGCAAAATTCATAATACGCGGTCCGGGAACGGAAAGCCCCGGCAAAATCCTGTCATTCTGTGGGTCATAAACGGAAACACAGTGCTTGAGAGATCCATGCTTCTCGGCCTCGCTGATATCCAGCAGCTCCATAGAAGCCAGCTCTCCCTCCATTGCATAGTCCATATCAATTTTTCTGCAGTCTACAGCATAAAACTTTACCTGGGAACTATTGATAATATCCTTGCTTGAATACATTTCCACCTTGGGATATTTGGGAGAGAAACGAAAGGAGGCCATACCGTCCACCACATAGGTCCCCAAGCCGAATGCCGCCATAGCGAATCCCTCTTCCGGTTTCATATGAGCCACAGGGTAGTAATTATAGGAACAGGCTGTACCGCTGATATGGGGATAGTAATAGTCAGCGTAATGCTGCCCTACCAGTTCCTGCAGAACCACCGCCATTTTTTCATCTTCCACCCGGTGATTTATGGCGCTGAAATATCTCTTTGCCTCTTCTGAAAAGACCGAAGAGAATACCAACTTAACAGCCTGTTTCAGCTTCTCCAGGGAGATCACTCTATTCTCTTTACCATTGGGAATGATATAGGTATGAAAAACACCGGCAAAGGGCTGTGTAAAAGAGTCCTCTGAAAGGCTGGAAGAGCGGATGGCAATAGGCTTTTCCACCTGTTCCAGAAAAGATTCCAGCTTGGCTTCCAGATCATAAGAAAGATTCCCTTTCAGAAAATGCTGTTTTAAATCATCAAAACTCAGGGACTCTTTCATTATCAGATCATAGAGTCGGTTCTCCCTGATAAAGGTATCAAACTCTTCCGTTCCGATAATAACCGTTCGGGGAGTCCTGATATTGATCATATTGGATACAGCTGAGAAATCCAGGTTATAAATCAGAGTATTGTTAAAAGCCAGGCCCCGCCCTTTTCCTCCCAGAGATCCCCCTGAGAAGGTCACTATATTTTTTTCATTAATGATAGGAACCTCTTCAAAACGCAGGATTTTTCCTTTTTTCTTCTCTTCCTGATAGTGACCTATGGTTTCCAGGATTTTTTTTCTGATAAGAGAGACATTCTCCTTAGATCCGATTTTCAAAGGATTAATCGTTTTTGCCAGCTTGATTTCACCCCTGGCCATCAGCCAGATGGAGAACTGATTTTCCAGGGCATGCTGATAAAATGATTCATCAGGAATGATTTCAAGCTGCTGCTCGAATTCCTTCAAAGACGTGGCCACTGCTATCTGCCGCCCCTTCCTGTCTCTAAAAATAAAGTCTCCGAATCCCAGATAGTAGGTCAGATAATTCTTCAGATCATTTAAAAGGGTATCGGAATTTTTATTGATAAAATAGGCATCCAATTCATCCGCTTTTTTAATATTCTTATTGTCTGAAGACTGCAGGATGATGGGAATCTTCATTATATGAGATTTAACGTATTTGATAAAATTGATTCCCGCATTCTTATCGGCTTTCCCCTCATGTTCAAACTCGATATCCGAGATAACACAGAGCAGATTATCCTTATACTGGTTGAAAAGGAGCATGGCATCCTCATAGTTTCTTGCCAGAAGGATCTTCGGGCGGGATCTCATCTTGCAAATTTTATCCAGCTCATTTTTCTCAACTTCAGGCAGAAGCTGCTGTACCTGACCAAAGACAATCTCATAGAGAATCTGAAGATATTTTGAATAATAGAGAGTCGAATCCTCCACCAGAAGAACAACCCTCACCAGTCCGACCTGGGTATCATTGGCCACATTGGCCTTATCTTCTATGGATTTGACAATGGAGAATATAATCTGGGAATCGCCATTCCAGAAGAAAAGGTTATCCAGGGTACTAGAGGATGCCACAAGTTCTTCAAAATGTCTGATTTTACTCTTCTGGTTTAATAAAAGATAAACTGGAAGGGTCGGTTTCTTATCTTTAATTTTTTTACTGAGATCCTCCGGCATATCCATGTCCAGACCAACCATCACCACAACCAGATCAAAAGATTTTGTTTCCAGCATCTCAAGTGCTTCCTCTTCTGTGGTAACCCCTGTGATCCTGGGTAGAGAAAACAGGCTATACTGGTAGATTTCTCCCATAAAACGCTCAAAAAAGCCATCTTCGTTTCCCAGGATAAAGGCATCATACAGGGTGGAAACAAAGAGGATCTCCTTAACCTTGTATTGCATCATATCCAGGTAGATATATTTATCCATAACCTGCTGGTTATAAAAAAGTTGCAAGGGTCCTTTATTGGTAACCAGAGACCTCTTATACTCTTCCTGCTTCTCGATTTCTTTCTTTTTATAGACATTTCGCCGGTAAATATCACGGCCTTTACCGTTATTCAGATAGCCGCTGATCAGCTTGGCTATATTGATGAGCAAATCCCGCTCTTCTTTTAAAAAGGGGCCTTCAAAGGAGAGAGGAAATTCTTTAAGATAAACCACCTGAATAAAGCCTTTCTTGTTATCAATGGTCACAAAATTTTCTTTCTGACTCCAGTAGGTATCCTTAAATCCGGTGGAACAATAATCTTGTCCTTCATAGTGAATTTTGACTCTTGCAAACTCGGGGTACTGCCAGGACCGGCTGAGGATAAGAGCAATCTCACTGAGAGTTTCATCTATGGGTTTGTATTCTGAGATCAACCGGGATGTTTTATTAATGGCACCCAGTTCTTTTAGACGCTCGTTGTTCTCAGAGGAGAGTTTTTCAAGCCTGTTTTTTGAAATGAAGCCTGTCAGAAGATTGATCAGTACTCCTAGAGATTTTTCACAGAGCTTCCGTTTATCCTCAGGATAATCCAGCGGATCCTGCTGATGGAAGATTTCGATATAATCACTTCCACCGGAGGAAAAATCCATGGAAAAATGTTCAGACCATTGGCTCTCCGTAAAACCTGAACTTGTATACTTCCTGTGATCAAGAATGATACGGATGGAAACAGCCTCGGGGAGATCTAAAGAGACTGAGAGCCCATCGGCGAATTCCCTGATAATAGTGTCAAAAGGTTTATTCTGTACTGTCAGATTCACAAAGCCGTAGATCAATTCCATCTGCTTTTGTTTGAATGCATCCGTATTTACCATAATCAGGACTTCCTTTGTGCAATGTGTTTGAAACATTATGACGGGGAGTATGATTTGAAGTCAATGAAGATTAGTATTTCCGCAGAGGCCTGATCAGACTCTCCAGCCCATTCAGCTTGATTTCGGCCAACAGTTCCATCATCTGTCCCAGTTTACCCTTGGGAAAACCCTTCTCTTTAAACCAGAGAACATAGGCCTCAGGGAGGTCTACAAGATAGCGCCCCTGATACTTTCCAAAAGGCATTTTTGTATTGGCAAATTCAATCAAGTATTCCTGGTTTTCCAAACTTTCCATGGGATCACTATAACAGAAAGACCACTACTGGTACATGAGCAGAAAAATGTAAATTACCCTTCCTTTATGATATTTTAACAAAAATGGCGGGGAGCTGATGGAACACCCGGAAATAAGTGAAAAAACAACGACAGAGTATCGTTTTACCCTGGACAGTTGGACGAAACCTGTTTCTGTAAAAGAGAAGTATATTGTTTCCCGACAATTCAGTCTGAACGGGATCAGGACAGGGTGAGACAAAATATGTCTGTTCTGGACAGGAGTTCCGATCTATACAAACAGTATGCCAGGCAGCTCAGTACGCAGGAAGAAGATATTCAGAGATTCAACCGTCAGATAGACGACCTTCAGGATGATCAGCAGAAGGCAGACCAGGACCTGAAGGATTATATCGCCTCTCTGAATATATAGCTCCGTCAATTACTTGTCAGCTCTTATACCCCCTGGGATTCTGGCTCTGCCATTTCCAGGCGGATTCCACCATCTCTTTCAGATCGGACTCGGCCTTCCAGCCAAGCTCTCTGGCAGCCAGGCTGGGATCACCATAAACGCTGGCAATATCTCCGGCTCTCCGGGGACCGAATTCCCAGGGAATTTCATGACCGCAGACCTCTTCAAAGGCCCCTATCATCTCAAGAACGGAATAGCCTTTTCCGGTTCCGATATTGTAGATGGAAACACCTTTTTGCACTTTCAGTTTATCCAAGGCTTTAACATGAGCCACTGCCAGGTCCACCACATGGATATAGTCGCGGACTCCCGTTCCATCGGGGGTGTCCCAGTCCTTACCGAATACCATTACTTTTTCACGGAGTCCCGCTGCAACCTGAGAAACAAAGGGAAGGAGATTATTGGGATACTCTGGATCTTCCCCGATCTTTCCGGAACCGTGAGCTCCAACCGGGTTAAAGTAGCGCAGGATGGTAATGTCCCAGCCCTTGGCTTTTGCCGCATCAATCAGGATCTGTTCCATCATCAACTTGGTCTGCCCGTAGGGGTTGGTTGCCTGAACTGGAAAATCCTCTTTTACAGGAACAGACTCGGGATCACCATAAACAGTAGCAGAAGAGGAGAATACCAGTTGTTTCACAGCCATTTCATCCATGATTTTAAATAGGTTCAAAGATCCTGCGATATTGTTTTCATAGTAAAGGAGAGGATTTTCTACAGACTCACCCACAGCTTTCAAGGCGGCAAAATGAATTACAGCTCTAATTTCCGGTTCTGCTTCAAAAACTTTTCTCAAGGCATCAATATCTTTCAAATCTACTTTATAGAAGGGCAGTTTTGTACCGGAGAGTTCTTCCACTCTCCGCACTGCTTCCAAAGAGGAATTGCAGAGATTATCGGCCAGAACGATATCATAACCGGCTTTAATCAGCTCCAGATTGGTGTGTGATGCAATATATCCAGCTCCCCCGGTGATCAGTATTTTTCCCACAGGATACTCCTTTTCCATTGTATTATTATTCAAATATCAACAGCTTAGATCATTTTAGAAGAAGCATCAAGTACACGTGTACAATAATTAGCTTTATTACAGCTTCAGGATCCGAGAACATCTCTTACACTGACCGCAAGCTCCTGCAACCGAAGCGGTTTCATCATCACATGGCTGATGCCTATTTTCTCCAGCTTTTCCCGGGAGATCCGCTCACTGTATCCGGAGCACATCAGGACAGGCATTTCCGGCCGGATATGATGGACCTGCCTAACCAGATCATCGCCTGTCATTTCGGGCATAGTAAGATCACTGATAAGCAGATCAAAATCCTCTGGAGCTGCACGGAATATCTCAAGAGCGTCCCGGCTGCTGACAGTTGTGACTACGCGGTATCCCAATGCCCCCAGGAGATCCGTTGCCAGATTGACCTGATAGAGTTCATCATCGACAAAGAGGATTCTCTCACTACCGCCTTCTATATGACCGGGTTTCTCTTCCTGTTGCGGGCTTCTATAACAGACAGGAAGAAAAATGGTAAAGACGCTTCCTTCCCCTTCGCTACTGTACACTGATATACCGCCTGAAAGATCCATAATAATCCCATGAACCACCGAAAGTCCCATTCCGGTTCCCTCTCCATGCTTACGGGTTGTGTAAAATGGTTCAAAGATCCGTGACCGGACGACCTCTGGCATCCCGCAGCCGGTATCGCTGACAATCAGCCTGGCGTAGGAACCGGCAGGAAGTTTCTGCCCAGAAGGAAAACTCTCTTCGTCAAGCTGAACCTTCTTCAGTACCATTTTCAGAATTCCCCCGTTCTCCCGCATGGCTAATCCCGCGTTGGTGCAGAGATTCATGATAACCTGCTGCAACTGCACAGAATCGGCCATAACAAAAATATCGGGATTGAGATCCAGGTTTATCTGAATAGTGGAGGGAAGTGTGGCTTTCATCAGCGCCATGGTCTCCTTAATGAGAGACCCCAGATTGGTCGAGATTTTTTCTTTCCCTGATTGTCGACTGAATGTCAGTATCTGCCTGGTCAGATCCCGGGCTCTTGTTCCGGCCATCAGAATTTGATTAAAATAAGAATAGAGTTGGGAGTCCGCGTTAACACTCAGCAGCCCCAAATCGGCATAGCCTATAACGGCGCTCAGAATATTATTAAAGTCATGAGCGATTCCCCCGGCAAGAGTACCGATAGCCTGCATCTTCTGAGATTGGCTTAAGCGCTCTTCCATCTTTTTCTGTTCTGTAAGATCCCGTATGACGGACACCCTAACGGTTTCTCCCCGGTATTGGACAATCCTCAAACGGATTTCCAGGGGGAAAACAGTACCGTCCTTTCTTATACCAGTGGATCCATAGGATGCAATATCCTCCGTTTCAATTCTTTTCCGGACCTCTGGCAATGACTCTGGAGTGAATATCCAGCTAAGAATATTTTTGCCCATAATCTCATCACTGCTATAACCGAACATGGAAAGAAACATGTTGTTACACTGAATTACCGTTCCCCTGTCATGAATAACAATTCCCTCCCAGGAGGCCTCAACCAGCTCTCTGAGGGTAGTTTCAACCTGATTCTTTCTGAGTATATTGATGACTAAGGCGATAACTGCAATTATCAGAATAAGAAACAGAGACAGAAACAGCCCGATTTCACGCTTATACTCCTCATAAACCGAATAGGGACGGTTGATGAGAATGCTGTTCTCTGGTAACTGGCTCTCAGATATCCCGAAGCGCTCCAATTGAGGGTAGTTAAATACAAAGGAATTCACCCCCTCTACTATTACCGGGATATTCCGGGGGGATTCGCCATCAAGCAAGCGCTTTGCGATCCCGGCCATAGCCTCCCCCTGAGAATAACCACTGAGGACCTTACCCCCCAGGGACCCGGCTCTGATATTGAAATCCAGGAGACAGTAAAATGGAACTTCACTGGCTCGGGACAGGAGCTCTCCCGAGCTCTCATAAGTAAAGGATTGACCATCCCGGTCGGAGTAAAAGGCACCCAGCAGTATAATAGTTTCCTTCTGAAAGGATGCGATCTTCCGCCGCAGCTCCTCCATACTCAGATTCTCCGAATAACTGAGCTTTACCCGATTTTCCAGATAGGACAGCTGATTTTTCATTTCACTCTGCCAGCCCAATCCTGTGGTAAGATAATCATTGATTATATAGACTTCCCGAGTATCAGGATGCATTTTCAAGGCAAATTCAATAGTATCAGCGGCTGGAATGACTTCCGTCACTCCGGTAAATTCAGGATGTTCTGCAATCATATCTTTTTTAAAGTCATTGATTCCACAAAATACTACGGGGATGGAAGGATAAAGTCTTTTATGATTGGCCCGCAGGAACTCAAAGGCATTGTTATCCGAGCATAATAGAAGAGATACGGGAGTATCCCGGTACTTAAGTTCCAGGAGCTCCCCGAAAGCCCTCAGGTAGGGTTCACTATTAAACTCTTTTGTGTCCATATACTCTACATGCAGGAGAATATTATTGTGCTCCGGATCCAGAAGATCTTCCAGCCCCCTGAGGATATCCCCAGACCAACTCATCCGTGAGTCATAAGAGCTCAAATACAGAATATGCCGGGGCTGTGATTTAGAATACGCAGAAAGAGAAAGTAAAATGAGATAATTGAGTATCAAAAGATTTCTTTTATGAACCATCTGATAAGAAGTATAGAAGTTATACAGAAAAAATCAATAAAGAGGAATCGTCCCTGTTCAGAGAGGCGTGTCTCAATAGAGACGCGGAACAAAGGAAAACCTGTAAGTCGTAATTATTCAATCGTTATTCTAATTTTTCTATAGCATAATTAAAATTCTCCAAAGAATTAATAACAAAGTCAGCCTCACTCAGAATTTTTTCATCACCAATGCCAATAGCCTTCATCCCGGCACTTTTAATAGCCTTAACACCGGCAATAGCATCTTCGACACCTATACAATGCTTTATATCCATCTTTAACTCATCCGCAGCTTTTAAAAATATTTCCGGATTCGGTTTTCCTTTTTTTATCTCTCTGGAATCTACAATATAGTCAAAATAATCCTTAATGCCGAGTTTTGTAACAACTGTTTCTGCATTTTTACTAGCTGAAGCCAGAGCAATTTTAATCCCATCCCTTTTCAGTTTTTCAAGGGTTTCTACAGAACCTGGCAGAATATCACTTGCAGACATATCATTTATTAATAACTTATAGTGCTCATTCTTAATATTGCACATTTCTCTTTTTTCCAGCTCTGTGTATTTTTTTCTGGATTTTTCCAGGATTATTTCCAAAGCTGCTGATCGATCTATTCCTTTTAATTTTTCATCATCCTCTTCACTATAAGGAATCCCGTGATCATCAGCCAATTTAGCCCATGCTTTTGAATGAAACGCAGCAGTATCTGTCAAAACTCCATCCAAATCAAAAATCACTAACTTTATATCTATACTCATTTTTTCCCTTCTTTATTTTTATTTATCGAATTAATGGAAACCGGTATTTTTCCTGTTGCTTCAATTTCCCCGCAAAGGACTTTAAAAGCTGCCTTTTCACAATAACCACCTTCGTATCCCAAAATAATTCTCGGAACCTCAGGATACTCTCTGACTGCATAGGGGTTTCCAAAAGAAACAACGGCACTGACTTTATGTGAAATTGCATCAAATAAAGCCAGAAAACGTTTTGTAAGATCACTAGAACCGGTATAATGGTCAGTCTTATTATAGACAATCAGAACAATACTTTCATAGCTCATTGTCATATTGACTACATATTCCATCTGGGACGTACTGGGAAAGTCATTTATTTTTACAATATCAGAATTTATAAAATTATCAGCGATAAGCTTTTCAATTCCCTGTAATCCGCTTTTTTCTTCTTCCATTTCATTTGTAACGGGATTAACAAATTTATTCGCTTCCTGAACAACAAATAAATATCTTTTATCTACAGGTATTTCAGCCTTATTAACTCCTGTTAAAATTGACGCTATCGATTTTTCACTCATTTTTTCTGATTTTTGAATTAGAGTTTCAACATCGTCATCGTGTCGACAGGTTTTAAGAGTCTTATTCTGAGCTTCAATAATTCTGGAAACAGCAGCATTTATCTGCTGTTCCGACACAAGACCATTCTTATAGGTAGCAAGCATATAAGAATATGTCTGTTTTGCCGGAATTCTATAACTGGCAAGAAGCATATCATTTCCAGCTTTCATTGACAGAGAATGACATTCCTCAAGACCAAAATGATTTGTAAGACCAACCATAGCCAGAGAATCTGTAATCAGAAGACCTTTATATCCCAAACGCCTTATTATCGAAATTAATTTTGAAGATAAGGATGCCGGGTATTCCGGGTCTACTTTTGGAACCATGATATGCCCTACCATAATCCCGGATAAGTCTGCAACATTCTCTATATAGGGATATAACTCCCTGTTTATCAGATCCTCTTCATTCTGTGTTAAATAAACCATACCAAGATGAGAATCCACTGAAGATTCTCCGAAACCGGGATAATGTTTAGCAGTAACGATGACTCCTTGTTCCTGAAACCCATCAATTACGGAAGCTGTCATTCCAGCTACAAGTTCTTTATTCTCTCCATAGGATCTTGGACCTACACAGCTGGATAACGGATTCATAGCCAGATCCATCACCGGACCGAACGCGATATTATAACCGGCTTCTCTGGCATTTTCAGCAATAATTCTGGCTGATTCATAGGCCGTTTCAGTGGAATTTGTCGAAGCTATAGCTAAGGGACAGGGGAAATTGACAGCTCCATGTTCAAAACCATATTCCATATTTTCACCTATCAGAAGAGGGTAATCAGCAGCTTCCAGAAACTCATTCACAGGAGTTTTCTCCGGATCCCAAATATGTACTCCCCCCAGACTCCTTCTTCTAATAAGCTCAATCATAAAATCTTTATCTTCCTGGTCTATCGGCTGCCTGCAGAATAGCATCTGTCCTATTTTCTGTTCGATAGTCAGTTCACTCAATATCAATTTATTCATTCTTTTCTCTCCCGAGAACTCAAGCCAAACTCTCTAAAGTTTCCATTGACTGTTTTTCATATTTCCCTGAAATTGCAATTGAAACGATACCTGAAACTGCAAAAACAGACCAAAGTAGAAAAATGCTGGTCCAGCCGAACTTATCAACCATAAAACCTGTAAGAACCCCGGTAAGAGCTGCACCCATATATGAGGAGAAATCCAGAAATCCAGCAACAGCTGAAACTTTATGATATTTTAAGTATTTCAGAGGTATTATTGTAAGCAGCAGGGAATTAGCACCATACATAAACGCGGCAGCAAAGCTGATCGCCAATGTACTAACATATACATTTACAGAAGAATACAGATAAAGTATAAAAGTATTGAAAATCGCTCCCATTATCAGATATTTGATTGTCCTTTTCTCCTGAAATCCCAGCTTTTCATTTAACCATCCTGCAAAAAAGATTCCTAGAAGACTTAAGAATGGAATAAAAAGCGATAAGACCATTATTATTTTTGGATCAAGATCCTGTGTCTGCAATAAAAATGTGGGTCCCCACAGAGTTATTCCATCTTTTATTACACCCTGGGCAATACACGCTATGGCTATTAACCATAATTTTGTATCCTTTATTATTTTAATAAGGGAGATAGCTCCATTCTGTCCCTCGACCTTCCTCTGATAGTGATTTGGAGATACTAAACCGACATCTTCCGGATGATTTTTCATATTAATCAACCAGATAAAAGAATAAATAAGCACAATAGCTCCCGGAATCCAGAAAGCATACTGCCAGGAGGTATAGTACATTATGACCCCGACAACTCCCCATGATATTAAATATCCACCGATCATTGATGTAGAAATGCCTACGGCAATTTTAGTCTGCTTTTCTTTCGAAAACCAGTAGGAGAAGGTTTTAACCATTGGCCCCCATAGCATGGACAAGAAAAATCCATTTAAAGCCCATAAGATGGTTATCAGAAAAAAGTTTTGAGAAAATCCCACGATAATATTCAAAAGCGATGAAACACAAAGTCCTGTAAAGATAAATAATTTACTGTTTACTTTGTCTCCAAGATGTCCGTTTATTAATTGTCCAAGCGCATACATCCAGAAAAAGATACTACCGACTATACCGATAGTTGTATTATTCCATTCCAGAGATTTTGCCATCTGAGGCAGTGCAATTGAAATGTTTGTCCTGACAAGGTAGGCACTGGCATATGCAAACCATGAGAAAAGAAATATTTTTCTCTGCCATCTACTAATATTCATATAATTAATCAAATCCTTTTAAAATCAGACATCAAAAGCTCCCCCCTCTTGCTGTTTATCAATCAGCACTGCAGGAGGAAAATTGTTATATAGTTAGTATTTTTTTATTTTAATGCCGGATCCAGTTTATCTCTTACCCAGTCACCCAGAATACTCATTGAAAGTGTAGTCAGAAAAATTGCAGCAGCCGGAATGATTGTCAGCCACCATGCTGTGAGGAGATAATCTCTTCCGAAACCGACCAGATTACCAAGGCTTGTATTGGGTGGCTGGATTCCTAATCCGAGAAAGCTCAATGATGTTTCCATAAGTATTACTTTCGGAAAATTCAACGTCATATTGACAAGCAGTGTGTTACCGACATTCGGCAGAATATGACGAACATATACCCTTACGGGAGAAGCCCCGAAAGTTCTCACAGCAACAGCATATCCCTGTTCTTCTGCAGACAGGGCAAGTGCTCTGGCAAACCTCGCATATCTTTCCCATCCATAGATACCCATTATTCCAATAAAAAGCACAATACTGCTCTCAAAAAAAGCAATTACAGCAAGAGCTAGAATCATAAATGGAAGGCTTGCCTGAAAGTCGACAAGCATCATTATAATATCATCGACAAATCCCCTGAAATGAGCTGCAACAAAACCAATGGTTGTTCCGACTATGGCGCAAATAACTGTTCCCAGAATGGCAACTAATAAAGATAATCTGATTGAATAAAAGAGTCTGCTCAGATTATCTCTTCCCAGATTATCTGTCCCGAAGAAATGATCAGCGTCTCCGCCTGCCATCCATGACGGAGGAAGTAGTCTTTTTACAAGATCTATCTGCTGATAATCATGCACAGCTATAAGCGGAGCTGATATTCCGATTAAAATCATAGCTAGAAGCCAGATTGCTGCAATAATAACCAACAAAGTTTTAGCCGAGATACCTTTCCTCTCTATTAGTGTTCTTTTTCCATTTGTTATCGTATTCTGCATAATTATTCAGCTCCTCTGTCAATACTGACTCTCGGATCCAGTTTCCCGTAAATAATGTCTATGATTAGGTTCGTAATTACCATAGAAACACTGATTAGCATAACGATAACCTGAACAACATTGTAATCACGATGTTTCACGGAATAAACTAAAAGTCGACCGACTCCCGGCCATGCAAAAATTGATTCCGCTATAACAGCACCTGCAATTAAGGCTCCAATCCAGAAACCCATAATTGTAACAACCGGAATAGCTGCATTCGGGATAGCATGTCGTCTTACGGCCTGTCCCCATGACATTCCTTTTGCGAGGGCTGTTTTCATATAAGGTTGATACAGAACTTCAAGCATTGCCGAACGGGTAAACCGCGCAAAAACCGCGGCATCTACAATCGTCATTGTCAGAACGGGCATAATGTAGTGTTTCCAAGTGGCACTACCAGTTGATGGAAGCCAACCCAGATTCACAGAGAATATTAATACAAGAACCACCCCGAGAACAAATGTCGGAATGCTGAATCCACTTGCGGCGACTGTCATTATGATCTGATCTTTGTGGGTATTATGATACAGGGATGCCATTACTCCAAAAAAAATTCCAACTGAAAAAGTTAGAATAGTTGATATTACCATAAGACTGACTGTAGCCGGTAATCTGGAAAGAACTGCTGTCAATGCACTTCTCCCTTCAAGTATGGAAACTCCCATATCTCCCTGAAAAACATTCGCAAAGAATCTTAAATACTGAACATGTATGGGATCATCAAGACCCCATTTTGCATGAAAAGCTTCCACTGCTTCCGGACTTGCCTCTAATCCCAGTACCGAAACTGTCGGATCTCCGGAAAGTCGTAATATTAAAAAAACAAATGATGTAACTATCCAGATAGTTAAAAAAGCCCTGAATATTTTTCTTATAATATAAGCACTATTCATTACAATCTCCTCTTTTTAGAGCAAAACACGCGACCTTCCTTCCGTCAGGCATGGTTTTCAACTCAGGTTGTTTTAATGAACACTCCGGACCGGCAATTGGACATCTTGGATGGAATTTACATCCTGATGGAGGATCAAGCAGACTGGGGATCTCCCCTTCCAGAATAATATCATCTTTTTTTATCCTGGGATCCGGAACTGGAATTGCATTTATAAGAGATCTTGTATACGGATGTAAAGGATTATTGAATAAAGTCTCATTATCTCCGTATTCCACAATATGCCCCATATACATTACAGCTGTACGATTGCAGAGATGCCTTACCATAGAAAGGTCATGGCTGATAAAAAGAAGGGTTATTCCCCTTTCATCTCTTATTTTCATAAGTAGGTTAACTACCTGAGACTGTATTGAAACATCAAGAGCAGATATCGGTTCATCACATATCAACAGTTCAGGTTCGAGAATCATTGCCCTTGCAAGAACAACTCTCTGTCTCTGACCACCGGAAAGCTGATGGGGATACATTTTTCCGTGACTCTCTTTCATTCCGACTGATTCTAAAAGAGAAACCGCTTTTTTATAGTAATTTTTTATGTCTCTACCATAGTGGATGATCAATGGTTCATATATCTGTTCTATAACAGGGATTCTGGGATTGAGAGCACCCATAGGATCCTGAAAAACATACTGAATATCTTTTCTGATTTTCTTTTTTTCTTTTCCCTTAAGATCATTAAGTTCTTGTGAATTATATACAATCGAGCCTTTTGTAGGAGAGTGAATATCCATTATAAGTTTCGCCGTGGTTGATTTCCCGCATCCGGACTCTCCAACTATCCCAAGAGCTTCACCCTTTCTGATTGAAAAATCTATTCCATTAACGACATTAACATATTGATTTTTCTGCCATGGCATCTTGCCCTTTTTTACAACAAATTTCTTTGCAAGATTTTCTACTTCAAGAATATTATTTTCCTGGTTTTTACTTTCAATTTTCAAACGGATCTCTCCTCTACCGGATTAAAACAGAAATAATGCCTTTTTCCTTCAATAACCTTAGGGGGGTAATTATCCCTGCATTTATCTGTAACATTCAGACACCTATCAAAGAACGGACACCCTTCCGGCAGGTTTTCCGGTGAGGGAACAACACCTTCAATTGTATTGAGTTTTTCTACTTTTATGTCAATTCTAGGTTTTGAAGATAAAAGACCGAATGTATACGGGTGCCGGGGATGAACAAGAATATCTTCAACAGATCCTGATTCCATGATTCTTCCACCATACATAACAACTGTTCTATCACAGCTTTCTGCAATAACTCCCAAATCATGTGTAACAAGAATTATTGCCATTTGTCTTTCTCTACATAACTTTTTCAGAAGTCGTAAAATTTGAGCCTGAATTGTAACATCCAGAGCTGTTGTAGGCTCATCGGCAATCAGAAGCCGTGGGTTACCTGCCAGCATGATGGCAATCATAACTCTCTGATTCTGTCCACCGGAAAGCTGATGTGGGAATTCTCCGATACGTCTTTCAGGATCAGGGATTCCTACTTCATTTAACAGATCTACAGCCTCTTTTCTGAAAGTTTCGGAAGAACTTCCGCGAAGATCTTCTCTCATCATAAGTACTTCTACAAGTTGCCTTCCAATTGTCTGAACAGGATTCAATGAACTCTGAGCATCCTGAAAGATCATTGCCATCTGACTTCCGCGAATGGAAACAATATCCTGTTCCGGACAGCTGAGAGTATCTTTTCCATCAAAAAGGACTTCTCCTTCGGTCCATCCCCGCTCTCCGAGAAGCCTAACTGCAGAATAACAAGTTACACTTTTACCACTTCCTGATTCTCCTACAAGTCCCAGTATCTCACCAGGATAAACTTCCAGACTAACCCCTCGCACGACAGGTTTCCCCTTATGTGCTCCGTTAAAACCAACGATTAGATTTCTTAATTCAAGCAGTGGTTTATCATTATTCATCACATTCTCCCAAAAATCCGGAAGCAGAAACAGCCTCCGGAAAATCATTAGCTATAAGTATTTTTACTCAGCGATTTCAAGATGACCTGCTCTGAAATCCATAAAATGAGATTTTACTGGAGACCAGTTAACCTTCTCATTTATTCCAAAAAACTTGGGAAGAAAGTATAAATATGTTCCTGGAGGATCCTGATCCTCAACAAGATCAAGCATTTTTGCAAAAGCTGTTCTTCTTTTTGCAGTATCCGTTCCGCTTAATTCTTCATAAAGTCCGTTATATTCATCTGTAAACCACATTTCATGATTTTGGAACCATCCGCCAGGACCATAGTCCTGTGCCATCTGAGTTAGAGGATCAGGTAGTTTTGCAGTACATGACCAGTTGATCATTCCCCGACCTTCTGCTGCTTCATCAAGGTAAATCTGACTCCAGTTTTCCTTAAGTTCAATTTTTACATTAAGACCTACATCTGACCACATCTGCTGAAGGATCTCAGCTGTTGCCACTTCTCCTGTATAGTAGTCCATCATATATCTGTAACTGATTTCTTCACCGTTGTAACCCGCTTCTTTTAGAAGTTTCTTTGACAACTCAGGATTGAAACCAACAGGATTGTACTCTGCTATATACATTTCTCCAAAGTTTTCCATTTGAATACCTCTTGGTATTTCAGAAAGTCCTTTGAAAATTGTATTATTGATCAGTTCTCTATCTATGGCATAACTAAGAGCAAGTCTGATTCTGGAATCTTTAAGTACCGGATTTGACTCATCAAAGATAATCTGACGGATATTATTTACAGGGCCACCGGCAACTTTATATCCTTTTCTATTTTCAATAGTACTGAACTGGTCCGGCATTATTTCTGTAATAATGTCATAATCTCCAGAAAGGAGTCCCATTATTCTAGGGGACATATCCGGTACAACTACATATGTGACTTTGTCTACGGGAGCTTTTTCTCCATAATAATCATCAAATTTCTCAATTGACATATATTCATCGGGTTTGTATTCATCCACTTTATATGGACCGAAACCTACAGGATGTACAGACCAGTCTTCCCAGCTTGTTTTTGTATTATATGAATCACCACAGATGATTGATGTTTCATCAAATGTAAATCTTTTCAATAATATCGGATCTACTTTTGATTTTGTAAATCTTACAGTATAATCATCAATTTTTTCTATTGAATCAAATGGATCAACCATACATTGTCTGAAAAACTCATATCCGGGGTCATCAGAGTTCTGAGTCCGACCGGGGCCAAAGGAAACCATGACATCATCTGCATCAAGAGGAAATCCCCCCTGTGATACGATACCTTTTTTAAGCGTAAATTCTATAGTTCTGTCATCAATTTGTTTCCAGCTTTCCGCCAGTCTCGGAACAATTGTTCCATCTTCTGCAATTCCGATAAGAGTTTCGTGTATGTTTTTCATAACACGCATAGAAACATTACTCAAAGTTGCTGTCGGATCGAGAGATATGGGATTTTCAGTTACTGCGACTGTCAGTTCTTTCTTGGAAGACACTTCATGCTGGCCATTTGCATAAACAAAACCGACAGAAACAATAAATAGTAATAAAACAATAAATTTTTTCATTTGTTTCTCCTTTTCAATTTGTTTAACCTTAAATTGATATTCAAAATACTGATATTTACAATTATTAATCTATTAACAAAAATAAAGATCTTCCGGAATAATTGAACTTGAATAGACATACAATTTTTAATCATACTAATCCTGTTTGAATAAAACCGAGGCTATAACTATATTATATGGACTTTAGAGGGATAATTAACAAGATTCAGAAGGTTTTATTTTCCCCTTCAATTTTGTCTCACGGAATTTTCCGGGACTTAAGCCCGTAATGTTTCTAAAATTTCTGTTAAATGTTATCTCGTTGAAATAACCGACAATCTGAGATGTTTCCTTTACATTGATATCAGGTTCATTTAAAAGTATATTTTTAGCCTCTTCCACACGGCAAATATTTATATACTGAAGAAGACCGACTTCATTATTCTCATTAAAAATTTTTGAAAGATGCTGAGTTGTAATACCAAATTCCCCGGCGATATCTGTTGCGGAGATATTTCTATCTGAAAAATGTTCTTCTATATATTTCTTTACGGAATTAACAATATCGGATCTGTTTTTTTCAGGCGATATTTTTTTTAGTTTCAAAACAATATTATTGACAGTGTTTCTGAACTGAAAAAAACTTTTTGTCTCAATCAGTTCTAATACATTTTCATTTAATATTTCTCTTTCATCCCGCAGGATAATATTTAGGGATTCAATAATTAAGTTTTTAAATCCGGCCAGCCTGATTTTCAAAATATCTATATCCATATAATGTTCTTCTATTAAATCAATACAATAAAAGATCTGTTTTTTTGCTTCATTATATTTACTCGCGGTTAGAAGATTATAGATTTTATATTCATCTTCAAGATTAGAGAGATATTGATATTTACAATTTTTTTTTAGATTCTGCATATCACTGAAAAGAAAGAGCTTTTTCCTGTTGAACAATATCTGATAGTCCAGTACCTGTAAAGCTTCTTTATATGAACTGGAAATAGATTCTATAGAAGAATATATATTTCCGGAAGTAATATTAAATGTTACACCGCTTATTCTCTTTATAAAGCCTGTAATAGCTTTTAGTTGGCTCATAAATTCTAAAGGATCGTTTCCCTGAAGATTAAGTATTATTACATTCATTCCCGAATAGGAAAGATAATAACCATGGAATTCTTTTTCCAGTGATTCTGAATTATTGTTAAGTTCTTCCTTAAGCTTATAGATATTTATACTATCTTTGTTGCTAGACTCAATTATTAATACTGTGAAATATTTATTAGTAAATTCAACACCAAACGAATTTCCCTGATTAGAAACAATGGTTTGTTCCGGCTTCTCTCCCATTATAAGTCTTCTTAAAAAAAGTCTCTTCAATCCGATTCTGTTTTTAGAAAAGGCGTCTAGAATACTGGTATTTTCACTAATGACCGATTTGATTTCCATTTCCAGAAGTTCAAACTCATTGATATAATCCTGATAATTTGTTTTAGTCTTTTTATCACTAAACAGATCTACAAGCCTTAATATTGGAAAATAATTTTTACGAGTAAAAAAGAATGAAATGAATATCCCTAAAATCATACACAAAAAAAGTAGAATAAATACAAAAGTCTGGAACTTTTTCATTTTTCCATAATATATTGATTCAGGAAGTATAATTGCATAATACCAATCAATAACATCTGATTTTACCATTGATATAATATGTTTATCTTTTTTAAATTCAAGATATTCTTCAATATTTTTATTTTCATTCAGGAATTCCTCTGCATGAGCTTTAAAATAATCATCAATTTCAATATTAACTACAGAAGAAAGTACTGTCCCTTCGTTATCAAGCACAAAACATGCTCCGTTTTCTATCCATTCTATCTGCATTATGCTTTCATTAAGCAATAAAGGATTTATGAAAATTAACACATAATAATCAGATTTCCCCTCATCCATCATAAAGAATTTTTTAATGAAATATAGTTCTGTCCCTTTTACATTTTTGTTAATATCATTAAATGCAAAAGGCTTTTCCTTATATTTTGATAATTCCTTCAGATCAATACCTGTTGACTGGAAATTATCGGGAATTATTCTGTCTTCCGGAGATAAACCTTTTTTTTCATTAATGATATAGATTTGATCAATATATTTATTTAAGAATCTGAGCTCTTTAATTTTTTTTTCAATTATTTCTTTATATTTTAGCTTACTCTCTCCCAGTTTGAGATAAAGCCGTAGCTGTCTATCCCAGATAATCTGATCTGTTAATTTATCAATTTCATTAATCTTAAGATCAACAAGATCCTTCATCTGATTCTGTGTCGTTTTTTTATGGAAAAGACTTTCATATTTAATTATTTCAATTGAATAGAAATAATTAAATAAGCTAAAAAACAGAGGTATGATAAATACAGCAAGATAGGATGTAAACCAGACATAAAATGTCTTATTTTTATTAAGAATATTCATAGTTTAGGATTCTCCTGAATTTGTATTATATTTAATACCTGTCCAAAACGATCTGAAGGAGATCAGATAAAAGCCGAAACCCAATGATTGTTGAGTCGACTAAAACAATACAGCAAAAGGATATAGGCAATAAACATGGAGGGTGTGCTTGAATTTCAATATTGATACTACCACAGATGTCCTGAGCAGCACAGCAAGAATAATCCTGGCCATGAATATTTTTGACAAAATTGGCTTGGATCTTAAGTCTGTACGGATTCAGAATATATCTATAGATTACTAATTTTAGAAAGAAAGATGATTAAAAACTGAAGCTCTTGCTTAATTTAATAGAGAAGCGGAACAAAGGAAAAACTGTAATCCCCCTCCTTCTGCAGAGTCAGTTCTTCCGAAAAAGAGGGAGCGGCAGCCGATACCAGAATCCTGTCATACAGGAATCCCGGATTACCCAGCTGATCAAATGCCTGTGATATCTTCGCCCGGGGAAAGGAATAAGCCGATGGAAAGAGGATAATCCCCGTAGGCACTGCACTTATCCTCCACCAGGATAAAATCCCTTCTGTTTACATGAAGAAAGGCCTGCTCCAGAGCCTATTCAACACTAATTGTATAGGTAAATGTTTTAGAGTTTACGGGATCGGTCATCTCCAACACAAAGCTCCGGGCCCCCTCTGATGCTTCCAGGGTTGCCTCAATATAATCATCCACGTCCTGAAGATCCAGATTCAGTGATCCGGAAGCAGCGTCCACTGTAATAGTCTTGGCATTGGTTTTAAACGTTACCGTAAACTCCACTTCTCTGTCTTTATTAATTTCCGAATCAGGAATATCAAGAACCAGACTGTCTTCCATTACGATCAAGCCATATCCGGAAGGCATATCGGTCAGATCAATAGTCTTATTGTTGAGCTTTAGATCCCAGATCCCAGGCCCCAGGGTCAAATCGATATAATTAATACCGGGCTCAATGCTCACATCCTTTGATGCCATTCCGACCATATCATCATTTTCATCCAGCAGGAGAGCCAGAACAACATAGTCTCCCGCGATAATTCCGTTCATATCAATGGTAGTAGAAACCTCATCATACTCTTCAAACAGATAGACATCGCTGTCCACCAGAAAAGCAATAACGACCTTGCTGCCATTATCAGCAAGGAAGCGGGAAGACCCCTGAGCGGGCTGATCCATAATAATCCGAACCTGCCCCCGATCCTGCATATCTGCAATCTCGGAGCAGGAGAATAAAACCATAAATAAAAAACTTAATAACAGTATTTTTTTCATATAACGACCCTACTTCAACGTATTCTGATAATAGGCTGACCGGTACCGTCACCGGAGGCCCCTCTGGTTCTTCTGTTTCCGGTATACTTTGAAAAGTCAGCGGAAACCACTCTTTTTGACATGGCATTGTCATAGGGATCACTTACAGGATTGCCCATAAGGCCATCCCTGACAGCAGAGAATCCTCCTTTTTTGACATACATGTAGTATCCACCGCTCTCAAAAAGCACAACACCATCGTCTACCTTCAAAAATTGTGTAGACACATCAAAAACAGTCCCTCTTACAGCAGCTGTTGCAACAGGGGTGGAAATAGAGAAGTTAATCATACGGGAATCACTCTTCTTCACTTCTGCATGAATACTGCCGGCGCCCAGAAAAAGGGATGTCCGGGGTTCCTTCCCCCCTGCTTTAACATCTTCAATCCTTAAACGTGACAGAGGCTGAATAGTTGTCCTGGAATTCCCCATGTCCAATACGGCTTTTGAATTAAACCCTGTGGATATCTGTGTTTTCAGTGAAAGGGAAAGTCCTTCTGAAGCGGGAGTCCACCCCTGTCCGGGCTGCTTGATTTCAACCTTCCCCATTATATCAACCAACAATATGTCTTCCGCCATAAGCGGGAAAATAAGCACTATTGATAAGAAAAATAATATCAATCCATGTTTCATAATATGCTCTCCTTAAAATTTCAGGGAAAAATCCAGTCCCAAACGGAACAGAACAGGAAAATACTCCTCCAGTTCATCCACTATGGTGATAAGATCACCCATATACAGAACAGCACTTCTAAAGGCAAACCTCACATCGGAAGCCGGTTCAAGAACAAGACTTATCAATCCTTCCTGCCCTATAAAACTATCATCATTATCATCATTCAGAATAAGCGTGGAAGAAACGGGTCCCGGTTTTGTCCGAAAAAATGTGGTACCCCTTAACTCAGCGGAAAAAACCTCTCCGGGACTGACTCTGAAAAAAGCGCCGATAGTTGAGATGTTTCCCAGTTCAAAGACTTCAACATATCCCTGTCCGGAAACCGCAGAAATAGGCATATACTGTGACAGGGTATCGACATCCGTCTCCATGCCGGAGGCATAGTAATCCACCCGATCCCAGGAATCACCTGAAGAGTAGAGACAGTCCAGCCCCAGGGAACTATTGTTATTTGCTGGGAAGTAACTGAATTCCAAACGTCCAACCCCGGCCATAATGGATGAACCGCCATAGGATCCTGTTTCTCCGACTCCGCTTAGCTTATAGGCCAGTTCCGGCAACAGAAATCCTTTCAAAACGAGTTCCAGATACTGAGAGTCCAGTTTTTCAGAACCTTCTACCATATCACCCGATTGATGCAGATCCTGTTGTGCCAGAAAAGAGAGGCTTAAGGACTGCTCATAGAGTCCTGGGTAGGACCAGTTCAGTTTCTCAATCAGCCTTGGAGCTCCGAACTCAGCATTGTGATCACCTGCCAGATCATTCACGCTCAGAGTTAGTGTGGAGGCATTTTCATTAACCAAGCCGCTGTATCCGAGCTGAAGGTCCAGAGAGCTAGCGCCCAGTTGCGTTCCCAGCAGGATTCCGTCAACAGGATGCGACACAATAAGTGCCGCAGGATCAGAAAGAAGCTGCCGTCCCGCACGATAGTAGCAGGAACCATAGCTCCCAAAGATATTAAAAGAGCTGATTTCAGGATAGAGAACCCTGTCATCACCAAAATACCCCAATTCCTGAGTATCAATGGCCACTCCAAATCTATAATCCGATTCAGAAATAAGAGAGGCATCCATATCCAGATTTACCAGATCATTCCACCTTCCCGAAAACCAGAGATTCAGGCTATCCGTTGAGGCCGCGGCGAAGACCGTTCCCTGCAGTTCGGGAGCTTCCCCGTTAAGATTCAGCTCTCCGCCCCAGATATAGTCAAATGCCGTTACAGGAACTGCCAATATTAAGATAAATAAGATGAGTATAGACAGCTGTTTATTCACCTGAGACCTCCATAGCTTTTGTGATACTGTACAGCACCTCCTGAGAGGTCACCGGACGGGTATGAAAAAGGGATCCGAAGAAATACTCCTGATCATAGGCGTCCATAGCAGCATAGCGTGGCGTCTTGAAAAGAGAAAACATCATGCTTCTGCTTTCAATTCCATAGCAATTATACAGAACTGCAAAATACCGACCAAGGGGGAAAAAATCTTCACCGTCTATGGATTTGATATACTTATACCAGGATTGAGCCTCTGCCCAATTCTCTGCAGCAGCAGTATCGGCAGAATCGGGAAGTTCTCCCAGTGACTGTCCCAATAGGAGCATTGTCGTACCGACATCGGCCTGCTCTATCTCCAGAAACTGATCTATCACTTCATTAGATTGTCCCCATAAGGCGGAACTTCCAAGTAATAGAAGACAGAACATAATAAAAAATTCTTTCATAATTTGCAGTCCTCACTTTATATACTATTAATATAGTACATTTGTCCTATTATAATAGGAAAAAACCTATGTGCCTTCAGAAAAAACAAAACTTTTCAACTTTTCCATGCAGAGTTGCAACTGTTTCATTAAGCTTTTCAGCCCTATCATCTCTATTCAGCTTCATTGATATTGACATTTTTCGCATATCTGTCAAAATAAACCCAGCGCGAATATCTAATAAAATGGATAAATACTGTACCGGAAAGTTTAGCGGTAACAGACAGTGGTTTTGCCTTAAGCGCCTGTAGCGCCGGAACTAAACCCGAAATACAAAGGAAGGATTATGCAGAAAGATACAATCATTCTGAAAGACAATGCCCGTATAGGAATTATCAACAGAGGAGAAGCAGCCCTGCGTTTTATCAGAGCCGTCAGAGAATACAATTCCTTCCACGGAACAGAGATGCAAACTGTAGCATTTTACATTGAAGCCGAGGAGAATGCCCCTTTCGTTAAAATGGCAGATGATGTACTGCTCCTGTCGGATCTTTCAGGATACCCGGGAAAACAGAAATCTCCCTACCTGGATCATGAACTGATGATACAGGGTATTGATAAGAAAAACTGCGATGCCATATGGGTCGGCTGGGGATTTGTGTCCGAAGATGCCCCCTTTGCCAAAGAAATAGAAAAGAAGGGAATCGCCTTCATGGGCCCTTCCAGTAAATCCATGGCTCTGCTGGGTGATAAAATCCAAGCCAAGGAACTGGCCGACCAGGCGGATGTTCCCATCCTGCCCTGGAGTAAAAGAGCGGTTAAGGATCTGGAAGATGCCAGAAAGATCTCCCTGGAGATCGGGTACCCTGTTATTGTAAAGGCTTCCAATGCCGGTGGCGGACGTGGAATCCGTTTCGTCAGGACAGCCGAAGAGCTGGCAGTCCAGTTCAAATCCGCCAGAGAAGAAACGATACGAATTACCGGGAACGATATTGTCTTTATTGAAGCACTGGTTGAAAGAGGCCGCCACCTTGAAGTCCAGACCCTTGCGGATATGTATGGCATGGTCAACACCTTTGGTGTACGAGACTGTTCCGCCCAGAGAAAGAATCAGAAAATTATCGAAGAAACACCGCCTGCAGGACTCCCTGAAGAGATGCTGATAGAAATGCAGGAAGCAGCCAAGCGTCTGATTCTTGCCGCAGACTATGCCGGTGCGGGAACGGTGGAATACCTCTATGACCTGAACCGGAAAGAGTATTACTTTATGGAAGTCAATACCCGTTTGCAGGTAGAACACCCCATTACGGAAACCCTCTACGGCGTAGACCTTGTAAAAGGACAGATAGATGTAGCCCGCGGTAAAAAGGTGGATCTTTCTGACAGAAAGTCCTTTGGTGCTGTAATTGAAGTACGGCTTAATGCAGAAGATCCCGACAGAGATTTCAGCCCTGCTCCGGGAAAGGTTATCCTTTTTAAAGCACCAGCTGGCCCCGGAATCCGTGTAGACTCCGGTATAGAGCAGGGCAGTACCATCCCTTCCGAGTTCGATTCCATGGTTGCCAAGATTATCGCTCATGCTCCCAGCAGAGCGGAGGCCCTGGCGCGTTTGGAGCAGGCACTTCAGGCTTTAAAAATCAATATCCACAACGGAACCACAAACAGGGCATTTCTACTGGAACTTCTGAATCATGAGGCCATTAAAAAAGGCGGAATACATACCGGTTTTGTAGAAGAACTACTGAAAACCCGTCAAGTGCTACAGCAGGAAGATAAAACCCGGGCAGCCCTTTTGGCCGGTGCCGTAGAGATGTATTCTAAACAGTTCGGCACAGACTATCTGAATTTTGAAGAAGAGATCAGCCGAATAGGCCATCCCCGGACGATGCTCAGTGCGACAGGATATGAAATAAGCCTGACTAGCGCTGGCAATAACTATAAATTCCAGGTCCGTGATATGGGGGGAGACAACTACCACATTCGTTTTGAAGATAAGGACCTTATCTGCCGCTACAAAAAGGGAGAGCAGGAATCTTTGCTGATTCTGGATAATAAACGTTACAATATTCTTATGGTAAACCGGGCTGATATGCTTCAGTGTGAAGTGGACGGTTATCCTGTCATGCTGGAAAGCGATTCAGGTGGCTATGTAAAATCTCCTTCACCGGCCATCGTGTTATCCATCAATACCAAGCTGGGACAGAAGGTTAAAAAGGGCGATATCCTGATTGTACTGGAAGCCATGAAAATGGAAATGCTCGTAGAGTCTCCCGGAGATGGTATTGTCAGTGAAATTTGTATCTCCCAGGGAGCCCAGATTACGGCGGGACAGCCTCTTGTCATGCTTGATCTGAAAGATCAGGAAGAAGAAGTTGAAACAACGGGACAGGATGTGGTCTCTTTTGATAAGATTCAAGTGGAAGGAGAGGATAAATGGAAATACCTCTTAAGAAAACTGAATGCCGTTTTTCTGGGGTTCGACTACGGCAGTTCCTCTCTGAAGGCTTTCCGTCAGCTCCTGGATTTTACAAAGGCCAATGCAGAGTATAAAACACGCCTGGTTCCTGAACTGATCCGGATTATGGATTCCTATACGGTAGTTGAGCAGCTTTTTACAAACAAAGAGCTACTGACAAACAGTTTTGCACGCCCCATGAGCTATCAGGAATTGCTGACCCACTATTTCCTCCGGGAAAAAGACAGAAAAAAGGG
This sequence comes from Spirochaetaceae bacterium 4572_59, assembly GCA_002084805.1. GTDB lineage: Bacteria > Spirochaetota > Spirochaetia > DSM-2461 > DSM-2461 > Oceanispirochaeta. The sequence continues at coordinate 5,279 of NBMC01000010.1, read as the reverse complement.
TCTTCCCCAGGATTTTCTGGATGACCTGAAGAGCTGTACAGACTTCTATCATAAGGAAGACGCTGATAAAAAAATCAGGAGTAAGGCTCTTTATCATATTTACCAGTCACATGGTAGACTGAATAAAAAACATGACATTCTGAAACAGATTCTCTTTGCCATGGAAGATCTTCCTGTTTTTCAGGAAATCCATACAAAGCTATCTGCTGTTATCGGCCGGATCGTAGCACTCACCCAGACAATCGATCCTGCCACCGCTGATGCGGCCCTCTATGCCCGGTATAAAATCATCGATGCCATTACGGTAGCAAAAATCAAAAAGAAAACAATGAAAAACACCGCAGCATGGGTCTGGAAATAATGGGACGTCGTTTCAACCGTGACAGAGATTTCGAGAGGGGTAAACTGCTTGGAAAAAATGGTCTCAATGCCTATTACTGTGAAAGTGGCAATCTGGATATAGACCTTCTTCATAAAGAGATTACAACTGTTCTAAAAGAAAGTGATCTAAAAGACTCTCTCATCTGTGATCTTGCGGATCTTTCAGGGGCAGAAGAAGATCTTTCAATTAACCTTATTATCCTCTCCGAAAGAAAGGCGGATAAGGACTATTTGAATAAGGCTCCCTGGACAATCGATTCAAGAGTCGCAAAACTGAATATCGGCTGGTTTGCACCAGAAGAATACCAGTTCTACAGAACCTATATGAATCATGAAAATGTATGGAAAGAGTACCGCTTGGCCCGGGGATTCAGTCCCCTGGAATTCCGGGAACTCAGGGTCATCCGTCTACAGAAATTTGACCATACAATCCTGTACAAATCCAATACAGTTACCCTGCTGGAATCGACAGCAATCGAAAATCCCAGGGAAAAACGTCTCTTTGCTCTGGCAAGCTTCTCCGATCCCAAGGCAGAATGGGCGGATGAGGACAATATTGACCGTATGATTCTCTTCGAAAACACCTTTAATGATGCTGTTTTCGCCATGAGATCTGTCCAGGCAAAATATAAATTCCGTCTGCAGTGGAACAGGATTATCATGCATAATCGTTCCCTCCAAAACCTGAAACTGAAACAGATGCAAAACTATGGACTGAAAATTATTCCTCAGACACATGACCTGGGACTGGAAAAGATCGTTGTCTATACCCGTAGAAAACGCTGGTCTGAAGATAAGGTCCGGGAACTGGAACTTATCATGAGTAATATATCCCAGGATCAGTTCACCATGCGCAGCCGCAAACCCCAGACATCCGCGCTGGAGATTCAGGACAGCTATACCGGTAAAATCGTAAGGGCTCGTCAGAGGAATATGGTATATCCCTATGAATTTCTTCAGATGATTACCTATGCGGGGCTTCCTCTCTATAAGGGATTCCCCAGAGGGGAATTTGAAGAGTTTGATGTGGAGATTACCTCATCGGGAGAACAGGAAGTAATCTCTGTTAAAGACAGGCCCTATGGTCAGAACAGCTCCAATGTGGTTTTTGGTATTATCAAACATCCCCACCCTGATCAGAAAACAAGTCTGGAAAGAGTCATTATCCTCTCTGATCCGACCAGAGACCTGGGAAGCCTGGCAGAACCGGAGAGCCGCCGTGTTATAGGAGCTTTGGATCTGGCCGAAGAAAAACAGATTCCCGTGGAATGGCTTCCTATCTCATCAGGTGCCAAGATCGATATGGAAACCGGAACAGAAAACCTGGACTGGACCGCTTCGGCTCTGAGAAGGATTATAAATTTCACCCAGGACGGTGGAGAGATCAATATCATCATTCCCGGTGTTAATGTCGGCGCCCAGTCCTACTGGAATGCGGAAGCCACCATGCTGATGCACAACAAGGGTATTCTGATTATGACCGATGATGCCTCCATGCTTCTAACGGGAAAACGGGCACTGGACTTCTCCGGTTCCGTATCGGGTGAAACAAACCTGGATATAGGAGGGGCTGAAAAGATCATGGCTCCCAACGGACAGTCCCAGATGAGAGCAAAAACCCTGGCAGATGCCTATCAGATGCTACTGGATCACTACAAGTTCAGCTATAAGGCGGCAGGAGAGGCCTTTCCTCCCCGCATGGAAACAAAAGATTACGCTGATAGAGATATTACGAAACTTCCCTATAATGACTTTCTGGATCAGGGATTTGAAACTATTGGAGATATTTTCAGTATATATAAGAACCCTGAAAGAAAAAAACCCTTCGATATCCGCCAGATTATGTCTGCTGTAATTGATACGGATGCGGGATACTTTGAACGATGGCAGCGGATGAAAGACGCTGATACCTCCATTGTTTGGGAGACTCGGATCGGAGGTTATGCAGCCGGTATGATCGGTATTGAGAGCCGTCCCCTACCCCGTTTCGGCTCCATCCCCCATGACGGACCCGAAATGTGGACAGGAGGAACCCTGTTTCCCCAATCCTCCAAGAAGGTGGCAAGAGGAATCAACTCCTTTTCCGGAAGAATGCCTCTGGTGATCCTGGCCAACCTTTCAGGTTTTGACGGTTCACCCGAAAGTTTACGGAATCTACAGCTGGAATACGGTGCGGAGATTGGACGAGCCATTGTAAACTATAAGGGGCCTATATCCTTTATGGTAGTGGCCCGTTACCACGGCGGAGCCTATGTCGTTTTTTCCAAGTCCCTCAACCCGAATATGCGATCGGCGGCGGTGCAGGGATCCTTTGCATCCGTACTGGGAGGAGCTCCCGCAGCAGCGGTTGTTTTTCCCCGTGAAGTCAGCAGAAGAACCTACCTGGATTCCCGGATAGCCGAGTGCCGCAACTTTCTGGACAGCGGGATGTGTACACAGAAGGATTATGACGAACTGTTTCAAAAGGTATATAATGAAAAACAGACGGACCTGGGTCAGAAGTTCGACCAGATACATTCTGTGGCAAGGGCCAGGAAAGTCGGTTCTATCGATGATGTGGTCAGCCCGGAGACGATTCGCCCCTATCTGATCAAATCTATTGAAAACGGGATGAAGCGGCTGAAATAAAAAATTGAATAAATAGATTCTACCCGCTCCGGAGAATAATCCGGAGCGGGTATTTTTTTGACATAATATCTTAACGCCGGAGATTCATCTTCTTCAGATAAGCAAAATCCAGCTGGAAAGAACAGACATAGCTCAAAAGGTCTCTGAAATGCAGGGTAGGTAGCTTTCCGGCAGGCACTTCCCTGTCTATCAGTTCTTTGTAGATGGCTTCCCAGCGGTCAATCACACTCTTCATCTCATGACTGCTCATCATTTCAAGAGCTTTCTCTTTCATTGCGTCCAGTTTATCAAGATGATTCAGCACAAAACTAATCTTCCCGGCCATATCCTCGGGTGAAGCCGGATCAATAAAGTATCCGTTTACACCGTCTTCGATCAGATCTATGATTCCTCCGGTGGCAGGGCCCAGACAAATCAGACGGTTGGCCTGAGCTTCCAACATGGTAATTCCCTGGGTCTCAGTTTCAGAAGCCGTCACAAATAGGGATCCCAGACTGTACAGGCCCGAGCTGAGCAGTTCCTTATAGCTCATGGATCCCGTAAAGATAACCCGGTCACGGCAGCTCTTTTCAGAAGCGTAATCCTGGTAGAATTCTTTCTGGGGGCCGTGACCAACAATCAGCAGTTGTGCTTCTGGATTCGTCCGGACAACCAAGTCGAAGCTGTCAATAAGAGCCTTCAGATTCTTCTCATGGGAGATACGCCCCACAAAGAGGACAACCTGATCACCCAGGGCGTATTTTTCTTTAATTTCCTCCCGCTTAAGGCTGTCAAACAGACTTGTATCGATCCCGTTGGAAAGGGCTTCCAGCGGGGCAGTGCATCCATTCTGCCGGATAACCTTAACCGCTTCCGGGGTGGGAGAGCTAACATGATCTGCCGTATCATAAAAAAGATTAAGATAGTGCCAGGCGATTTCCTCTGTCACTTTTATGGGTCCTGTAAAAAACTGCTTATAGTATAGGGGATCGGCTATAAAAGTATGGAATGTTCCCACAACAGGGATTCCCAGTCTTCTGGCATATTTGATTCCCATAAGGGAGACAAAAACGGGAGTCATAAAGTGGACCAGTTCAATCTTCTCTCTTTTCAGCATTCGGGGTACGCTGGGATCTACTGTAAGGGTCCAGCGGAAATCCTCATAAAATCCGGCGGGGACCGAAAGAATTCGTTTGACCTTAACCCCCGGATAGGAATACTCGTCCTTCTTCCGGTAATAGCTGGGAGCCACAATTATTATACTGTGTCCTCTCCGGGCCAGGTTCTCTGCCATATTGATGATTGAAGTAACGATCCCATTGATCTGAGGATAAAAGGCATCTGTAAAAATTGCTATTCTCATATATTTATCCATCCCTATCATCTACCCTGATGAAAGAAATGTATAGGATTTTACAGGAAGATGCTATAGAGTTCTTTAATCCCATTAGGGCTGACGCCTTGAGAGAGCTTGATTACAGACAAAAAATTTGCAATTGCAGGGATATCATTTATACTCAGAATTACAACGCTATGAAGCATCGTATAAAGATTCAGGACTTCCTGTTTATTTCAATTCTATTTCTTAACATCTCCCTGCCTGCACAAAGCATAGAGAACTTAGGAAAACATCTTGGATGGTTTGTGTGCGACCCCTATAATCTTTTTGTTCATACAGACGGAGCTTATCTGGCAAGCCAGATCTGGGTACTGGGTGTCAGCGGTCTCCTTATGCTGCCCGACGATGATGTCCGCTACATGGTCAGAGAAAACTACTGCGACGGAGATAAGAATCCTCTTAACTATATAAACTACCTGGGAACAACAGATGTTATCAAAATTGTTGGAGGGTTTTATGGTTTAACCCTCTTAACGAAGAATACAAAGCTGCAGGATGCAGCATTCACCTCCCTTCAATCTATAGCCTATGCTGAGTTTTTTACAAATAGTTTCAAGTATATCATCGGAAGAAAACGACCTGATGAAACCGATCCTGATTCCAGGGACGGGCAGCTTGAGTTCGATCCTTTCTCGGGAAGCTATTTTTCCGGAGCCGAATCCTTTCCATCGGGCCACGCGACCATATCCGCAGCCATGATTACCCCCTGGTTTATGTACTATCCCCACTGGTCTACGGCTCTGCTCTTTACGGCAGCCCTTGGAGTGGATGTTGCCAGAATGGGGCTGGATCGTCACTGGAGTACCGATGTGCTTGCCGGAACAGGAATCGGCTTCTTTACGGGATTTTTTCTGAGTAAGATCCATCAGAGCGGAAGTGATTCGTTCACGCT
>NBMC01000034.1 GCA_002084805.1 Spirochaetaceae bacterium 4572_59 | reverse complement strand
CCCTTTTGTAGTTTCTCATTTCGTCTCTCAGACGGTTTATCAACTCGGCACGGGGAATCCGAATCTGCTCCATGGAGTCTCTGAAACGGATGGTCACATCGTTGTTGTCCTTGCTGTCATAGTCAACGGTAACACAAAAGGGAGTACCGATTTCATCCTGACGTCTATAACGGCGGCCGATAGCTCCACTCTGATCGTAGAAACAGTTAAACTCCTCAGACAGCTCTTTCTGAATGTCCTTTGCCAGTTCAGCCAGTCCGTCTTTTTTTACCAGAGGAAGAACAGCAACTTTAATGGGAGCTACATTGGGATGCAGGTGCAGTACGGTTCGTACATCGGGATTCCCTTTCTTGTCCTCTCCGATAGTTTCTTCATGATAGGCATCCATCAGACAAACCAGGACGCTCCGGGTCAGACCGGCTGACGTTTCAATAACATAGGGAACGTAGCGTTCATTGGTATGGGGATCCAGATAGTTGATCTCCTTACCACAATACTCACCATGACGGCCAAGATCAAAGTCAGTCCGGCTATGAACACCTTCCTGCTCTTCCCAACCAAAGGGATACTTATATTCCACATCGTAGGCATCCTTAGCGTAATGAGCCAGTTCGTCCTTGCCATGCTGGTGAAAGTGGAGGTTCTCGGGGAGGATCCCCAGTTGTTCCACATAGTACTTCATTCTTTCTTCTTTCCAGTAATTAAACCATTCATCATCCGTACCGGGTTTTACAAAGAACTGCATCTCCATCTGCTCAAACTCACAGGTTCGGAAGATAAAGTTTTTAGTGGTAATCTCATTTCTGAATGCCTTTCCGACCTGAGCGATTCCGAAGGGAATCTGCACACGACTGGTATCAACAACATTTTTGAAGTTTACAAAGATACCCTGAGCCGTTTCAGGCCGTAGGTAAACAAGGGAACCGGAATCCGCTACGGGCCCCAGATGGGTGGAAAACATCAGGTTAAACTGTCTTGGCTCTGTCAGCTCACCACCGCATTCGGGGCATTTTTTGCTTTCAAGAACTTCAGTGGACAGTTTGTCTTCCCGGAATCTGCTTTTACACTGTTTACAATCTACCATAGGATCAGAAAAGTTCTCTACATGACCGGAGGCTTCCCAGGTGCGGGGATGCATCATGATGGCAGCATCCAGACCGACAATATTATCATGCATCCGGGTCATCTCTTTCCACCAGATTTCCTGAATATTCTTTTTAAGTTCTACACCAAGGGGACCATAATCCCATGTTGCGGACAATCCGCCATATATTTCACTGGAGGGATAAACAAATCCCCGGCGTTTCGCCAGAGAAACAATTTTCTCCATGGATGCGCCAAATTCATTGGCAAGCTGATTTGCTTTCTTTTCCTTAGCCATACTATGCTGTCTCCTTACTGATCTGTTCACTCAGGGCCCGGATACGGGCTTCCGCTTTTTCTACACCCAACAGACGGATGGATTCAAAGAGAGGCGGAGATATTTTTGTTCCTGTAACGGCAACACGCAGGGGCTGCAATATCTGCCCCATCTTGATTCCCAGCTCTACCGACTTATCGTAAAAGAGTTTTTCATTCTCTTCATCATTGCGATCTTCAAACCCCTCCAGAAGAGATGCACAGGAATCAAGGATTCCCGGGACCTGAGAAGCTTCCATCTTTTTGGGGATGGCATCATCTGAATTATAGCTGTCGATATCCTTAAAAAGAAATCTAATCATTTCAGAGACCTGTGTTGTTAATTTCAGACGTTCCCGGACAAGAGGAAAGGCACCGTTAAAGATTCCCATCTCATCCTCAGTAACAGGATCAGAGATCACCCCATCCTTTTGCAGGATCGGCAGCAGAAGTTCCTTCAAAGATTCAGGATCTTTCAAACGAATGTACTGACCATTAAACCATTCCAGTTTACGATAATCGAAAACAGCAGGAGACTTATTCAGCTTCTTCAAAGTGAAGAGTTCTTCCAGATCTTCCTTAGTGAAAAATTCTCTGGAATCATCAAATGACCAACCAAGAAGTGAGATATAGTTGATGATGGCTTCCGGCAGGTATCCACCAAGGCGGAAATCTTTCAGAGAAGTGGCACCATGCCGTTTGGAAAGTTTGGAACCATCCTTTCCCATAACAAGCGGGAGATGACAGTATTTGGGAGGAGTCCAGCCGAATGCTTCATATAAGATTACATGCAGAGGTCCTGAGGGGATCCACTCCTGTGCTCTCATAATATGGGTGATTCCCATCAGATGGTCATCAATAACATTAGCCAGATGATAGGTGGGAAAACCATCGCTTTTGACAATAACCGGATCGGGGCTGACATCGCGGTTTTTCCGGCTGATGTCTCCCATGACCTCATCATGGAAGGTGGTCTTTCCGTCCAGAGGAACTTTAAGACGAATAACACAGGCGTCGCCCGCTTCTTTCCGTTTTAATGCCTCTGCAGGATCCATATCCCGACAGTGGCGGTCATAACCCTGATTTTTGGATTTACTTATTTTCTGTTGTTCACGTACTGCATCGAGTCTCTCTGCTGTACAAAAACAATAATAGGCTTTGCCTTCATCCAGGAGACTTTGAGCATACTTCTGATAGAGATCAAATCTCTGAGACTGGACATAGGGACCGTAATCGCCCATTTGGGGACCTTCGTCCCACTGTATACCCAGCCACTCCAGAGTATCGTAGAGATCCTGGAGAGATTCTTCGGAATAGCGTTCCCGGTCGGTATCTTCAATCCGCAGAATGAATTTACCCTTATTGGCTCGGGCGAAAAAGTAATTAAAAAGCGCCGTTCTGACTCCACCGATATGCTGAAGCCCGGTGGGGGACGGAGCGTAGCGAACTCGCACTGACATGATATTTCCTTCAGATTAGACAGAATTTATTTGTAGATTATAGCCATTTACACCCTTAATGACCAGAGGGAAAATCTCAATTTATAAAAGACAAAAACCCGTCTTTTCAGACGGGTTTTATACTAATCCGCAAGGAATCTATAAATTATTTGGCTGCGGCAGGATTCTGACCAACCAAGCTGTCAACTTCAGACTGAAGGGTCTGGGACTGCGCTACTGTGGATTCCAGAGAAACACTCTCATTTTCAGTATATTTAATACAGGCTTCCAGAACATCAATTCTATAGGTGTTCTTATCAATCTGAACATTATTGGCACTGATATAGCGGGTATTCAGTTCAATCTCTTTTTCATTATCAAGAATCAGACCAGACAGCTCATCGGCTTTTTTCTCAAGAGCATAACGTTGTTTGCGGTTTTCACTGATCTGACCGTTAAGTTTAGATTTCAGTTCCACATCATTAACATTCTGAAACAGAGAATACAGTTCCCCGGCATGTTTTTTAACTTTACCCATTGTGATGGTTATTTCTCTTTTCAGAGCTTCCATATCTGTAATTTCAGTTTCAAGAGTATCGATTTCTGACTGCATAGTTGCATTTTCAGTATCCATATCGTTATCATTTTGTGTTAAAGTTTCAATTTCTTTCTGTGCTTCGGGAATATCTACCTGGAAAGGGGTAATTCTGACTGCAAACAGACTAGTGCTGAACAATACGAGAGAAATTGCGATTAATAATAGTTTTTTCACTGATGTCTCCTAAAAGGGAAATTAATTTTCTTGAATGATAGTGAAAGAATCCGATTCATACCACCGATATTTTCAAAATTTTGAGAATATTTCTAATTTTGCTTTCAGAATTGCCGATATTTTTACTTTTTATAACTGATTATAGCTTTTAAAAAACTTTTCCAGTCTTTCAGCCACCAGAGCGAGTTCTTCAATATCCGGTAGAAAAACCATTCTGAAGTGATTCGGCTCAGGCCAGTTGAAACCACTCCCCTGAACAAGAAGAGTACGGGTTTCGGTCAAAATATCAAAGATAAGTTTCTGGTCATCCCTTATGGAGAATTTTTTTATGTCTACCTTGGGAAACATATATAAGGCTCCCTTAGGTTTCACACAGCTTATACCGGGTATGGAGACCAGCTTTTCATAAAAGTAATCCCTTTGAGTCAGTAAACGGCCTCCCGGTTTAACAAGATCCCGTATACTCTGATAACCGCCAAGAGCTGTTTGTATTCCCAATTGAGCGGGGACATTACTGCACAAGCGCATATTGGAAAGAATATCCAGCCCTTCAATATAATCTGCAGCATGTCTTTTATCCCCACTGAGGATCATCCATCCCGCACGAAATCCGGCAGCACGGTATGACTTAGATAAGCCGTTGAATGTGACAATTAAAAGGTCATCGGCCAAAGATCCTATGGGAATGTGTCTGGCATCATCATAAAGAATCTTATCGTATATCTCATCTGAGAAAACAATCAGATTGTTCTTGCGGGCAATGTCCAGAATTCCTTCAAGGATTTCTTCAGGATAAACACTTCCTGTTGGGTTATTGGGATTAATGACAACGATCCCTTTTGTCTTTGAGTTAACCTTACTCTCAATATCTTTCAAATCGGGAAGCCAATCGGACTCTTCATCACAAAGATAGTGAACGGCATTTCCTCCAGCAAGAACTGAAGCAGCTGTCCATAGGGGATAATCGGGTTTGGGAATCAGGATTTCATCACCATTATTCAATAAACCCTGCATCGCTATAGCAATCAATTCACTGACACCGTTTCCCAAGTAGATATCATCAATTGTTACACCATTGATACCAAGGCCCTGGCACTCATGCATAACAGCCTTTCTAGCGGAAAAAACTCCTTTGGAGTCGCTGTATCCCTGAGCATTGGGAAGATTACATATAATATCATGACGAATTTCTTCGGGAGTATCAAAACCGAAGGTGGCAGGATTTCCCGTATTCAGCTTTATAATACGGAATCCTTCCTCCTCCAGTCGGACTGCTTCTTTCAAAACAGGACCACGTATATCGTAACAAACGTTATCAAGCTTATGAGATTTCTTTATTGTACGCATGGAAAGACCTTCTTTTTATTCTGTTTCGAACATCCAGTTCAGGCTATCATCAAGGATACTAGATAGAAGAAGAACCGTTACATTATTACTACGGGTTTTATTCAGAACCCGATCAAGACTTTTCCGTGTAGGAAATTTTGTCAGGAAAGCCTCTTTTAAAGGCTTCATTTCATCCAGTTTCACGGGGTCTCCCGTCGTGGATTTATAAAGATAAAGAGAAAGCATCTGCAAAACCGGATCCTTCTCCTGCTTTCCCAGATCTTTCAGATAGGATTCGGCTTCATCCACCTCCTTTCCTGAAAGCAGTATAAAAGAATAACACCACTGCAGCCAGAAAGATTCGGCAACTTTAGCTTTGTTAAGACAGTCTTTAAAAAAAGCTTTTCCTTCTTCATGATTTTGATTAAGCAGATAAGGAATCCCCAGCATCGTCCCATAACGGCTCATCCATTCGGGCTTCTTCTCACGGATCTCTTTTTCAAGACGACTTATTTTATCCAGATTTGAAATGGTCAGAGATGTATTAACCATCATACGGACATTTTTATGGGTAATTCTATTCTTCTCATAGATTTGCTGCTCCAGATAGGCGGTCAATCCCGGCCAGTCTTCGCTCTCCAAAAGTGAAAACATCTTCCAATTGATAATGAAATAGCTATCAAGAACCGATATAAACAATAGGAAGATTACGGCTAAAAACCAGTTTTCTTCCCAGAAAATCATAGTATATTCCCCTCCTAGTACAAAAAGGGGCATAAGAGCTATAAACAGAAAGGAAAACAGTATAATTCCGTTAAACAGGAAAAAAATGGTTTTAAATTTCATCGTAGTTGCTCCTATAATGGAAGTAGTGTAAATTATATCCATTATGGGGTCAACCAAGATTAGCAGGAGTATAATGAACAGGATTGAATCAAAAAGTCTGAAAGAAGGGATGTTCTTTGAATCTCCCGTATTTCTCAATGAAAATTATATATTATTAACTCCAGATATTCCTGTCTCTAAAGAGCTGATTTCCCATCTTAAGAAATGGGGATTTTCAGAGCTCCAGACAGAAGGATCTCCCATAGGAAGAGAAACAGCTGCTCAGACAAGCTCATCTGTAGCAAAAGGGGCTACCCTTGATCAGGGTATCAAAGATAGAGAAGGTCTGGCTCGAGCACAGAAATTTTATAATGAACTAACGGTTTTCGCGAAAAAAGTACTGAATCGCTTTAAAGATGATAATATCCTGAATATCAGTATTATTACGGAAGAAGTAAAAAAAGCGATTACCATACTCCGCAATGATGAAAATTATATGTTGCGTTTCCAGGAACTGAACCAGGAGACTACAAAAGATTATAATGTTAATCACTCTGTAAGATCCATGATTCTGGCTCTGGCCATTGGCGAAAAGCTTAAGATGCCCAATCACAAACTGATAGAACTTGGAATCGCGACTATGCTCCATGAAGTAGGAATGCTTCAGATTCCCAGCAGGATCTACCAGAAAGAGGGAAAGCTTTCTGATGCAGAGAAAAAAGTCATCAATGCCCATACCTTACTGGGATTTAGAGCTCTGAAAGAGTTTTCTCTTCCCCGAGATGTCCTTTTGGGCATACTGGAACACCATGAAAGAAATGACGGCTCAGGATATCCCCAGGGGCTTGATGCCAGCAAAATATCCCGCTTTGGTAAAATTATTGCCGTGGCCTGTTCCTATGATGCTCAGATCTCAAACAGACCCTTCCGTTCAAGCCGTGACGCCCATACAAGCCTTACGGGAATGCTGAAGGAGATGCGCTCTCATTATGATGAAGAAATCATGAAGGCCCTGCTCAGTCTGCTGTCCATCTACCCTCTTGGAAGCTATGTGGTTCTTGAAAATAAGTACACAGCTGTTGTAGTTGAGACCAATGCTGCCGATTTCCGCTACCCCGTGGTAAAGCTTCTTCTTGATGCCAATCAGAATCAGCTGCAGGATCAGATTGTCATTCAGACAAAGGATGACAACGAACTGCGGATTACCACTGTTTTGAATAACCGGGAGATTCTTACCATTAAAGAGAAGATTCAGCAAGCTAAGGATTCCTGATTCTTGACAGACAGCTAAATTGAGTATTATTTTTTTGTCCGAGAACAAATCATTTAAAGAGAAATATTTTGTCATTTACAAGCCAATTACAAAACGAACTGAAAGATTATATACAATGTGAAGACTTAGCAGAAAAAGAGAGAATAAAGAAAAGACTGTCCGCAGAACTTCCAAATCCACTCTTTATCTCAAACTGTGACTTTATACCAAATGAGCATATTCTTAAAAAAGAAGCATGGATTGTTTCCGATGCTTTTGAAGCAGTCACAAACGGGATGTTTTCTTCTGAACTGTTTGAACAGTTGAAAACAATCCCCGAAGGCTCTCTCCTGAGTCCCTGGGCAGTACTGACACAGGCCGTGGAAGCTTTTTATGCGGGATCCTTTCAGGCTGTGGAAACATTTTCCAACTCTATACCGGAAGGATCCGCCCCCTATAGCTTTGTCTCCTTTTTTAACAGTGTCATCGCGAATGAGACTCTTCCCGAAGAGTGGCAGCGCTTGGGGTCCTCCATATTAGATAATAAGGAGGAACTGAAAAGCTCTCTGGAACAGCTCAATGATGCCAGCACTGCCGGTATGGGCGATATTCTTCTAGAAACAGCTACCATGATTATCAGAGATATCAGCAGGAAACACCCCGATACAGCCCAGAAGATTCTGATATGGTGCTTTGATCAGCTCCAGGAGATAGATATTCTACCTGATAAAGCAGCCCATGTTGCCCATGCTCTTTTCGGAGAAGTAGAAGGTTCCCGCCTTACAGCTCTGTCTACTCTATCCTATGACCAAGACAGGAGCCTTGTTTACTGGCTGCTGACTCTACAGGCCTACCTGAAGGACAATTCTACAGACAAATCGGATGTAAAAGCATTCTTAAGCATTATCAGAGATGTTGCTGAAACTGTCGCCCTGGAGTTTGAACTGACCGATGAGTACCTCAGCCTTCTGATGACTCATTCTATATCTCTTATAGCCAGTCTCCGTCACCTCTATCCCGATATGGTTGAAGCTATTACCGAAGAAGAAGTATCAAAGCCCTCTACCATCATAAAGATATTACAGAAACTGGCGGGAGAAAAAGAAAAATATCAGGCACCCTCACACAAAAAACCGATACAGCAGAACAGTGCACCTGTTCAGTTTGAACTATTCTGATGAGGAGAATATATTGAATACACTGGATATTATAAACCTGACAATAAACCCCTGGAAGCTTCTAGGGATCAGTGAAGATGCGGGAGACCGTGAAATTGAAATGGCATGGAGAAATCTATCGGCAGCTCATAGAAAAAATGACACTATCAGACAGGCCTATCAACTGATTGCCACGAAAGAGGACCGAGCTAAATTCAAATTACTATCTCCCCACAGAGTGGACGATCCTGAAAAGATACTAAATGAACTGCCTCCCCAGCCTCTGTATTCCGGCCCGGGAGTCTGGTATAAATCTCTGACAGCATTGATGAAATCAAAGTAGTCTGGTTCAGATCCCCTTTGACATGCTAAACTGTTGCAAATATTCCCAGTAAACAAGGAGCACTGCTTGATCAGCAAAAATGATATTTCCGAATCGGAATTGACTATGATGATTGAATCAGGAGTAGATATTGACCTGGCTTTGTCCATCCTGAATAACTATAATGACGGCCTGATAGGCAGAACAGCCCCTGTTATACCAAAAGCTGTTCCCCTTATCGACGGCGATCAGATCCTGGATCTGAGAAATCCCGTAGAATTCACTTTTACAGATAGGCAATTATCTGCTTTCAGACAGCGTTTTCCCCAACAGGCGTCAGTTCTGAAACCCGGAGAACGAAGCATCGGCATAGAAAAGCTGAAAAAAATTGGAATCTCCCTTTTTTCATACTACTCCTATGGTTTTCTGAATGGTGGTTCAGCAACTTCTTATGCAGATACAAAAAAAAACAAAGGCTTCAATCCGGATCTGTTCGATCTTTATGAGGAAACATTCAACAGAATGGCAAGCCTTGCAAAGGGTCAGCCCAAGGGAGTAACAGCAGCCTTTATTCAGCCCGACGGATCTCCCGGCCCCTCCTATATGGAATTAAAGCTGCGATCGCTCTTGATTTATTCTGAAAAGTCATCCTCCAAAATTCCATTTTTTCAGATGACAAGCGTCTCAAATAATGATTCAGTACAGTCTGCCCTTGCACAATACAGCAACAGCCCCTGGCTGAAAGCCCTGGCAAAAAAGCTTGATCATCCTATATGGAAGGGATTAAGCGGTATTCAGCCCATGATATGTGCCTACTCCCACAGTAGGGAGGGCGATAAAAAAAATATTTTCCGGGGATCAGATCCAGAGAAAGCTGTGATCATTCCTCTTCCCGGAGGGCACGGACAGAGCTTCAGAGTACTGAAAGATACCTTTATAGAACTCTACAACAGAGGGATACGTTTTATTTCTCTGGGGAATATTGATAATCTGGGCTACACAGCAGATCCCCTCTCGCTGGCCATTCTTGCTCTGAAAGGAAATCCGGCAGGTTTTGATTTTTCATTTAAAACCGCCGTAGATGTAAAAGGCGGAATCCTGATAAAGGATGAGAGTGATAATCTTAACTGTGTAGACCTGGGTGTTGGCATTTCAAAGGATGAAGCAGCCGCCATGGAAAGAAGGGGTGAAAAAATCCTCTTCAACTGCGCAACAGGCCTTTTTGACCTATCGTGGCTTATGGATAATATTGATTATATTATTGAAAAACTGCCTCTTCGCTTCAGCGATCAGAATAAGGATGCCGGACTCTACTCACAGGCAGAGCAGGTAACCTGGGAAGTTATCGCTATGATTGATAAGCCCCTTATCTTCGGAATTGATAAGTATAAGCGCTTTCTGGCGGCTAAGATGCTTCTGGAAAACCTTTTAACCTCAGGACTGAAACTTGATGATCCGGCCTTCCCGGGAGGAACATCAGAAGGCAGCTTAAAGGATACAGGACGAAAACTCTATGAGGGAATGCAATACCTGCTGACCCACGAATACGGCCTGACTCTTAAAGAGGGAAAATGGCTTCCCCGTGAAGAGTAGGCAAACAAGCGAATCAATGAATCAATAAAAAAGGAAATAAAAAAATGAGTGCATGTCCCTTGGATTTTGAAAAAACCGGAGGATTGATCCCGGTAATTGTACAGGATTTCAGTACTGGAGAAATCCTGATGCAGGCTTATATCAACCGTGAAGCATGGGATGAGTCTGTAAAAACAGAAAGAGGTGTATACTTTTCCAGAAGCCGTCAGAAACTCTGGCGAAAGGGAGAATCTTCCGGTAATGTTCAGCTGCTGAAAGAGATCCGCGTTGACTGTGATAACGACTCAGTTATTTTCAAGATAGATCAGGTCGGCGGCGCAGCCTGTCATACAGGACATAGAAGCTGTTACTACCGGGTATGGGAAGAGGGGGAATTGAAGGTTCAGGGAGAACCTTTGTTTAACCCCGACGAAGTATATAAAAAATAAAGCATGAACAGTGAATATCAGAAGCTCCTGGAACAGGCGAAAACCCGTTATAAAGAGAACAGAAAATACTTTCAAAAGCTAAAAAAAATGAAAGCTGGAAAGGTAGATCCCATAATGGCATCTCTCCATGATGAGGTTTTTATGGAGATAGACTGCCTGAAATGTGCCAACTGCTGCAGAGGGACTGGTCCTCTCTTAAGAGAGAGGGATATCTCACGCTTGTCTAAGGCTCTCAGGATGAGACCCGGAGTCTTCACTGAACAGTACCTGCAAATAGATGAAGATGAAGATTATATTTTCAAGGCCATGCCCTGCCCTTTTCTGGAAATTGACAACTATTGCTCTGTCTATGAGAACAGACCGGGTGCCTGCAGGGACTACCCGCACAGCAATTGTATCTCCTTTAAAAAGTATTCAAGCCAGATGCTTGAAAACACAAGGATTTGTCCAGCAGTATTTCTGATTTTTGAAAAGATGAAAGCGCTGATCCCCTGATATCAGGGGATCCTGTTATAGGACTTTATTCCGAAACCATTTTCTCATAGGGGTTAATTTTTTCAAAGTTTCCAAAAGGGCTTGTTTCAACAGCTTGGGGACGATAGATCCTGACCTCAAAATGAAGATGAGGACCTGTAGATCGTCCGGAATTTCCGATATCTCCCAGGGGATCCCCCTGAGAAACACTCTGCCCGAGAGCCTGAGTTATTGGATCCTGCATATGTGCATAAAAGGTTGACCAGAATTTTGCTCCCGGGTAGGAGGCAAGAACTTCATCATTTACCTCATGTCTTACTTCCACATGCCAGCCATAAACATAATCGAATCCGGCATCCAGTATTGTTCCCTCATAAGCTGAAACAATTAATCCCGGTATGGATTCATCCCTGATAATCTCATTTTCATCAGATATCCTGACTATATTATCAAGATTGATCAGATCTACCGCATGATGAGGCTTAACGCCACCGTAACCGAGAGGAGACAACCTTCTCTCAATAAAACCACTGGAAATCATGAATAATGATTCGTCACTTTTTCTGGTTCCCGTAGAAACGGGCAGTTTCATTCCTGAAAAAACAGGATTATAGTGGTTCATGGAGAGGTAATTATCCCGGTTTGTAGCCATTAACGTTTCAGCCTGTGCATTGTTTTCAGGCAGACGGGACATATGGAAAAATACATCTCCATAAGTAAGTGCTTCATCAACCTCATCAGCCAGAAAGAGGTAGGCCTTTTTCCTGGAGCTGCTGGAGCGGGGAAACTGAGAGGAAAGCCATCTCAGGTTCATGGCAGTCTGTTTCCGGTTAAATAGAAACGCCTCTTTTTCATGAAAGATTTCCGACTTTATACCGTCCAGTTCCTTGTTAACAATGGCCAATTCACCAGTCAGTTTATTGATGGAATAACGGCTCTGTTCACTCGAGTCTTGTATAGACTCATTGAGCATATAAACAGTCTTTAGCATTCTACCGTACTGCATTGTACTGATAAAAATGGTCAGAAAAAGTCCAGCCATAATAAGACCGGCAGCAGCAAGGGTAAAAACTCTTGAAGATTTTTTGTTCATTAACTGATGAAAACTGTTTTGATGGTCAGCATCCACCGGTACAGGCATTTCAAATCTGGAAGCGCTCTTATGAAGGATAGCTTCCAGTCGGTCCAAAAGATCGAGTAATTCTAAATCGATGATTTCAGTACCAACAGCAGTACTGTTTTTATCGGCTTTAACTAGTTTCCATTGATCCAGATCCTGCTCAAATATCCAATGCCGGTGTGTATAATGATCTCTGTGGTGAGGAAGAATTTGTTCCTCCACTAACAGAGTATGACCGGGGAGATCCGATAGGGATAATGTGTAAGTACAAGTCTCTCCATTCAGCAATCTTTCATTCTCTTTCCGGGTATGAAAATTACTCTTGTCACCCAGAATATGAAAAGCTGTTCTACAGACCCTTTCACTGACGGAAGTTGTACTCTTTGAATTTTCCGTTGTTCTCATAAACTCCTGATTCCTTAATTGTTGCGTTGAAAAGAATAAATTGTTTGCCGCATTGTCATCAAGCATCAAGAAGTCAAAATTTAAATATTTCCTGTTAAAAAAAGGAATAAAGGAGAGGGTCCCACAAATTTATCTAATAAAAAACAAAATAAAATCATGGGAACTTCACCGAACTATCAAAGGGAATTGAAAGCGGTATACAGGAGTTTGGCTGTTGACTCCATAGAGATACAGGCATCGGTAATAGAGAGACCGTAGGAAAGTTCAGCCGTATTCTGCTTTATATCCTGACTGCCTTCATGCAAATTGCTTTCAAGCATAAAACCCACAATGGAGTCTCTTCCCCGACGGCGCTGATCAAGAATAGCATTCAACACCCTCTCCTGTTTGTAATATTTTTTACCGGAGTTAGCATGGCTGCAGTCAATCAGAACAACGGGATTCAGCCCCTCTTTCAGAAGTTGCGCCTCCGCATCCTCGATATTCTCTTCGTAATAATTGGGACCATGCTTTCCTCCTCGAAGGATAGGATGTCCCAAATCATTTCCTCTAGTATTACATACGCAGGTCTGACCTTTTTTATCTATTCCGATAAAACTATGGGGAGCCAGAGCGGATTTAATTCCGTTAACGGCAACATCCAGACTGCCATCTGTCCCATTTTTAAATCCTACGGGCATGGAGAGCCCGCTGCACAGTTCCCTATGGGTTTGAGATTCTGTCGTACGGGCACCAATAGCGGCCCAGCTGATCAAATCGGAAATATACTGGGGGACAATGGGATCCAGAATTTCAGAACCCGCAGGAAGGTCAAGCTTATTGATCTCTAAAAGAAGTTGTCTGGCCTGACGCAATCCTTTTTCTAGTTTATAGGAACCATCAAGGTCAGGATCCAGAATTAGCCCTCTCCAGCCAAGAGCTGTACGGGGCTTTTCAAAATAGACTCTCATAATAATACATAGTTTATCTTCGTATTTTTTCCGTAAAGCACTGAGCTGACGGGCATAATCCAGGGCAGCTACAGGTTCATGAATAGAACAGGGGCCCACAATAGCAAGCATCCTGGAATCTTTTTTAATCAGGATATCCCTGACTTCATCACGGTATTTTACAATCGAACCTCTCAATTCTTCACTAACGGGAAACTCCTTTTTCAGTAGTTCCGGTGAAATCAGGGGTGTCATTGAACTTATGTTAACATCATTAAGTTTTTCCATTATCAATAAAGCTCCTCTCATTCCTACTTGATAAAATACTGCAGGAACTGTACAAATTAAAATGGCTTAAAAATATAAAAATAACAAGACTAGCTGACTGACTGGTCGGTAATCCGGAGTGTTATATTGAAAAAAAACCAGGGCATCTTAGTACTAATACTTATGATATTGGCTTCCTGCAGCACCTCTCCCGATCCCTCTTCTGAGATGAACAGCATACAGCTTCCTGAGCTTTCTGAGCTTTCTGAGGACAGGGATATCCAGACAGAAGAGAAGGCTCTCCATATTGAAACAGAGAGGATTCTGACCGGAATGACAATCGATGAAAAGATCGGTCAGCTTTTTATACTGGCAGTCAGACAAACAGCTTATGGCAAACCGGCTCTCCGGATGGATGATTACCTCCGCAACTTTATGAACAGGTATAATCCGGGGGGTATAATCCTCTTTTCCATAAATTTTCAGAATCCCGAGCAGACTAGAACACTTATCAGTGACATGCAGAAAGAAAGCTCTCTTCCCCTTTTTATAGCCACAGATGAGGAGGGAGGCAAGGTATCCCGCCTGGGAAAACAGTCTAATATGAATGTATTATATCTGCCCCCTGCCCAGGTTCTGGCCGCCAGGGACGATTCCCTGCTGATAGAAAAAGCCACTTCTGTTCTGGCCAATGACCTGAGAGACCTGGGGTTTAATATGAACATGGCCCCCGTTGCGGATGTAACAAGGAATGTTCCTCCCGATGTCATAGGATCTCGATCCTTCGGCACGGATCCTCTTAAGACAGGGGAGATGGTTGCCGCAGCTGTCAGGGGTTTCCAGAACAACCGGATATGTAGTGTACTCAAGCATTTTCCGGGACATGGTTATGTTAACGGAGACAGCCATAACGGTATGGTGAAAGCCCGGGGAAGCCTAGAAGAATTTAAAACCGTGGACTTTATCCCCTTTCGAAAAGGAATTGATGCCGGAGTGGATTTTATCATGAGTGCCCACATACAGGCAGCGTCCCTGACGGGAAATGCAGACCCAGCCTCTCTCTCTTACACCATTCAGACAGAGATTCTGAGAAAAAAGCTTGGATTTGAAGGTATATCCATTACAGATGCCATGGATATGGGAGCAATTTCTCATTACTGGTCTGCTGGAGAAGCAGCACTGAAGGCTTTTCAGGCAGGTATAGATATAATACTAATGCCATCCAATATACCCGAAGCTCAGAAATATCTTAAAGATGCCTACATTAATGGAGAGATTTCAGAGTCAAGATTACATGAGTCCCTCTACCGCATCATTTCGACCAAGGTAAGAAGAGGATTCTTCCAGGAAAATTACCAGTTCGCCGACAGAATCTCTAGCGAAACAAAAACATTAAACCATAAGGCTCTGAAAACTGAGCTGAATTTGACAGGAAATTAAGCATATTTATTATTATCTATAAATTTTAGCCTAAAACTAACCAATATTAGACTAAATTCAATATCTATCCTTATTGACCACTAAAATAAAATCAATTATTATTTGTAGAATCAATATGTCATGGAGGCATCATGAACAAAAAACAATGTACTGCTGCCACAAAAATGATTGAAATACTGCAGAATCAGGGTGTTGAATGCCTTTTTGGCCTTCCCGGCGGAAGCGCTATTCCCATGTATGATGCATTAGCTCAATCTACGATGAAACTGGTATTAACCAGACATGAGCAGGGTGCAACCCATATGGCAGATGGCTATGCCCGTTCTACCGGAAAACCGGGAGTCGTTCTTGTTACTTCCGGCCCCGGTGCCACCAATACTCTTACCGGCATCATGACTGCCATGATGGACTCGGTACCCATGGTCGTTCTTTGTGGACAACAGCTAACAATGAACCTCGGTCTTGACACATTCCAGGAAGCTGATGTTTCCGGAATGTCCTATCCTATTGTAAAACACTCTTTTCTGGTAAAGGATCCGGAAGAACTGCCTTCTGTTATAAACCAGGCATTTCATATTGCCAGCACGGGACGGCCCGGACCTGTTATTGTTGATATTCCCAAAAATGTATCGAGTGCATTGATTCCGGAAGATACATCAGGAGAGTTCTCACTACCCGGCTACAATCCGCTTAAAGAAGTAAATCAGGATGATGTAAAAAAAGCAGCTACCATGATTTCAGTAGCCCAGCGACCAATCCTGATGGTAGGACACGGTGCTGTAATTTCCGGTGCTGTTAAGGAAGTACAGGCAATTGTGGAGAAAATGCAGATCCCCGTAGTAAACACACTGCTTGGAAAAGGCTGCTTTCCAGAAAGTCATGATCTAAACCTGGGAATGCCCGGTATGCATGGAACAGCATATGCCAATATGGCACTTTGTGAATGCGATCTGATTGTTTCAATTGGTTCACGATGGGATGATAGAATAGCGGGAAATCCCGATGAGTTCCTTCCCCAGGCAAAAAAGATCCATATCGATATAGATCCTGTTGAAATAAACAAGGCTGTTCAGGTGGACTGTTCAGTCATAGGTGATGCCAGAGAGATCCTGAATTCTCTCTACGCATACCTTAATAAGGGGAATACTCAGAGATGGGTCAAACAGATTAAACGTCTTAAAAGAGAATATCCTCTTAAATATAAAAAAGAAGGCAAACTCAGGGCTCAGCATGTTATTGAAGAGATGTCTAAACTGACAAAGGGCGAGGCCATTGTGACAAGTGATGTGGGTCAGCATCAAATGTGGGCCGCACAGTTCTTTAAAACAGAAAAAAGCAGGCATTTCCTGACCTCCGGTGGTGCGGGTACAATGGGATACGGATTCCCTGCCGCCATTGGTGCTCAGATTGGAAACCCCGGAAAAACAGTTGTAGCAATTGTGGGTGACGGAGGATTTCAGATGACTCTTCCAGAACTTTCTACCGTGGTAAATGAGAAATTACCATTGAAGATTCTTATTATCAATAATAACTATCTCGGTATGGTCCGGCAGTGGCAGCATATGTTCTATGAAAACCGGCTCTCCGGAGTAGACCTGGAAGGAAACCCTGATTTCGTAAAACTGGCAGCCGCTTACGGAATAAAAGGTTTCCGTGTAAAACGCAGTGCGGATGTACGGAAGGTTCTGAATGCAGCTCTGGCTTATAGCGATGGTCCCTGCATTATTGATGCAGAAGTAGAACAGCATGACAATGTATTCCCTATGGTTCCTTCTGGAGCCACACTGGATAAGATGCTGCTATCTATGCCCCGCAACAAGAAGCTGGAAAAACCAACGGGAGGCACTTGATGAGCGAACAGACTAAACACAATATCAGTTTGTATGTTGAAAACAAACCGGGAGTAACAATCAGGATTTCTCTGGTTTTCGCCAGGAGAGGATACAATATTGAGAGTTTCGTTGGATCACGTTCACAGGATCCCCGCTACTCCCGTATCAATATAGAAGCAACCGGTGATTCCAAAACTCTTCAGCTCATGCTGGAACAGCTGAACAGGCTGGTGGATGTCATCCATGCCAGAGAGTATTCTGACGAAGATGTCATTCAGAAGGAACTTGCATTGATTAAGGTTCACTGTAACAGTGAAACCAGAACTGAAATACTGCAGATTGCGGATGCCTTTAAATGCCGGAGCGAGGATATCAGTGATACAACCATGACCTTTCAGGTTACCGGTAACACATCCAAGATTGAAGCAGTGCGAAAAATGCTCGATAAATTCGGCATTTTAGAAGTGGTACGAACCGGAAAGGTTCTGATTGCCAGAGGTGAGGAAGAGACTTCCTGGTAGTTTGGATATTTTGGGTTTATATAATTAGAATAGTTTAACGGTTTCTTTTTCACACAGGAGCTGCTTCATGGATTCAGGCC
Source organism: Spirochaetaceae bacterium 4572_59 (assembly GCA_002084805.1). Lineage (GTDB taxonomy): Bacteria > Spirochaetota > Spirochaetia > DSM-2461 > DSM-2461 > Oceanispirochaeta. The sequence goes on along the minus strand of NBMC01000034.1, from coordinate 2,522 downwards.
CGTGAAGCAGCTTCTTCTTTTTTTCATTCAAAAATCCTTAATTCCTGGAGGTGAATCGCCGAGAATAAAATGTCGAACTGTTTGTCGGGAGGCATATGGACTATGAAAAAATTGATACTTACAATACTGCTAACGGGGTTTCCCTTTTTTATATTTGCTCAGGAAGAGAATGGGATTCTCAGCGGAAGCTTCACTCTTTACGACAGTCAGGATTATCAGCCTGTTTATATCAATAGTGATGGCGGCTGGATAGACATAGGTCAGGTCTACTCGGAAGAGATTAAAAACCTGATGACAGTTTCAACGGGCAGCTTAAGAAAATGGCGCATTAAAACAACCTATATTGACGAATCTTCCCAGGGACAGAGCACTTTGCAGGTCAAGCTCCATCAGAACAGTTCAGACAGCCCGATTTTCACCCTCCCCTGGACGGAAAGAGGATCCCGCTGGCAACAGAATAACAGTAACTGGTATATTCCTTTCAGTAGTGATGGATCCCTCATCAATAAGAATGCCACCCTCTCGGTTAGACTTATCGCGCCCCCCCGTTCGTCTACTCCCGCTAAGGTTTACAAAATTGAGCTGGAAGCCTGGGATTTTATGGATGAGTCTCTGCAGAAAGATAAAGCTGAAATCCGAATGGCCTTTTCATCACCCCGGGCATTGATGAGTCCCGATCCAGCACGGACAGCCCGATCAAACAGAAATACTGCCAACAATAAAGAAGATGCTAAGAATTTCTCTCTGAAATTTGTAGAATACAATCTGGAAGGGAATTTACCGGGATTCTATAAGTCTTTGGATGATCAGATTAAGATTCTGAGTACTGGATTAAGTGAATCCAAGTACAGAGTTGCTCCTCCTGCGGCAGATCTCAGTAGCTATACGATGACCAACTATAAGAACAATTACCGTTATCATCTCTACAGCTATAACGAATATATTGAGCTCTTTCCCACATGGGCGGATACAAAGCGTAACTGGATTCCCGATCAGAACTGCTACCTCTTTCTGGGAACAGAACTGAAACAGGGGAAGCTTGATTTTATGAAGGATCAGAATCTGGTTTTTATGGTTAAACAGCTTGAGGGCGAGTGGAAGATTATAGGGATTCCCGAGTAGGAGATAGAAGGATATCCTGAAGGTATAGGTAAGACCGCGCCAAAATGTTTTAAATATGATATAAATTAACAGCGAAAGATCTTAAAATCCCCGCGCCCGAGAACTCGGGGTAAGTTTTGCAACCGTTAACCGATGGGAAAACAACAAGACATCTCCTTCCCGACTGGCTAAAGCTCAGTTTGATTCATTTTGTAAAGAAATGGAAAAAGAAGGGAAGTTAAACAGGCACTTATGATAAATAATAATCAAATAACCCGGTACCATGCAAAATACTACGCCCATGAACTAAACCGTGAAGATAACGGCAAGCGTAAATACATTCTCGTAGAGATGGGTGATCAATTCGATACTGTCTTAAAACCCCGTATTCAAAAAGTCATCTATTCAACCGATTGGAAAAACGGCAAACCAACTACCCGTAATACCGGCATCTCCCACTGTTTCAAATATCTCCGCCTGGAATCCTACGAAGACACCCTGAACAACCTTACCTTTGATGATAACCCTGTTCGGGACAAGGTTATGGAAAAAAACGACACATTGCGGCAAGACTACATGCTCCACTATCTGCTTGATGTGGAGACAAAGGGCAGTCAGTCTCTGCTGAATATTGACCACTTTGCCGACCCCGCAGCCTATACCCTGAAGCTAAAGAAACCGGGAAGCGATGAGCAGCAAACAAAAACCATCGATCTGATAGAAACCTTTAACTATCTTATTGGACTCAGGTTAAATCATTATGCAGCCCCACAAAGTTTTACCGCAGACTTTACCCGTAAAACTGACCCTGAACTGCCGGAAGATCAGCACACCAAACTGGTACTAAAAGGAAAGCTTACCCTATCAGATACAGGCAAGTGGTGGTTTAGAAAGCTGACAGGAAATCTGGAAGAGGACAACCTGATGCTGGACGAATGGTTTAAGAAGTTTCGCCTCTCTACTGCCGATTTTGAATATGACACCATCTATGTTAACGGCTCTAATAATCTTCCCAACTTAAAACAGGATGATGAAAACTGGAAAGTCAGGCTCATTGAAGAAGAGTTTCATAAAAAAATGTGGGAGGGGCAGTAATGGCCAATCAGAAAAATGAGACTCCTCTGGTTCGCTCTTCCACTGCGGAATATTTAACCTTTATTGCCGCATCCGGAGATTCAGACAGCAGTGTAGAGATGCGTTATGAAGATGAAAATATCTGGTTAACCCAAAAGATGATGGCCAGCCTTTACGATGTTACTGTTTCGGCAGTGAACCAGCACCTGAAGCGTATTTTTTCAGACAATGAATTAGAGGAACACCTGAATTCGTATAATAAGTGCATAATCCCGATGTGGTGAGCGTGCAGGACACTGATATACAAAAAGTAAGACTTAAGTGTACCTTGTAGGCAACAATCACAT
>NBMC01000072.1 GCA_002084805.1 Spirochaetaceae bacterium 4572_59 | reverse complement strand
ATTATCCGCCATGGTGAGGGAGGAGCTTATCAGCTGCAAAGGGCGGTCTGTTACTGTATTGAATAGAAAAGGGCTGATGAATTTTATGAACCAGGGCTAGGCCCTCTCTCAACAGCTATTGCAGGGAAAGAGACAGACAGAACTGGACCAAATGGATTGAAAAACAGCCTTTCGATGACCAGTCCGGCGAAAGCAAATCCTGTATTGAAAAAAATATTGACAGCTTAATTAAATGATGATAAGTTACACATAGTAACGCGCGTAACCATGTGTAACTGTGCGAAATTTTACTGAGGGGCTGTATGACAACCAGACAGGATGTGGCTGATAAAGCAGGAGTTTCTCCGGCAACCGTTTCTCATGTAGTGAACAGCACTAAGTATGTTAGCCCTGAGTTAAAAGTAAAAATAGAGCGAGCTATAGAAGAACTGAATTATATACCAAACAAAACTGCCCGTAATCTGGCTATGAATAAAACGGAACAGGTTGGAATCCTGGTCCCCAGTTTGAGTAATCCTTATTTCGGAGCTATCGCAGAAGGGATGGAACAGGTTGCCAGGCAAAACGGTTATATTGTTTCACTTTTCGCTCCTGAAGGTTCAGATTATCAGTATATCTCGACGATTATCGAAAGGCAGATGGATGGTGTTTTTCTTGCAAATACTGGCTTTCAGTTTTCAGAAAATCAGCTCAAGCATATGGAGAGGAGTGGAGTTTCTTTTGTTGCTGGTTTGGATATCGGTTTTTCGGGTAAGAATAATAATTCATTTAAGAATTCTATTGTCAGTCTTGATTATGATCCTTCCATAAGGAATATGTTTAAATATCTCACAGAACTTGGTCATAGAAGAATAGCTTTTCTGAGTGGAATGCCTGTAGCTTACAGTGATTCGAGGAAACAGTCCTATCTGGATTATATAGGCAAATTTGGTCTGGATTTTGAAGAAGAATTTATCATTACGGGGAATTATCCCTTTTCAACATCAGCCAAAGATGGTTATAGGGATATGAAAAAATTCTTAAGTACCGGTACTGATGTAACTGCTGTATTTGCAATAAATGATTTAATGGCCATTGGTGCCATGAAAGCTATCAGAGGGGCCGGTTTAAAAGTTCCAGAAGATATCTCCATAGTTGGCTGCGATAATATCTTTCTTTCTGAAGCGGCAGATCCGCCTTTGACCACTATTGATGTTCCAAAAGAAGAGCTGGGACGTAAAGCAATGGAGCTTCTTTTGAGAATGATAAATAATAATGAGATTAATGAAATTCCCCTGGAAACTGAACTTATAATCAGAGATTCTACATCATTCGCGAAAAAATAAATTGCAAATAATTATGTTTTTTCAATCCTGATGTCTGAGTCTTTTTTATCGGGATAGCACAATAAAAAAGGAGTGGACTATGAAACGGATTTTATCAGTATTTTTGGCACTTTGTCTTGGTTCTTTTTCTGTCATGGCTGGAGGGCAGACGGATGAGGGGCCAATAGCACAACAGATAACTGATGTACAGATTGATAGAGAAGGGTCTATTACAGTCAGTATGCTTTCAGGCCCCGGAGCTATGGAAGCCTGGCAGGCAGTGGCCGATGGTTATATGGCACAATACCCAAAAGTAAAAGTCAATATAGAGTTAAAACCAGGGGAAGGATATTCAGATTGGGTAAAAACCCAGTTCAGCGATAACAATCCATCTGCTGATCTTATCGCTATAAATTATGCAAATTCATATAAGGGTGATAAAGCCATCAATTTTATGGAATATGCCAATCTGGATAGTCCTTATTCCCATGGGCGTTGGACGGATCAGTTCAATTTTGAATTGCAGGAAAAAGATCTGGGAACCAATGAGTGGGATGTGCTTTCATTGGAATCAGTTCAGGTTCTCTGGGCCTACAATAAGGATATATTTGAAGAAGTTGGTGTAGAACCTCCTAAAACCTGGAATGAGTTTGTAGAAGTATGTCAGAAAATTGATGCTGCCGGATATCAGGCACTTGCTGTAGCGGGAGATTTTAACAGTTTTTATGCTATGCAGATGGGATGGCTTGCTCAGATTTACGCAGATCAGACAACTCGTAGCCTTATCGAAAAATTCCGTGCTCAACCGGGAGATTATAACTATGATCCCGATATAGATGGTGTTTTTAAGCTTGATATGACAGATCCTTTTAACGATGATCCCTGGAAAGTCAATACTAATAAGGTAAGAGCCTATAAATCAATTCTTGATGGTGAGTTCAGAGCTGATTCTGAAGGGATGAAGACTGTATTAACAGAATTAAAGAGAGTATTCCCCAGATATGCCGGAAACGACTCTTTTTTCGGAACAACTGATCCCATACCTTTATTTTACCAGGGTAAAGCAGCTATCTTGCTTGATGGTGCCTGGAGAATACCTCTTTTCAAGAATGATATGGACAAACTGACCGCTGGGGAAGGAGTCGCCTCCGGTGAAACAACCATTGACGGCGTTCAGAAATTTAATTTGGGAACATTTAATATGCCCTCCATGGAAGGACCAGGAATTGAAGCTCCTGCCAGAACTATTGAAGTTGCCTTAGGATTTGTCGGGGCAATCAAAAAAGAAAAAGTACACGACGATCTGGTTGTTGACTTTCTTATGTACTTTTCTTCCGATGAAGGTTTTAGCCGGTACATGGCTGCTGGCCTTGAAGCAGGCTGGGTCCCATCCGGTCCTTCTCTGGTTAATGGCGTCGAGCTTCCCAAGGCCTATGCTGAAATGTTTGAATCCCTTGATTTTATCGGTAATGTTCAGAAAGGTTTTGGATACCAATTAGCTCGTGGCGTTCCTTGTGATGTGCAGGAAAGTACGAGAGACTGGTATGCATATACTCAGGATTTTTTTACAGGCAAGATTGATGTCGATCAGTGGGCTGTACTTCATCAGGAAAACCTTGAGACATACATTGATGTCTCCTTAAAGGGTCAAAATATAGGACCAAACGATCTTCTAAATCCCCAGAACACACCTATCGGACAATAAAGTATATTTTTCGAGCCAGAACGCATCAGAGCTCTATTATATGCTTCTGCATTTTACTATAGGGGTAGGATTCAAGCCTGCCCCTGTTTTTTTTTACTGAGAGAACTATTAATATGGAGAAACGTATGAGTCTTTCTAAAATAGCTGCGTGTATCAGCCTTGTCCTATTGATATTGGCAGGTGTTTTCTTAATCAATATCAGAACAGATCTCGATCTTCTTAAGCAATATGATTTTGATACAAAAGAGCAGAATACCTCTTTTGCAGCTGATTTGCGAACAGGCTTGTTGCTGATTGGAACAGGACAGAATAATCTTCTAGCTTATAATTCAGATGGAGAAATCCTCTGGAAATATTCTGCAGGAGGAATCTTCAAAGAAATTTTGATTAGTGAAACTAGTGGTGAGATTTACGCAGGGAATGAAGATCGAAATATTTATGTTTTGGATTCTGAGAATGGTAAATTACTCAGAACTATCCCGATTCGTGGAAAATTTTATGACATGGATCTGGACAGGGAAAATGGACTATTAATTGTCTCTTCTGGAATCTCGGCGGTAAAACATTACATTAGTCTGATTGACAGAGAAGGCAATTCTCTCTGGGAAAAAAATATCGAAATAACTTCCCGGGGCGCTGCCATTTTTCAGGAAAAAATCATATATGGGACAGATCGAGGTGAACTTATTCTTATAGACCTTTCAGGCCGTGAACTAAAAAAGCTGAAGCTGGACGGCCAGGTCATGGATTTGATCATAAATGATGAGGGGGAAATAGCCTGTCTGACAGACAGAGGTTCTCTATACTTCACTAATTTGAACCTCGAACAAAGCGGTGGTGTGCAGGTAAGAGGAAATGCAGAAAGCTTTTCAGTACTCTGGGATCAAAGTAAGGTATTTATTGGAATGAAAAATGGATCTTTACATATTCTGGAAAAGAGCGGAAAGATATTGGATACTATCAATTTCCCTCTCGCTATTAGCAGAGTTTATGTTGATGAACAGAGTGTGACAGTCACATGCCGTGATGGATTTTTGTACACGATGGATAATTCAGACATTAATGACATTCCAAAAAATAAAGTGAAAATGGGAATTGCAGTTTCACTTGCTGTTCTGGCTTCTATTGTGTTAATCATCACTCTCTTTTTTATATTCCCCGCTATTACTGCGTTGTTCTCCCGTTTTTTCGGAACTCTCTATCAGCATCGTACGGCGTACCTGATGTTGTTACCGATTTTTGTATTGCTTATATTCTTTCATTATTATCCCGTCATGATCGCCATAATCAGGTCATTTACAGACTGGAGCGTACACAAGGATACAATCAATTTTAACGGTCTTGATAATTTTCGCTTGATGCTTGACGAGGGGTATTTTCTTGCCGGTCTCAAGAATCTTGGAATACTCTCAGGAATGGCTTTTTTGAAATTATTTACCATGCCATTGCTGGCAGCAAAACTGGTTTTTCATATGCGAGAGAGATTCAAAGGATCTTTTCGTCTTCTGTTTGTATTGCCCATGGTGGTCCCCGGCGTTGTCGTGGCTATGGTATGGCAGAATATTTATGATCCCAATGTCGGACTGTTGAATAATTTTCTGGAAATATTAAATCTGGAGCAATTGCAGCAGGTGTGGCTGGGTAATGAAAAAACTGCCATATGGTCAATCATTTTCATGGGGTTCCCTTTTGTCGATGCCTTTGCTTTTCTTGTTTATTATGGCGGATTGATCAATATTTCACCGGAGCTCTTCGAAGCTTCTAATCTGGACGGGGCAAACGGTTGGTGGAACTTCTGGAAAATTCAGATTCCGTTGATAACACCTCAAATAAAAATGCTGATTATTCTGGTTTTCGTAGGGATCATTCAGGATTTTGCACCTATTTTGATTTTAACAGGTGGGGGACCCGGTATTTCTACTTATGTTCCGGGATTGGAACTGTATTACAACGTTACCCGTTTCGGACGATTCGGATATGCCAGTGCCCTGGGGCTTGTTATGTTTATTTTTATTTTTGCCGGCACTCTGTTGAATCTGCGGATTAAAACATCTTCCGCCAATGAATTATAGGAGCACGAAATGGCTGATGCTGAAGTAATACAAGGTTCGGAAAAAACCGAATTAAAGCAAATTCTTAACTATCGCAGGTTCAGTACAATCTGGAAAAAAAATAGAGGCCAGGCGGTTCTTCTCGTAATCGCGGGAATCCTCCTGTTCCTTTGTTTTATTCCCATGATTTTAATGATCATCCTTTCCTTAAAGACGACGGTGCAGATCTATGGTAATTTCTGGTCCATGCCTTCACCAATTGCCTGGTCCAATTATGCTAAAGCATTCAATCTGCTTTTGGGGAATATGTTTAATTCCACACTGCTTGTGCTTATCGCGATGGGGTTGACCGTCTTTCTCTCTGCCATGGGCGGCTATGTGTTCTCTTGGTTAGAATTCCCCGGGAAAAAAGTTCTTTTCATCATGATCCTCAGTTTGATGATGGTTCCGGGAATTCTCACGTTGACTCCCCGATATAAGCTTATTGTCGACTTGTATTTGAAAGATACCTGGTGGGCTCTGATTTTACCATGGGTATCAGGTGGTCAGGTGTTCGGTATTCTTTTGTGCAGGACTTTTATGGCTGAACTACCGGCCAGTCTTTTTGAAGCGGCCCGTATCGACGGAGCTACGGAGTGGCAGGGCTTTGTGAAAATCTCTGTACCTCTTGCCAGGCCGATTCTGACAACCGTGGGAATAATGCAAATTATAGCTTTCTACAACGATTTTATTTGGCCATTAATGGTTATCGACACCAATAGTAAGCAGGTCATAACTGTGGCCATCAGAGTCTTCCAGTCTGTAACGGGATCCAACGATATCGGTTCTATGATTGCGGGATTCGTTTTTACGACCCTACCACTTGTTGTGGTATTCATATTCGGATCCCGCTATTACATAGAGGGAATAACATCAGGAGCAATTAAAACATGAAAAAATTAGAAGTTTATGACTTGCGTTGTGAATATCTTATAAATCCCATAGGTCTAGAAGAGAACAAACCTCGACTTTTTTGGAAGTTAAAGAGTATTAGTAAAAATATTGTTCAAAAAAAATATAGAATTATTTATTCCAATGAATTAGTTGATCTTAATAAGCTGTCTGACAAATGCTTCGATACCGATTGGATCATATCTGATCAGAGTACTCATGTCCCTTATCCAGGAGGAGCTTTAAATTCGGAAGAACGAATTTTCTGGCAGGTTCAAATAGAAGATAATACTGGGAATATAAGTGAAATAAGCGCCCCTGCATTTTTTGAATCAGGGATGAAAAAATGGCAGGCTCACTGGATTAGTTCTCCTCAAGTACCCAAGGATAAGGCTCTCAGACCGTCTCCTTTATTGAGGAAATCCTTTTTAATTCCCGAGAAAAAAATTAAAAGAGCCAGGTTATATAGCTCAGCCAGAGGATTGTATTCTTCATTTCTAAATGGTGAAAAAGTTACAGAGGCCTTATTTACTCCGGGATGTACTAATTATAAAGATAGAATTCTTTACCAGACTTATGATTTAGGTCCAATTTTAAGATCCGGTGAGAATGTTATAGCCGCATCTCTGGGAACTGGGTGGTATGCGGGTAATTACGGTTATGAGGGACTGTGGAACATTTATGGTGATACTCTCGCTCTCTTGAGCGAGATACATATAGACTTTGAAGATGGAAGTCGATTGACAGTCTGTTCCGATGATTCATGGAAAACAAGTCTGGGACCTATTGAATACTCAGATATCAATATGGGAGAAAGCTATAATGCGGGAAAAGAGATCCCCGGCTGGAACAGTCCCGATTTTGATGATACCTTATGGATGAATGTAGTGGAAGAGGATTTATCTCTTGATCTGCTTCAGGGACATCAGGGAGAGTATGTTCAACGGATAAAGGAAATTAAACCTATAGAAATTATTAAGTCGCCTGCAGCTGAGATAATAATTAATATGGGTCAGAATATGGTGGGATGGTTGAAAGTCCGAATCAAAGGAAAAGCAGGAGACCGTCTTTCTTTTGATTTTGCTGAAGTTCTGGATAAGGAAGGAAATTTTTATACGGAAAACCTGCGTGGAAATGCCGATATGAAGGATACCTACACTCTCAAGGGAGCCCCCGAGGAGTTTTTTGAACCGTCATTTACTTTCCACGGCTTTCAGTATGTGCGTATTCTTGAGCATCCCGGAGATATTGAATTGGATGATATTACAGGTGTAATTATCCATTCTGATATGGAGCAAACCGGTGAATTCAAGTGTTCCGATCCTATGATCAGTCAGCTTCAGAAAAATATAGAATGGGGACAGCGTGGAAATTTTCTCGATATACCCACAGATTGTCCTCAGAGAGATGAGAGGCTAGGCTGGACTGGAGATGCACAGGTTTTTATCAGAACGGGAAGCTTTAATTTTAATACAGCTCCATTTTTTACTAAATGGCTTCGCGATATGGCTTCGGAACAACTGGAAAATGGTAATTTACCGGTAGTTGTCCCTAATATATTAGGAGGAATGAATCATCCTCCCTACGGATCCGCCGCTTGGGGAGATGCTAGTATTATCTGTCCCTGGACTATATACGATTGTTTCGGAGATAAAAGGATTCTGGAAGAACAATATCCTATGATGGTAGCCTGGAATGAATATGTCACAGGTAAAACAGTTGACAATATCTGTAAGAATGACTTTCATTTTGGAGACTGGCTTGCTCTGGATCAGCCGGCTGATTCTCCCAGCTGTTTCGGCGGGACCGAAAAGGAGCAGGTGGCAACGGCTTTTTATGCCTATTCCACAT
>NBMC01000071.1 GCA_002084805.1 Spirochaetaceae bacterium 4572_59 | reverse complement strand
TTCTACGGCTTTTTTTTCTTCCGAGAGATAATTGAACCGGGCTGAAGCGAGCCTGTACTCGGCTTCCTTTAACTCCAGATTCAGTATGTTTTTGTTCAATATGGTCAATAGATCGCCTTTTTTGACACGGCTGCCAATTTCTAAAGCGGGGTTGACTGACTCAACCTTCCAATTTCTAAAGCGGGGTTGACTGACTCAACCTTTCCCGACAAGGGGCTCAATATGTCATTTCTTCTTTCGGCTATGGCTTCAGCCATTCCGCTAATAATGACCGGGTAATTCCCCGGATTGATATCTCTGAAAGTGACAGGCATAAGCGCTTTAGTCTTTTCCACAGTGCTTTCTATTGTCGAACTGCTGTCTAGTCCAGATAAAATTAGTAAAACAGCTGCACAGATAATTGCAATCAGTATTGTTTTCCATATTGTTTTGAATCTTTCGCTGTTAGTAGGTTTCATCTTCAACTCCTTGTCCCAGGGCCAATGCCAGTTCTATTCTGTTTTTATATATAGATGCTTCGGTTTCGATTAATTTGATTTTGAAGGAGAGTACATCCTCCTGTGCGTTTAAATACTCTTCAATCCCGATCAGGCCTGACATATAATTTCTTTTTGACAGATCCAGTATCTTTTCAGATTCGACAAAGGCGATATTCATGGCATGAAGCAGATTATTCAATCCTGTCCTTAGGCAGGAATGATGACTGATGCTGTTTTCCTGAGAATTGTGAAGTTTTGAATCCGGCTTCGGCTGATGCAATTCCCGAGTTGTTCTCAAGGGCTTCAAGAATGAGATTTTTAAGTTCATTATCCTTTAACAGATCGAGAATCGAGACAGAGGTATTGGTTTTCTCACTTTGTCCGGTCTCTCTTTTTTTTTCATTGATTCCGGGAGTTAATACCTTTTCCGGTAAGGACCGGCAGGACAGTGTTGCAAGGACCAGATAGATTAGGAATAGTATGGTTATTGTTAATAATCTTTTCACTGGATGAAAGCTCCTTTTTATATATAGGAGTAATCTATCTGTGAACTGTGTATGAGTCGTCCCAACCTATAGGACCGGGTAATTCAGGCGAATGCAGTGTCCTTCCCCGCAGGATGGGACAATAAGCACCTTCTAAGGAACTTATGAAGTCTCATTCAACTTTTTGTATCCTGTTGGAGTTAGCCCTGTGATCTCCTTAAAAACTCTGTTGAAGGAGGATTTAGAGCCAGTTCAGGCTTCTGTGTGTAATATCAGAAAATTCACTTAAAAGCTTCTTCTTGTGTTTTTTCAGTTCTGTTATGGCCTCAAAGAGATGGGGCAGGTGGATGATGTAGTTGGTCATCTGGAGAAAGATTGTGAACATATCGATAGCAATGATGAGAATCAGAAATCCCAGAATTCTATTTGCTCTGGTATTTCCGTTTTTTCGTAAAATGAGCGATGCTGACAGACCCATCCCCTGTATTGAGCCAAATAAAATCAGAGCGTTCCATAGTTCAATTCTTGTTTCCATAAAAAAGTATTGCATTTTTTTGTATCTGAATTCAATGAGGGGGATATCCCCGGGAATTACTTTTCTTTATCAGGAGCTACTAAAAAGAATAAGAATACAGGATTACTGGAAAAACTGTCGTCACTCAAGTAAGTTGGCAAACAGCGGACATCCCTGTTCATCAGATTATTTCTTCCTGGTATTTTTAAGTATATCATGAAAGAATTTTCTCCAGGGCTTCGTCGAGAACTCCTGCAGAGATACGGGCTCCTTTCGTATTCAGATGTACGCCGTCTATGGTGAAGGCAAGATTCCGATCTTTGAGCTCTTCCGCTGTACATGGTTTTTCCATATCAGAGGGGGATGTAAACAGCCAACTTGAGGGGGATTTCAGATCCATCAGTTTTCTGTCAAAAACTTTCCCCAGATCCCCCAGAAGCAGTTTTCCTTTTCCCGTATAAGAAGAGGATGTTTCTCGTATGATCTGATTTATTCTTTCCCGCTCAAGGTTCAGAGGCTGACCAGGATCCTCTCCCAGGCAGGGTATGGTCAGAAAAATCACGCTTTTAACACCAGCCTCAAAGGCGGTATTGATCGCTGCCAGTATCAAGTCTCGGAGTTCTTCATCACTTTCTGCGGGAGTACTGCCGTAACGGAACATTTTTCTGAAAAAGGGACCCCATTCTTTGGGATGATGTTCCGTCATATAGGGTATCAGAATATCATTGGCTCCACCGTCCAGTATAAGAATATCCGGGGTATCCTCTGTATTCAGATAGATTTTCAGCTTGCGTACGATTCCTCTGACAGGTTCTCCATTGGCCCCTCTGTTTTTAAATTCGAGCTTTTTAACATATTTTGAGTATTCCAACAGGGACGCTCCGTAGTCTCCGGCGATAAGGCTGTCTCCTATTGCTAAAACTTTCTTCATGATTTAATCCTTATTCCATCCAGCTGCTGCTGATACGGCTTCCATTTTCTGCCGTCCGGTTTACCTGCAGCCATACATCCAGATCCTGCCTTAGATCATCTACATGGGAAATAAGACCGATTATACGTCCATCCCTGCTGATTTCACGGAGTGTCATCATAACCGTTTCCAGGGTTTCCCGGTCCAGCGTTCCGAATCCTTCATCCAGAAAAAAGAAATGATCGTCTCCCATACCTATCTGATCCGCCAGTGCCAGGGCCAGAGAGAGGGCCGCCTGAAATGTCTGCCCTCCCGAAAGAGTTTTTACAAGACGGGTTTTACCTTCATTCAGAAAATCCCGTACCAGTATGGCATTGTCTTCGAAAGTCAGTTCCAGAGTTCTCCCGCTAAGAGGAAAAAAGCGCTCATTTGCCCTGATACACAGCTCCTGAAGATAGATGGCTGCAATATACTCGGTGAACTTTTTCCCCTTGAAAAGGGATGTCAGTTCTTTCAGGTTCTCTTCCCTTATAAGAGTCTCAGCGAAGGTTTTTTTTAGAATTCCCTTCTCCCGTAGCCCTTTTTCTAGATCTTCTTTCTGTTTTTGAAGAGCCCCCTGACGGGAGAGCAAGCCGGATTTATGGCTTTCCAGTTCTGATAACTCATCTTTCAAGCTTTTATGTTTTTCAGGACTGTATTCTCTGTCAGCTATCTTTGTGTTCAGATTTTTAAGGCGGTCCTGCAGGAGGGCCCTTTCTCTATTAAAGGATTCAATTTCTCCCTCTTCCTTTTCTATGTTCAAGTCTTGGGAAAGGAGTTTTATCACTTTCTCCAGAGAGTCTTGTCTTGTGGAAGAAAAGGCTTCTAACAGACTCTTTTCCAGATCTGATTCGCGCCGATCCTGCTCTTTTAACAGGGCTAGTCCCGCGGCCAGATCCATTTCCAGCGTTTGCTGCCGTTTTATTCGATCATCCCTCAGTTTCTGCTGTCGGGGATACTCTTTCTCAAGGCTGTTCAGAAAATTCTGAAGCTGTATTTTTTCCCCTTCCGGATCGCTGGGCGGACTCAGAAGCTGTTCTTTTGAGAGATCCTTCTCCCATGTTTTCCGGGCGGATTTGTTTTTTTCCATGGTCAGATTGATTTCATCATAACTCTTATGAGAGGATTTCGAGTCGTCTTTCAGTTTTTTCAGAGTCCTGTTTAATTCATGAAGCTTTTCATAGTTTTCCTGAATTTCTTTCTGCCGATTCCGGGCTTCCTTCAGGTCTTGGAAAAATTTATCTCTTTCATCTGCCTTATAAGAAGACGAGGAAAATTCACTTTTTTTGAGATTAATCTCAAAAATTTTATTTGTTAGTATTTGGGCAAGACGTTTTCTCTGAGATTCCAGACTTTCGAAGTCCGCCATATAGCTGTTCAGGGATTTGATATTTGACTGAAGAATCTTTTCCCTTTCGTTATGCAGGGTACGAATTTTGTCCTCCTGCAGGCTCTGCTGATCCGATTCCAGCTGAACTTGTTTCTTCTGTATCAGAATCTGTGCTTGTTCCACTATCTCTTTATGTGCGGGATTTGTCTTTTCCGGATCAATAAGATCCGAAAATTGCAAGAGTCGGGCGGATTGCTCATTTTTCAGTTCTTCTATCTGATTTGTCAGGTTTTCTGATTCACTCATCAGTTTATCGTTAAGATGAAACCAGTCTTCCGTCTTTTCTAATTCATCCCAGTCGGGAAGCCCTTTTTCTTTCTCCTGAATCTTTTCCAGGAGCTGGTCTCTCTCGCTGGTGAGCTGTTTTTCATCCTTCTCATATTTCTGCAGATATGTCTTCAAATGGCCCTGTTTCTCTGTCAGAATATCAGTCTCACTAATCAGCTCTCTTATCTGTAGGAATGCATTCAGAGAGCGAAGCTGTGCAAGATAGCTTTCTTTGTTCTCCCAGTTTTTTTTCAGTTCATCCCAGGTCTCTTCGACTTTGCCAATCTCTGTGTTCAACGCTTTAAGCTGAATTTCTGTCTGTCCGTAGCTTGCCTCTTTTCTTTTTCTTTCTTCGGCTAGACTGTTCTTCTGATTCAGTAGGGAATGGAAGTTCGTGTAAATGTTTCTATAGTGATTCAGCCGTTTGAGGCGCTCCTCCATTTTCGGAAGTTTTGATGTAATACTCTCCTGCTGTTTCTGGAGAGCCTGAAGTTCCTCCTGCATTTTCTGTAGCTCATTAAGGGTTCTCAGTCGGGTATTTCCCTTTTCTATTTCAGTGCTGACAGTTGTCAGGTCTTTTGCGAAGCGTTCCAGTTCTGACAAAAGGGCATTCAGGTCTTCCTGCTGGAATTTCTCAAGTTCCTCCATCCTCCCTGCCTGAAAGGATTTTTCTGACTTTACCGCTCCCAGAAGAGCTGCAGTCTTTCCATAAAGATTGAACCTCTCCAAGTTAAAGAGAGACTCCATCATCTCAGTTCTTCTGGCGGGTTTGAGCTGAATAAATTCCTGAAATTGTCCCTGTGGAATAATGACGGTTCTACGAAAATGTTCATATGACAGGCCGAGTATCGGCTCTGCTGTAACACCGCCCCGGATCTTCTGCTCACTCAGAGGCTTCCATCCTCCATCCGTCAGAATATAGCCCTGTCGTTCGGGAGCAGTCACTGTTTCGAAATTTGTCTTCCGCCTTTTGGCGCTTACGGTAAAACGATAGCGTTCCCTGTTATGGGTGAACTCGAAGTCGATGAACATCTTGTTGGACTGGAGGTTCATCATATTGTATCCCCTCTGATCGGTCTGGTTCAAACGCTCTATCTGTCCATACAGGGCATAGGTCATAGCTTCCAGAATGGCTGACTTTCCCGATCCTACCGAACCGAATATCCCGAAGATTCCCCCTCCTGTAAGCGAGGTAAAATCGATCAGCTGTTTTTCTCTATAGGAGTATACACCTTCAAGTGTCAGCAACTGGGGTATCATATTGTTTCTTCTCCCGAGATGATTTCATCCAGAAGCTCCAGCAGTTCTCCCGAAGGTTCCAGGTCCTGTCTATTATGTCGGTAAAACTCCCGGAATAGCTCTTTTACCGGACGGGAGCTGAAGCTTGAGGATTTCTCTTCCCGGGGGGACCGGAGGGGGGGCAACTCGGGTATGACCGCCAGTATGCGGGGATGGGCCTGAAGTATCTTCTGCTTATCCGAGCCCTTTATGTACTCTCTGGTTTTGAGGATCAGTTCCACATATCCTTTCTGATGATCTCTCAACCATGAAAGGGATTCCTCTACAGAGCTGAAAGACTCACGGTAGAGGGGCCAGGGAGAAGCAAGTTTTTCAAAGCGGAAGGATGCCTTTTCTCCCGCTTCAATTTCAGCCAGAACGACGGAATTCCCGCCTTTGTACTCATTCATGCTATAGCTGGCAGGACTGCCGGAATAGATCGCTGGAACGGAGCTGCCCGCCAGAGGGAATCCTCTATGCAGATGGCCCAGGGCAGCATACTGACAGCCCTGGGGAAGATCTTCAGTATAAATCATTTCAAGGCCTCCCGGATGGAGAATGGATTTCTCTCCTTCCGGTTCTTCCTCCTGAAGAAGCTCTCCTTTGCTTCCCATATAGAGGTGAGCGGCCAGAAGGTTTACGGATGTATGCGAGTAGTGTTTCTTCGCCAGATTTTTCCACTGAACCCTCAGGACGGACCTCATTGTTTCGTCCTTCTCCTCAGTTCCCAGGAAGCGGCGAAGCCTGACCTCACTGGCATAGGGGGTACAGATTATATTTACCGGATCTCCCGAGGGAAGTCCGTCCAGACAGATCATACCGGGGTCGGGAAAGCTGACAGAAAGACCTCCTGGGAAGTTGATGTCTTTCGGGCAGCTCTCAGGATATCCCATAAAGAAGATACCGCATTCCCGTGCCAGAGGGTCGGGAGCTTCGATATGATCCGGGGCATCATGATTTCCTGCAAGTGCAATAACCGGAGTAAGGGCATCTCCCGATAGTCTTTTCAGAGAGCGGTAGAGCAGTTCGATAGCCTCATGAGGAGGATTCCATGTATCATAAAGATCACCCGAAATAATGACCAGGTCGGGTTTCTCCCGTTCTTTCAGAGCAATAATCTCTTCCAGAACTTCCTTCTGTTCTTCTAGCCTGGAATAGGGGCCCAGTTTTTTGCCGAGGTGCCAGTCGGAGCTGTGTAGTAGTTTCATCTTATCTTCTCCAGTTCCGGATGGGCCAGTTCAATTTCAAGACTGAATCCGCATTCCGCAAAGATCTCTGTGGGGGTGGGAATTAAACGGCTGTCATATTCTGTCTTTTCCATCCTCTTTTCAGCAGCTAAGGCCATATGGGTAGTTTGAAAGGTGAATAAAAAATTATGCATAGACAAAGAGTCCTCGCTGCTGTTCATAGAGACTCCTTGAGTATTTCGTAGACCTTCTGAATATCATGGGATGTATTAAAGAGCCCTGTGGAGAAACGGATGGTTCCTCCCGTTTGTAAGGTTCCAAGGGTCTTATGAGCTCCGGGAGCACAGTGGAGACCGGCACGGACAGCAATCTCATGTTTATTGAGTATCCCTGTTAATTCGCTGAGAGCCATATTCTCCGGAACAACAGAGAGCACTCTGGTATAACTGGGGCTAGTGTTTCCGTCAGGGTGGGCAATAATCTTTAAACCCTTTAAACTATGGAGTTTTTCGATCAACCCTTCATGGATTCTGTCTGCAGTTGAAGAATCTTTTGCAGATCTCAGATACATAAGGCTGTGAAGCCAACCTGCCATACCCGGGATATTAGGAGTCCCGCTCTCGTATTTATCGGGCAGAAATTCCGGTTGAATCTCTTCACTGGAACGGCTACCGGTTCCTCCCTGTTTAAGAGGGGGGAGCTTTTCCGGATCTTTCAGGTAGAATGCACCTGTTCCGGCAGGAGCCAGGTAGCCTTTATGTCCAGAGAAACAGAGAAAATCCAGTCCCCATTTTTCCGGAAGGAGGGGGATTTCTCCCGCTCCCCGGACGATTACCAGAGGAGCAGTGTTTTTCTTACTCAGGGAGAGAGAACTTCCAGAACTACGGCTCTGTTTTTTCATAATTTCGGCCAAAATGCTGAGGGAAATCTCCTCGGGGGTTTCCGTACCGATATCCAGACCGACGGGAGCATGAACTCTGTCCAGGTCTTTCTGTGTGAAACCGGACTGAATCATCTTATCAAAGAAGAGTTTTACTTTTTTCTTGCTTCCCAGCAGGCCGATATACTCTGTGGGACTTTTAAGAGCTTCCCGGAGAGCCGATACATCATGTTTGTGAGTGGCAATAAGCAGAGCTGTTTTTTCTGTAATCCAGCCTCTTTCGATTCCTGTTTTCAGGAGAATTTCGGCACTGTCTCCGGAAATGTGATCAAGAGCGCCAGGAAAACGGCCTTCTCCTACCATCTCTCCCCCGCAGACCATTTCGATACTCTTCCTTCTCTGACTGCGGGGGGCTGATCCTGTTGAGGATGTAATAGTGACAAATGCAAATGCCTTGTTGGGATTTTCCAGGACGGCGGCCTGTTCAAAGAGAGTCATGGTTTATTGTAAATCTCTTCAATTTCATCTGCAATCCCTGTTTGCTCCTGTCCGACCTTTATGGGACAGAAAAGGACTTATTCAGGTCAAAGAGAAACAATCCCCTGATTTTTTCAGGATGACCCTCCGCCCGATCCGAAAGAATCTGATAGTAAGTCATTTCATGGGCCAGTTCACTTTTCAGTTCTTTACGGACCAGGTCCTCCCGGATCTCTTCCCCCCTGCCGCAGCCGGGACAGTCCGGATGGGGTGGGATAAAGCCGAAGCTGTCCTCTCCTGTTTCAAGATCTATCTGCCTTGTCAGAGGAGCCAGATGGCAGACCAGGGGTTTGTGCTCAGGGTGCAGGGAACACAAGCCTCTTAAACCAAGCTCATCCTGATAATCATTGATCAGGAAAGGGCAGAAGGAGAATGGCTCTGTTTTGAAACGTATCTTCGGCAGGAGAAGACTGTTCTGTCCGGGAGCCCACTCAATAAGTTTCTTCTCAAACAGTTCTATTGAGTGGGACATATTCAGAAAACGGCCCATTTTATACAAGTCGTAGGGGTTTAGAAAAACCTCCATGGTACCACTGCAACATTCACCACAAAGGGTGCAGGAGAATCTGCGGGAATCAGTCATGGTGCGGGGCAGATCGGCAGTTCCCTCTTCTGTCTGAATCTCCTGTATCAATTCCATTTCTTCCATTAAAGCCCTAACTCTTTCATCATTAAAACAGAGATAAACATTATGGTTCGAAAAAGGATTTTCATCAATAAAGACTCCTCCTCTGAAGTATATGAATTCCAGAGGAAGATGCCAACGGTATTCAGGCTGCTAGTGTACGGTCTTGTTTTGCTCTAAGATGAGAGGTCTAAACAGAGTAGTTAAGGAGATTTAACCATTTGGAAGACGTTAATAATCATTTTGATCTAATTGTTGTCGGAGCCGGCCCTGCGGGACTGATGGCTGCTGCTTTTGCTGCCGAGGCGGGTTTATCCGTCTGTGTTCTGGAGAAAAACGCCCGGGCAGGAATGAAGCTTCTCCTTTCCGGTTCCGGTCAGTGTAATCTGACACGGGCCGATGATATCCGAGATTTTCTTACTCACTACGGTAGGGGAGAACGCTTTGTCCGTTCCAGTCTTTTGAATTTCACAAATACGCAACTGAGAGAGTTCTTTCATCAATTGGGAGTGGACAGCGAAGATCGGGGAGACGGAAAAGTTTTTCCTGTTTCCCGCAGGAGTCATGATGTTCTGGAGGCTCTGCTTCGCTGCTGCAGAAAAAGTGATGTCATTATCCGTTATAAATCAGTGGTGCGGTACATAGAGAAGGATGAGCTCTTCCGGATTAGAACCACAGACGGCCGTTACAGTTCAGATTTTGTATTGCTGGCAACGGGGGGGCTCTCCTACCCGACAAGCGGTTCCACCGGAGACGGGTATAAACTGGCGGCAGAACTGGGACACCATCCGCTTTCCCCATATCCGGTTCTGACTCCAGTCACAATCACTTCCTATCCCTTCAGCAGCTGTTCCGGAATCTCTTTTTATTCACGAATGGAGATCTTCCGGGACGGTAAAAAAAGAGCTGATTACCGGGGGGATCTTCTTTTAACGCATAAGGGGTTTTCCGGGCCTTTGATTCTGAATAACAGCCGGGACATTGAAAAGGGTGATATTCTAAAAATCGCTTTCCCGGGAGAGCGGAAAAAAGAAGATCTGCAGAAGGCTCTATTGGACGAAGCATCCTCCGCCGGAAAAAAGTCATTAAAAAAGTTTCTAACTTCCAAAGGGCTTCCAGAGCGGTTTGTCAGAATCATGATGAGTCTATGTGAAATTCCCGAAGATCTTCTTCTTTCTCAGCTGAATAAAAAAAACAGGATGATTTTGCTGGATAATCTGTTTGGATTTTCAGCTATCGTAAAAAGCAAAGATGGGTTTAATAAGGCTATGGCAACAGGAGGCGGAATCCCCCGGGAGGAGGTCCGTGGAAAAACAATGGCATCTATCCTTGTGGAAGGACTATATTTCGCCGGTGAAGTTCTGGATATAGACGGGGATACGGGGGGGTATAATCTGCAGTTTGCCTTCTCATCGGGAAAAATGGCTGCGGACAGTATTATTCGGGTAGCAGGAGCGGGCCTATCGGCCCGAACCTGACTATTCTCTTCCTCCCAGAAAGTGAGAGGCTTCTCCCACTTCCAGAAAGTTTGTGACATAGGCTTGTTTGGGGGACGATCCCACCATCATGACCAGATCTGTATTCTGTATAACATCCGCATCCAGCAGGGTTTTAACAGATTCACTTACCATCTCATCCAGAGTCTCCTGAGTCTTCAGCAGATATGCTTCAACACCGAAACTTAGAGCCAGCTGCCGGATAACCCATTGATTGGGGGAGAGGGCCATAACTGGAATCTTTCCCCGGAAAGCCGCTATTAAACGGGCGGAGCGGCCTGTGTCTGTTTGAATGATTATGGCTTGAGTCTTTAGAATCTTGGCTGTATTAACGGCGGACTTAATCAGCTGAAAGCGAACAGGGTGCATTTCCACAAGCTTGGTTTCTTTCAGATTTGGTTTCATCTGCTCTTCAATCTTTTTGGCAATGGTGGCCATGGTCTGTACAGCTTCCAGAGGATAGGAGCCATAGGCTGTCTCTCCCGATAACATGAGGGCATCTGTCCCATCCATAACAGCATTAGCCACATCACTGACTTCCGCTCTAGTCGGTCTGGGATTCTTAATCATGCTGTGAAGCATCTGGGTTGCTGTAATAACAACTTTACGGCGTTTGATACATTTCCGGATCATTTTCTTCTGGACAATAGGAACATCCTCTGCGGGGAGTTCTATTCCCAGGTCTCCACGAGCAACCATAACACCATGACAGTGGTCCAGAATTTCATCCAGATTTTCGATCCCTTCATTATTCTCAATTTTTGCAATAATCTTAATGGGGCTGTTATATTTATCCAATATTTTCTGTACAGCAATCACATCTTCTTTATTTCTGACAAAGGAGTGGGCAATAAAATCCAAGTTATTTTTTGCTGCAAAATGGATATAATCTTCATCTTTTTTTGTCAGTGAGGGAAGAGAAATAGGAATCCGGGGTACATTTACACTTTTTTTATTAGAGATTTTACCATTGTTGTTGATGATGCAACGAAGAGAATCTTCTTTTTTGTCAATAATAACCATGGAGAGCTCTCCATCATCTATGAGAATCTCAGTTCCTCTTTTCATTTCGGTACAAAATTGATTGTAGCTGACAGAGAAGTGTTTTCCTTTAAACTCCCCACCCTGCGGAACGATATAAACCTCTTCCCCTTCCTTGACTTCAATTGCTTCTGCGATATCAACAGTACGGACTTCAGGTCCTTTTGTATCGATGAGTATAGCGGCTTTATCAGAGACCGCTCTGATTCTATCAATAATCCCGGCTGATTCCTCAGGGGTCTGATGGGCCGTATTCAGCCTGAAGGTTCCAGCTCCGGCGTTATAGAGACTCCTGATAAACTCGGTATCATTTTGCATGCCGATTGTCGCAACAATCTTGGTTCTTTGTTTTGTCAACATTTATTTGTGGAGCATATTTATGAAAAACTATCAAAGAGCCTCTTTATTATTTTTCCTTGCGCTTTCTATTATCTTCCTTATTCCGGGATGTGACATGGGGAATGAGAGCAATGATACGATCGATACACCTGTTGCAACCTATACTCTAGGCGGGACAGTGTCGGGTCTCCAAGCGGGAGAATCCTGCACTGTTTATTCCTGTGTGAACAACATGACTGTGGATCATTTGCTGATTGAAGCGGATGGCCCATTCACCTTTCCTACGGAAATAGCGGATGGCAAAAGCTACGGGGTAATTGTAACAGACTCGCTTGCGAATAAGCGTTGTGTGACCCAATACAGCAGCGGTATCATCATGGGGGCCGCCGTAAAAAATG
>NBMC01000033.1 GCA_002084805.1 Spirochaetaceae bacterium 4572_59 | reverse complement strand
TACTGAAGAAGTATATTTAAATCCTTCAGCGGAGACCCGGGAAAGGTTAAAAGCATCATAAATTATTTCAAAGAACTTGTGACATCTATATTGACATATTCCGGTCAGCTTGGCTTTTTGAAATTTGCTCAATAGAGAGGCATTTTATGGACGACAGTGATATTGCAAAACTTTGTAAGAAAATCTACGAGAACCACCAACAAGCTTTAGATCTTATATTTGAGCATAGACCAGATCTTCAGAGCTATGTCTTTGATCAAATCATGGATGAAATCAAAAATACAGAGAAAGTTATACTTGATAAAAGTACGAAAACAGAGATTCGCTTCTCTACGCCTGAATTAGAGTCTATGGCAGCACAGCAAACGGGAGATGGAAGTTGGACTCCTTCAAAAAGGCTTGTTCTCTTTCAGTTAACCAACAAAGATTCCGGTGTTTATATTCAACTCATAATTGGTCCAGGAACAGATCAATCCCTCCGAGAACTGTTATTCAATAAAGCTAATATAAGCATAATAATAAAAGGCAAGAAAACCCTCACTCCGAAATGGTCCAGCATTCATCGGTTTGATCTTGTTAATAAGGAAGAAATAAGAGACTTAACAAGTGAAGGAATTGTTGAAAAACTAATAGAGAAATGGACCCAATTTATAGACGAGGAACTACCAGAAATACAGAAAGTACTTATAGAAAACTAGCAATGAAAATTTTCATATGACATATCAGGCATTATGAAGTATGAAAGGCTGTGTCATGCAATGCAGAACTATAGAATTCATATTAATAAATTCTAGCCTTTAATATAGAAAATTTTCCACATTCAAAAGGGTTATTACATTTCAAAAGGCGTCAATACTGGCGTCAGTCCAAAATTTTCTTATAAACAAAAAAGACACTCCGCTAAGAAGAGTCTTTAATCTCTTACCCTGAAAGGGCATTATAAATGCCTGGAAGAGGACTCGGTCTCTATTCGCCTGCGTCGTGCAGGCTCACACCGACCCTGCTCCATCCCTAATCTGACATCCCTGTCAGATTACGCTCCAGGTATTCGCGTCGGGATTCCGTTTCGAGTCCCTTTTGAAAGAAAAAAAATACCCGATCACCTTGCGGTAATCGGGTATTTCTATGCCTGGAAGAGGACTCGAACCTCCACGCCCTTGCGAGCACTAGTCCCTGAAACTAGCGTGTCTACCAATTTCACCATCCAGGCAGACTTGGGCTTAGTATAGGTAGACCCCCTAATTTTGTCAATATCTATTTTATAAGTAGTAAAACAATCAAGTATTGCACAATTGCTGATTGTTAATTCTCTGATTTTTTAGTATTTTTAGCTAATGAAAATTCTCTTCATTGGTGAGATTGTCAGTAAGGCCGGTGTCTTCACTGTCAAAAAAATACTCCCGAAAATTAGACAAGAAAATGGCGTGGATTTTGTTATCGCCAATGGTAACGGAGTTACCGGCGGATTCGGTATGGGAAAAAACCACTCTATGTATCTGAAGAAACTCGGACTGGATGTTATTACATCCGGTGAATGCGTCTACTATAAAAAAGATATGGTTAGCTTTATCTCGAAAGCTCATTTTATGCTTAGACCCGCAAACTATCCGCCCGGAAGCCCCGGACGCGGTTGGGGAGTCTATCAGGTTGGCGATCAGAAAATCGGAGTTATTAATCTTCTGGGGCAATCCGGATATTACAGAGTTCATCTTTCCAATCCATTTTCCTATCTGCCTGAATTGGCAAGTAGAATCAGAGAAACTACCAATAATATTATTGTGAACTTTCATGCCACGACAACAGCGGAAAAGCAGACCATATTTCATCTGATAGATGGAAAAGTCAGCGCTGTTGTCGGATCAGGATCAAAAGCAATTACTGCTGATAACCAGATAATGTCCAAAGGAACTGCCATTATTACAGATACAGGTAGAACCGGAAGCCTGCACTCCGTAGGCGGACTGGAGCCGGAGCTGGAACTGAGAAAGTTTATGACTCAGGTTCCAGAGCGTTCTCTTGATGCCTGGGATCAGCTGGAATTGCAGGGTGTTTTGATTGATCTGAATGAGTCGGGTAAGGCCGTCTCTATTGAACGTCTGCGAATACCATGTACGGAGGTGCCCGATGAAGCAAGCAGTAATCGTTAATAATGTTCAGGATGATAATACAATCCTTGTATATTACCCTAATCCCAAGTCTGAGAAATCCAATTCTTCCCGTTCTTTCTGGGGAGTGAAAGAACGGACCTTTCCCGCATTGAATCTAGAGCATTTTGATCTTCATGAAAAGGATATGGTTGAAATCCTGATTGATCGTAACGGTGCTATCAGTGCTGCTTTTATGATGTTTATATTTCCACTGTTATGTTTTCTGGCTGTTTATTTGATTGTCGGACAATTTACTGATACAGAATGGATTTTGTTTCTGTTTGGAGTGCTCGGCTTAACAAGCGGTATTTTTGCGAACGGTCTGATCAAAAAAATAAAGGGTATTGGAAAAATACCCACAATAATCAGGGTTCTGTCCCGAGCTGAAATTCTCGAATGGACGACTTGTAACAGTGCCTGTAAAGAATGTAAAGGTTGCGGCTGAGTTTTATTCTATCAGCAAAGTGCAGAGAGCTTCGGCCATATCTTCAAGCGGGACGATATGTTGAATATAGTTATGTTCAACAGCGACCCGTGGCATCCCGTAGACAATGCAGGACTGCTGATCCTGAGCAATTGTGATTCCGCCTTCCCTGTAAATCTCTCCGATTTCTCTGGCTCCGTCTTTTCCCATACCAGTCATAATAACAGCCATGGAATTATGACCATAATTTTTGGCAATTGAATTAAACAATACTCCCGCAGAGGGCTTATGTCCGTTTACCAGATCAGAGTCTTTCAAATGAATAATTGAGGCAAGAGATTTTTTCTCTATCTCAATATGTGCATCCCCCGGAGCTATCAGAATCCGACCGGGTTTGATGATATCTCCTTCTTCAGCTTCTTTCACTTCCAGAGGACAGATTCTGTTTAAACTGGCTGCAAATTCTTTTGTGAATCCTGCAGGCATATGCTGTACAACCAAAATTGGCTGTTTTAAGTTCGGATCAAGTTGAGCAAAAACTTTTCTGAGGGCATTGGGCCCACCTGTTGAAATTCCAATGGCAATTATCTCGGTTATACCCGCTTTTCGTAACGGTTTGATTTTGTCCCAATCCTGATTCTGAGGGTAGCTGTTTTCTGTTCTTATGGCGTTAGAGGCTTTCTCATAGACTCTGCCATTGTTAGTTAGAACAGCCAATGACTCGACCGTTGAATTCCCTTTATTTCTACGATAGTTGTTTCCGTAAACAGTCAGCAACTGGACCAGTTGATTGCCTATATGATTCAGCTCGTCAGACTCACCTCCGCTGGGCTTTGTGATAAAATCAGAAGCTCCGAGAGCCAAAGCCTCCCCGTTCATTTCGGGCATTTCCAAATCCAGAACAATTACATCAGGATTTAAACGGGGTAGTTTTACCAGACCGAATCGACCATTCATGGCAGTTCCAATAACCTCAAGGCTGGAATCTCTTTCAATCAAACGGGATATTAAATTTCTCATAAGTGCTGAATCGTCAATTACAAGAACAGAAATTTTATTTACTGACACAGGAGCCTCTTTAGTTAATCTTGAATTTTTCCATAAATACATGCCCAGTCAGTTTTAATAAACTTAAACTGTGTATCCATTCCAAAAAGTGATTCAGAATGACCGATAAATAGATAAGAGTGGGAGGACATTGAATTCCAGAAGTTGTCTATGACATTTTTCTGTGCTGCTTCATCAAAGTAGATTAATACGTTACGACAGAATACAATATCCAGGTTGTGGTGAGAACTACCGAACTTCAAATTATGGTAATCAAATTTGATCATTTTTCCCAGTTCAGGCTTCACCTGATATCCGTTTTCTTTTTTATCAAAATATTTGTTTAAATATTTCTCATTTATACCGTTGACCCTGTTATTCAGATAAAATCCCTCTTTCGCCTTCATAAGAGATTTGAGACTTAAATCTGATGCCAATAATTCTATTTCAAAATCGGGGGGAAGATTTTCTTTGAGTACTATGGCATTTGTATAGGGCTCTTCTCCGGTTGAGCAGCCTGCACTCCATATGGAGATCTTCTTTTGTCCCAGTTTCCTCTTTCTCTCAACCAGATCCGGGATCACATAATTAATAAAAGTATCATAATGAGCTTGATTACGAAAAAACCGTGTCAGGTTTGTTGTTACTGAATCAAGGAAATCCCTGAGTTCACTATTCTCTTTGGTTAAGAGGATATAGTATTCTCCTATGCTGGAGAGATTTAACAGTTTAAGCCTTTCCTTAAGACGGCTTTCAAGTATTGTTCTGTTTGAGTCAGAAAAATGGATTCCACTTTCGTTGTATATTAAATCTCTAATTTTCTGGAAATCTGAATCATTCAGAAAGTCTGACATTTTTTAACTACCACCCTTTGCCTTTTATTGAGTCTAATTCTACCCTGAGGGAGCTGTCAATACTAATGATTGATTTCAATTCTGTCGATGGTAAAAAAGATTTACTTAAATTGATACGATTAATTCTTGTTTTCTTAATTGACATGTCATGAAGATAAAATGATAATTCTCCTTGTATGATAAGGTTATCAACTTCTTTGTTATGTTCTCTCATCCTTTTTTCGTGCAGTCTGGAGTATGATTCTTCAGTGAGTGACGAGCTTTCCGAGACGATTCCATCCTCAATTCTTTTTAACGTGGAGCAGGTTCAGGTTAAAAACGGTATTCCAAAGGCTGTCTTCTCTGCCGAAGAAGCCCGTGTCTGGAACGATCAGGAGAATACTGAAATGTTTAATGTTCAGTTCCTCGAATTTGATGAAAAAAGAAAAACCATAACAGATGGTAGTGCTGAATATGTAGTAATCAGTGATAATCATGACGCAACAATTAAGGGTGAGATCTCCGGATATTCCTTGAGAAATGAAGCTTCTATTCAAGCTGATGAACTGATCTGGATCGATGAGGAACGTGATCTTTCAAGTCCCGGAGAAAAGAAGGTTATCATCTCTCTTGATGGAGGAACTGTTCTGGAAGGATCCGGATTTTCTGCAGACTTTTTTACAAATACTATTGGATTCTCTTCAGAGGTCAAAGGTTTAATAGAAGTTGGTTCTGAGGATGAATAGATGAATAAATATTCCCTGATGATTCTCCTCTTTTTTCCAGTTTTTCTAACAGCTGAAAACTACACTTTTTCCAGTGAGTATCTGAAATCTGTTATGGCTGAAGGAAAAGAAATCACTGTTCTGGAGGGGGATGTTATCATTTCCTCAGAGAGTAAAAAAATCATGGCCGATAACGTTGAATTGACTGGCGATGATTTTAACTTTTTCCTTTGTGAAGGAAATGTGGAAGTTCAGGATCTGGATAATGATTTTATTCTGACTTCGCAGGTTTTTCATTATGATACAGACACAAAGATTATCCGGATAAATGGTCCTTCTGTTATGGAAGACAGAAAAAATGAATTGGTTATCAAATGCGGTTTTATGGAAAACCGTGAAAAAGAAAATCTTATAATTCTGCAGATTGGGGTTAGAATCCTGAAAGAGGATCTGGCCTGTCGTAGTGAATTTGCCGTGTACAACAGAAATGAGAATCTTTTGGAATTGACTGGACTTCCCGTGGTTTACAGGAACAATGATGTTTTCAGAGCCTCCCGGATTACTGTGAATCTTGATACGGATGAGATAAAAATGGAAGGAGAGGTTCAGGGATCTCTTCTTTCTGAAGATCAAGCTGATCAGCAGCAAAGTGTTGAAGATGAATAGAGGATTAAGTAAATGAGCCATGATACGCTTGCTCCTGGACTTCTTGGACCTAACGGAGCCGGAAAAACTACCTGTTTCTATATGATTGCCGGTTTTATCAAAGCAACAGCCGGAAGAATTCTTTTAAATGAGCGGAATATTACTAATGAGCCTATGTTTCAAAGATCCCGGCTTGGAATTTCCTATCTCCCTCAGGAGCCTTCTGTTTTCAGAAAGCTGACTGTCGAGGATAATATCTGGGCCATTCTGGAAACCCTGAAGGACATGAGCAAACAGGACAAGCTTAATAAAATGGAAAAGCTTATAGATGATCTGGGAATTCAGAACGTCCGGAAGCAAAAAGCTTTTACACTTTCTGGTGGGGAACGCAGAAGAACAGAAATAGCAAGAGCTCTTGCCACGGATCCCCGTTTTCTTCTTTTGGATGAACCATTTGCCGGTATAGATCCGATTGCTGTTTATGAAATTAAAAAAATAATCGTACAATTATCAAATATTGGAATTGGAATTCTGATTACAGACCATAATGTGAGAGATACCTTTGAAATCACCCATAGATCCTATATTACTAACCTGGGAGAAATTATTGTCAGTGGATCAAAGGAAGAACTCCTGGAAAGTGACCTGGCAAGAACTATCTATCTGGGACATGAATTTTCCATGTGACGATGGTATTGCTTAATCCGGGAAAGATGATACAATTTTAAAGGTCAGGAGGAAAATTTGCAGGTACAAAGACCTGTCATGACGCAGGAACAAAGACTGAAAATGAGTCCTCAGCTGTATCAATCTATACAGCTGATGGCATTACCAATACAGGATCTTCAACTGAAAATAGCGGAAGAAGTTGAGAAGAATCCAGCTCTAGAACTTGTAGATGACAGTAAAAGTCTCTCTTTGGATGAGATCCCATCCAAGAAAAGTGATGATTTTGATCCTTTCGAAAATACGTCTGATCCCGGATATCAACGTGTCCCCGATAGTGGTGAAGATACAAAAAGAAAGTTTTTAGAAGGAGCTGTCTACAGAAAAGAGTCTCTTCAGGATCATCTTTTATGGCAGCTCCATGTTACACGACTTTCAGAAAAAGAAATTGAAGTGGGGGAGCTTCTAATCAGAAATTTGGATTCAAATGGATTTTACCAGGAAAATCCGGAAACCCTTGTCAAAACAGAAGATCGCGATCTCCTTGAGCATATGGTTCATATTATTCAGGAGTTTGATCCCATTGGTGTTTGCGTTAAAGATCATCGTGACTCTTTGTTGGTTCAAGCGCATCTTAAAAGTGAAATGCCGGAACAAGTTGATCGATTACTGACGGAATTCATGGAATTGCTGGAGAAAGGGAAATATAATGAAATTATAAAGCAGTTGAAAATTACAAAAGATGACTGGGAGCATATCCTTGGATTTCTTCAGTCATTGAATCCCTATCCGGGGAGTGATTATTCAGATGCTTCTTATAATTATGTTATTCCTGACTTGATTGTCCGTAAGAAAGACGGGGAATTCGTAATTGTATTAAATGATGAAGAAATTCCGGTGATGAGGATCAATTCATTTTTTGAAGATATACAGGACGGAGGAAGTGCTGCCGAAGACAAAAAAGTGAAACAGTTTGTGAATGGCCACTTGCGAGATGCCCGCTGGTTTATTGGCAGTATCAATCAAAGGAACCAGACTTTGTTTAAAACCGCCACAGTAATCATGGAGTTCCAGAGAGAATTCTTCCGTAAGGGAGCTAAATATCTGAATCCCCTTACATTAAAAGACGTGGCCGCAGAAGTTGGTGTTCATGAAGCTACAATTTCGAGGATTACGACGAATAAGTATATACAGACAGAATGGGGTATCTATGAGTTAAAATATTTTTTCACGAATTCTATCTCCGGAGCCGGTTCAAGCGGTTCAAGATTTTCAAAAGAGGGTGTGAAAGAAATTATCAGAGAGATCCTGGCTGAAAATACAGCTGAGAAGAAATTATCCGATCAGAAGATTTCAGATCTTTTGAGCAAGCGCGGTATCAATATCGCAAGGAGAACAGTGGCAAAGTACAGAAACGAACTGGACATCCATTCTTCATTCAGGCGGTAATTTTATAGGAGGTTTCTATGACAGTAGAACTCAAAGGTATTCATTACGAAGTGACCGACAACACAAAGGAGTATATTGATAAAAAACTCCGTCGATTGAAACATGTAGAAGAACTGATTGTTGATCTGCATCTGTCTATATCCCGTGAAAAAAAGGGTTATTACATTGTATCATCAGATGTGCATTTTCGTTGGGGACAACACAGCCATCTGAAGGTTGAAGACCGGGATCTGTATAAAGCCATTGACCTCTGTTTTGATAAGGTTGAAGCAAAATCGACCAAGGAAAAAGAAAAAATTCAGGCCCATTAATTTTTAATGATGTATAATTATCAGGCTGTTCTGTTTATCAGGGCAGTCTGATTTTTTTGAATGACTGTAAAAACGGATTTTACAACTAGCGAAAGTGGCGTTTTTTATGTAAAATCAACTCTCTGGAACTGCTCTGGACCTTATGAGGTATTGAATGGCAAAATTTACAGTACTGGATCTCCTTGATTTGGATCTGCAAGATTATAATGCTTTGCAGATAAAATGTCTTGCAGGAAGAAAAGGGCTGGTACATAATATTGATAATATAGAGATGAATAGGCCAGGTTTGGCTTTGACAGGATTCTTTGAAACATTTACTCCCAACCGGATTCAAATTTTCGGTGGGGCAGAATATGAATATCTGAAGGAACTGGAGAAGTTCGAGGATTACTCTTCCGTCGACAGAATCTTTACTTATGATATTCCATTTTGTGTGTTTTGTAACAACCTGAAACCGGCGGACTGGTTTCTTGAAAAAGCGGAAGCGGCCAGAATCCCTGTTCTTCAGACCTCTCTGCAATCTCATGAATTTTCTATCCGGATTATGCGGACTTTGGGAGACATATTTGCACCAAAGAAAACTGTTCATGGGGTTCTGGTTGAAGTTTATGGTGTAGGAGTTCTTATAAAGGGAGAAAGCGGTGTCGGTAAAAGTGAAACTGCTCTTGAACTGATTGAACGCGGTCATCGTCTTGTTGCGGATGATTCTGTTTTGATGAAGTGTTTTAGTGGTAAAATGATAATGGGGTTCAGTGACAGCCGGATACTGGGACATCATATGGAAATTCGGGGGCTTGGTATCATAAATATCTCCCAGATTTTCGGTGTGCGGGGAATACGGGATAAGAAACAGGTAGAGCTGGTTATCAATCTTGAAGAGTGGGATGTGAATAAAAACTATGACCGTCTTGGTACTGCTGAGGATACCACGGATATTTTAGGTGTCAAAATCCCGACATTCAATATACCTGTTAAACCAGGTAGAAATATCCCTATTATTATAGAGACAGCCGCTCTGAATGAGCGTTTGAAGAAAAAAGGTCATTACTCTGCAAAAGAGTTTAATAAAAACCTGATACAGTGGCTGGAGAGTGAAAATGCCAGAAATATGTACCAGGATAATTATATGAATAAACAGGAATAAAATATGATCCGAAAAGATACAAAAGTTCAGAATAGAGCCGGGCTTCACGCCAGACCTGCCGCATTGATTGTTCAGGCTGCAGGACAGTACGAATCCAGTATTTTTATTGAAAAAGACTCAGAGAAGATCAATGCAAAATCCATTATGGGACTTTTGACAATGGGAGCGGCCTATGGATCGGAACTTGTTATTACTGCAGATGGTCCTGATGAAGAAGATGCTGTAAATGCCCTTATTGAACTTTTTGAAAACAGGTTTTCAATCCTGAAGGGCAGGTAATTCTCTGTTTATATCCGGAGGGCCTGAATGAATCCCGTTTGAAAGGAAATATCCTGAAAGGTGGTAAATCCGAAATCAGTGTAAAATTCCGGTATCATATGCTCCATGAGACTCATGAGTTTCACATCAGGAAAACCGGCTACAGAGATATTATCACGGGAGATTTCGTACTTAAGATAAATGGTCGAGAGACTGGTACCTATCGTGACTGGGAAACTTTTTACTGGAGCTTCAGTGTTATCCACAATTTTCCTGTTGGTAAATCCCTGGCATCCGGAGGATCTCCGAATATCAGGTATCGGGTAGAAGTAGTATACAAGAAATTTGTAGCCCCGCTCAATCTCTTATATCTGGTCCCGGGAAAATATATTACACGAGGAAGATGGATTGACTTAGTAGCTGGATCAGAAATGTGAAAAAAGGTAAAATCCGGGAATTTTTACAAAGCAGTGTTATTACTGTTGTCCTCCTGTATCTGGTTATCATAATTTTAATCATACTCTTTTCCAATAGTGTTCTCAGCGGAATGGATTCTGAAAACATCGGAGAAAACAGAACTCTCATTGCTCTGTTCCTTACTATCCCGATTATTATTCTGATTAGCGTTGTCTACAGTATCTACTATCTCCGTTTAAAAATTCGAGATCGTCATTCAAGCTACCGATTCCGTCTCAAGCTTATTCTTATTATTCTTCTGATTGTTGTTCTTGTCTCTCTGCCTCAGACTGTTCTTTCCATCCGCTTTACAAATATGGTTTTTAATAAATGGTTTGGAGAAGATGTGGGGATTGCCCTGCACAGTGGGTTGGATATAGCTCTGGAATATTATTCTGATTTGAACAAACAGTTGGAGAATATAGGCGATAGTCCCTATTTTGAACTGTCTCTTTCCCATGTGGGTAGTGATCCGGAATCTGTCTGGTCTGAGTTAAAAATCCAGTATCCCCGTTTGGACGGAATGCAGCTTGTATCATCAGAAGATGTTCTCCTGTTTGGTGATCCAAGATTAAGCTATTCCCGAAAGGATCTGCTTGAAATTTCACCGGGTTTGATTCCAAAAAGGACTGGTTTGAATTTTAGTATTCTGGGATATCTGAAGGAACAGCAGGTACGGGGGAATCAGTATCGAATTGTCATTTATAGAATAATTCCTCGAGAATTTGACAGGAATGCACGGAATCTGACACAGATGATAGAAAAATTCAAGCAGTATAGCTCTTACAGTCACATATTTAAAATAGGTTTACTACTTTTTTATGCTATCTTTCTGGGACCTATGCTTTTTCTCGGATTTGTTATTGCTCTGGTAATCAGTCAGCGCTTAATCCGTCCTTTTCTCAGGCTGGAAGAAGCAACCCGCCGGGTAACAGAGGGAGATTATTCTTTCCGTTTTCTTTCTCGTGATAATGATGATTTTGCCTTTCTCACCGACTCTTTTAATACCATGATGAAAGAACTGGATGTGACAAGAAAGGAGATCCTGCAGACAGAAAAAGTTTCTGCCTGGCAGGAAATAGCTCAGAGACTGGCTCATGAGATCCGCAATCCTCTGACACCTATCCGTCTCTACTCTCAAAAAATACTGGCAAAGATCGATGAAGATGAACTTCCTCGGGAACTGGTAACAAAATCTATGAACCGGATACTGCAGGAAGTGGATAATCTGAATAATTTGCTTGTGGAATTCCGTGATTTTGCGCGGCAGCGTCCGCCGGAATTGAAAGCTCATAATTTGAAAGAATTCATAGATGAAATTGTATATGTGTACGAAGCTTCCTATCCTAAGCTTTCACTGGTATGCGATCATATTCCGGCGGAACTTATAGTTGAGTTTGATATACGACAGTTAAGGCAGGTCTTCAATAATTTGCTGACTAATGCTGTCCAGGCTATGGAGGGAGACGGGAGTATTATTATTCGGGCGGATCTTGTGAAGAAAGGCTATTCCGTTTACTGTAGAATACAGTTGACAGATTCAGGTCCGGGCATTGCTTCTGGAGACCTGGAAAAAATTTTTAACCCCTATTTCACCACCCGAGAGGAAGGAACCGGTTTTGGACTTTCTATTGTTGAGCGGATTATTTTTGACCATGATGGCCGGATTTGGGTTGAGTCTGTTGTTGGAGAGGGGACAACGTTTTATCTTGATCTGCCTTTTGAGGATATAAATGGAACGAATTCTAATAATTGATGATGGAAGCAAAGGATGGCATAGAAGGTCTGCACTTCCTGAAAACCGAAGTTGCAGACTTGATTTTTCTGGATATCTGGCTGCCCCACATGGGTGGCGTTGATGTTCTTAAGCACATAAAAGAGGACTTCCCTGTTATTCCCGTCATTATGATTTCAGGACACGCAAATGTTGATCTGGCCGTTAATGCTATTAAAATCGGGGCCTATGACTTTCTCGAGAAACCTCTTGATCTGACCAGATTCCTGACATTAACGCGCAATGCTCTTGAATTGGAACAATTGAGAAAAGAAAACCGTTCTCTGAAAAACAGTTCTGTTAAAGAAGATCAGATGATCGGTGAGAGCCGAAGTATTAAGAAAATCCGTGAAATCGTAAATCAGAGTGCCCCCTCAGATGCCAGAGTTTTGATTTTGGGAGATAACGGAACCGGAAAAGAGCTGGTTGCCCGGGCAATTCATAATAACAGTAAGCGCAAGAATGGTCCTTTTATAGAGATTAACTGTGCTGCCATTCCGGATAATCTGATTGAAAGTGAATTGTTCGGATATGAAAAAGGAGCCTTTACTGGTGCTGTAAATTCCAAGAAAGGGAAGTTTGAACTGGCTGACGGTGGAACTCTTTTTCTGGATGAGGTGGCAGATATGTCCCTTAATGCCCAGGCGAAAGTTCTCCGGGCGATACAGGAATTGAATTTTGATAAGATTGGCGGAGAAAAAACTGTCTCTGTTGATGTGAGAATCATAACGGCTACCAATAAGGATATTCACAGAGAAATAAAAGCAGGGCGCTTCAGAGAAGATCTCTACTTCAGGCTCAATGTTGTCCCTATCAATGTGCCATCTCTAAAAGAGAGGATCAGTGATATCCCTCTTTTGGTCGACTATTTCATGAATATGTATAAAGCGAAAACGGGAGAAGCCAAGCAGCTGACGGCAGAAGGTATGGATGAAATACAGAGTTATGTCTGGCCGGGCAATATACGGGAATTGAAAAATTTTATTGAAAGAATTAATATAATGACAGATAGTAATTCTATTTCTCTTGAAACGGTCAAGAAATATATGGGAGAAAAAAAGCTTATTCGAAAATCTCCCCTGCTAGAAAAATTCGGCACTATGAAGTTGAATGAGGCAAAAGAGCAGTTCGAACAGGAGATTTTAAAGGACAGACTGGAAAGTAATGGCTATAATATATCCAGAACGGCACAGAATCTTGGAATCTATCCCAGCAACCTGCATAGCAAAATAAAAAAATACGGACTGGAAGTTAAAAAATGAAAACCTTGACAAAAAGGCAGAGTGAAATCCTTCAGTTTATTCGTGAATATATTCAGGATAATCAGTATCCTCCGGCTATCCGGGAGATCGGAAGAAATTTCAATATTTCTGTAAAAGGAGCTTATGATCATGTTAAAGCTCTGGAAAAGAAGCAGGTTATATCCATAAATCATAATAAATCTCGGGCAATCATTCTAACCCCGGAGGAAGACTCCAGCAAGGATACTCAGAAGGTTCCCATCCTTGGTAATGTTGCGGCCGGTCTGCCTCTTTTTGCAGAGGAGAACTATGACGGTTCTCTTGTACTGCCCATGGATGTTCTCAAAAAGGGAAATCTGTTTGCTTTGAGGGTAGAAGGCGAAAGCATGATAGGGGCCGGAATCTTTGACGGAGATATGGCTGTTTTTGTTCAGCAGCCCATTGCAGAGAATGGTGAAATCGTAGTAGCCATGGTGGATGAAGCCGTTACATTAAAGCGTTTTTTCAAGGAGAAAAACAGGATTCGACTACAGGCGGAGAATTTAGCGTATCCTTCTATATTTACCCAGGATGTTAAAATCCTGGGAAAACTAATTACCATAATCAGGCAATATGGCTGAGAAACAGTTATTCCTCCTGCTGGGTCCGGAAAAGGGACAGAAAGATCAGTTTATTCACAATATCCGCCAGTCATTAAAGAAGAAACTAGGAGAAGATCCTGAGGCTCATAAATTTTATCCTTTTGATAATGATATGAGTCAAATTATTTCAATATTAAGAAATGGCTCACTCTTTTCATCATATAAATTAGCCATTATCAGTAATGTGGAAGAACTTAAAAAAGCCCAGGAAATCAAGCTTCTCAATGAGTTCTGCAAGAAAATGCCCGACGATGTTACTCTTATCCTGGTCAGTGAGTCTGTTTCAATTGATAGAAAAGTCGATAAGCTTGTTCCAGCTGCGCAGAAGAAAATTTTCTGGGAGATGTTTGATAACCAGAAAAAGAGCTGGATTTTCAAATATTTTTCCGATCAGGGTATGAAAATTCATCCTGGAGCAGTAGATATCCTGTTGGAAATGGTTGAGAACAATACCAATGATTTGAAAATTGCCTGTAGTAAACTTTCCTTTTATTTTAATATTGGGGATGTCATCAGCGAAGAAGATATTGATAATTTTGTCTATCACAGTAAGGATGAAAATGTTTTTACTCTTTTTGAGAAAGTCCTGTTGAAAGATCTGGCTGCAACACTGGAAGTCTTTTCTAAAATAACTCTTTCAGGAGAGCTTGATCCTGTCTATCTGGCCAGCGGATTTTTACGGCAGATCCGTCGTCTACTCCGTGTGAAAATAGCTGTTTCTGAGGGTGAAACACTGCAGACGGCATTTCAGCGCTATGATGTAAGAGGAAAGAAAAATCAGAAAATCACAAGTGAAGGTTTGAGGAAGTATTCTCTACCCGAATTGGAAATGGCTCAACAGGAGGGGGGAAGGCTGGACCGGATTCTCCGGGAGATGAAAAAAGAGATGCAGATAATCGCGTTTCAGCTCTATTTAACAAAGGTCATCAAAGGGTTCTCTGCCCAGTCCATAAGATAAACCTGCAGAAGATTTACAGATTAGATTTTCTTTTTAGACCGATAAAATATTGTTCAAAGGACTCATTGCGAACGGCTTTCGGTTTTAAACGTTTTACCTGTTCGAATTCTCCTCTCATACGGTCAAACAGAATCTGTTCATCTCCCCCCTGGAAAATCTTAACCGTAAAATTTCCACCTGGTTTCAACCAGATAAGAGTAAACTCAAGGATTCTCTCTACCAAGTCATAGGAACGTCTTGTATCCATCAGTCTGTTGCCGCAGGTAGAGGGGGCTGCGTCGCTGATAATAACATCAAAGGGACCTAGGGATGCCAATTGTTCTGCAACCTCTTCTGAGAACACATCTCCCTGTATAAAGGTCATATTTCCCTTGGCCTTGAATTTGCCAAGGGGTTTTAGGTCAGCCCCGACTACCTTGCCCCTGCCTTTTAACAGCTGCATGGCGTATTGAGTCCAGCTTCCCGGGGATGCGCCCACATCCAATACGGTATCACCGGGTTTTATCAGTTTGTTCTTATTTTGAATTTCTTCCAGTTTATAGACAGAACGGGCCATATATCCCTCTTTTCTGGCTTTAAGTGAGTAGAAATCCGGTTTGCTGTGATTATTGGACATAATGGTTTCTCCTTGTCTATAATACCCCTCATAAGGATGAAAAATATGAGTCAGTATAAAGATAGATTGGAAAAGATTGAAGAGGCTCTTTATGAAGTTATGCCCCCTAGCGCCAATGATGACTGGATGGCAGGAATGACCAGTAGTCGGGAAACAGAAGTTCCTATTAAAATGATAGATACATTTCATGCTCCCGGTGTTGAGCTGCTCTCCCGAGGAGGTAAGAGGTGGCGGCCTCTTGTAATGGTTCTGACCAACGAATCTGCAGGTGGACAGGCGGATGAAATTTATCCTCTGACCCCTCTTGTAGAACTGGCTCATAACGGATCTCTTATTGTGGATGATATTGAAGATAAATCTGTTGAGCGCCGGGGAAAACCGGCGGTACATCTTCTCTATGGTGAAGACCTGTCTATCAATGCAGGGAATCTGATGTATTTTAATGCAACGGGATTGGTTGCCCGGCTTGATAAACCAGCAGAGCTTCGTTTCAGTATTCTTGATTCCTACTGTGAAAACCTGCGGCGCCTTCATTTCGGTCAGGGCTTGGATATTCAGTGGCATAATGATCATGATCAGATCCCTGCTATTGATGTATACCTGCAGATGTGTCGATTCAAAACGGGAGCCCTTGCCCGTTTTGCAGCTCAGGTGGGTGTTTTGGTCGCTGGTGGGTCCCGCCCCAATGCCGATACTGCCGGAGATATCTGGGAGAGGATCGGCGTGGGATTTCAGATTCTGGATGATGTTAAGAACCTGACCACAGGAAACCCTGGAAAACAGAGAGGGGATGATGTGGTAGAGGGGAAAAAGAGTCTTCCTGTTATCATGTATTATAACTCCCATAAGGAAGAGTTTCCCGTGCTTGCCCGTTTGTTCGATAAAGCAGGGGATCTCGGTATGCCCGCTGGTGTTTCCTGTGTGGAAGAGGCTATTTCTATTCTGGAAAAATCAGGGAGTATTAAAGCCGCCGGAGAGCATGCTCTGTCTATGATGAATGAAGCTCTTGATGACCTGAAAAATCTCTTTCCACAAAGTGAAGCTCTGGATCTTCAGCAAGAGATTGTTGAGTCATTTATCAGAAAAATGCTCTAGTCGTTCAAAATTGAGTATTTATGCTATAATAAGTCATGGTAGCATCAGGGAAAACGCTCTGGCAACGATTATCTATTGTTCATCCTTCATTAGAGGAAGACACGGCGGAAGGACAACGTCTCTTTCGTGAATATACTCATAGAGGATATCTTGAAAAAACAACTCCCGGGATAGCTGATATCAGCCGGGGAACCCTTGTGGATTTTTTCCGGAGGTTGTCTCTTTTGCGCTCTTCCTCCAGTCCTGTCTGCAGACGGAGAGATGCCCGCTGGATGAGCAGAAGCGATTTTCAATTTTACCAGATAAGGGATGCAGGGAGTTTTATTCAGGCTGCCTGGGAACTTCCCTTCCTGCGGACCGATGCCATTATTCTTCTGCCTGTTACAAGGATTCAGGAGAGCTATCCTCTCTATCCTGTCAGCCACTCAATGCTGGACCCGGATCTGTCAGATCCCAATCTTGAAATTAATGGATTCTCCCTTGAAGACCAGTTTCGTCTTTTTCTTGCAGCAGCCCATCTGAGTGGTCTTAAAGTCGGCTATTTTCTTTCTCCTCTTATTGCTCCCGAGTCAGCGGTTATATATAGAAGGCCGGAATTCTTCCTGTGGCAGAAATACGGCCGTGACTCTGAAAATCAGCTGTCCCTACAGAAAGAGGTCAGTGCTATAAGTAATGAGGAATATCTGCAAACCGGTGAGTATAACTACTCTGTTCTTCATAGAAGAGTTTCAGATGCCGCTCTTAAGGCCCGGTCCCCCCTGCAGAAAGATGATACAGTTTGTTTTAATCTGGAAAACGGAGACTGTCGGGAGTATTTTGCGGATATTTTTTTGAATTTGCAAAGCCGTTACACCCTTGATTTTATTTTTCTCTCTCTTCCTGCCGGAATGAGTAGTGAAGATGCTGCTCAGACGGTTCATCTGGTTCAGAATCCGGCTAAGGGATCACTGAAAAAATATACCGGCTGGATTGTGGATCATCCCGTCTTGGAATATGAACGTGATTTTCAGGAAATTACAAATCTGTTCAGTTGCCGGCGAAATGCGGGGCTTCCTCTGAGGGAAGATTGTTTTCATAATTGGTTCCATACTTTGGGAGATCTATTTGAAATAAATAAGGGAAAGCTTATTACTTATTCCCGCACTGTCTACCTTTCTCCAGATGATTTGGAACTTGCCAATGTCCTGCGGGTTTATTATATGACACGCTTCAGTGGTGTTGCCCGTTATAGAAGACCTCTCCTAATTGATGATTCTTTCCTGAAAAACCCTGATTTCAGAACTGTTCAGAACCGTATCGAAGATGTTTATACTCGCTATACTGATGTTTTTGAGAAGGGTAATTTGATGAAGGTTATTGCCGATGAATCCTATGCCTGGTGGATTGTCAGAGAGAGAGGGCGCATCCTTATTTCTCTTATTACGCTGGATCAGGGAACTGACCCAGAGACAGTGCCGGACATCAGAATCGATTACAGTGAATATGTGAATGATAATAAAATCTTTACTGTTGTGGAGTATGATTTTACCTCAGTCCAGGGGTCTCTCTATCTGTCAGCGGATAACTCGTTGCTTATTGAGAATCTGAAACCGGGGAGTTTCAGGCTTTTCTCTTTGCAGTAGAGATAACAATTTTTGTATTGCCATTGATATTTCCTGGTTCGGGCATTATTTTATATTTATGCAACAGTACGCCAAAGGTATCAGAAAACCATTCCCTTACCATTTTTCCAATTACTCCCTCATATTGATAGGGCTGAATATCGCAGTTTACTTTTTAATTTCTCTTTTTCCGCAGATCCGCACATATCTGGCTTTGAATCCGGTCCTGTTTCTACAAAAACATTTTTACTGGACCCCTCTGACGTATATGTTTGTTCATGGTGGTATGAATCACATACTATTCAATATGCTGGGACTGTTCTTTTTCGGTCCGCAGTTGGAGGAGAGAATGGGGTCTTTCGAGTTTCTACTCTACTATTTTCTGACGGGAATACTGTCAGGACTGTTTTCTCTTATGGTATATCTGGCTACGGGAAGCTATCTTGTTTTTCTGATGGGAGCTTCAGGAGGTCTCTTTGCTATCCTTTTAGCCTTTGCGGTTTATTTTCCACATTCAAAGGTTTACCTCTTCGGTATTCTACCTATGAAAACAACTGTCATGGTTACTCTCTATGCTGCTATTGAGATTTTTTCAATGGTTTTTGGAATGCAGGGAGGTGTTGCTCATATGACTCATCTGGCGGGACTTTTTTTCGGATATCTCTATTTTATTATCCGCCTGCGAACCGATCCAATTGCGGTATTTAAAGACTCTCGCGGTAATCACTGGAATTGAGATATGAGAGGGATACGTGCGGTCCTGTTAATAAGTGTTCTCTTTGCGTTTGAGTCTCTGCCCGCCTTGGATCCCTATCTTTCATTAGAGTTGACAGAGGATCTTTCTGTTCACGGCTTTGCCATGATGAAGCTTTCTTCTGACAATCTGGGTTCAACTCCTCATGATTTTAAAAACGTTCAGGAAGAGGCGGTCAAGCAGCTTCTCGATGAAGCCCGCTGGATCCTGTCCGGTATGATTTACGGCTTTAACTTTTACTACGTTCCCGGTTCCAGTGAATTGCAGATTGAGGATACATTTGAACTGGAACCTCTTTCTCTGATTCCGAAAGGTGACGAAAAACTGAAAGTAGAGCAGGTCTTAGGTGATTATTCGACTTTGACAGTTCAATTTGTCTACTGGATGGATGATTATCAGAAAAAAAGAGTATATCAATATGGCGGAAACCGTTATTCCCCTGCAGGAGGGCGTGGTTCTGCTGCAATATATGAACCAGGAGCCCGTATGCAGAGCATGAAAGAGGCGATTAAACAAGCTCTTCGTGAAGATCTCAGGACTCAGTATTATTCCCGACCCCGCAAGATCAGCGGATTTCTGACATTCAGTCATTCTCCGCTGATCCGGATAGGGTCGGGGTCTTATACATCTTCCGTGGACAGATTTGACGGACCATTACAACCCCTTCAATATCGTTCAGTTTCTGAATAAGGTCTTTATCAGCCTTGTCTGAGATATCGATAATATTATAGGCGATACCGTCTCTGTGTTTGTTCACCATGTCCTGAATATTTTTTCCATTATCCGCCAGCATGGTAGAAATCTGTCCAACCATGTTGGGAATATTTTTATTGGCAATCAGTATTCTGTATCCACCGCTATATTCCATGTAACAGGAAGGGAAGTTTACCGCGTTTGTGATGTTTCCGCTTTCAAGAAAAATCCGGACCTGATTGGCGGCCATAACGGCACAGTTTTCTTCGGCCTCAGGAGAAGAGGCTCCCAGGTGGGGAATGGTAATAATTCTGGGATTTCCCAGCAGGTCGCCATCGGGGAAATCCGTAACATAATAGCCGATTATACCATCTTCAATAGCCTGTTTGAGGTCTTTGTTGTTAACCAGTCCTCCCCGGGCAAAGTTAAGCAGTCTTGTTCCTTTCTTCATCATTTCAAACTTGCGATGATCGATGATCCCCCGCGTCTTGTCTGTTAGAGGAATATGAAGGGTCAGATAATCAGATTCAGCATAAAGCTGATCAAGGGAGGATGCTTTTTTGACTTCGGGTGATAGACCCCATGCGGCATTGATTGAGATAAAAGGATCATATCCGATAACTTCCATTCCCAGGCTCTGTGCGGCATTGGCAACGAGGACTCCGATAGAGCCCAATCCTATAACGCCTAATTTTTTCCCCTGTACTTCTGGGCCGGAAAAACGGGATTTTTCCTTCTCTACCAGGCGGGATACCTCGTCGTTTTTATCCAGGCTTTGAACCCAGTTGATTCCGGCATTGATATTCCGGGAGGAGATAAAGAGTCCTGTCAGAACCAGTTCTTTAACGCTGTTGGCATTGGCTCCGGGGGTGTTGAATACAACAATACCTCTGTCGCTGCAGTGCTCAACAGGAATGTTGTTTACGCCAGCCCCCGCTCTAGCAATTGCCTTGATTGTATTTTTGATCTCATCAGGCTGTATTTTGTAGCTCCTGACCAGAATCGCATCAGGATGTGTCAGTTCTGTCGCTGTTTCGAACTGTTCCCTTGGAAGCCTGTCTAGCCCCTTGGAT
The DNA here is from genome assembly GCA_002084805.1 of Spirochaetaceae bacterium 4572_59. Lineage (GTDB taxonomy): Bacteria > Spirochaetota > Spirochaetia > DSM-2461 > DSM-2461 > Oceanispirochaeta. The sequence goes on along the minus strand of NBMC01000033.1, from coordinate 24,693 downwards.
GAAATCTTGTTTAAAGTCTGAATAGCATACATTCTCATTACTCCTTATTTAATAAGCTCCCGTTTATACTGGACAAGAGTTTTAATATCCCGCTTTGAAAATCCGACTGATACATAAATATATTTTCAGGTACTCTGATCGGGCAGGGGGTCAGATTCAGTATGGCGATGGCACCACCTTTTATCATTCTGTCGGCCGTCTGCTGGGCGTTATCTCCATAGCTAGAGATAATTCCCAAGAGAAGTTCCATTCTGCAGAACACTTCTGCAATCTCATAGGACGGGTGAAGCGGGATGCTTGAGCTTGTCATCTCAATTTTGTTCATGCTGCTGTCAAATCCTGCCGCTACTTCAACACCGGGAAGAAAACCCTTCCTACTCAACAATAAGGAGCCCCAGGGTTCCAATCCGGCAATTCCTGTTTTGACAGACCGTTTAAGTAGTAGGGATTCTTTCAGTTTCGGAATCAGCCTGTTTGCCTGGTATCCCCATCCTTCGGCCGAACACTTCAAGTGGCTGAGATCTTTTCTGACCGTTGCTGCTGTGGACTGAATGGCTTTGGCCAGCTCATCAGATGTCAATTTGATATCTTGCCAGTCCTGATCAAGAGTCTTCAGATACAGGTAAAGACGAATCATTCTTAATTGTGTGGCATCTGATAAGAAGTCTGACATTATAATTAGAACAATAGTTGAGTAGGCTAAAATGTGCAATTGTAAACTGTGAATAAATTCACAGTTAGAGCAATAAAAGAAAAATTGTTCGCATTTCTACGGTTTATGTGCCGGAAGCTTTGGATCTTTTAAGTTTCGAGCTTCCCGATCTGATGGTTGTTCATCTTTCAGATAGAAAATTGAATCTTGATCAGTTGAAGAAAAAAATACTGGAAGACTCATGGCTTCATAATTCCGGTTTGATCGGGGTGTATGATATGGGCCGTCATGATGAGTCAAGGCTGTTGGATCAATACCGGGATCTGAATCTTCTGGCTCTCCTGGATTATTCCCAGATCAGAACTCATTTCAGTAAAATTCTGTCCATCGTCTATGCTAATAGACAGTTAATCTATCAAAATGAGTTATCAGACAATATTTTGAATACCTTTTCAGGTGCTTTCAGTATTAGTAATTCTGATTATTCAGTGGGTTCTGTTTACGCGGGGCTTCTTTCTATTAATATGGTCCGGTCCGGACGAATTACTGATGAAGAGCGTTTCAAACTTCAGATGGCTCTCTCCGAGCTTGTATTGAATGCTATCGAACATGGTAATTGTGGAATCAGTAGAGAAGAGAGAGATAGGGGGCTGTCTGGAAATTCCAGCCTGATTCAGATGATTTCCGAGAGGAACCGGGATCCGGAGATAGAAAAAAGAAAGGTATTGTTGGAGTGGGACCTTTCGGAAGAGGAGTCCAGATTTACCATTAGCGATGAAGGAGATGGTTTTGATGTGGAACTTTTCAAAAAGAGTCTTCAGAAAGCTACATCCGAATCTTTAAGCGGTAGAGGTATCCTCCTTTCCAGAATTGTGGCAGATCGTATTCTTTTTAACAAAAAGGGAAATCAGGTTTCCATGATCATGAAAAACAGGAAACTTCATGAAAGACTTACTCCTGCCGGCTTTTCCGGAGAGGAGATGCTTTCTGTCCGTTCGGGAGATGTGGTTGTAAGAGCCGGAGATCCCGGAGATTCTATTTTCTATATTTCAAGCGGTCAATATAAGGTTGTCCATCATGGAAAAATTGTAGGTCGAATTTCTCCGGAAGATGTGTTTATGGGAGAGATGGCTTTTCTCCTTAACCGTGATAGAAGTGCCTCTGTTATAGCAGAAACAGCGGGGAAGCTGATTCGTATTCCCCGGAAATCTTTTATTCAGATATTGAAAAGATTTCCTCAATATGGGCTTTTTCTCAGCCGCCTTCTGGCAAACCGTCTTCAGAGAACCAATGAGTGTATTGTTCAGTCACTGAATGAGAATGAAGAGGAAAAGAAGGATATAACAATTTAGGCTGAGGGATGAGAAAAAAATCATCGGATTCTTCCGATGATTTTTCTTATTAAGGCGGTTGCCTACTCTTCTTTTTTGTCTACTTCAGGCATGATAATATTCAGATGCAGGTCTTGCAGCTGATCTGCATCAACCCATGCGGGGCTGTCATCCATGGGAGACATTCCGGCGTTATTTTTAGGGAAGGGGATAACCTCTTTGATGGATTCCTTTCCTGCCATAATCATAACAAGTCTGTCCACTCCGGCAGCAATTCCGCCATGGGGTGGTGCTCCGTAACGGAATGATTCCAGCAGGAAGCCGAATCTTTCTTCTGCCACTTCTTTGGGAAATCCAACGACATTGAAGATCCTCTGCTGCAGTTCGGGGTCGTGGATTCTTATGGAACCGCTGGCCAGTTCATAACCATTCAGAACCAGATCGTACAGGTCTCCTTTAACGGGACCCGGATCTTTGTCGAAGGTCTCAAGATACTGTTCCTGAGGCATGGAGAACATATGATGGGCCGGTTCCCAGGTCTTCTCGTCCTCATTGTATTCAAAGAGGGGAAAGTCTACGATCCAGACAAATCTATACAGGTTTTCGTCTATGAGTTTAAGATCCTTACCGAGGCGGGAACGTACGGCTCCTAGAGAGTTGCAGGCTGTTTTCCAGGCTGCTCCCATCAGAAGGATCAGGTCCCCCTCTTTTGCTTCCAGACCACTGCAGATAGCATCAGCCTGATCGTTGTAGAATTTGGAAACTCCCCCATCCAGACCTTCGGTAGTCACCTTCATCCAAGCGAGGCCCTTGGCTCCGAAGGTTTTGGCAGTTTCTTCCAGTTCAGTAATTTTCTTTCGGGAATAATCAGCTGCTGCTCCGGGAACAACTAGGGCCTTTACAGCTCCGCCCGCTTCCAGTACAGACTTGAAAACTCCGAAACTGCTGGCCGGTACAAAGGGGGCAAAATCCTGGAAGGCCATGTCAAAACGGAGATCCGGTTTGTCGCTTCCATAGAGGTTCATGGCATCATCATAGGAGATACGTTGAAAATCAAGGGGAAGGTCTACTCCCAGAGATTTTTTGAAAACATGTCCCATCATTCCTTCAGTAATTTTAAAAATATCATCAACAGAGACAAAACTCATCTCCATATCTATTTGTGTAAACTCGAGCTGTCTGTCCCCTCTGGCATCTTCATCACGGTAGCAGCGAGCCACCTGGAAGTACTTGTCAAAGCCGGAGACCATGAGTAGCTGTTTATAGAGCTGGGGAGACTGGGGGAGGGCAAAGAATTTTCCCGCATGAAGCCTGGAGGGTACCAGGAAGTCTCTTGCTCCCTCAGGTGTGGATTTAATAAGGGTGGGAGTTTCAATTTCCAGAAAACTGCTTTTCTGGAGGTACTCTCTAATGGCGTATGTTACATTGTTGCGTAGAATAATTCTATCCTGCATCCCTTTGGAGCGGAGATCCAGATAACGATATTTCAGCCGCGCCGTTTCGTTAGAGTCTGTTTCATCCTCGATCATAAAGGGCAGAGTCTTGCAGCTGTTCAGTATACTGATATTTTTAACAGAGACTTCAATCTCACCGGTGACCATATCGGGATTGATCATGCTTTCCGGTCTGGCCCTGACAATGCCCTCAATGGCAACGCAGTATTCAAACTTCAAACTGCCGGCTTTTTCTTTCAAAGCTTCGGCAGCATCTTCATCAACAACTATCTGTGTTTCACCATATCTATCTCTCAGGTTTATAAAATGGATTCCACCGTGGTCCCTGTTTCTATGAACCCATCCATTCAGTATGACTGTTTGTCCTTCGTTCTTTGCGGTAAGTTGTCCGCAGGTAACGGTTCTTTTCATTTGTTCCATAGGAAGACTTTATCATTTCACTGCGGTCTAAATCAATCACAAGTGCTGTTATTTCAGGTGGATTCGATATTTATGAGCCATGTGATCAGGGAGATAGGAACGCTTGGTTTTTCGCAGTCCTTCAATACCCAGATCCTGTTCCAGGTTGATAAATTCATAGGCTGTACAGAACTTTTCAGTAAAGCGATTAAACATAAACTGATAGATTCCTTTGGCTGATGTATCACCCTTGGCAAAATGGATAGCAAAAACATTGTCCGAGATGGCTTCGCCGATCATAAATCCGACGGCATTCCCATCCGCATAAAAAACAGCTCCTTGCAGGTTGAAACTGTCTCTGTGGATAAGTGCGTCACGGCACTGATAGTAGTCAGAGTTGCACATCTCCTGTGTGGATGCTGTCTGCCAGAGATCAAGCAGTTCCAGCGGGTCATGAATATTTAATTCCGTAAGAGCTTGCAGGTCAGAATCATAATTTTCTACAAATTGTTTAAGAAGATTTCTTTTTTTATGAAGTTTCCGACCAGAGTAGCTACGCATCTTTTCGGATGTGTAGAGATAATCGGAATCCTGTTCCAAATGGTCTATTTCAAAACCATTTTCCTCAAAATAAGCTAGCCAAACTTCCGGTATGGGAAACAGCATATCGTATCCACTCTCTTTTCCAAGGTTCATCAGCTCATCTCTATATTCCTCTGATTCATTCAGATCCTGCAAAGGCATAAGATAGCGTTTCTTGTCATAGCTTATTCCCGAGAGAAATAAATCTTCATTCCTGTTTATCACCCTATACTGATGAGTATTCCTGAAAAAATAGAGATTGGCGAAGCAGTACTCAGAGAGAGGTATTTGAATATTTTTTAATAGAGGAAAAAGAAGTGCTTGATGTTGCATCTCCAATTTTACTTCTTTCATAAAAACTCCGGAATTTATTAATAATTGAAATTAGTATAATCATCCTTATATATAGGGACAAGTAAAATACTATGAAATTACTATGAAAAAGGTAATAATGGTGAAACTTGGTGTTTCCTTCAATCTGAAAAATGATTATATTAGTTTTGAACAGGAGTTAGAACAATGGAAAGAGTATATCTTGACAGCAATGCTACAACAATTGTGGATCCCCTTGTAAAACAAGCGATGGATCCTTTTTTCTGTCAATTATATGGGAATCCCAATTCCTTACATCGTTTTGGAACAGAAACCCATCCTGAGATGAGTATTGCCCTCGATCGCCTTTACGAAGGAATCCATGCAGACAATGAAGATGATATAATTGTAAACGGATGTGCCACAGAGGGCAATAATACTGTCCTTAAGAGTGTATATTTTTCATCGATAAGTGAAGGAAAGCCCTGTCATATTATTGCATCGGAGATTGAACACCCGGCCATACTACACACCTGCCAGTTTCTGGAGAGACTTCCCAATGTAAAGGTAGACTATCTTCCGGTGAATTCAGAAGGGATTGTTACCCTTGAAGCCCTGAAAAAACTGTTAAAGCCCGGAGAAACCTCTCTGGTTTCCATCATGTGGGCAAATAATGAGACCGGATTGATCAATCCCATAAAGGAACTGGCTTCTTACTGTCGTGAAAACAGCGTTCCCTTTCACACAGATGCCGTACAGGCTGTCGGAAAGATCCCCATAAATATGCAGGAAACTCCGGTAGACTATCTGACTTTCAGCGCCCATAAGTTTCATGGTCCTAAGGGTGTGGGGGGACTTTATGTGAGAAAGGGTATGCCCCTTACTCCTCTTCTTCACGGAGGAGAACAGATGGGCAGAAAACGGGCCGGTACGGTCAATGTGGCTTTTATGGTCGGTATGGGGCTGGCCCTGCAGCTGGCCAATGAGCATCTGGAATATGTGAATACAGAAACCAGACGGCTGCGGGATAAGCTGGAAGATGCGATTCTCAGTCTTCCTGATATAACGGTAATCGGAGACCGGAAACTTAGGACTGCCAATACCATTCTGGCAAGTTTTGCCGGAATCGAAGGAGAAGCTTTTCTCTGGGACATGAATCAAAACAATATTGCCGCTTCCACCGGAAGTGCCTGTTCTTCTGAGGATCTGGAAGCAGATGCCACTTTCCAGGCCATGGATATCGATAATAATCTGGCTCATACAGGTGTGCGTTTCAGCCTTTCACATTTTACCACTGAAGAAGAAATTGATTATACAATTGAGGTGATCAGAAAGACCGTTGAGCGTCTCAGATCAATCTCCAGTACATATGCAGGAGGCCGTTAATGGCTAAGAATGATTTACTAGGCGGTTCTTTATGGGATAACTATTCCGATAAGGTCGCTGATAGAATGAATAATCCCCGCTTTCAGGGGGAAATTACCGAGCAGGAAGCAGCAGAACTCAATGCTGAACTTGTTGTGGCAGACTGGGGAGCTGAATCCTGCGGTGATGCTGTAAGACTCTACTGGGCTGTGGACAAAAAAACAGAAACAATTGTTAAGGGCGCCTTCAAAAGTTTCGGTTGCGGAACCGCTATCGCATCCAGCGATATGATGGTTGAGCTTTGTCTCGGACGGACAGTAGATGAAGCCTTGGAGATAACCAATATCGACGTGGAACATGCCATGCGAGATACCCCTGATACTCCTGCCGTTCCTCCCCAGAAAATGCACTGTAGTGTTATGGCCTATGATGTGATAAAACAGGCTGCTGCAGTTTACAAGGGTGTAGAGAAAGGAATCCTCGATGACGATGAAATTGTCTGTGAGTGTGCCCAAGTCACCTTGAAAACGATTCAGGAAGTGATCAAAATCAATGATTTGAAGACCGTTGAGGAGATTACCTCCTATACCAAGGCTGGTGCTTTCTGTAAATCTTGCATAAAACCGGGCGGACATGAAGAGAAAAAATATTATCTGGTAGATATTTTAAAGGAAACCAGAGCCCAGATGGAAATGGAAGTTTCCAAATCCAGTGAAGTTTCTTTTGCAGAACTGACCTCTTTCCAGAAGATGAAACATATCGAAACCTATTTTGATGCAGAGATTCGTCCCCTTCTCAAAAAGGACGGCGGAGATGTCGAAATCCTGGATATCAAGGATACGGCAGGACAGACTCTTATCTTTATCTCTTATATGGGTGCCTGTCTGGGATGCGGAAGTGCTCTTACAGGAACATTGAACTTCATTGAAAATGGCTTGAGAGATAAAATTGATGATTCGATCAGGGTTCTTGTAGGTTAGTTTGCTTAGAACTTGAAGTTCCATCCCCTGCCAACGTAGGGGATTATTTCAATGTTCCTGTTGTGAAGATTTTCTGAAAAGAACTTCTTCAATCCGGTTCTGATTAACTTTTCCTATAATATAGGATCCTTCAGGAAGTTTGAGAGTGGCTCCCTCTTCGGGAATCTCCCCCATCTTTTCAATAAGGTAACCACCGATTGTAAGGATTCTCTGATCGTGCTTCAGTTCCAGCCCGATTCTGTCCTGAATATGATAGAAGGAGCAGTCTCCCTGAATCAGCCACTCATGAGAGGCCTGCTGGACTATCTTGTCAGCTTCTTTTTCTTCGTTTTCATCGTACAGTTCCCCGAAGATCTCTTCGATAACATCTTCTTTTGTCACAAGACCTGTTAATCCGCCATACTCATCAAGAACAATGGCAATATTGATTTTTTCTCTTTTAAAGTGAACAAACAGGTCATGTACCATCCTGGTTTCAGGGATGAAAAAAGGTTCAACCATTTTCTCTTTCAGTTTAAACTCTTTTTCTCCCGATGAGAGTGATTTCAGAACATCATGCATTAGAACGATACCGACGATATGCTCCGGGTTCTCCTGATAGACCGGAATCCTTGAAAATCCTTTTTCAAGGATTTCTTCAAGGACCTCTTCCACATAGGATTCCCTGTCCAGGCAGAAGACATTTGTCCGGTATGTGGTTATCCCCTTTACCGGTGTGTCATTGATGCGGAAAACGTTCTTAACCATCTGTTGTTCGTAGGATTCCACGATTCCGATATTTTCACCCAGAGAGACCATTTGAAGTAGATTCTCAAGGGTGAAACTTTTTTTTTCCTTTCCGGCAAAAAGACGGGTAATAAGAGAGCTGATACCGGATATGATCCAGATAAAGGGACGGAACAGTATGGTTAATCCATAAACAGGATAGGCCATATTGAGACAGATTCCTTCATTCCGTGCCAGGGCGATCTGTTTCGGAGTTACTTCCCCGAATATCAGCACAAAGAGAGTGAGAACACCTGTTATCAGGGCTACCGACTGGGAACCGAACAAGTGGATAGTCAGGGATGTGACAAGAGCGGTTGCTCCGATATTTGCCAGATTGTTTCCGATCAGAAGGGTGGTCAGAAGAATGTCAGGTTTATCAGTCAATCTGTAGACTTCGAGGGCCCGTCTTCCCCCTTTCTCCAATAGATGCTGTTTCTGAATAAGAGACAGGGAGGTAAAGGCGGTTTCTGTTGCTGAAAAAACGGCTGACAGTAAAAAAAGAAAGAAAAGAAGAATAAGTTGTGCGGTCATAGTACCTCAAAGTATTGCGAGGTATATAAAAAAGGGTCGGCGTCGTCCATAAAAAAGATTATTCCTGAAAAACACTATTAATTCAAGTTTAAATTTTTATATTGACAGCAATTGGCTGGCAACTAAAATTATATGCATCCACTCAGGAAACTCTCCCGGAAAATTCTATCCTCTGCGTTTTATCAGACGCATGAAAAGTATAACGGTAGGGGGTATCCTGAGGGTTTGGAAAAAAACTGTATTCCCAAGGTGGCCAGAATCCTGTCTGTTTGTGATGTGTGGGATGCCCTTACCATAGACAGACCCTACCGGGAAGCCATGAGTTTTGAGAAAGCGAAGTCTTTGTTAATGAAAATGAGAGGGGAAGATCTTTCGCCTGACGAAGTGGATGCTTTCTTTAAACATGAAGTCTGGAAAGCATTGTAACTTAAAAGAAAATCATTGCCCTCTGCTCAGATTATTATTATTTTATACCCATAAAAAAGTGCTATGAAGGAGACTTTCTCATGTCTAATCGAAAATTTAAGACCGAAGTGAATCAGCTGCTGGATCTGCTGATTCACTCCCTATATTCTCACAGTGAAATCTTTTTACGAGAATTGATTTCCAACTCATCTGATGCTCTGGACAAACTGAAGTATCTGACGTTAACAGATGACAAATTTAAAAATCTGGAGTGGGATCCCCGGATCGATATCGTTCTGGATGGAGACGACAAGAAAACCATTATAATTAAAGATAACGGTATCGGTATGAACGATGCCGATCTGGCTGATTCTCTGGGAACCATTGCCCGTTCCGGAACTAAAAATTTCCTTAGCCAGCTCTCAGGAGATGATCGGAAGGATTCCAACCTGATTGGTCAGTTTGGTGTAGGTTTCTATTCAATTTTCATGGTTGCCGATCATGTGGATGTTATTACCCGGAAAGCCGGAGAGGACAAAGCATGGAAATGGAGCAGCAATGGCCGGGAGGGATACTCTCTGGACGAGGCGGAAAGAGAAGAAGGACAGGGAACGACTGTTATTCTTCATATTAACGATGCCGGAAAAGAGTATGCCAATAAATACGACCTGGAACAGATCATCAAGAAATATTCCAACCATATTGCCTTTCCAATCCACCTCCATTACAGCTCCAGTCGTTATGAGGGTGAAGGAGACGACAAGAAAGAGATCAAAGAAGATAAGATTGAACAGATCAATTCCGCTTCCGCTCTGTGGAAACGCTCTGCCCGTGAGATAAAAGAGGACGAGTATAACGAGTTCTACAAATCCATCTCCAACGATATGGATGATCCCATGCTGAAAATTCATACCAAAGCGGAAGGAACTCTCGAGTACAGCACCCTGTTTTATGTTCCTAAAAAAGCACCCTTTGATATGTTTCAGGCTGATTATAAACCCGGGGTAAAACTGTATGTCCGCCGTGTTTTTATTACGGATGATGACAAGGAACTGCTCCCCACCTACCTGCGCTTTATCCGTGGTGTTATCGACTCTGAAGACCTGCCCCTGAATGTGAGCCGGGAAATTCTTCAGAAGAATAAGGTTCTTGCCAGCATTAAAAATGCATCCGTTAAAAAAATACTCGGAGAGCTGAAAAACTTTTCTAAAAAGGAAGAGGAGTACAATGCGTTTATCGACCAGTACAACAGACCTCTCAAAGAGGGTGTGTATTCCGATTATGGCAACAAAGAGGAACTGCAGGAACTTGTCCGTTTTAAATCCACCTCTGTAGAGGGATGGACCAGTTTGAGTGCCTATGTAGACCGGATGACCGAAGATCAGAAAGGTATCTACTATATCACCGGTGATAACGAAAGCACCCTCAGAAACTCTCCTCTTCTGGAAGCGTATAAGAAGAAGGGTATTGAAGTTCTGGTAATGGATGACGAGATCGATGAAATCGTTGCTCCCATGATGGGCCCCTATAAAGAGAAAGAGATGAAGGCCGTTAACAAGAGCGGTAGTTCTGAAGATTTGAAGACTGAAGAGGATAAGGAAAAAGAGAAAACCATAGAGCCTCTTCTGAAAAAGATCAAAGAAGCTCTGGGTGAATCCGTTAAGGATGTTGTTGCTTCCAGCCGTCTTCATGAATCTCCCAGCTGTATTGTGGCTGATGAGAATGATCCAACAGCACAGATGCAGCAGATGTTGAAAGCCATGGGACAGACTGATCTTCCCGAGATCAAACCTATTATGGAAGTGAATCCTGACCATGCTATTGTCAGCCGCCTGCAGGGATCCGATGATCAATCTCTGATTGAGGATATCAGTTGGCTTCTGCTGGATGAAGCTATCCTCGTGGAAGGGGCTCCTCTCAAGAACCCCCATGAGTTCTCTCAGAGACTGAACCGGGTCATGGAAAAAGCCCTTTAATTTTACTATCTACAATAATAAATAAGGGGACAGGTTTGACCTGTCCCCTTATTTATTAATTAAGAATACCGATAGTCTATCTCTTTGATTATGCGCTTGCAATTATATGAAATATGACGTTCAATTTATTGATATTGAACGAATTATTAAGGAATAGAAATATTATGAAAAACTCTCGTCTTTTGTCCATTCTGGGACTGATGATTTTCAGCTGTTCACTTCTTATGGCTGTTGAACTGTCTGAAGATGATGCCGTGCAGATTGCTTTGGAGAAAAATCTCAGTTTGAAACAGGAAGGGATAGATCTGGGTATCAGTGCCCGGGAGTCCAGATCTGTCTGGAACCACTTTCTACCTGATATTACAACGGGAATCAACTATTCTCAAAGTGATTTTTATACAGATTTCCTTGATCGTTATGGAGAGGCTTATTCCATCAGCAGTTCTTCAGTCGGTCTTGATTCTTCAAACCTGACTGCCTTTGCCGCCTTTGAACTGGATCTTTCAGCATCGACTGCCGCCAATATCAAAAGTACCAGGATAGAGTATGAAAGCGGTCTTATCAGTTATGAAATGGCAGTCAAGGCTCTTGAGCGGGATGTCCGGATTCAGTATAACACCCTGCTGATTATTTCTGAGACTGTGGAGATCTACAAAAAGATTCTGGATACAGCTAAAAAAAACTATGAGCGGGCTAAACTGAATTATGAACTGGGGAATGCTAGGCGGGTGGATATGCTCAGTTATCAGGTCAACTATGAGAGTATGAAACCCCAGCTTATCGATATTGAAAATGTCTATGAAACCAATCTTCTGGAACTGAAGAGGATAATAGGGCTTTCTCCGCTGGAGGAGCTGCTCCTCAGCGGCGGGATTGAAAGAGTGGTAAAGCCCATCAGTAATGAAGATGAACTCATCGCCGGTGGACTGGAATCCAATATGGATCTTCAGTATCTACGGTCTCAGATGAAGCTTCTGAATTCCAGGAAGCAGGAGCTTGCCCTTGGTACCAGAACGCCCAGCTTTAAAATGAGCTACAACTACACGCCTACCATAAACGGTCCCTCCTCTGCCGACTTGGGAAACGATTGGGATGACAGCTCCAGTCAGTTGGATCTCACCCTTGCCATTCCCTTAAACGGATTTATTCCCGGATCGGATTACAACCTGTCCGTTAAGGAGATTGAGGATGAAGTTAAAAAAATGGGCTACCTCTATGAGGATAGCTCCCGGCAGATCGGTCAGGCCATTCAGGAACTGATCCTGAATATCAATAAATCGGTTAAAACAATCGGGGTTCTGAGGCTGAATATAGAGCTTGCGCAGGAGAACTATAACATAATTGATAAATCCTATAGTGAGGGAGCTGCCGATTATCTGGCGGTTCAGAGCGCGCAGGATGAACTGAATCTGGCTTATATCAGTGAAAAGGAAGAGGTTGTGACCTATCTCTCGTCTCTTTTTTATCTGGAATATATGGTCAACAATTCGGAAATGATGAAATAGGGGAGAAAACAATGGATAAAGATAAAATCAAAAATCAACTTAAGGCCCGTCGGAAATATAGGATTATAACCCTGGCTGTTGTATTCCCGATAATCATTGGCAGTCAATTTTTAAAGAAAGATGTAGCGGAGCTGAAAGAAGAACTACCTGTAAGACCGGCTAAAGTCATGGTCCTACAGGATGAAGAGCTGAGCATCCGGAGAGTGTTTCCGGGGCGTGTCCATGCTTCTCAGAATATCGATCTAACCTTTGATGTACCTGGCCGTCTCCTGGAGTTTCCAATCAAGGAAGGTCAGACCCTGGAAAAAGGGGATCTTGTGGCACGTCTGGAGCCTAATGATTATTTGAGCCGGATGAATGCGGCAAGAGCACAGTTTGAAAAAGCGGAACTGGATCTGAACCGCTCTATTGAACTTTTTGATAATGAACTGATTGCTCCGGCTAGGCTGGAAATTGACAAGGTAAATTATAATGTGGCCAAGGCAAATTACGATACCACTGTTAATGCCTATAACAACACTTTCATTTATGCCCCCTATGATGGAATGGTTTCCAAAAAGTATGTGAATGAATTTGTTCAGCTTGCACCCAATCAGCCTATTATCAATTACCAGTCTCTGAACAAACTGGATATCCAGATTGATGTTCCCGAAACCTATCTCAGCTATCTGGCTAATCCTAAGTTTGAATACAGTTTTACGGCTCAGTTTTCAAATGATATGAGCCGGGAATTTGATCTGGAGATCAAGGAATATTCCACTATCGCCGACTTGCAGACCAAGACGTACAGCGGTACTTTCACAATGGATCGACCTGAAGATCTTGCCGTTCTAAGCGGTATGACTGTAACGGTCAATATGGAGCTCCGTCAGAAGGAAGCTTCAGAGGAGAACTCTTTTTATATTCCTTCAAAAGCTATTATTTATAATGTGACTTCTCAAAAATCAATGGTCTGGGTTGTTCAGGAAGATATGTCTGTTACGGCAAGATTTATTGAGACAGGTGATTTAACTGCTGACAATATTGAGGTTCATGATGGTTTGGAAAAAGGCGAAACCATCGTAATTGCCGGAGCTAATCAGCTCTTTGAAGGACAGATCGTCCGCCTTTATGTTGAGGAGTAACTAATCTATGAATATTGCTGAATTTGCTATTCAGAAGAAGACCATCATCTATTTGATGGCAGTTCTTTTTTTTGTGGGCGGGATAATCGGCTTTATGAATGTGGGACGTCTGGAAGATCCGGATTTTACCATCAATGTTGTAAAGATTGTTACGGTCTATCCTGGAGCTTCGCCCTATGAGGTGGAGGAAGAAGTCTCTGATATCATAGAGCAGTATGCTCAGAAAATTCAGGAAGTGGACTATGTGGAATCAGAATCCACCTACGGCTATTCCATTGTGACAGTCACATATGATGTGGGGTACAACTCTGAAGAGTACAGACAGATGTATGATGAACTCAGAAAGAGAATCAGCGATGCACAACTCTATCTTCCTCGGGGGGTCTATCCATCCATTGTTAATGATGACTTTAAAGATGTCTACGGTATTATGTATGCCCTTACGGGTGACGGTTATTCCCTGAGGGAGATGCATTCCTTTAGTGAATATATCCAGAAACAGCTTCTCCTCGTGGATGGTGTTGCAAAAGTGGAATTGATGAGTGAGCCTACAGAGGTTGTTTATCTGGAACTCTCCCGTTCAAAGCTTGTAGGTATGGGTATTTCTGAAGAGGACATCTACAGCCTGATTCAGTATCAGAATAAAATTGTAGACAGCGGAACAGTCCTGATGGGGGGGGAGCGTCTTCAATTTTCCGTTTCGGGAAATCTGGATACCATTCAAACCCTGGGAGATATTGTGATTGCTTCGGCGGGTGACCGGAATGTTTATCTTTCTGATATTGCCGATATATATATGGGATATAAGAATCCTCCCAGCGGTATCTTCCGCTACAATGGAGAGCAGGCCATCGGTCTTGGTATTTCCGTTATGACCACAGAGAATGTTGTGGAAGTGGGAGAAAGAATAAATGAACGTCTTAAAGAGCTGAAAGAAGAGACTCCCATCGGTCTTGAGCTGGAAAATATTTTTAATCAGCCTAATGCTGTTGAGACTTCTATTAATAATTTTTTGATCAGTCTCCTGCAGGCTGTTGTCATTGTTGTTGCTCTGTTGATGGTTTTTATGGGATTGCAGAGCGGTTTGATCATTGGGGGTATCCTTGTTCTGATTATTGCGGGAACTCTGCTTTTTATGTATCTCTTTGGTATTACACTTCAGCGTGTTTCGCTGGGGGCTCTTATCATCGCTATGGGAATGCTTGTTGATAACTCTATTGTGGTAACCGAAGGAATTTTTGTGCGTTATCAGAAGGGTGAAGACAGGCTTGAAGCTGCCAAGCAGGTTATCAAACAAACGACCTGGCCTCTTTTTGCGGCAACCATTGTTGCCATCATTGCCTTTGCATCGGTGGGAATGTCTCCTGACTCTGCAGGTGAGTATACCAAGACTCTCTTCTACGTCATTATCATTTCTCTGATGCTCAGCTGGGTTCTGGCGATTACCTTTAATCCCCTTGTGTGCTATCACTTTATGAGACCAAAAGAAATAAGTGACAGGGATCACCAGTTAAACGGCAAAACCATGAGCTTATACAGGAAGTTTCTTACCGTATCTCTCAGATATAAATGGATTAGTCTCATGATTGTTCTTGCCATTCTGGCAGTTTCAATCACAGGTTTTCGTTATATTGAAACTGCTTTTTTTCCCAGTTCCAGCCAGCCACAGTTTCAGATAGATTACTGGATGCCTGAAGGAACGGATATATTTGAAACTGAAAAAGGGATGAACCTGGTAGAAGAATTTCTCATGGATAAGGAGAAATATCCTCATATCACAAAGGTCTCAACTTTTGTGGGTGAAGCCCCTCTTCGTTTTCAACTGACTTTTTCACCTGAGATGCCCAATGGTAAGTACGGCATGTTTCTTGTGGAGGTTGATGACAGTGATATTCTGGATGAGATGCTTTCTCAAATTCAGAAAGAGCTGAATGAGAAGTTCTCAGAGCCAATCATCCAGCTTATAAGGTATTCATTGGGATCAGCAGCAAACGGCACAGTTAATACACGTATTTACGGCCCGGATCCCGAGATTTTGAGAGAACTGGGAGAAGAGGTAAAAAAGATTTACAAGAGTACAGATAATGCTGTGGCAGTCAGGGATTCCTGGGGTGAAAAAATCAAGGTTATGGATCTGCAGATTGATGAATTTCAAGCCCGGAGGGTGGGAATAACCCGTCCTCAGATAAATCTTGCTCTGAAGCAGGGATTTGATGGCCGTACGGTTGGTCTCTTCCGCTCGGGAAACAAACAGTTGCCTATCATCTCCATTCCCCCTGAAAGCGAAAGAAATGATATTGCCTTTGTTAAGGATCTCTATGTTTACAGTTCTCTGTTAAAGGCTTCTATTCCGCTGATACAGCTTGTAAAAGAGTCCGGTTTTGTATGGAAAGACCGTGTGGTCAGCAGAAGGGACAGAAGTCGGATGATTGAGGTCCTGTGTGATCCCGCCGAAGGCCAGCCCAGTGTTTTGTTTAATCAGGTCCGTCCCGCCATCGATGCGCTGGAACTGCCTCCCTCTTACCATATTGAACATGGTGGAGAGTATGAAAATTCAAAAAATGCCACAGCCAATGTTCTGGCTAATCTTCCCATTGCTCTTTTTGCCATGCTGTTGACTATTATTCTTCTCTGGAATGCCCTGAGACAGCCGATAATCGTCTTCCTATCCATTCCCTTGTCTGTTATAGGCGTTTCATTGGGGCTTCTGCTTACAAACACTCCCTTCAGCTTTATGGCTATAATGGGCCTACTGTCTCTTTTCGGGATGGTAATCAAAAATGCCATTGTTCTTGTGGATGAATTCGACCTGACTCTGAAGACGGAGATTGATCCCTTTGAAGGCATTATTGAAGCTTCTATCAGCCGGGTCCGGCCAGTTCTTATGGCCGCCTTCTCTACGATTCTGGGAATGATTCCCCTGGTAGCGGACAGTTTTTTCCATTCTATGGCAGTCACAATCATGTGCGGTTTAGCTGTCGCCTCTGCCATAACTCTGGTTGTGATACCGGTTCTCTATGCCCTATTCTTCAAGATCAATCCCAGGGAATTTTCCAAAGAGGTTCTTTTAGAGTCATAAATACAGAATCAGAATTGCGAGGGGCTGTTGCAAAAGCTGAAAAGACTTAGGCAATAGCCCCTTTTTTTTAAATTATAAGAGGAACTACATTCCAATTAAAGGCCTTCAAAATTTTCAGCATCATTCATAACGACTGAGGCGGTTCTTCATTATCTTAATAGCTTCTCTCTCAATGCTTCATAGGTATCATCAATTTTTGAGTAGACAATATTGTTGATCAAGGTTGCCGCTTTTTCTGAATTTATCAGTTTGCTGACACCTTGAATAAAGCTCTCCGGATTCGCTTTAAATTTCAGAAAGGTCGCTCCATCCGTACTGTTTGTTCATTTCATACATAGTTTTGGTATACACATAGGTTTTTCCAGGGTATTGCCTATAACGTATCAGCAATATGAGGAGTTGCCATCGGGAGCTTGCGACTAAAGGCAATTTGGGTGAAGCCGAAGGCGTAAGCTCATATTCCTTGTTATGTGATTTTTCTTTGACATCTTTTGCTAGTCAAGTAAATCTTCTGCAGAAAGAAATTCTGGATTCTCTTTATTTTCTATGTGATCTTCAATAAATTTGATGTCTTGAATATCTTCATAAAGCTCATACATAGACTTCTTAAAAAGAGAGGATTTATCTTCATGATAGTAATCTGATAAGAATGAGAGAATTTTTTCTTCATCTTTGTTTAAACGAACACTTATTACGGTCATTTTCTATATACCTCCGATCTCTTTGTAATAGCATGGACATAGAAATCTTGATCTTCAATCGTGAATATCGCTCTATACTTTCCTTTTCGTAATCGAAAGTACTCTTTTGAGGAGCTGCTTTTAAGTTGTTTAATATCAAAAAGGTTGAGATCATGAGTCTGTTCAAGTGATTGAAAAACATGAGTAAACAGTTTTACAACCTCTTTTGGAATATGGCCTTTCTTTATTTCCTTCTTGATGTCTTTATCATAGAAGATCACAACTACAATGTACTACATTTCTGGAAAAAATACAAGTCAAAGAAATTTCACTTAACAACTACAAGGTAGGCCATTATTTATCTGGTTTTTTTCCATCCCGATGTCTTTTTATTGTCTTGGCTGCCGCTATCATTGGAACAAGTCCGCTGTGCGATGCCCAGTAGTACCACTTCTTAGCTCCGGAAGCTTGAATCAGGATTTGATCCGCAGCAGCCCTCTTAATTATTTCCGTAGATAAAGTGTTCATATTTTTTGACTAATGCAGGTTTATGCTAAATACTAATTAATATCAAATAATGAAAGATTTAATGGATTGAACATAAAATGCTGAAGATAACAACGTGACAATTCTTGTCGGCCATACGAATATGGATTTGGACTGTTTTGGATCTCTTACCCTGGGAAAGTACCTGTTTCCTGAAGCTGTGGGAGTTAAGAGTCGCCTGATTCATCCTGTAGCAAAGGCTCTCTATAATTTATATAAAAATCAGTTGAATCTGATGTCCTCCCGGGACCTGAAAGACCAGACAGTAGAGAAAGTTATAGTCTTTGATACCAGGTCACAGAATCGAATACGCGAGTATATGGATATGATCCCCGACTTTAAGGGTGAGATTGTTATCTATGACCACCATATCAATGATTCATCTGACATAAAGGGTGCAGAAGTACATTCCGAACCCTACGGTTCCAATACCACAATTCTGGCTCTGGAATTGATGGAAAAGGATACTGCTCTGGATCCTGTTGATGCGACCATTGCCCTCACCGGTATTTTTGCAGATACGGGAAACTTTACCCATGAAAATGTTTGTATAGAGGATTTCAGAGCCTCCTCCTGGCTTATGTCACAGGGCGCGAATATGAAGTTGATCAGCCAGTTTTTGAAACCTCTGAAGCAGGATTACCAGATCTCTCTTTTTCATCAGGTATTGAACCGGCTTGTTTATAAAAAAATCCACGGACATTCCATTATTCTCAGCTATTTTGAAATGAAAGACCAGGTTAGCGGATTGGCTTCTATTGTGGAAAAAGTTTTTGAAGTAGAAAATGCTGATGCCATATTTATTCTATTCGGACTGGAAAAGGCAAAGAAAACCCTGATTATAGGCAGAAGTCAGAAAGAGAGAATCGATGTGAGCAGTATTTTAGCTCCCTTTGGTGGTGGTGGTCATACAAGAGCGGCTTCAGCTCAGCTGAAAGGGGAGTGGGGTGACGATGTTTATAACAGGTTTACAACAAGTTTAAGACAGTCCCTTCGTCCAGCTATCACCGCTGGAGATATTATGACTCGCGATGTTCTTGTAATGCATCATGAATGGTCTGTTCTGGAAGCTTCCCTGTTTCTGGAAAAAGTCGGTCATACGGGGGCTCCCGTGCTTAATGACAGGGATGAAATTGTAGGATTTATGACTCTGAGAGATATTAGCAAGGCCAGACGTTCCAAGCAGATGAAGGCACCCGTAAAAAGTTATATGACTCAAAAGGTCTACAGCTGTAACAAATCAGACAGTATTAAAGACCTGGAGTTATTTTTCGTCAAGTATAATGTAGGGCATGTGCCTGTGGTGAAGGATAAAACTATCCTGGGAATCCTGACCAGAACAGATTATCTTAATCATCTGGAACTGAGGTAATTAAGTATCCTTTTTTTATTGTTTAAGAGAGTTCAGAAGATCAAAGAATCCGGGAAAGGTTATATCCACCGTCTCTTTCGTAGAAATGCGGGTCTCCCCTTCTGCCATCAAAGAGGCAATAGCTAAAGCCATGACAATCCTGTGATCTCCATGCCCGTTTACAGAGCTTCCCTTTAGTTTTGACGGGCGGATAATCATGCCGTCAGGAAGCTCCTCGATCTGAGCTCCCATTTTCCGCAGTTCTGTGGTCATGACGGCTATTCTGTCGGTTTCTTTCATCCTTGCCTGGGGAACATTTACAATCCGGGTTTCACTGGAGGCATAGCAGGCTGTTGCGGCCAGGGCCGGCAGGGCATCGGGGGTGTCATTTAAGTCCAGAACGCTACCGCGGAGAACCCCTCCGGAAAAGAGAAGATCCTCCCGTTCCATCCGGTAGGAACAGCCCATCTTTTCCAGCATGGGAATAACCTGTTTGTCTCCCTGTGTATCGTTCATATCCAAACCTTTGAATCTCAGATCAGAACCTGTTATGGCTGCTGCGCAGAGGAAGAAGGTGGCAGAAGAGAAGTCGGAGGGAATCTTTTTTTCAAAGCCCTTATAGGATTGATTCCCCCGGATCAGGAAATCTCTGTAGTTGCGGTTTTCAAGTACTATACCCTGATCTGCCATCCACTTCAGGGTCATTTCCACATAGGGTTTTTCCATGAGCAGAGGAACATGCACCCGGCTTATTTTCTGGGAGCGTAGTAGGGGAAGGGCCAAAAGCAGAGCTGAAAGGTATTGGCTGGTGGGGCATTCAATACTTGTTTCTCCGCTTTTCATAGGCCCACATACCGAATAGGGAGCACAACCGTTTTCCGAGGATTCTACTTGGACTCCGAGATCTTTCAGGGCATCTAGAAGATTGGATGCGGAGCGGCTTCTTATCTGATCATCTCCATCGAAGTCCACCCTGCGATCTAGTATGGCTGCCATGGCAGTTATCAGATAGAGGGTTGTTCCGGAATTTCCCGTATCGATTTTCAGAGCTGACTGATTTGCCCTTGTATCCACAGGTTTCAGAACATCCCAGCCCCATTCATGTTCCTTTATGTCAGCACCGAGAAGACGGCAGGCATTCAGGCAGGACTTTGTATCCTCAGAGTAGAGGGGATCTAGGATTCGGCTGGGACTGTCTGCAAAACTGGCAATCAGAAGAGCTCTTATAGTGTGGGATTTTGAAGAGGGAATACGCAGGTCTCCCTTCAATAGTTTATTATTACGGTCAGGGTTCAGTCCGCTAAGTGTGATTGTACTCATAAAAACTAGGATAACAGAGAGTTGGGGGGGCTGTCTAACCCGTCAGTTGAAGCAGCCGAAATGTTTCATGGAAATTTTACCTGTGGATGAGAACAGCACTCCCTCTTTCTTAAGAAGAGCCTGCTGAATATCTCCGTTATCCCCCTTTAAAGAGATTTTACCAGAGGCATTTACAACACGCTGCCAAGGAAGATTATATTTACGGCTGTCCCTGCTGAGTATCCAGGATACCTGTCTGGCCCTTCCGGGAAATCCGGCGGCAGCGGCTACCTGGCCGTATGAAGCGACCTTTCCCCTGGGAATCCCACGGATTATATCTCTAACGGCTTCTGTGAAAATGCTGACTTCGGCCATTCTATCTTCTGTTCCGGCAGACAGGGCATCCGAGAACGTGGACATGAATTTTTTTACCAGGGCGTTCAAAAACTCTGGCGATGGCAAAACTCCCCTCTTTGAGAGGAGTACCGCATGAGGGACATTTCCTGTCTCTCAAAGCTGATTTATGACCAGCAGGATGGTCTTTGTAGCACCAGGGACAGCCATATATATTCATCAGTCTATCCTCTCCTTTTGTATACACAACAGAATGAACTCTCTCTCCCCTGTGAAGATCTTTTCCGCAGAGGGGGCATTCGCTTGTTTTTTCTTCTCCCATGAGAAAATCTTCTTCCTGATCTTTCAGTGGCGGTTTTTTCTGAAGAGTTGAAAAGATCAGATAGAGTAGTACATAATACCATCCATTGTATGGCAACTTTATATATGGTGGCAACGCCCATCGGAAATATGCAGGATATGACCTACAGAGCTGTTGAGGTTTTGAAAGAAGTGGATGTCATAGCCTGTGAAGATACAAGACAATCAGCAAAAGTGTTAAATCACTACGGAATAAAGAAACATCTTATCAGCTGCAGGGCTCGGAATGAAAAACAGAGTGCTCCGGGAATCCTGAAACTTATGGAAGAGGGGAATGATATCGCTTATGTTTCAGATGCGGGAACCCCTGTGATCAGTGATCCGGGCAGACTTCTGGTTCGCATTATCCGCGATGGCGGCTTTCCTGTAATCCCCGTACCGGGAGTCTCTGCGTTTTCTACGCTGATCAGTGTTTGTGGATTTCCCGGAAAATCCTATCATTTTGAAGGATTTCTTCCTCAAAAAAGTGGAAAAAGAAAAAAAAGGCTGACCCAACTGTTGGAGAGGGAAGAGTCTTTTATGATTTACGAGTCACCTTATAGAATTATAAAACTGCTGCAAGAGCTTGTAGAGCTGGATTCTGAAAGAATTTGTGTTTTAGGTCGTGAAATGACAAAAAAATTTGAAGAGTATCCGGAGGGAACTGCCGATATGTTAATTAATCATCTGGAAATGGAAAATCAAGTAAAAGGCGAGTTCGCTTTACTTGTTTCCGGAGAGAAAAAAGGTTAATATTATGGTATGTGTGTCGATATTTATAAGTGGAGAGCAAAGGAGCTGACATGACGATAGATAGATTAGGTCCGATTGATCCGTTATCCAGATATAACAAAACTGAAAAAACGGTTCGGATTGAAAATAAAGAAAAAAAAGACTCAGTCAATGTTTCCCTCGAAGCTAAAAAGAGTGCAGAGCTTTTTCAGGCTATGGAAACCGTAAAGACTGCTCCTGATGTCAGAGAAGACCGTATTGCTGAAGTTAAGGCAAGACTGCAGGATCCAAACTATATTAACGACACTGTAGTAAACTCTGTAGCTGATAAGCTAATGGACCTTTTTGGAATTTAATCAAATTTCGTAGTATATTTCAGACAGAGTCCAAGGGCTCTGTCTTTTTTTTCAGGGAGTTGCTACATGGCGGAGTTATCTTTTCGAATACCCTCAAAAATTCTTCAAGGTGTAAATGAGATCAATAGGGCAGGCATAGAGGTCAGCCGGCTTGGAAAGCGGGTTCTCATTATTGCCGATTCTGATTTGAAAGATCCTTTATGGAAACTGCAGGGATTGTTGGAATCCCATGGAATCAAAACCATTGTTTTCAATGAAGAGATCAACCACGGCAGTTCATTTACAATTGAGACCTGCATAAATCTGGCAAAAGGGAGTTTTATTGAATCCCTTATAGGATTTGGAGGGGGGCAGACCCTCTCTGTTGCTCGGGGGGTTGTGGCGGCTATGCCTAACGACTGGCATCCGGACGATCTATTTGAATCGGGTCAGATGAATGACCGTTATCTCCCCTATTTGGAGATTCCAATTTCTTTCTGGACTCCCTATCTGCTGCAGGCCTGTTTCCCTATGACCGAAAGCCGGGGGCTTCTTACTTCTATTATAAAAGGGGAATCCCATCCCGCCCGGGTCATGATACTGGATCCCTCACTCTGTCTGCCTTTTTCTGAACGGAAGAGAATCCCATTATATTATGAATTGATACTGTATTGTCTGACAGCTGTTCTGCATCCCAAACGCTCCTTTTTAACAGAAGTACACTGTCAAAAAGGATTTATCAGGCTTTGGGATCAGCGGGAAAAACTTGTGAAACAGTGGGATTTGTCTACGGTTCTCGCTCTCTCTGAGGCGGGTCTGCTTGTCTCTCTGGCACAGGATGAAGTCAGTTTTTTCTGGCCGGGACTATTGGTTCAGAATGTGAGTGGACATTTTCAGGTTTCCCGTTCTGTGGTCTCTCTGGTGTTGCTCCCTTATATAATGGACTATCTGTTTGAAAGTTTTTATAACGAAATGAAATCATTTCTTGAGTGTCTGCCCTGCAGTGATGATATTCCCGAAACTCCTGAGGATCTTCTTGAGAGCATTCGTGAAGGAATCGGATACTATTCCATGCCTTCTCAATTACGTTCCCTTGGTATCTCTATGGACCAGCTTGCTGTTGCCGCCGAGACAACAGGGCGTATGATGTCCGAACTTGAAGTGGGTGGTATTACGGTGGATCAGCTTTTTCAGATACTGAAGAGCAGCTGGTAATGATAACAATCAGAAAACTATATACTCTCAAAACCGGAACTCGATTAAGAAAAATTATCAGGATTCTGGAGGATTGGGAGAGGGCTCTCCTGAAGGATTTTCCTCCGGAGAGAGAATATTTTACAGAACTCATGAAGAAGATGGCCGAAGATGAGGACTTGAATCTGCAGGTTCAATCTGCTGCCAGGGATTGTGCCAGCATGACTAAGGCCGCTAACACACTGCTGACCAGGCGTTTGATTAACAGCCTACGTCATGCCCTTCTGACTCAGTTGGAAATATCACAAGCTGACTGGGATTTTATTCATCCGGGAGATCTCAGTGAGCAGGAGGAGCGGAAACGTTTTCCCGGTGTTGCCCTTTATCTGGATGAAATACGCTCTCCTTTTAATGTGGGTTCCATATTCAGAACGGCTGAAAGCCTTGGGGTGTCTACTCTTCTTCTCTCTCCGGGAACGGCCGACCCGCTGCATCCACGATCTTTAAGAACCTCTATGGGTTGTGTTGATCGCCTCAACTGGGAACGTATGGATTATAAAACCCTTGGAAAACTGGATACTCCCTGTTTCG
Organism: Spirochaetaceae bacterium 4572_59; assembly: GCA_002084805.1. Taxonomy (GTDB): domain Bacteria; phylum Spirochaetota; class Spirochaetia; order DSM-2461; family DSM-2461; genus Oceanispirochaeta. The sequence goes on along the minus strand of NBMC01000033.1, from coordinate 809 downwards.
CTCTAGAATTGGGTGGTACATCTGTTCATGATTTTAAGTTTCCCGGCACTGGTCTTATGATACTGGGATCCGAAGAGGTCGGGGTCTCTCCCGAGTGTCTGAAACTGGCAGACCTCTCTTTGGGAAGGACCTCAATACCTCTTTTCGGATGGAAAGGTTCTTTGAATGTTTCCGTGGCATACGGAATCGTTATGAACCATTGGGCACATAGTCTCAGCGATTAAGAGCTGATTCGATGGCTCCCTGATTAAAGCCGACAATGACTTTTCCGTTCACATCAATGACCGGTACACCCATCTGACCCGATTTCTTTACCATTTCGTCTGCTCTTTTAGCATCTACTGCGACATTATATTCTGTAAAAGGAATCTGATTTTTCCTGAAATAATCTTTTGCCAAATTGCAATATCCGCATGATGGTGTTGAATACATAGTTACTGACATATAAAAACTCCTTATATATTAAAATCTATATATAATATATTAAATATAAATTCTCTTGTCAAGAAGGAAGTTTAAAAATATATGTGCTGGACTAATCTACATTTGAATCAGTTCTGTCATAAATGCCTGTGACAGACGTTCCCGGATAGTATCCAGCGGATAGTATCCAGCTGATCTTCTGTCGTTATGCGGAAGAACTTGAGAGCGTCCTTATCAAGCTGCTCATATGTGACATAATCTTTTTCAAGGTCGCATAAAGCGTTGGCAAGGTAGACACAGTACACTACTTTTCTATACTCATGATGCCCGGAATTCGGTTCATGATGGTAACGGATGGCATCAATCAGAGACTCTGAAAAATTCCA
>NBMC01000009.1 GCA_002084805.1 Spirochaetaceae bacterium 4572_59 | reverse complement strand
TTTGGATGAAGGGTTTTTTTGTGTTCGGGATGCGTAATGAAAATCCAAAAAGTAAAGGATTTTTCTGTTACTTTAAGTCGACGTCCGAGCTGAAAGCGCAGTGTTGTCGGAATTAGACAGTTCTTATCACATAACTTTCTTGTAAAAGACACCCCTGTCCTGTGAAACAGGTTTTATCTTTTCTTCCTCTTCCAGTACAGCAAGATATTTGTTTATTTCGTTTATATGGATTCCCAGAATCTCTGATAAATCCTTCAAAGTACAAGGACGTCGGGCAATCGTTTCAAGAATAGCGCTTTCGGTATCACTTCTATAGGACCTGATATTCTTGCGTTCAGGGGCCGCCGCTATTATTTCTACATCTTTCCGGCCCCAGAAGCGGACAATTTCTTCAAGTTCTTTTCTGGAAGCGGATTTCAGGCCTTCTACTGTACCCGGGCGATCTAATGTGTTTATCTGTATGATGTCAGGATTGATTTTATCAAAAGCCTCATTCAACAGGGTCAATTCCCTTAAATCATCGTTATACCCCGGTAGAATCATTAACTCCAGCCATATTTTACCTTTGAATTCTTTTCTGAAATCAATCAATCCTTGAATGTATTCTTCAGGATTCAATGAATGAAAAGGACGGTCAATCTGGCGGAAAACAGTGTTTGATACGGCATCCAGAGAGGGAAGAACAACATCCGCATGAGCTATTTCCTTTCTCAATGCAGGATCAGAAAGAAGACTCCCGTTTGTTAATACTGCAATAGGAATATCTGGCCAGTTTTTTTTAATATATGAGAGAATCCTTCCAATACCCGAATTGAGTGTCGGTTCTCCCGATCCGGAGAATGTGATGTAATCCGGATCTATATTATTTTCGAAGTATCTGTTTAATTCTTCCAGTACTTCTGAGACGGGTACATACTCATCTCTCTCTATTGTTAATCTATTAGTGCTGCCGCATTCACAGTAGATACAATTAAATGAACAGATTTTATGAGGAACCAGATCAACACCAAGGGACATACCAAGTCTTCTTGAGGGGACAGGACCGAAAAGATGTTTGAACATTTTCTTACTCCCATTTGACATAACTTAAGCTAAGAATCAACATAACAATTTATAGAACTTAATTATAACTACGTCAATAAGCTAATCCTAAATAGTCAAGAGGCAGAAATTATGTGTAAGACAAGGATGTAAATACCAACTTTAATATGAAAATCAGGACTGCTGTTAAAGGGCAACAATTTTCTTTGCCCATGCTTTTGCATTGTTTATATCATTCTTATCAGGATGGGATCTTCTTATGAATTTAAAACTTTTTCCAAAACAGCTGAAATAATCGGCCTGAATATCAAATTTCACTGATTGGAGAATCTTTCTTAAACGCTTAATTCCTGACATATCGCTTTTCCCACGTCCAAGCCAGGTAATAAAAAAGGCAATTTTAAGGATTTCTGTTCTGTTAAGATTGTTTATGTTTAAAAACTTTCCAAAATTCAGAATCTCCCTATGAACTGTTCCCCCATAGATACCACTTCCAAGAAAAATTGTATCAATCTCCTTCAGATCAATATCTTCAATCTTAACTTCATTCAGATTAACAATCCCGCAATCCAGTTCCTCTGCGATTGCTTCGGCAATCAACTTGGAATTCCCGTTTCTGCTGGAATAAATAACTATATTGTCCATTTTATCTCCCTGTTTATCACGGTAAATCTTTTTTACCAAATACACTAGTTAACTTTACTGGGTTTTGCCAAATAATAGTAGTATTTGATCTTCAATAATTGAAACCTCTTTAATAGAATAAATGAATATCTATAATCAATTATTTGAGAATCAGGAGATATTATATGATTGAACTTTTTGCAGCTGTCGCAAGAATATTATGAAACTATCTGAAAAAATGATTTGTGCCGGTTGGGCAATCAGTCGTGAAAAAAATGGTTCATTTACAGTATACGGCTCTGCATCACAGAAATTCCGCTACGATGCACGACAAAATAGATGGTCTGAGGATCTGCAAACTATAGAGCTCTCTCTGGAACAGGATCTGGATGAAAATACAGAAGGAAATGATTTTACCGGAAAGTATCCATTTGTTGTTTCATCACGTTTGACGGCTCTGGATCATTCAAAAAATCTCTCTCAACCAGTTCGTTATCTTTGTCAGGAAGGTCTTGTTTCCGGGAAATCGATTCTCCATCTGGGAACGGGGTTGGATCGCTATGCAAAAGATGCCCTTTTACAGGCTGGTAGCAGCACTGTGGCGGATTATGATCCCAACTTTTATCCCGATACATCCGTATTGGCTCAGCATTACGATATTGTAATGGCTCATTATGTTTTGAATATCCTTCCTCCTGTGGACAGAAAGAAAGTCTACCATACGATTTCAAAAACCCTAATTAATGGAGGGGTAGCTTATATGACGGTACAGGGCGTTTGGCCGGTTGAACATAAATACGATATTATCAAAGCTCTGGAAGATGGCTATCTGATTAAAAGTGGTTTTAATTCTACCTTTCGGAAAGGTTATAGCAGTGAGGAGCTGTTAAGAGAGATTCTCTCTGAATTGGGTGGACATTCACGGGTTATAACTACCTTTTACAGTAATACTATGGCTGTTTGGAGAAAAAATGAGTTTTAATAAACGTGTTTTGACAAAACAGGGAGATCTGTTTCCTTATGGAAAGATTCTACTGATCACTCCTATACTGAAGGAGTTTCATGCGGCCCGTGAAATCTTTAGAGCTTCTGAACTTCATCAGTCTGGATCGTCTCGTCTTTCTGAAAAAAAATCAGATGGAAGAATTGTCAGAATTCTGCAGGAAGGGATGGGGCGTACTAATTTAGACTCCTGCAAGGCTCAGATAAAAGATTTTATGCCTGATCTTATAATTGATTCGGGTAGCAGTGGAAGTTTACGGGAAGATCTAGCTCCGGGAGTGATCCTTCTCTGTGAAAAAGTTGTTAATGAATCTGGATCTGTCCTCTGTAGTCCTCTGAAAATAATGGATGAACATTTACCTGATAACAGTATAAAGGCGGGGATTCTTGAGGTCCAACAGCCTGTGTTGTCTTCAGAACGAAGAAATTCTTTAAGAGCAAAATCGGGGGTAGATGCTTGTAGCATGGAGACTTATATAATTGCTGAAGAGGCTTCTAGGCATAGTATCCCCTGGATTAGTTTTCGTATTGTAACAGACTTTTCAAATGAACAGACCGCCAGTGATTTTAAAAAGAATATCCGTCAATTTTCTTTATTACTCTACCGAGAGATCTATAAAATTCTAGTTCTTAAAAAATGAACAATATAGAGCGCCTTTCTTTAAATATTTCTTTTTTAACCAGAGAGCATTATATTAAATTCATAATTGATTTAAAGATGGATTTCGAACATAATAGTAATGGGAGTAATTGAATGATAGATACAACGTTACAGCTTGTCACGTTTCAACTTGGTGTAGAGAATTATGGAATCGATATTATGGATGTAAAAGAAATTTACAGCGTCCAAGAAGTACGTGATATACCAAATGCGCCCTCTTATGTGGAAGGTATCTTTAATTTGAGGGGAGATATTATTCCTGTCATTAATCTACATAAAAGATTTCATCTGAGAAAAGCTGAACTGACAGAAGATGAAGAACTATTGAGCGGTTTTATCATTATTAACCTCGATGGTATGCAGTTAGGGGTTATTATCGATAAGGTTTTAAGAGTTGTAACTGTTGATAGAGATCAGATTCAACCACCGCCTCAGATGATTACAGGAATCGGTACGGAATATATTCAGGGTGTTATTCATCAGGATTCAGGGTATTTAATCATCCTGGACATTCACAGACTATTTGATCCTGACGAGCTTCAGCAAATTGGACTGATGAATCGTAGCAGATAATGTCTGTTCCTGTTTACAAACCTTCAATTAAACGCAAAGAGATGGATTCTGTTTTAACCTGTCTCGTCTCAGACCAGATCGGTCACGGTTCTGTTTCTGTCGAAACGGCGGAAGTTCTTATGGAAAGAACCGGGACTGTGGCTTGCCATTTTTTCAGAGAGTATGAGCGTGCCATAGAAATCGCATTTTCAATGATGGATGCGGAAGAAGGTGATCAGTTTATACTCTCTCCTCTGGTCCCGGGTGCCTATCTTCATATCCTAAAAAAAATGAAATTGGAACCTATTTTTGTGGATGTTGAATCTCACACGGCTGCCGTTGATCTAGATGATATTTTGGATCGTATTACAGAGAAAACCAGGGGAATTCTGCTTTATGGTCCCTTTGGATATCAGTGGGATTTTACAGAATGGGATCTTTCAGGTATCACCCTGTTTGAAGATGTGACTCAGAATTTCGGAAGTGAAGTAAAAGAAATCAAATCAGGTTTTATGGGTGACATCGTTATTATGAGGATGGAAGCGGAAGATTTGATTACCTGTGGCGGCGGGTCGGCTCTGATGGTCAGGGATAAGGATATGAAGTCTTTTCTGAAAGAGATTGTCGGGCGTTATGACAAATCAATCCTTCTTTCTGATATAAATGCGGCACTTGCTTTGGTTCAAATAAAAGATTTTGAGAAAAATTTTGAATTACGCCGTGAATTACATGAGTTATTTCTTACATCACTGATGAAAAGCCGTCATGGATATTTAACAGGTCATTCCGAAAATATTGCGTATTACAGTTCTTTACCCGTTCTTGTAAAGGGTAAAGTAAAGGAAATTCAGGGCTATGCCCTTAAAAAAAATGTTGAAACGACTCTGGCATTTAAAGGTTGTTGTCTGGAAGTAGGGCAGGATTATGAAATCCATTGTCCTGAGGCTGAAACCCTTGTTTTAAACTGTGTCCTTTTTCCTTTGTATCCTTCCCTCGGGAAACAGAATTGTGAGTTGATTACCCGTATTTTAGCAACCTTACCCTGAAGGCTTTGAATGAAACGAGAATTAAATAATGTATTAATAATTGTGAACCTTTCAAAGAAAGGTGCGTTTGATCTTTCTTTGAAACTGGAAAAGTATTTGCACGAAATGGGAATATCAGCAGAAAAGCATCTTTTCAGCGGTAAACCTGAACCATTTAAACTCCCGAATGCTGATTTGGTAATTGTACTGGGTGGGGATGGCACGGTACTTTACAGTGCCCGTCTGACTTCCGGTTTGGATATCCCCATATTAGCTGTGAATCTTGGTACATTCGGTTTTCTGGCAGAGGTCAGCTCCCGAGAGTGGCAGGAGGCTGTAGACCGTTACCTGAATGGTAATATGCTTATCAGTCACAGAATAATGTTCAATATAAATATTATCCGGAAGGATAGAATTATTGAAGAACGCTGCTGCCTGAATGATTGTGTGATTACTTCTAATGGCATGGCTAAGCTTGTAAATCTCAAGGTCAATATTTCAGATCAGGAAGTTATTGCCTACAGAGCTGACGGGATCATTCTGGCTACCCCAACCGGTTCAACAGCCTATTCTATGGCTGCCGGTGGTCCTATAGTGCATCCTGAATTAGCGGCTGTCATCATTAACCCGATTAACCCTTTTACTCTTTCCAATCGCCCTCTTGTTGTACCAGCAGAAGAGGAAATAAGCGTGCTGGTTCAAAAACAGCAGAGAACAGATCTTGTCCTGACTATTGACGGGCAGGATGTTATTCCACTGCTGCCCGGAGATAAGGTTGTGATTCGAAAAAACTTAAGTACGGCAAATATTGTCTCTTTTAAAAGGCGGAATTTTTACGAAGTGGTTAGGATGAAACTGGGCTGGCAGGGAGGTCCTCATGATTGAAGAGCTACATATAAAAAATTATGCTCTAATAAATGAAAATATTGTAAACTTTCAATCCGGGCTGAATATTCTTACAGGAGAAACCGGGGCGGGAAAATCTGTTCTCATTGGTGCCCTTGGTCTGATCCTCGGGAATAAAGGGGATTCTTCGGTTATTCGTACGGGCGAGGACGAAGCAGATATTACAGCTGTTTTTAATATTTCAACAGCAGAGATCCGTTTATGGCTGATAGAGCATGATCTGGATGACGGAGATGATCAGCTTCTTATAAGGAGAACCCTTAAAAGAACAGGACGCGGTAAAGTCTATATTCAGGGACGTCCTTTTCCTCTTGCGGAATTAAGTGATCTTGGACGGCTACTGGTAGATATTCATGGTCAGCATGACCAGCAATCTCTTTTTCATATTGAACAGCACCGCCGTTTTCTGGATAGAAGCGGTAAGCATGAAGAACATGTGCAGGAGATTTCAGAGATCTTTAACCGTTTGAAAGAACTGAATGAGAAGATTACGAACCTCAGGACCTCTCTGAATGATAAGGAATCTGAACTAGAAATCCTTACATTCAGTTTGGAAGAGATCAGCATGGCGGATATCCATGAAGAGGAAGAAGAGGAACTTCGCAGCCGTCTGAAAAGGATTGATCAGGCAGAAGAGTTTTTCACTCTTGTGGATTCATTTCTGAATCTGATGCCAGAGAGCAGAGGCGGAGCCATGGGAGCCTTAAGAGAGGCCGGTCAGGCTCTGGAAGGTTTGTCCGGTCTGGACGAAGAGAACAAAAAACTTTCCGAGCGTTTTTCCAATGCTTTTTATGAAATGGAAGATATCATCGAGAGTATAGTATCTCTTAATAATGATATCAGTTTCGATCCTCAGGATAAGGAACGTCTTGAGGATCGTCTGGCGGAAATAAAGAAAATATTTCGGAAATATGGTCCCTCCTATCAGGATATGCAGCGATATTGTGAAGATAGCCGTAGAAAACTGGAAGAGCTGAGCGGTGGTGAGAATAATCTTGTAGAATGGGAGATTCAGAAAAGTTCTCTGGAGGAACAGTTGATTCGAAAGGCTCTGGAGCTGTCTGAAAAGAGAAAAATTAGAGGTTCTAAACTAGAAGTGGAGATTCGAGATCTTCTGAAAACCCTCGGAATGGCTTCCGCTGAATTTTCTGTTCAGATTAGCAGACGCACAGGGGATAACGGCCAGTATATTTGTGGTATCACTGGTCTTGACCGGGTTGAATTCCTGTTTTCTGCCAATAAAGGGGAGCCTCTGAAGTCTCTAAGGCATATTGCATCCGGGGGTGAAATCTCCAGAATTATGCTGGCTATTAAAACTGCCCTATCCGGAACGGATCACATTCCAGTGTTGGTCTTTGATGAAATCGATTCAGGTATAGGAGGAGAAGTCGGTAATTCTATCGGAAAGCATATGAAGAACCTGGCTCAGTATAATCAGATATTATGTATAACTCACCTTGCTTCAATAGCAGTTTATGCCGATAATCATATCAAAGTAGAGAAAACTGATGATAATGATCGAACCAATACATCACTCTATCCTTTAAAAGATGAGTCAAAAGTATTGGAAATCGCCCGTATGTTATCAGGAAATAGTGAAGGAGATGCCTCCATCCGGCATGCCGAGGTTCTTCTAAGGACTGCGGCCGGTTAAGGTTAAACAGTAATGGCTAAAGTCAGTGATGAAGCTCGAACGAAATATTTCGAAAAAATTAAACAGAATAAACGGCAAATAGAGCTTTCTCTTCAGCATGAAGTTAAAATAAAGGTTGTTATCAGCAATGGAGAACCCGGTGTGGAATTTCAGAAAATTGCCCTTGCAGAAGAAAACCTTATAATTGCCTCCAATTTTATTCTGATGAATCACTTATCTCTTGTTCTCCTTGGTGTAAAAAATGAGAATTTTCTGAATGATGCCAGGAAAACCTGTTATAAGATAATTATCTATATGGAAGAGGTTTTTTCTGATCTTCTTGATGCCCCCTATGGTGATTATTCAGATAAAATTGACATAGTTACGGATCTTCCTGAAATGGAAAGGTACCGCATCATCAGGCAGTTGGGCTTTTCTATACAGACTGTAAAAGATGGATTTGGTGAAAACTCAAAGTGGAAATGGTCCATAATTGAGCTTGAAGCCCGTCTCGCAACCCTTTCTAAAAATGTAATCGATCTTAAAAAGTTTGTCCCCGGGATGGACCCACGGTCTGAGGGCTTTCGGGAAAGAGTTGAGCATTTCAGGATGACCTGCCGTCTGCTTCAAGCTTCCGCAGATAATTTTAGAATGAAATATGAACTCTCTACCAATCGTATAGATGATTTCAAAATGGCTATCAACTACCTCTCTGCATTGAAGCGGTTTTTTATGCTGACAAATCAGAAACGGGAAATCGAAGAGCTGAAAAAGAAAATTGATATTTGGAAGCAGAAAATGGATACAGACTCGAAAAACTCCGAAAGCGCCGCCAGGAAGCGGCGTCTAGAGCGCTAATTCTTTTTCAGTTCAGAGAGAGCATCATCCGGAAAAAGTTCTTCCATCTTACGAGTTATGATTTCTCCCGAGCCACCTTTAAAGTGAATAGGAAAATCAGCATCAACAAATTCGCTGATGACCTGCCGGCAGGCTCCACAGGGTGATACCGGGTAATCTGCATCTATACAGCAGATAGCCAATTCACTGAAATCTTTGATTCCCCTGCTTATAGCGGATGTGATAGCGCTTCTTTCAGCGCAAATGGCTAATCCGAAAGATCTATTTTCGACATTAGTTCCTAAAATAACTTCTCCGTTGGCACACAATAATGCTGCTCCGACTCTAAATTTTGAGTATGGGGAATAGGAGTTTTGTGCAACCTTTCCAGCTAGTGCAATAAGTTCATCTTTTTTCATTATTAATCTCACTTGAAAAACAGTCTATTTGATCATATGATAGGCTAGTATAATATAATATCCAGCTTAGCTGTTATAGAGAGCCAATGAAAAAATCATTCTTTTTGTTCTTAATATTTCTATTTTTTGTGCTGTACTACTTTCTTTTCCCTTTAACGGCAGATAAAGAGCACATATGGCTTCCTCAATTGGTTCTGAATTTGGAGGAGATTCATGATGGAGCTTTCGCGATTCTGGAGGACTCAGTTCTTGTTCAGACAGCTGAGTATTCAGGAGTTCTCAGCCCAGAGGGCGGGTCTGTAATAAGTAATTCTTCCTCAGGTATAAAAAAGTACTCTTTCAGTCACTCTTTTGAATACACAGCTTTGAATAAATCTGTGTTGAAAAACAGAATCAATAACAGATACTTTGTTTTTGAAGAGCCCGGCTATCCGCTTATTCTGGGTGACCGCTTTTTTCTTGCAGATCTTTCAGCATCCATAATCAGGGAAGTCAGCTCTTCGGGTGGTACTCTGTGGTCCTGGGAGGGAGTCTCTCCCATTACAGCCATCTCATCAGCTGATATGAATACTATTTTCGGAACCCTTGACGGTAAGGTCCATATTTTCAGAAAAGATGGGAAGCAGGAGATTCTGGATAACCCCGATAACAGCGGAGACTCAATCGTGTATGGGATTTCCTTATCACCAGATAATAATTTTCTGGCTATTGTATACGGGCGGAAGGAACAGTATCTGCTTTTATACAGAGAGAAATCCCCCATGGAGTATGTCGAAACGGGAAAATTTCTGCTGGATAGTCATTTCACCCGTCCTATAAAAGTTGAAGTTTCCCTTAGGGAATCCTCCGTTTGGGTGGAACAGGAAGGAAAGATAAGACGCTACAGAGAAGACGGAGAAGTTACAGATTATCCTTTTGAAGGTTCACTCTTAACCATGATTCCTGATGAATCCAATGAAATTGTTTATATTCTCAGTACTTTACCCTCTGCTGTATCAAGTCTAGTAACGGCCTGTTCTCTAGAAGGAAATCTTTTATTTTCTGACAAAATTAAAGGGATCCCCTCGCATTTTAAAATGAATAATTCTCAATTGACTCTTATCGAGGGGAATGAGATTATTGTCTTTCACATAGGAGAGTACTGATGAGAACGTATTGTGTCGCTTTATTGATTCTTATCTGCCACTCTCTGCCTGTTGTCGCTTTTCAGTGGCCTTCTGACCCGGATCGGATTATTAAATCATTCTGTGAAGTCGAGGATCAAAAAATCTATAGGGGACTTCAGTTCAGTCAGCCAGAATTGATTCGGCCTTTTGATGCGGGAGATGTGGTTTTTCGCTATATTCAGGATCCATTTTCTCCACTTCCGGGGGGTGGTTCATCCCTCCTGGTGCTGCAGCATGAGAATGGCTTTCAATCTGTATATGAGGGTTTGAGTGATGAAACAGTAAAAACAGTCCCTTCTCGAGTCACTCAGGATATGATGATAGATGCAAATCCGGATCTTGAAGAGTACCGTTTCTGTATCCGTGACGCCCGTTTAACAAGGCTTGTGAATCCCCTCTTAATACTCCCGGGATTGAATGATCGTATTCCTCCAGAACTCCTGTCTCTGCATCTGCTTGCGGAAGATGGAACGTTATTCCCGGTTGTTCAGAGGATGGTAATCCCTGCCGGTGGATATGATGTTTATATTCATGTGATAGATAAAGTTGCTAAGAAGAATCCTCTCGTGCTGCTGCCCTATATGGTCTCGCTGTATAATCTGGGTAGTCTCCAGGCGGAGCGAAAGCTTGATACCCTTATCCAAAGGGATAATCATTTATCATTGCAGGATGGAATCTCCCTGAAAAATATTTACGATAAGGACGGAAATATCTTTCTAGGATCTATAATTTTGAATTCGGGATCGGCATCCATGGAAGTGGCTATGGAGGATTTCTATGGAAATAAGGAAAGTCGACAATTCAACTTTTCTGTTGTGAGGTAGTATGAAAACATTTTCTAAAAAACCAGCTCAGCATGAAAGCAGAGCGTCAATCCCCTGTCCTGTCTGCGGGGGAGTGAGTTTTGTTCCCCGTTGGTCTGTGGGGAAAAGTCATTGGGTAGCATGTCGTCAGTGTAAGCTTCTGATGCAGAATCCTCAGCCCGTAGCAGAGGATATTCTGGAACGTTATGATGATGAGTACTTCCATTATGAAAAAGAGAATGAAGAAAACTTTCTGAACCTGATGAAACTGGGACTGAGGGATATCGGATTTGACGAACTTGTCAGCACAAGCGAAGAAAACAGATCTTTTCTGGATATCGGCTGTGCAACAGGCAGGCTCTCCGCCTCTCTGAAGGATCAAGGATGGCGTGCAGAGGGAGTGGAGGTGTGCAGGGCTGCTGCAGAGTTCGGAACCCGTAATTTCGGAGTTCCTATTTTTCCCGGGACCCTGGAAGAGGCCGGGTTTTCAGACAATAGTTTCCAATTCGTTCATAATTCCCATGTGATTGAGCACATAAACAGACCCGATGAGTTTATGGCGGAAATATACCGGGTTCTTAAGCCAGGGGGTTATTATATCTGTGCAACTCCCAACAGCCATGGTCTGCAGGCCCTTCTTTTTCAGGAGAAGTGGCGTTCGGCTATTCCAGATCACCTTTTTTTGTTTTCTCTTCATACTCTGCCCTTATTGGCAAAGAAATCTGGCTTTCATATTATCCGGAAAAAAACATGGGGCGGTCTTGGAAAGGGATGTGCCCCTGACTGGTTGAAGAAGCTGGTCGATTCCATGGTGAAACCTCTCGTTTGGGGAGATGTTATGATTTATCTGTTTCAGAAACCCCACAGCTATGAGGGTGAAAATCCGCAGCCAGATTAAGAATCTGAAAAAAATTATCTCTGATATCATCTCTACGGGAATTCAATATGCGGACTCCCTCTTCAGAATGCAGGAGCACATCACAGATCCTACCGGTCTGTGTATGGGTCAGGGGTATGCCGGGGATGTGCCAAGATGGATTTAGTATCACTTTCAATTTCTTATAAGCCCTCTCCCATTCAGCTCTATTATGAAGATCTTTTTTGCTCCATCTGTTAATTCCCTTCTCAAGAATATCTCTCAGCCATAGTGTTAAATCTTTAGGCAGGCTAATTTCCCACTTGGCCGCGGTTTTGACTATTTCCTGGAAGTTCATCCATGAACCCTCTATTTCCTGACCCATTAGGTAGGTAATCTCTCTCAGGGTAAAATAGAGAAGGGCATCTAATGACTCTTTCAATGAATTATCATTCGGCATTCCCAGGCACATCATCTCATTCAGCTGTGATACCATGTCGTAGAATCTGTCACTGATAGACTGGGAAGAAGTATTTCTGGAGATGGATAGATGCTTCATCAGGGATATTCTAAAAGAAAGAGGCATTTCTTCAGGATAGAGAATACAGGATTTATTTTCACAAATTACTGTCATTCTGGTGAATAGTCTTCTGTCTGCTAGGATTTCAAAGCGGTAGGATTTTCTGGACCGGGTTAAAAAATTGCAGATGATAATTTCTCCCGCATGGAGCACCTCTCCAGTTCTTTCAGATTTGTAGCTTATTGTTTTAAAAAACCCTTGTCGATCCCCTAAATCCTCCAAATCATAGAAATGGCTTAGAATTATAGAGGCAATCAGTTTGAATTCCTGCTTTTTACTTACGAATTTCTGGCTTGTATACAGGACAGCAGCATTTCCTTTTGTTATGTCGTTGCTTTCTGCATCGCTAAGATAATCCAGCAGAGTGGTTTCCTGAGAAATTGAGAAGAAAAGTGAATAAAGATCAATGGTACGTGCCGCATACATAAGGTTCTGACGGGCTTCTATCCCTGCAATATCTGAAAAAAACCATCCGCAGGAGGTGAACATAAACATCTTGTTTTTCTGGCCTTCCAGCAAGCTGAAAAATAGATTCCTGTCGGAAAGGGATTTTTTCCCTGGACCGTTTTCTTTGTAAAACTGATTCGCTTTTGACGGATTCAGTAAAACTTCAATGTATTTGTTACGAACTTCCCATGGGTCCCTGCCAGTGAGGCGGGCCATTTCTTTTTCATAAATTCTGTCAGTCTCATTTGATAAACTGTTCAGACCATCACGGAGTGGGGTTCTCCATGCCTGGTCCCACTCTTCTTTTCCGCCGGTATTACAACCGCAGTCCTTATACCATCTCGAGACACCATGGGAACAGCTCCATGAGGAGCCTTTTTCGTCTTCTCCCTTCTGTAGTCCCACTGTTCCAGCGGGATTTTCCATATCCATTCTGGCGGCAAAATTACTGATACACAGAGAGTCGTCAGCCAGAACTTTTGATATAAAGGCTGATAGACCCATATTGCCCCATTTCTCATGATGCCCGTAGATCTCACCATCTGTGGCAATAGAAAGGAGAGTCGTTCCAGGATCATCGAGTTCCTGGTTTACTCGTGAATAGAACAGGTTTGCATCCCGGAGAAGATGCTGAAAGGAAATATCGCTTGAAAGGCCGGGGTGATAGAAAAATACTGTAAGATCGCCGCTGGGGCAGGGAATGATCCAGGGATGCTGCCACAGTTCTTTCCTGTTTTCGGCCTTGATTGTATCACTGCCGTTCTTTGTAATTAAATCAGCCTGCCAGGGGGATAGTACGGTATATTTGATACCAGCTTTTACAAGTTCTTCTGCTGTTTCCGGATGTATCGCTGTTTCTGCCAGCCACATACCTTCGGGATCTCTTTCAAAGTGATGCTGGAAATCTTTGATACCCCACTCTATCTGGGTTATCCTGTCTTTTTCATTTGCCAGGGGCATGATGATATGGTTGTAGACCTGTGCCATTGCGTTGCCATGGCCCTTGTTCAGGTAAATACTATTTCTATCAGCTTTACGAATTTTCTCATAGCTGGCTGACGCGTATTCTTTTATCCATGAGAGTAGTGTGGGGCCGAAATTGAAAGAGATATAATCGTAGTTATTGAACTGGCAGACCACTTGGCCTTCACCGTTGAGGACCGGAGACCAGCAGTTTGATTGATAGCACTCTTCCTGTATTTTCTGATTCCAGTTATCATAGGGATAGGCTGTGGGTTGGTCTTCAATTATACCTGACCATGGGTTTTCTCGGGGGGGCTGGTAGAAATGCCCATGAATAATGACAGTTTTCATCTTTATATATTGACGGAAAAGGGTGATTCTTGTAAACAGTCATAGTATTGTTGCATTGAATAAAACTAAATCTTGTAAGAATTGCTGTAACCTTACCCCCCATAACAGGGTTTCAGCATTTTTTCTACGATTTAGTAAATCATAAATTGGAATGGGTAGTAAATGACAAAAGAACGTCTTCATTCTTTCTCTTATGAACAGCTAATTGAAATATCAAGCAGAGCTAGTATCCTTGTTACTTCCGGCGTGAATAAGGATACTCTTGTTGGTATTCTTCTTGATGCGTATGAGGAAGACCGTATTGAGCGGGAAGAATTAAACAATCTGGCTATTCAGATGGAATCCAGAAAATTCTCTATTTCTCAAAACGAGGAAATTGATCTTGGTATGGATGATGATCTGGAACTTCCCCTGCGCTATAATGACACAGGTATTAAGGTTCTGCTTCGTGATCCCTCCTGGATTTATTGTTACTGGGATCTGGAAGATAAAAAAGCTGAAGAAATTGAGAATACTCCGAACTTTAAGAGCCTTCTGCTTCGCATAGTAGAGTTGGACAGTTGTAAATATTCAGATGATGATATTCTGGATTACTTTGATATCCCCATAAAACCGGTGGATTTTAGAAGATATGTAAATCTTCCCAGTACTGATACTTTTTATTGTGCTGAAATCAGAGCGCTTATTGATGATAAGGACTACCTGGTCGTTCGTTCCAATATTATTGAAACAACCAGAGAGTATGTAAGCTCATCTCGCCAAAATGATAATTCAAACAGCAGTGAATTGATCAGGCTGTCCGGTTTTTCATCGGAGTTTGGTGAAGCACATGGTGTTTCCGGTTATACTGAAATCCCTCAGCGTATTATCCCTATACACGATCTTCTGGATGAGGAACAATTTAATGATTGATACACTAACAAATAAAAAAGGGCTGCTATCTCTTGTCCTCCATACGCACCTTCCTTTTGTCAGGCATCCCGAGTATGAACACTTTCTGGAAGAGGCATGGCTGTTTGAAGCTATTTCTGAAACATATCTGCCTCTCTTAAGAGTTTTTGACCGTTTGGAAAAGGATGCTGTTCCTTTCAGATTAACCATGTCAATTTCTCCTACTCTGGCACATATGTTGCAGGATGATCTTTTGATGCAACGCTATGTGGATCATCTGGATCTTCTTCTGAAACTGGCTTCAAAAGAGCTGGACCGGAACCGTCATGATGCGAAGGTTTTGAAGTTATCAGAAATGTACAATGATTTTTACTCTTTAAACTTGAAAGAGTTTGAAGATGTTTATGAACGGAATATCCTGAAGAAAATTCGTTATTTTCAGCATGCGGGTTATCTTGAACTCATTACAACTTGTGCTACCCACTCCTTTCTTCCTCATTATCAGTCCTATCCTGAAATGATTAGAGCTCAGATAATGACAGGAGTCGAATCTCATGACAGGATTTTTTCAAAAATGCCTGCGGGTATCTGGCTACCTGAATGCGGTTATTTTCCCGGAGTAGAGGAGTATCTGAGAAATTATGGGATCAAGTATTTCATATCATCTACTCATGGTGTCCTCTATGCTGAAGATCGGCCTGCTCGTGGAGTGTATGCTCCTATTAGCTGCCCTAACGGTGTTACTGCTTTTGCTCGTGACCGGGCCTCCTCCAGGGCTGTGTGGTCTGCAAGCGATGGTTATCCCGGGGATCCGGTTTACAGGGATTTTTATAGAGATCTTGGATTTGATCTCCCTCTGGATTATATTGCACCCTTTATCAATGATGGCATAAACCGTGTGAATACCGGTTTTAAGTATCACGCCATTACAGGTAAAACAAATCAGAAAGAGTATTATGATGGAGCAGTCGCAAAAAACAAAGCTGTAGAGCATGCCAGAACCTTTGTTGACAACAGAGTTAAGCAGTGTGCAACACTAGGGCAGTATATGGATCGTCCCCCTCTTATTTCTGCACCCTATGATGCGGAGCTTTTTGGCCACTGGTGGTTTGAGGGACCTGATTTTCTGGAAGCGGTGATCAGAGAAACTGCCAGACGTTCTGATGACCTGGCTTTGCTTACTCCCACAGACTATCTGAAAGTTTATCCTGAAAATCAGGTTACAAAACCTGCTTTTGCCAGTTGGGGAGATAAGGGGTACGGACAGGTGTGGCTGGATGGTAGTAATGACTGGATTTATCGTCATACGCATAAGCTGATAGAGCGTATGCAGGAACTTGTAGAAAGATTTCCCGATGAAAAAGGTCTGAAAGAGAGAACCCTTAATCAGGCAGCAAGGGAAGTTCTCCTGTCCCAGGCTTCCGACTGGCCCTTTATTATGAAAGCGGGAACAACGGTACCCTATGCCAGAAAAAGAATTAAGACACATATTCATAATTTTAACTATATCTATGATTCTCTGTCCAGGAATACCATTAAGACAGAATGGTTAACAAAACTGGAGAAGCGGGATAACATTTTTCCCTTTCTGGATTATAGAATCTTCAAGAAAGAATAAAAGGGTATTCTCTGTTGATTTAGCTTCGGAATAATGTCCGGAGCTTTTTTTTTGCTTAAGCACTATACAGGTGTGTAGGTTTTTTCTGTCTATTTAATAATTAGCCGGATCACTTTCTTAATCTTTATTGACAATCAAAATTTCTATGCTTAATATGGAAACAAGTGGTAAAACGTGGTAAATTGTAGGAAGTCGTGGAAATAAAGGGAATTCGAGGACAATTTAATGGAACTCTAGATGATAAAGGCCGCTTAATGTTGCCTTCTAAGCTGAGAAATCAGCTTCCTGTGGAGACTCTTGTCCTTACCAAGAGCGTTGAGAGATGTCTTTGGTTGTTTCCCCTTGACCGATGGGGTCGCCTTGTTGGAGCTTTGACTGCAAAAAACTCTCTTTTTAAAGAGCAGTCACAGCAGATTTACCGGAGATTGATTGCACCGGCGGAAGAAATTTCCGTAGACAAGAGCGGGAGAGTGAAACTCCTTCCCTCTCTGATGAAATCAGTCGGACTGAATAGAGATTGTTGTCTTATCGGTATGGATGACCATGTGGAAATCTGGGATGAGAGAATGTATGAAGAGTATGAAGAGGCCTGTGCTGCATCTATCAAGGATGGCTGGAACAGTTTGGCGGATATGGGAGATTTGGGGTTTTAAAGTATGGATATAGTACATTATTCAATAATGAAAGATGAAGTTTGCTCTTTTCTGGCTCCTACCGCGGATGATCAACTTTTGATAGATTGTACCATGGGTGAGGGCGGACACTCTGAAGAGTTTCTGAAACGCTATCCCTCTCTCAATGTTATAGGCCTTGATGCGGATGCTGCCATTCAGAAAGTCGCTGAACAGCGCCTGGCTCCCTTTGGGGACCGTGTGAATTTTGTTCATACCTGGTTTGATCAGTATTTTTCCTGCTATCCTGATCAGGATAGACCAGATCGTATTTTTATGGATCTGGGAATCTCGGTTTTTCATTATGAAAAAAGCGGAAGGGGATTTACCTTCAGAAAAGATGAACCTCTGGATATGCGGTTGAATCCGGATAATCCGCTCACTGCAGAAATTATTGTGAATGAATACAGTGAAGAAAAGCTTTCCAATCTTATATATGCCTATGGTGAGGAACGCTACTCGAGACGTATAGCCAAGGCCATTGTCCGTGTCCGTCAGGAGGCTCCTGTTGAAACCGCTGCGGCTCTGTCAGATCTTGTCTTTAATGCCGTTCCCGGAAATTACAGGCATGGGCGTATTCATCCTGCGACCCGTACCTTTCAGGCTATCCGTATCGAGGTGAACGGAGAGCTTAATCGTTTGAAGGATACCCTAGAAAATGCCATAAAAATTCTCAAAATCGGTGGTAGAATCGGTGTTATTACTTTTCATTCTCTGGAAGACCGGATTGTAAAACACTATTTTAAAGATCTGAATAAAACCTGTATCTGCCCTCCCGAGGCACCTCGTTGTACCTGTGGTGATGTAAAGATTGTAGATATTCTGACCAGGAAACCTGTGATTCCCACAAAAGCTGAGATTCAGGAAAACCTTCCTTCCCGGAGTGCTAAATTCCGGGTTGCGGAGAAAGTTGCAGAAATGTCTGTTCGTGAGGACCGTGGCGGAACGAATGTTTAGACAGGTCCTGTACTATGCCGCTATCCTTTTATTTCCGGTGCTCCTTTGTCTGAACGTCTGGCAGAGCTACCGTTTTCAGCAGGTTGAGGAAAAACTTGTGCAGCTACAGGAACAGCAGATTGATCTATTGGAAAGGAATAAAAGAACTCTTGCGGCTCTGGCAGTATATAGTTCTCCCAGTAGGGTGGGGGCCCTTGTTAACGAGAGTATGGATCTGAAAAAAGTGGACAGTTCTGATGTTATTCATATAACGAGGCCCGGTAAATGATGAATCCTTTCATGTTTTCCAGGCTTGTGGCTCTCAGTGATGGATATATTTTCGGTAAACGGGAGCAGTTTGTCGAACCTACAGGGATCTGTATAGATTCCCGGGAAGTTGTCGCCAGGACTCTGTTTGTTTCTTTGAAAGGGGAACGGACTGACGGTCATTTGCATATAGAATCTGCCTTGCAGCAGGGCAGCTGTGCTGTCCTTGTGAATAGAGATTGGGCTGACTGTCATTTAGAAAGCATCAATAACTGGTCTGAGCGATACGGAGCGGTCTTTTTTCCGGTTGATGATACCTTGAAGAAGATGCAGCTTCTGGCTGAAAATCATCGGAAACGTTTTACGTCTATGACAATAATAGGTGTAACCGGTAGTAATGGTAAAACCACGAGCAAAGAGATGATAGCTTCGATTCTGGGATGTTATAAACCGACTTATAAGAACCCCGGGAACCTGAATTCTGAAATTGGTTTGCCCTTAACGGTTCTTCGTATGAAAAATGTTTATGATTATGCCGTCCTTGAGATGGGTATAAGTCATATCGGTGAGATGGACGTTCTAGCACGGATTGCCAGGCCGGAAATAGCCATTGTTACCAATATCGGGCGGGCTCATATCGGTTTTATGGGTAGTCAACGGAAAATCGCTGAAGAAAAGCGGAAAGTCTTTTCGTTTTTTGACTCTGACAGTACGGCATTCATTTATGAAAATGAAGGCTTTGGCTCTATTCTGACGGAACATTTACAGGGTAACTTGAAATACTTTGGAGAAAAATCTGTAGAAGGGCTTCAGGAAGTCCGTGATCGCGGTCTGGAAGGTCAGGAGCTGGTGTTTACCGACTATACCATCTCTCTTTCTCTTCCGGGACGTCACAATCTACAGAATGCTCTTGCAGCAATCTCTGTAGCACAGTATCTTGCTGTACCCCCAGAGTTCATTCAGAAAGGGCTATCCGAAATGACGGCTGTCTTTGGCAGAACGGAGATCCTGAATGGGAAAGTCAGTGTGATTCAGGACTGCTATAATGCCAACCCGGATTCCGTACTTGCTTCAGTTAAAATGGCTGTCTCTTTACCGACTAAGGGACGACGCATTCTTGTACTGGGCGATATGCTGGAATTGGGAGAAGAGAGTGAGGCCGCTCATGCTGCTCTGGGATCTTCTCTTGTGTCGGCAAAGGCAGATCAGATTTTTCTGTTTGGTCCGGAGATGAAAGCGGCGGCAAATACCGTTCTGGAAGAACGTGAGGATGTTGTGCACTGTTCGGATTTTCAGGAATTGAAATCTAGAGTTCTATCCTATGTGAAAGAAGGGGACCTTGTCCTGTTGAAGGGCTCTCGCGGAATGGAACTTGAGAGGCTCACTCAGGAATTGACCAGATCTTAGTGAATTAGTTTCAAAGGGGCTGAAAAAAAAGATATATAATATCGTCTGAGCGGTCGGGCGGTTGTTTAGTTAAAATTACTGTGTTCGGGAGGGGACATGTTAGAGGCAATTTTTTACCCGTTGGTAAAGTATTTCTCATTTTTTAATATTTTTAAGTATATCAGTTTCAGGGCTGCTTATGCTGCTGTTACAGCATTGCTGCTGTCTTTTATGTTCGGACCCCGGGTTATCGATATGTTAACCCGTCTGAAACTGGGACAGGAGGTTCGTAACGACGGCCCGCAAAGCCATCTATCAAAAGCCGGAACCCCCACCATGGGTGGTGTCCTGATTGTGCTTTCTGTAACCATCTCTATCCTTTTATGGCAAGATATAAAGCAGTTTTATACCTGGCTGATGGTTCTGGCTCTGATTGGCTTTGGCGGGTTGGGATTTATGGATGATTATCTGAAGATCAGCCGTAAAAGCTCAGAAGGACTGCGCTCTAGTTTGAAACTTTCAGGACAGCTTGCGATCTCTGCCATTATTATGACTGTGCTTTACCTCACTAAAAATGATCATACGACTCTGTTGTATATTCCTTTTTTAAAGAATCCTGTTCTTGATATGGGAATCTTCTATATTCCCTTCGGGATCTTCTATCTTGTGGGTTTTTCAAATGCGGTAAACCTGACCGATGGACTGGATGGCTTGGCTACAGGGTTGATGATTTTTGCATTGATTGCCTTTTCTGTTATCTCCTATCTGTCAGGTCATGTTGGTTTTGCCGATTACCTGCAAATTCCCTATTTGACGGGATCGGGAGAGCTGACTATCAGCAGTTTTGCTTTACTTGGGGCCTGTGTGGGCTTTCTGTGGTTCAACTGTCATCCTTCGGAAATTATGATGGGTGATACGGGAAGTCTCTCCATGGGCGGATTTTTGGCTCTCTTATCTCTCATTCTCAAAAAAGAGATTCTCCTGTTGGTTATCGGTGGTGTTTTTGTTATTGAAACAGCTTCCGTTATGATACAGGTTTACTCATTTAAAAGAACAGGAAAGAGGGTTTTTAAAATGGCTCCTCTTCATCATCATTTTGAGCTTGTCGGCTGGGCAGAAAGTAAAGTCGTCACAAGGTTCTGGATCCTGGGTGGAATGTTTGCCATCCTTGGTCTTTCAACTCTTAAGATTCAGTAGGAGAGAATACATTAGTCTTATGAGAAGGTTTGAAGCGGATAAAATCATTATGAATATGAGTGACTCAGGACTGAAAGGAGTTATGTTTCTCCTGACAGGGACAGGGGTGAGTGCTCTTTTCTCTGCTTCCTATCATTTTGGGCGGATTGCAGCCAATAATCCTTTCTATTTTTTAAACAAGCAGCTTCTGTGGATCTTCCTTGGTTCCTTTTTCGGCTTTGTTCTTTCCAGGCTGCCTATCGCTTTTATCCGGAAATGGACTGTTCCCTTTGTAATTGTCACAGTTTTTCTGAATCTACTGACCTATATTCCCAGTGTCGGAAGTCATTCCGGGGGTGCTGCCAGATGGATAGAAATAGCTGGTCAGTCATTCCAGCCCAGTGAGCTGGTCCGGGTGGCCCTGGTCCTTTATATGGCTCATATCTTGGATAAGAAAAAAGATGATATGGAAGACCTTTTTAATTCAGTTCTTCCTGTCCTGATTGTGGCGATAGTAATGACAACAATTGTTTATTTTCAGAATGACTTCTCCTCGGCAATTTATATCTTTGCCCTGTCTCTGATTATGTTGTTTGTTGCCGGACTTAAAGGTAGTTATCTTCTAGGTGGCTTCCTCGGGGTCGTGGCATGTGCCGTCCCTATGATAATGGTAAAACCCTACAGAATAGAAAGGATTCATTCCTGGCTTCATCCTTTTTCTGATCCTTCCGGAGCTGGCTATCAGCTTCTCAAAGCCAAAATGGCTCTGCAGAACGGTAAGCTCTGGGGCTTGGGAATCGGACGTGGTCAAATAAAACTGGGAGGTCTTCCTGCCGCTCATTCTGATTTTGTTTTTGCTGTTGTAGGTGAGGAAACTGGTTTTATGGGAATTGTTTTTATTCTTGTCCTATATCTGGTCTTTGCACTGAAAGGATATTCTATTGCAATGAAAGGGGAGTGCAAATATATCCGCCTGGCTGCTTTTGGTTTGACCAGTGCCGTATATTTTCAGGTTCTTATTAATATGGCAGTCGTATCGGGGGCTCTTCCTGCGACGGGAATTCCTCTTCCTCTCTTTTCCGCGGGAGGGACATCAACTTTTGTGACTCTGGGGATCTTCGGTCTGCTTCTGAACTTCTCTCGTTTTGCTAAAACGGAAAAGGAGATGGCTTGTTATGACTAAGGACAGCGCCGTTCCTGTTGAAAAAAGATCAGCCTACCGCAGGACTAGAAATATCCTTCTTTTGTTAATTGCCTTACTCCTTACGGTGTTGCTAATTCAGTTGGTTTTAAACTTGCTAATTATGCCCCGTATGAAAATCGGACAGGTTCTGCTTGAGAGTACACTGCCTTTTTCTGATGAAACACTACTCGGAATGGGTGGGATTACCGGGCAGGCTAACTATCTGACCCTGAATGAGCAGGAATTACAGCTAAAATATGAGTCTTATCCGCTGGTGCGTAAGGCATTTATTCAAAAGCAGTTTCCCAATACTCTGAAGATCGTTCTGTATGGCAGAAGTCCTCTGGGTCTCTCTTTTCAGGAAGAGGATGGCCATATTGTTCCTATCGTATTTGATAATCAGGGTATTATCATCCATAAAGGGAAATTAGAAGACGGTCTTGATCTACCAATACTATCGGGAATCCGTTTTGGTCCTGTCAGTGAGGGCCTGGCTCTTCCCGAGATTCTGCAGCCTTTTTTTCAGAATATGGAAAAGTTGCAGGCTGATAGTCCTGTACTGTTTAATCAGATATCGGAAATAAGAGTTAATAAAAAAAGTGATAAGAACTTTTATCTGACCCTGTTTCTGTCATCCTGCACAACTCCTGTACTGGCCACTCCGGATCTGAATGACATGCTTTTAAAAAAGATTTTACTGGTTATGGATGTTTTGAAGAACAAACAGATACTAAAAGATATTGAATATGCGGATTTTCGATCCGATCAGGTAGTTCTGAAGATGAGGGAGGACGTATAGGTGCCGGATAATGATATGATTGTCGGACTGGATATCGGTACAAGTACTGTCTGTGCTGTTATTGCTGAATATAATGATGAAGGGATGCTACAGGTCTCCGGAATGGGGATGGTTCCATCTGAAGGACTCCGTAAAGGGGTTGTTGTTAATATTGAAGCTGCACAGAAGGTTATTGCCTATGCCGTTGAACTGGCTGAACAGGATGCTGGCCGAACGGTACACGATGTTTATACCTCAGTAACAGGCGGTAATGTAGAAGGATTGAACTCTCGTGGTGTTGTTGCTGTGAGCGGTCGGGGAAGGGAGGTAACTTCCTTGGATATTAAAAGGGTGATTGAGGCGGCCAGGGCCATTGCAGTTCCTATGGATCGTGAGATCTTACATGTGATTCCTCAGAATTATATGGTTGATGATAAAGTCGGGATTCGTAATCCTCTTGATATGATTGGGGTTCGGCTGGAAGCTGATGTTCATATCATAACAGGGAGCATTGCCGCTACTCAGAATATCATAAAGTGTATTAACCGGAGCGGGTATAAAGTTAATGAAATATCCCTGGAGGCCCTCGCGGGCGGTGAATCCGTTCTGACAGAAGATGAGAAAGAATTGGGAACCCTGTTTCTTGATATAGGCGGCGGTACAACTGACATTGTTGTCTATTATGAGGGAGCCCCCCACTATACCGGCTCTCTTCCTGTGGGAGGAGATCAGGTCACATCTGATATGTCTATTGTGATGGAACAGTCTCTTGATATGTCAGAGAAAATTAAACTGAATCAGGGATGCTGCTGGGAGCCTCTGGTAGATCCAAGAGCTGAGGTTCTGCTTGCCGGACTGGGGGGACGACCTCCCCGTAATTTTCCGGAAATCGAGATTTGCAGGATCATTCAGTCCAGAATGGCGGAGATTTTTTTGCTTATACGGAAACAGCTTGACCAGAAGGGGTATCGAAACCATCTGGGCGGCGGGATTGTTATCAGCGGCGGGGGAGGCATGCTGCAGGGTACTGCGGAACTGGCATCGGATATCTTTAATAGACCTGTCCGTATAGGTATTCCTTCAGGAATTAAAGATTTACCTGCAAGCTGCCGGACTCCGGTCTATTCAACAGCAGTAGGACTTGTTCTTGCCGCTCAGAATGAAGAAATGTCTTTTTCTGCCGAGACAGATACGGCTGGAACCGGATCTGTGAGATCCATGTGGAAGAGTGTGAAAGACTGGTTCAGTAATTTTATTTAGAAAAATAGAGGGCATCCTTGGGAGGGGATTTATGGATTTAGAGATATTAGAAGAAAAATTGGGTAACAATACTGTTATAAAGGTAATCGGCGCTGGAGGCGGCGGAAGTAATGCGGTAAATCGTATGATATCCTGCGGTGTTCAAGGGGTTGAGTTTGTTGCAACCAATACGGATCTACAGGCTCTGGAAAAATCAGATGCAAAGGTAAAGCTGCCCCTCGGGACAAAGTTGACCGGTGGACTGGGAGCCGGAGGAAATCCTGATATTGGAGCTCAGGCTGCCGAAGAGGATAAAGAAACCCTGAAAAATATTCTCAAGGGCGCTGATATGGTTTTTATCACCGCTGGTATGGGGGGAGGAACTGGAACCGGATCGGCCCCTGTTATTGCAAAAATAGCCAAAGAACTGGGGGCTTTGACTGTAGCGGTTGTCACTAAACCTTTCGCTTTCGAACAGAAACGGAAAATGGCCCTGGCAGAAGAGGGTATCGCAAAACTCTATAAAGAAGTTGATACTCTGATTACCATTCCCAATGAAAACCTAATGAAAATTGTTGAAAAGAATACTCCTATCAGGGAAGCTTTTCTGAAGGCGGATGATGTCCTGCGTATGGGTGTTCAGGGCATTTCAGACCTGATTACTCAGCATGGAGATATCAATATTGATTTTGCAGATGTCAAGGCGGTTATGAACGGTCAGGGTGAGGCCCTGATGGGGATTGGAACCGGTCGTGGCGAAAACAGAGCTATCGATGCGGCAACAAGTGCCATCAATAATCCTTTATTGGAAGATGCCAACATAGACGGCGCTATGGGACTTCTGGTTAATGTAGCCGGCGGTCATAATCTGGCTCTTTCCGAATACAAGGAAGTTATGGAGATCATAGCTGAGAATATCGATCCGGATGCGACCGTTATTCCCGGTACGACCATTGATGAAACAATGGATGATGAAATAAAAGTTACCGTTATAGCCACAGGCTTTCATTCTAAAAATAATGATAAGAACGAGTCAGAAGAAGCAGCAGAAAAACCTATTGTTTCTAAAGATAGTGATGAGATCCTCTCATACGATAAGTGGAAAAGTTTCTATGATGATAACAATAGTCATGCTAAGAAATCTGAAATATCCGGCGGTGGAAATACATTTCAGAGTCTTTTGGGAGGAGGGGCCATTGAAAGTGATCTTTATGTTCCTACCTACCTGCGGAATAGAAAGATTTCCAGCAGAAACGAGGGCTGACCAGTGACTGAAATGAAAGTCTCCCGTCAGTATGATAGCTACCTGCGTGTTGAGCTCCGTATGTCTCCCAATACGGTAGAGGCTTATCTGCGGGAAGTATTGAAACTGGAGAACTTTCTACTAGAATCCGGTCGTAATTGGAAAACTCTGGATACGCTTATGCTAGAGGATTATCTTATTCATGAACGACAGAAAGAAAGGGCTCTCAGTCCCCGGACCCTTTCACGTATTTTCAGCAGCCTGCGTTCCCTTATGGAATATCTGCTTCTCACAGCTGTGAGAACGGATAATCCACTCAACGGGATCGATATGCCACGCATTACCCAATCTCTTCCCGAGGTTATGAATCTTGATGAGGTAGAAGTATTTCTGGATGCCATCCCTTTGGACTCTGTACTGGGAAAGAGGGATAGAACGCTTTTTGAGCTGATCTATTCCTGTGGACTCAGAGTTTCTGAAGCAGTGGACATGGAGATGAACCATATCTATCTGGATGAGGCTATGGTTCAGATCTTCGGTAAGGGCAGCAAAGAGAGGTGGGTCCCGCTGGGAGCTGAGGCGGAATACTGGCTTCGTCTCTATCTGAGCGATATCCGTCCGAGAATGCTGAAACCTGGAGTACAGACAAATAAGGTCTTCTTGAATAATCGGGGGAACGGTCTTTCCCGCAAAGGGATGTGGAAAAACTTCCGTACCATCGCAGACAGTGCGGGTGTTTCAGGAAAGATTCATACCCTGAGGCACTCCTTTGCTACCCATCTGCTTCAGGGCGGAGCAGATTTGAGAAGTGTTCAGGAGATGCTGGGACATTCTGATATCAGTACAACTCAGATCTATACCCATCTTGATCGGGATGATCTGGAAAAAGCACATGGAGATTTTCATCCCAGGGGGTAGTTATGAAAGAGAAAAAAGTTTTTGTACATATACAGATTCTCACATGCATCCTGATTTTAATTGCTATTTCTCTGGTCTTGTCAGGCTGCCGGGGTGATCGAAATACCGAGCTGGCCGGGCGGGTTTATGAGTTGGAAGCTGGAAGTAATGCGGATCCAGCTGTTGAACCTGCCGAAATCCGTGAAATCCGGAAAGAGCTTAATCGTTGGGAAAATGAACTGAATGACGCCATTACTGCCGGTAGAAATACGGGACGTTACTATAAAACCCTAGGCTTGAAGTTTCTTGATTATAAAATGTATGGACCTGCCAAAGAGAGCTTCAGCCACTCTCTGGAGTTCTCTCCCGAATCCGGCCGTCTCTACTATTACAGGGCTGTCGCTCTCTCCCGTCTGGCTTTGACCAGGCAGGATCCTCAGCTTCGTATGGCGGAAATGAACCTGGTCGAACAAGATTACCGGCGGGCTATTGCGGTAGAACCGAAATTCTCAACTCCCTATTATAGCCTGGCAATCCTGTATATCTATGAATTAAAACGGTCTTTTGAAGCGGAACCATATCTGAAAAAGTATGTATCCATAGAGCGTAGCGACAGCAAAGGTCAGCTGTTGTATGCTCAGCTGCTGGAAGATATGGGAAAGCTTGAATCGGCTATGGACCACTACAATAAGGTGTTGAGCCTGTCTTCTACGGAAGAAGAAAAAGAACAAGCACGAGTCTATATTCAGCGGATAAAGGAGAAAAAATGGTAGATAATATTCACGTTCTCTTTGCTTTGCATGGACTCTCTTATCTGACTCTGGAAGAAAAGTTGAAGCTCCTGAAGGAATTTCCAACTGAAGCTTCCTTTACTAAGCTGACTCGTTATGAAACGGAGTGGTTTCTTGGTCGAAGGCTGCGCTGCCGTTCTTTCAACATGGCAGAAATGCTGGAAAAAGCCCGACGGGATAGGGAAAATATGGAAACAAGTGGAATCCATTTCGCTGTCTATGGATCCCAATCCTATCCTCCCTTGCTGAAAGAGATATATGATCCACCTCTTGTCCTGTTCTGGAAAGGGACTCTTCCTCCCGAGAATGTTCCGGTTCTCTCTGTTGTGGGAACAAGAAAACCCTCACTGGAGGCCGACCGCAGCGCTTTTTCCCTGGGGATGGATGCCGTACGTGGGGATATCCCCCTTGTTTCGGGTATGGCTGCGGGAATAGACGGTGCCGCTCATAAGGGTGCGTTGGCTCTTCATGGTAGGACCTGGGCCGTGTTGGGGACAGGCTGTGATAGACCCTATCCCTCTTCACACAGATCGATGGCTGCCGATATTATTACAAAGGGTGGCGGACTGATCAGTGAGTTTTTTCCCGGAACAGCCCCGGCCCGTTACAACTTTCCTAAAAGGAACAGACTGATAAGCGGTTTGAGTACTCATATTGTTATTGTCCAGGCTCCCAGGCGTTCCGGCGCTCTTTATACGGCTGATTATGGACTGGATCAGGGACGGGAAGTTTTTGTTCACGCCAGTGGTCTTTATGGGAATGGATGCCAGGGAACGGTAAAACTGGCCGAACAGGGAGCAACTGTTCTCAATACTTTGAAGGATATATTTCCTCATATTCCGGATCCTTTTCGTAGTATGCAGGAATCTTATGGTCTTTCCGGCGGAAGAACAGATGATGCGGCTCATTTTGCATCTTTTATGTTGAGAGAAGAAATAAAGGGTTCACTCGTATTTTATAAAGGAAGAACGCAGATTGATGAATAATACTGAAAAATGGCTTTCAAATTACATTCTATCCTGTCGTAACATTCGGACTCTTTCCGAGAGAACCCTGCAGGCTTACAGTAATGATATCAGAAGCTGGTTTCAGTTTCTGGAGCAGGAGGAAGTTGCTCCGGAAAAGGTTAACCGTGATATCGCCCGCCTTTATATCAGTTCTTTAACTATGAGACAGCTTTCTCCGGCTACTATTAACCGGACTCTCTCTTCTCTGAAAGGATTCTATCAGTATCTGGAGAAGAGGGGGGATAGCTCCGGAAATCCCTTTACAGCGTTAAGGTCTCAGAAGAATCCTTCTACACTTCCTGTCTATCTGACAAATCGGGAAGTGGAAATATTAATTGATGAATCCGAGGGAAATAGTTTTGAAAGCTTAAGAGATAAGACTCTTTTTGAACTTTTATACTCCACAGGCTGCCGTGTTAGTGAACTGTGTGCTCTTAATGCGGATGCCATGAAAAATGACCGAATTCTTATCAGGGGAAAAGGGGGAAGGCAGCGTTTTGTTTTTATCGGCAAGAGTGCCAGGGATGCCTTGTCTGCCTATCTTCCTGTACGGCAGGAAAAATTGAGATCTATGGGAAAGGGAGAAAAGAAAGCGCTGATTCTTGATTATCGCTGCGACCGCTTAACAACCCGAGGGGTGTATTATATAATTCAGAAATATTTGAGGAAAACCGGATTGAACCGTAAGGTCGGAGCACATGCGTTCCGTCATGCTTTTGCTACGGAACTTCTGAACGAAGGAGCCGATATCAGAGTGGTTCAGGAGATGCTGGGGCATGCTAGCCTCTCTACTACTCAGGTTTATACCCATACGGGTATAGAGAGGATCCGCCAGGTTTACCGGCGAGCCCATCCTCATGGACGAGAAAGAAAAAGAAATCACAGGAGTACTGTAGTATGAGTATAAAAATAATGGGAACTACCATTCTGGCTGTCAGCCGGGATGGTCAGATGGCCATGGCAGGGGATGGACAGGTCACAATGGGAGAATCTGTTGTGATGAAGGGAAATGCCCGGAAAGTCCGCCGTTTGTTTAATGATAAAGTTGTGGCAGGATTTGCCGGTTCAACTGCAGATGCCTTCACGCTGGAAG
The DNA here is from genome assembly GCA_002084805.1 of Spirochaetaceae bacterium 4572_59. Lineage (GTDB taxonomy): Bacteria > Spirochaetota > Spirochaetia > DSM-2461 > DSM-2461 > Oceanispirochaeta. The sequence goes on along the minus strand of NBMC01000009.1, from coordinate 58,653 downwards.
AACGATTTGAAGGAAAACTCCGCGAGTTCAACGGTGATATTACGCGTTCTGCCGTAGAGTTGGCAAAAGATTGGAGAACCGACAGAGCTTTACGTAAACTGGAAGCCATGCTCCTGATTATGGATAAGGATAAAATTCTTCTCCTTTCGGGTAATGGAGATGTCATCGAACCCGAAGGCGGTACTATTGCTATCGGTTCCGGTGGGAACTATGCCTATGCTGCTGCTCAGGCTTTCCTGGAGGGCTCTGATTATAGCGCAACTGAAATCGCGGAAAAGTCTCTCAAAATTGCGGCAGATATCTGCGTTTACACTAATCACAACATCATTGTGGAGGAAATCTCATGAATATAGCTTTGGAACAACAGACTCCCAAGGAGATAGTTTCAGAACTGGATAAATATATTATCGGTCAGGAAAAAGCTAAAAAGGCGGTCGCCATTGCCCTGCGGAACCGGCTGCGCCGTTCTAAGCTTCCAGAAGATTTGCGGGATGAGATCGCCCCCAAGAATATTATCATGATTGGACCCACCGGCGTGGGTAAAACCGAAATTGCCAGAAGACTTTCACGTCTCTGTGGAGCCCCTTTTATTAAAGTGGAAGCTACAAAGTTTACAGAAGTGGGATATGTCGGTCGTGATGTGGAATCCATGGTTCGTGACCTGATGGCTGCGGCTGTTTCCATGGTCAAGTCCGAGCTGAAGGATGGGGTTAAGGAAGAGGCTGAGCTTGCTACAGAAGAAGCGCTTTTGGATTTGCTTCTTCCGGGATCTAAAAATATCAAGCCTGTTCCAGATAATGAGGGTAATTTACCGGATGTAATTCCTGAAGTACCCGGTGCCCATACAAGAGAAATTTTAAGAAGAAAACTCAAAGATGGAGAGTTGGAAGATCGCCCGGTGGATGTCAAAGTCTCCTCAGGCAGCTCTCCTTCTATCGAGATATTCTCGGGCAATAATTTTGAAGCCATGGATATGAAACTGGGTGCTCTTGGAAATATTTTTGGTGGAGGAAACAAGAAATCCCGTAAGGTTAGTGTTTCTCAGGCCAGAGATATCTTACTGAGTGAGCAGACAGACCGGCTGATTGACTCGGATAATGCCGTTGATATTGCACGAGATCGTGTTCAGAATATGGGAATCATTTTTATTGATGAAATCGATAAAATTGCCAATAAGGCTAGTCAGTCCGGCGGACAGGATGTCTCCCGGGAGGGCGTTCAGAGGGATATTCTTCCCATCGTGGAAGGAAGCACAGTCAATACCAAATTTGGTATGATCGATACCTCCCATATTCTGTTTATTGCAGCCGGTGCCTTTAATTTATCAAAACCCTCTGATCTGATTCCTGAACTGCAGGGCCGTTTTCCCATACGAGTGGAACTGGAAGATTTGGATGCGGATGCCTTTGAAATGATCCTGACGCAGCCCCGAAATGCCCTGATTCACCAGTATATAGAACTATTGAAAACTGAAAATGTCACTCTGAGTTTTTCTTCTGACGCAACCAGAAGACTGGCTGAAATTGCAGAAGAGGTAAATAATCGTACCGAAAATATAGGAGCCAGACGGCTTCATACAATTATGGAGCATCTCTTGGAGGATGTTTCCTTCAATGCTCCCGACCTTGGCGGTCAGACTATTCCAGTTACAGCGGAATTTGTGAATGAGCGTTTGAATGATGTTATGCAGGATCGGGATTTGAGCCGGTATATCCTGTAGAATCGGCTGAAAAGGGCGGATTAGCTCGATTCCTGGACTTTTCTATAAGATTGTCCGTCTTTTTTGCCGATGATGGAAGAGATTCGACTAAGTATGAATGAGGTAGTATTAGTATGTTTACAGGTAATAACTTCGGAAAAACAGTAGATGTCCTGCAGAGAACCATGGATGTTTCACTCCTTAGGCGTGAAGTCATATCCAATAATATAGCCAATGCAGAAACTCCAAACTTTAAAAGAAGTGATGTTAATTTCGAAGCGGAGCTTGCTAAGGCCATGGCTTCTGAAAACAAGCATACCCTCCCTGCCCGTGTGAGTGATCCACGGCACATGAGTTTTAATGAAACCACCGACTACCGTTCGGTCAGACCCCGTCGAGTGCTAGACTACCTGACTACCTCAAAAAATAACGGTAATAATGTGGATATCGAACAGGAAATTATGGCATCTACAGAAAATCAGATGATGTATGAACTGATGAGTCAGTCCCTGGCATGGCAGTTTTCACAGATCAATATGGTAGTAAGGTAAGGAGATAAAGTATGGGTTTATTCAGTTCAATAAATACAGCAGCCTCGGGTCTTTCAGCAGAAAGAATGAGACTGGATGTTATCTCTGATAATATTGCCAATGCCAATACCACACGAACTGCCGAAGGCGGACCTTTCCGGAAAAGCAGGGTCGTGTTCCGGCCAATAGTCGATCAGCCTTACTGGAGAACACCTTTTCTTCCTGAATCTCTGGATAACGGAATTGGATCGGGTGTACGTGTGTCTAAAATTGAGAAGGATATGGATGCAGAGCTGAGGCTTGTTTATGATCCCACTCATCCTGATGCCATAAAAACAGGACCACAGAAAGGTTATGTGGAATATCCCAATGTGAATGTCGTTAATGAAATGGTCGATATGATTTCGGCTACCAGGGCTTATGAAGCGAATGTAGCTATTATGGACGGCAGCAAGAGTATGTTCCAGAAAGCACTAGAAATCGGGAGGTAATAGATGAACAGCATATTGAATACTATGAATGAAAGTCTTGTTAATGGAAACAGTGTTTCTCTTAGCCGTACAATGGCTAAGCATATAAAGGTAGCGGGGCAGAATGAAGCAGGAGAAATCCCGTCAGAGCTGAACTTTGCCGACCTGGTACGGAAAGGTATGAATGAAGCGAATAAGGATCAGATTGAAAGTTCCAATATGTTTGTTCAAATGATTACCGAACCCGATTCTTTAGAGGCCCATGATGTCAGTATTGCTATGGCTAAAGCAAACATGTCTCTGCAAATGACAAAGAGTATAGTTGACGGGGCTGTTCAGGCCTATAAAGATATTATCAATATGAGATAAATGCTGAAGCAGGGCTTTTCGACTTAATCCGTAAGCGAAAGTCCTTTCGTTTTCACCGTGGGAGGGGAAAATGTTGGAATGGATTAAAAAGCTACTGAGCCAGATTTCGACAGTCTGGGGAAAGTGGACAATTATTCAGAAAATAATATTCGCCGGTATACTTGTGGGCGCCCTTATGGGTCTCGTTCTGCTTTTTACCGTTTCTTCAACACCTAGTATGGTACCCCTTCTGGGAGTACCCATAACAGATCAGGATACCAATGACAGGATTATGCTGAAACTGGATGAAGAGGGTGTTTCATACAAGTTGAACGCTGATGGCAGGATCTATGTTCCCGACGACAAGATCGCCCGGAGTATGCGCTCTATTCTGATCAGAGAGGATTTGATCCCTTCAGAAACCGATCCCTGGGCGATCTTTGACGTGGAGCGATGGACTCTTACCGATTTTGAGAGGGATGTTAATCTGAGAAGAGCCATTACAGCCAGTCTTGAGCAGCATATTAAAGCTCTGGCTGATGTGGATAACGCCCAGGTCTCTCTGGTTATGCCCGAAAAAACCCTTTTTTCAAGTGAACAGAACCCCGTAACTGTTTCTGTTATTATAACTCCCCGTCCTGGCAGTGATATCAGTACAAGCCGGCCAAAAGTCGAAGGTATCGTTAAATTGATACAGTTTGCCGTGGAAGGTCTGACAGAAGATAATATCACCATCCTTGATTACAGTGGGAACATTCTGAATGATTTTGAAGGGCTTGAAAGTATTGACCGTCTGGAGTTGACCAGCCGGATGCTGAAACAGAAAAAATCACTGGAAGTTCAGTATACAAATACTATACTTGGGTCTTTGCAGAATGTCTTCACCCCTAAACGAGTTAACATTGTCAATATAGATATCGATCTGGAGTTTATCAATAAAACTATTTCCACAGAGGAACATTTTCCTATTGTATTGCGGGAAGATGATCCCACAACTCCCTATAGTGAGCTGGATACTGTAAATTCCATTACTCTTTCCCGGAATGATACATCAGAAAATTTTGAAGGAACAGGATTTAATCCCGAGGGTCCTCCCGGACAGGAAGGACAGACGGCTCCTGCTTATAAGGATATGAATAATCTGGTTGGGAAGTACGAGAGCGACAGTACCACTCAGAATGAAGTTGTTAACACACGTAATATTCGGGAAGAGAAGAGTCCCTTTCAAATAGCCCGTATCTCGGTGGCTGTTGCGGTGGACGGAATCTGGAGCTGGGATTATGATGAGAAGGGAAAACCCATACTGGAGAAGGGCCGTATCAAACGCTTGTATACTCCTGTCTCCGATGAAGATCTAGCTAAAGCGATGACACTTGTTCAGCATGCCGTAGGGTTTTCCAACGGAAGAGGTGATTCTGTTACGGTACAGCATATCCCTTTTGACCGAACGGATGAGTTTAAAGCAGAAGATTCTGAATGGCGTCGTCAGCAGCAGATACAGCAGACTATGCTGTACTCCATTGTGGCGCTGATCATACTGATAGCTGCCTTCTTTGTATACCGTGCCATTGCCAAAGAATTGGAAAGACGGCGTCGTCTGCGGGAAGAGGAGTTGGCAAGACAGCATCAGGCTCTTCGTGAACAGACATTGCGTCAGGCTGAAGAAGAAGGTATTGATGTGGAGATGTCCGTACAGGAACGGGCCAGAATGGAAATGCAGGAAAATGCCAAGAATATGGCTAGAGAACATCCAGAGGATGTTGCTAATTTGATTAGAACCTGGATGGTAGAAGAATCATGAAAAGGGCGGCGTATCCGCTTGATACTAGAGGAGTAGGGGTATATGGCGAAGGCGAATAACCAGGGTAAGGGAGCCCATAAAGAAGAGCTCTCGGGAAAACAGAAGGCGGCAATCTTTCTGGTCACCCTGGGCGCGGAAATTTCATCGGAAGTTTTCAAACATCTCAGGGAAGACGAAATTGAAATTCTGACATTTGAAATTGCACGTTTGGAAAATATTGCCCCCGAATCGAGAGATGTAGTCCTTCAGGAGTTTCAGGAACTTATGATGGCCCAGGATTTTATCTCTTCCGGTGGTATCGACTATGCCAGGGAGCTTCTGGAAAAATCTTTGGGAAGTCAGAAAGCTGTTGATATCATTAACCGTCTGACCAGTTCTTTGAAAACAAGACCCTTTGACTTTGTCAGACGTACCGATCCGTCACATCTGCTGAATTTTATACAGCAGGAACATCCTCAGACTATCGCTTTGATCCTGGCTTATCTGGAACCTCTTAAGGCCTCTCAGATTCTGGGACAGCTCCCACAGGAAAAGCAGTCGGATGTTGCTAAGAGAATTGCAACCATGGACAGAACTTCACCGGAAATCCTTCGAGAGGTGGAAAGGGTTCTGGAAAAGAAACTTTCCTCTCTGTCTTCAGAAGACTATACCTCTGCCGGTGGAGTCCCCAGTATTGTTGATATTCTCAACCTGGTAGACCGTACGACGGAAAAAACTATTATAGAATCACTTGAAGAGGATGATCCTGAACTGGCCGAAGAAATTAAGAAGAGAATGTTTGTATTTGAAGACATTATTATGCTTGATGACCGCGCTGTTCAGCGGGTTATGCGTGAAGTTGATACGGCCGAACTGGCTAAGGCACTAAAGGCAGTTGATCCGGAAGTGCAGGATAAAATATACCGGAACATGTCAAAACGTGCCGCTTCTCTGCTGAAGGAAGATATGGACTTTATGGGACCCACCAGACGGAAAGATGTGGAAGAAGCGCAGCAGAAGATTGTATCTGTTATCCGTAAACTGGAAGAACAAGGTGAAGTTGTTATTGCCAGAAGCGGAGAAGAAGACGTTCTTGTCTGATTTAGAAAGGAGACTGTATGGCTAAAAATCTATTCAGACCAATGGAAATCGTTAATCTGACAGCTCAGAAGGTTGAAATTGCTCCTCCTGTCTTTGAGGTTGAGGACTCTCTGGATGAGCTTCAAGATGTAGATGAATATACAGGCCCTACCGCAGATGATCTCCGCCGGGAAGCCTCAATGTTTAAAGCCAACTGGGAAGAAGAAAAAGCCCGGATGATTGAACAGTCCCAATCAGAAGCCGCCAGAATTATCAAAGAAGCGGAAGAGACTGCCTTTGAAGAGGTCCGGCGGAAAACAGACCAAGCCTCAAAAGAAAAAATTGAAGTTGAAACTGAAGCCAGCCGTGTGCTGGAACAGGCAAAAACAGAGGCCGAGAGAATGCTTCAGGATGCCCGCGAACAGGTTTCTCAGATTCAGGAGGAAGCCCGGAAGGCCGGTGAGGCTGAGGGACGGGAAGAGGGATATCAGGAAGGCCACAAAGAAGCAGAACGTCTGATAGAACGACTTCATATGATCCTGGATCATGCCATAGAAAAACGGGAGGAGATGATCAATGAAGCTGAAACTCAGATGATTGATCTGGTTCTTCTGATTTCCCGTAAGGTTATTAAGGTTATCTCCGAAAATCAGAAAAATGTTGTTGTTAATAATATAGTACAGGCTCTGCGAAAGCTGAAGAGCCGTGGAGATGTGGCTATAAGGGTTAACCTGGCCGATCTTGATCTGGCAACGGATCACACCCGGGACTTTATGAAAATGGTTGAGAATGTTAAATCCATTACCGTTCTGGAAGATACCTCAGTGGATCCGGGAGGTTGTATTATTGAGACCGACTTCGGACAGATTGATGCCCGTATTACTTCTCAGTTGAAAGAAATTGAAGAGAAAATCATGGAACTTGTGCCGATCAAAGTCAAGGGTGAGCAGTAGGCTCTAAGGGAGTATACCATGCTTAAACGTTATCTGGATGTCCTTGATCAGCTTGATCCTGTAAAGTACCAGGGACAGGTTGTCAGGGTTCAGGGAAGTCTTATTGAATCAAGTGGTCCTCAGGCGGTAATTGGCGAAGTCTGCCGGATTTATCTTCCCCGGGAAAATCGTGAAATCCTCGCTGAAGTGGTGGCTCTCAAGGAACAGAGAGTTCAATTGATGCCCTACGAAGAGATGCAGGGTATAGAAGCGGGATGCCCTGTTGTTGCAACGGGTGAACAATTGAGTGTAAGCGTTTCTGATGATCTTCTGGGGCGTGTTCTGGACGGTATGGGGCATCCTGTTGATGATCGTGGCGGTATTCGCGGAGGGGTTCGGCGTTCCGTTTTTCAAACTCCTCCCTCTCCTCTTGATCGCAAAAGAATTGATAAACAGATCGTGACGGGCGTTCGTTCAATCGACAGTATGATTCCTCTGGGTGAAGGTCAGAGAATCGGAATTTTTGCCGGTTCCGGTGTCGGTAAGTCCACCCTGTTGGGAATGATTGCCAGGAATACATCCGCAGATATTAATGTCATCGCTCTTATTGGAGAGCGTGGAAGGGAAGTCCGGGAATTTATAGAAAATGATCTGGGGCCCGAAGGTCTGAAACGTTCGGTTATTGTGGTTTCCACGGGAGATACTTCGGCTCTCTGCCGTGTAAGAGGGGCATATACTGCTACAACCATAGCAGAATATTTCAGAGATCAGGGCAAAAATGTTATGCTTCTCTTTGATTCTGTTACCCGATTTGCCATGTCTCAGAGAGAAATAGGTCTGGCAATTGGTGAACCTCCTGCTACAAGAGGATTTACCCCGTCGGTTTTTACCCTTCTACCAAAACTCCTAGAGAGAAGTGGTAGCTCTAAAAAAGGAAGTATTACCGGTGTTTATACCATCCTGGTTGAAGGTGATGATATGGATGAACCTATTACCGATGCTGTAAGAGGAATCCTTGACGGCCATATTGTTCTTTCTCGTAAATTGGCGGCAAAGTATCACTATCCCGCCATTGATGTGTTGGGATCGGTGTCCCGTCTTGAAACGAAAATTATGCCGGAAAGGCTGCGGCGGAATGCCGGGTATATCAGAAAAATGCTGGCACTCTATACAGAAAAAGAGGATCTTATCTCGGTTGGGGCCTATGCAAGAGGTTCTAATCTTCAGGTGGATGAGGCTATTGAAAAAATTGATAAGATAAATGATTTTCTGCAGCAGGAAATTGAAGAAAAGGCGGACATCAGGCGTACCTTGGTGGATGCCGGTCAGATCTGCGGAGATGAATTGAGCGAGTCGGAAGTCTGGGATAATCCACTGAGTGATAAGGATATGACGGGTGAAAACATTTCGATTCTCACTTGAGCAGATCCTGGAACTACGCCAGGAAGAGGAACAGGAGGCTGAAGTCCGTCTTGGACGGGCTGTGAGCGAATGGAGCAGGTTTTATCAGGATAAACAGGACCGTCAAGAGAAAAAACGGAGTATAGTTCCGGGAAGAAGTCCTGAGGATATCAGGCAGACTTCTCTCTATCTGTCTCGTCTTGATCAGGAAATAGTGAGATTTCAGAGTGATATGGACCAACGGGAACCGGAGCTTGAGCGTCTCAGAGAGGAGTACAGGAGAGCCCGGGCTGCTCGCGAAGGTCTTGATAAGCTTAAAGAGAAACGACATGATGAATATCATAAAAAAGCTGTTCAACGGGAAGCTATGGCCCTAGATGATTTGAGCATGAGTATGAACAGGGCGCGGAATCTGTCGGAATAAATGAACAAGAGAGGAAGTTGTGGCTGGAATTAGTGGTAGTGCAGGGATCGCAAAAATATTTTTTCTTATAATACTAATCATTGTACTGATTATTGGAGGTCTGCTCTGGGTGGATTTTCTGGGACTGATTGAATCCCGGGATACTCTCGCACCTATACTCCGTATGGTTCATCTTGATGTACCCGAAGCGGTAGAACAGCCTGACGATCTCTTTCTTCTCGATAAGGAACGATTAGCAAAGCAAATAGAAGCACTTGATCTCAGAGAGGCGGATCTTCAGTCCCGCGATGAGAATATCTCATTGGCTGAAGCAAAGTTGAAGGAATTGGCCATACAACTGGAAGAACATCAGAAATCACTGGATGAAAAAGAGAAATCGCTAAATGAAGCTTTAAAAATGTACGACAATAAAAGAGCAAACCTGGAACAGAATGCAAAATATCTGGAAGGGATGGAGCCTGGGAAGGCTGTGTCTATTATGGATAAAATGCAGTATACCGAGCTGGTAGATGTTCTCAGGACGTCGGAAGGACTCTCAAAGGAGTCCGGTAAAGCGTCCCTGGTTGCCTTCTGGTTGTCACTGATGGATCCTGAGCGAGCCGCAAAAATTCAGAGCATGATGGCATTAAAACCGGAGGATTAAAAATCATCTGGAGGTGCAATGGTTCAATTATCTTCTCCCAAACCGGATATACAGCCGCTTAGAACCGGGGATAAAAAAATACGAACCCAGAGCCGGATTGATCAGACTCAAAGTCCTGAGAGAAGCAAATTTCAAGAATCTCTTGAAAATGAGAAATCCATCGGGAAAAAAGTATCTGAAAAATCAGCTGTTTCAAAGAAAACCACAACCGCTAAGCAGAATAGTGAAGACATTGAACATGAATTAGTCAACAAAAAGATTGTAAAAAAGAAGTCTTTCAGCAAAAAAAGTCTGAAGAATCAGAACAGTATTCAGAGTGAAGTTCAGTTGCTTTTAAATTCCAAATCAGAAGCGGTTTCCGTCAAGAATCATAAATCGGATACTCTTATACGGGTAAAAAAAAGCTCTTCTGAGAAAAAGGGCTCTTCTCAGGAAAGCTCCCAGCTTCAAACTGCCTCTGTTGCCGCATCTCAGATGCTGCAGACAGGGCTTGTTAAAGCTGGCCTTGAAAGCTCTTCAAAAGAAGATACCCTCGTCTCTGCAGAATTACGTCCCGAAAGTCCAAGTAATTCTCTCGAGGAAGAGTTTGTTCAGTCCGTTGAAAACTCAGAAATAGTCAAAGAGGGGGTGGATGGAACCCTGTTGCAGGATCAAAGGGGTCATCAAAATCTTGCAGGCAAAAAGAAAAACTCCTCTGGCAGAACTGTCAGGGGGGGCGGCCTCAGTGATTCTCCCCAGATTTCAGTGGAAGACCGCCGGACTGTTAAAACTGAAGATGCCCGTGCTGTTTTTGCCGTTGCGAAAAAACAGGATCGTAAGGAACTAACTCTTGAAATGGCTCCCAAGGATGATCTGACAGGAACGACAGTCATGGTGGAGGCTAAAGATTCGACCACTCAATTTGTTTTGAATTCTGCGGAAGAACAGAAAGGATCCTTTCTGCTGAATAAGCAGCTGCAGGAAGGCGGCACTAAAGAACTGGCTAAAAATATCCGATTTGTCCTTAAAGATCATAATCAGGGAGAAATTAAGCTGATTTTGAAGCCTGAAGCCCTTGGAAAAGTAAGAATCCAACTGAATCTTCAGGAAAACAATATAGTCGGGAAGATATTTGTCGAAAATAATAGTGTAAAGCAGGTTTTTCTGAATAACCTTTCCAATCTAACAAAAGCTTTGGAAGATAGTGGTTTTCAGACAAGTTCTCTCTGATCACACAGCTGTCCCACCAGGATCCGACCAAACCCATGGAAGATAAAGAATTTATAGCTCAGATGGCACAATTTTCGTCACTGGAGCAGATGACCAATATGAGTCAGCAGTTTACATCCATTTCGGAAAGGCTTAATACTTCTTCCGCCATGAATGTTCTGGGGCAGGATGTGGAGCTGATGGTAAACGGACAGGCCGTACAGGGTGCCGTAGAAGCTGTAACAGGTGGAGATTTTCCCCAGTTGCTGGTTAACGATAAATATTATGATTATTCAACATTGCAAACAGTTTATAACAGCAAAGGAGATACCGAGTTATGATGCGCTCACTCTATTCCGGAGTATCCGGACTTCAGAATCATCAAACCAGAATGGATGTTATTGGAAACAATGTTTCTAATGTCAATACCATTGGTTTCAAGAAAGGACGGGTCATTTTTCAGGATATGATCTCTCAGGGGATGCGAGGAGCCGCCAGACCAACAGAGGAACTTGGTGGTGTAAACCCTGTTCAGGTTGGTCTTGGTATGACTGTCGCTACTATAGATACGATTCATACACAGGGATCCCTGCAGACAACCGGTAATGCCACAGACCTTGCTATTCAGGGCAATGGTTTTTTTATCCTGCAGAGTGGTGATAAAGAGTTCTACAGTCGGGCCGGCGCTTTTGGTTTGGACGAAGGGGGAATGCTCGTTAATCCTTCCAATGGTATGCGTGTACAAGGTTGGGAAGCCGAGACTGTCGATGGCGAAACTTTTATCAATACAGCCAGTGATACAAACAGTCTCTTTATTCCCGTAGGAAGTAAAGATCCCGCTTCTGCAACATCTGAGGTTGAACTGGCTTGTAATTTGGACAAACGGACTCCTGAAATTATGGATGGTGCAGGATCTGCCGATGTCCGTCAGGGAACCTGGCAGATTGATAAAGATATTTATGATAGCTTTGGTAATTCCCATAAGATGACAATCAGTTTTACCAAAACAAACGGTATAAATAACCAGTGGAATGTGGCGGTAGCTGTGGACCAGGGTGCAGAAACTGATACCAATGCCGCCATAGAAATCGGTGCAGAAAACAATGCCAATAATACTTTTACCATGACCTTTGACAATTTAGGGGCTCTTCAGTCCGCCTTTGATGCACAGGGTGATACCGTTGAAAATGGAAATCTTCTAATACCTGTTTCATTTGATGTGCTTGATGCGACTCCCGGAGCTGACGGTAATCCCGTTCGCCAGACATTCAATCTGAATCTTGGTGAAGTGGGAAGCTATACTAATACGGTTACGCAGTTTGCTGAAACCTCCTCCACCAAGGCTTTTCGCCAGAATGGATACTCCATGGGTTATCTGGAAACTTTTCAGATTGATTCACGCGGTGTGATTACCGGTGTGTATTCCAATGGAACCAACCGTTCTCTCGGTCAGGTCGCTCTGGCTTCTTTTATCAACCCCGGTGGTCTGGAAAAAGGAGGAGAGAGTACATTTATGGAAACAATCAACTCGGGCGAAGCTAACATCGGACCATCCGGTATTGCCGGAAAGGGTAAGTTTGTATCAGGCGCTCTGGAAATGAGTAATGTTGATCTGGCGGAACAGTTTACCGATATGATTGTAACCCAGAGAGGTTTTCAGGCAAACAGTAAGTCCATTACCACATCGGATACGATGCTTCAGGAACTCCTGTCGCTTAAAAGATAAGGTAGTTTGAATAGATGATCGAACTAACAATGCTGGGGAAACTGGGTAAAATAATTTACCTCAATCCTCATCAGATAGAGTATATTGAAGCAGGTGCCAATACGACGATTGTAATGCTGTCGGGTAAAAGGCTGCTTGTTTTAGAGGATTATCCTACTGTTTTCAAGCGAATTGTGGATTACCGGAAGCAGATCGGTGCATTCAAGAATGAAGAGTGATAAAAAAGGAGATGTGCAGCATTGGTTCCTTTTTTGATCATAGCGATAGAAATCTTCCCGTAGGGAAGTTTCGAAAGCGTAATAAGTTTAGGAGTAGTCTTTAATGGATATAGCTACAATAGGCGGTTTAATCGGAGGGCTTTTTCTGGTTATCGCTTCTATTTTCGCAGCTGGAAACGATATTGGCTTATATATAGATATTGCATCTTTGATTATCGTTGTTTTCGGATCTTTTGCAGCCATGTTTGTAGCCAACCCGATGCAGCGGGCCGTTGGATTTGTAAAATTTCTCAATATTGCCATGAATGTTCAGGTTTACAACAAAGAGGGAATTATTACTCAGTTGGTAGCCTTTGCGGATAATGCACGTAAAGAAGGACTTCTCTCCTTAGACGATGCACTGAATGATGTTGATGATGAGTTTCTGCGAAGCGGTCTCCGGCTTGTGGTGGACGGAACAGATCCTGATGTTATCAAGAAGATCCTTTACGGAAATGTAGAACAGATTGATGCCAGGCATCAGGATGGTATCGGTTTTTTTGGAGGTTGGGGAAAGATTGCTCCGGCTTTCGGTATGATCGGAACCCTGCTGGGTCTGATCGGTATGATGGCCAACCTGGAGGATACTTCTTCCATTGGTCCTAATATGGCGGTTGCGCTTATTACAACATTGTATGGATCCATCGTTGCAAACCTTGTGCTTATTCCTATCCAGATGAAACTGGAGGATAGGAATAAGGAGGAGCTTCTGGTTAAAGAAATAATGATACAGGGTATTCTTTCCATTCAGTCCGGTGACAACCCCAGGATTCTTGAAGATAAACTATACACATATATACCACCGTCAGAAAGACCTCAAAAGAGCAGCGGAGAGTAGTTATGGCAGAAGAAGGTAGGAAAAAATGCCCAAAGTGTGAAGAAGGGGCAGCGGAATGGATGACCACCTACGGGGACATGGTAACCCTTCTTCTCTGTTTCTTTGTAATACTTATGAATCCGGAAACTATTGAAGGCGCCCGTATGGAGCTGATAATGGTTTCCTTTAATGGTTTAGGCCCCTTGCAGGGAGGTAATACCCTGGATATTGGAGAGTTGGCGGAGATGGGTAATAATGTCATGGCAATGCCTTCGACCAAGAGGGCCAGAGGACTGGATAAGGCCCGACAAACGGCTGTTTCCATGTTCAAGCCTGAGATAAAGAGTAAGCAGGTTCGTGTCAGCGAAGATGAGAGGGGTCTGGTGATTACTCTGGCCTCGGATGCCTTTTTTAAACCCGCCAGCGCGGAGGTGGCAATAGAGAATACCAGACAGATCCTTCAGAAGTTGTCTGGTCTTCTGTCTTCTGATCAGCTTTCAGAAAGAAAATTCAGAATAGAGGGTCATACGGACGCCAGTCCGACAGATCCGGAGGGACCCTGGCCTTCCAACTGGGAGCTTTCGGCAGCACGTTCGGCTAATGTTCTTCACTATCTGGTGGATCTTGGTGTTCATGAAGCGCAGTTCCAGATAGCAGGGATGTCGGATACTATACCTCTGACGGATAACGAAACTCCCGAGGGACGGGCCTATAACAGACGGGTGGATATTATTGTTCTGGCGGAAGGCCATGAATAACTAAAGCTCACTTATTGAGAAGTGTTTGCATAATTGATAGTTTTCTGATAAAATTTATACCTTATACAGGATGCAGGTGGAAATATGGCTGACGATGATTTAGATATGGGAAATGCTCTGGAAGGAGCCAGCCCTGAAGATCTGGGTGAAGGGAAAAAGAAACGCTTTATTTCAGATAAAATAGCACGTGTACTGGTATATGTGGCATCAGGTATAATAGCTGTACTGCTCACCATTACAATCAGTGTTATTACTTTTCGTGTCTTGGACAAAGGCAGTATCAATAGAAGTTTTGCAGAAGTTTCAACAGAGTACGAAACAATTCCCGAACCCTATCTTTATTTTACCCTGATTCCTCAGATCCGGGGAGTCACACGGGATCAGTCTCCTCATTCTATTATTGTAAAAGTGGAAATCGGGTACAAAGAGGGAGAACCTCAGGTCCAAACAGAACTGGTAGCCCGTACCGCACAGCTGACGGATATTATCCGTAATTATTTCAGTCAGAAGACGGCAGCAGAATTAGCTCCCGAAAGAGAGCATATCATAAAAACTGAATTGAAAGATTTGATTAACAGAGTTCTGAGTCAGGGGAAAGTTCATGATATTATTTTTCCTGAATTGCAGGTATATGAATTCTGATAAAAACGGGGTAAGGATATGACAGAAGTCCTCTCACAGGATGAAATAGATCAGCTACTCACTGCCATATCTGCAGGAGATTCTGAACCTGAAGAAGCTCATCAGGTTGCAGAACGGAAGAATATTCGAATATGGGATTTTCGCCGCCCTGATAAATTTTCAAAGGAACAGATTCGTACGGTTTCATTTATGCATGAAACCTTCGCCCGTTTAACAACCACATCCCTGTCCGCTCAACTGCGGAGTATGGTGAATGTTCATGTTGCATCTGTTGATCAGTTGACCTATGAAGAATTTATACGCTCTATTCCGTCTCCTACAGCCCTTGCCGTTATAAATATGGATCCCTTGAAGGGCTCAGCTGTGTTGGAAATAGATCCGGCTGTAACCTTTTCCATTATTGATCGCCTTTTTGGAGGAACCGGAGAAGGATCAAAAATAAACCGGGAACTTTCAGAAATTGAAAGAACCGTAATGGAATCCATTATCGTTCGTATCCTGGGGAATATGAGGGAAGCCTGGAGCCAGGTTATTGACCTTCGTCCCCGTTTGGGACAGATTGAAACCAATCCCCAGTTTGCTCAGATCGTTCCTCCAACGGAAATGGTTCTGCTTGTAACACTGGAAACAAAAGTAGAGAATGTGGAAGGAATGATGAACTTCTGTATTCCCTATCTGACCATTGAACCGATTATTTCAAAATTGTCGGCCCAGTATTACTACTCTTCTGTAAGAAGGGGTACCACTACTGAAAATCTGAACGTCCTGAGGGATAGACTTTCTTCCATTTCGGTTCCTATGATGGCTGAAATCGGGGGAATAAAAATGACTATGCGGGATGTTCTTTCTATAAAACATGGAGATGTTATCAGACTCTCCAATACCAGCATTAATGATCCTATGATTTTAAAAATCGGAAACAAGGCCAAGTTTGACTGTAGGCCCGGTGCTGTCGGGAATAAAATAGCCGTACAGGTTACCCGTAAAATTGAAGATATTGATCAGACGGACTTTGAAGAACTGGCCGTTGAAGGAGAAGAAGAGTGAGTGATGGTTCCCTCTCTCAAGATGAAATAGATGCTTTGTTGATGGGTAATGACTCAATGGGTGATTCTGATTCAACTGTGGGTTCAGCTAGTAGTGATGGCCTTTCTGCCGATCAGATTCAGGTTTTGAATGGGCTTTTCGGCAGTGTTGCCGGAACATTAAGCTCAACCATGACAGGGATTATGGCAACTGATGTTACTATTGCTGCGCCTCATATCACTTCTCTCTCCCGGGATGAGCTGATGAATCAGCTTTCTAATGAAGTGGTAGAAGTTAAAATGGATTTTAATCAGGGGCTTTCCGGCGGACATGCCTTCCTGTTTTCTCCTGATGATGCAATAAAGATTGCCGGTCCTATGATCGGCCAGAACGATGTTCAACTTGATGGAACGGCTATCAGTGCGGTTGGAGAGGCTGTCTCTCAGCTTACCGGTGCGGAAGTCACAACCATTGGTGATACCATTTCTGATAATATCATGACTATCTCTCCTGAGAGCCAGAAGATTGCCAAGGGGCTGATGTCTCTGGGTGGAGATACTCTGGTGCAGTTGAAGTACCCTGTGACTATTGAAGGTCAGGGTGGATTGAATATGATAGAGCTTTTTGAACTTCCTGTTGCCAGATCTCTTGCTGAAAAGCTGGGTTCCGGTGCTTCGGATCCTATGGCGGGCCTGGGAGATAAGGATGCGGCTATGAATGCTATGGGAATGCCTCAGCAACAACAGCAGCAGATGGGTAATATGGGCATGCCTGGTCAGCAGATGGGTAATATGGGCATGCCCGGTCAGCAGATGGGTAATATGGGAATGCCCGGTCAGCAGATGGGCAATATGGGAATGTCCGGTCAGCAGATGGGCAATATGGGAATGCCCGGTCAGATGAATCCCTATATGACTCCTCAACAGGCACCTAATGTTCAGGGCGTGCAGTTTCCAGAGTTCGGTGCGAATATTTCTCCTTCAGAACAGCGGAACATAGGTCTTCTTATGGATGTTTCCATGGAGCTGACCGTAGAGCTTGGACGTGCCAAATGGCAGATTAAGGATATCCTCGGTATCGGTGAAGGTACAATTATCGAGCTGGATAAGCTGGCTGGAGAAGCTGTTGATATCTTGGTAAATGGCAATCTGATCGCCAAGGGCGAGGTTGTTGTTATTGATGAAAATTTCGGTGTACGTGTAACTGACATTGTTTCCAACCTGGATAGGGTAGGAGAGAATTAAGGCAAACTGAATTAATAAAGTGGAACTTTGGGAGGGGGACACTGAAAAAACTACTATTGCTTCTCATTTTTGTACTGTTAACGGGATTCTCCTTTGCTCAGGAATTATCATCTCCGGACAAGTCAGAAAATAAAATTGTGGATGAGACATCCCTTATTTTGTTTCCTGACGAAACACAGGGTCTGGCTGCTGATGGAAATAATCAGCAGAGTGATCCGGCTCCGGCATCTGTCGGGATGGCTGATCTTGTACGTGTTGTTTTTGTTCTGATAGCCGTTATAATCGTTATTTATATGCTGATCTATTTTCTCAAAAGATTTACCCCTCTGGCAGAAAATGAAGAGGATCAGATCAGTCTCCTAGCAACAAGACATCTCAAGAAAGATTCCTCTCTTCATATTGTAGAAGTGGGTAATCAGATTTTCCTTATTGGTTCCGGAACAAATAGTGTTTCCCTTATTTCCGAAATTACAGATAAGGAAACCCTTGATAAACTGCATCTGGAAACGACAGTTACTAAGCTTACTGAACGCGGAGGCTCTTTCCGGAATATGATTAAAAAGAATTTCTCCCCGGGCGCTTCAAATAAAGGAATCGGTGAACAGTCTCCTGATTTTCTCAGACAGCAGAGAGAACGGCTCCGCCATTTAAGGGAAAATAAATGAAACGCCTCCTTCTGATATTGTTGCTGTGTCTTGGCACAGTTCCAGTTTTTGCTCAGCAGGATACCGGAACGGCTGCCAATGAAATAGGCGAAACCGATGGTATTCTGGATATTCCATTTGTAGATCTTATGATCCGGGAACCTCAGAGTAATCAGGAAGTAGCACTATCCATACAGCTCCTACTCCTGTTGACTCTTTTGTCTCTGGCGCCATCTTTTCTCATCCTGATGACCTCATTTCTGAGAGTTTCCATCGTTTTGGATTTTATAAAACGGGCTCTGTCTTTGCAGCAGGTCCCTCCTGCCAGTCTTTTGATGGGGATTGCTCTTTTTTTGACCTTATTTATTATGTGGCCGGTTTTTGATCAGATATATACAGAATCCTTCAAACCATTTGCTGACGGCGAAATCGGGATGGAGGAGATGTATACAAAGGCGGAAGGTCCCATTCGTTATTTTATGTACAGTCAGCTTAAGGATCATCCGGATAACATTGAACTGTTTATGACGATGAGAGGGCTTCCCCGTCCGGAAACTTTTGCGGATGTTCCTACCTATATTGTTATTCCGGCCTTTGTTCTGAACGAACTGACCATTGCTTTTAAAATTGGAATACTTCTGTATATTCCCTTTATAATTATCGATATGGTTGTGGCATCCGTACTCATGTCTATGGGTATGATAATGCTACCGCCCGTTATGATTTCCATGCCTTTCAAGCTTATACTATTTGTATTAGTTGATGGCTGGAGTCTCCTGACCAGACAGCTGGTCATGAGTTTTATGTAAATTGTTGAGGAGACACTATGTCCATAGGTTTTGTTGTTACTTTACTACGTAACTCTATTTTTCAGACTTTGATTCTGGCAGCTCCGGTTCTTCTTGTTGCTATGACCATAGGTCTTATTATTTCAATTTTTCAGGCCACCACGTCCATTCAGGATCAGTCTCTGACTTTCGTTCCGAAAATCATGGCTATTTTTATGACTCTGGGACTGGTGGGAGCCTGGATGCTCAATTCTCTGATGAATTACACAGTAACATTATTTGAACTTATCCCTTCCATGGCCGGATAGGCTGATTAATTAAGTGGGGAAAACAGGAATGCACTGTGATATTTAACGAACTGATAACAAATCTACAGCTGTATTTTCTCATTTTCGCTCGTGTTTTCGCCCTTTTTATGGTCGCTCCTGTTTTTTATTCTACGGGAATCCCTGCTATGGCCCGGAGTGGACTGGCTCTTTTTACGGCTGTGGCTGTTTTTCCTCTGGTAAACACACTTGCTTATGTTATCCCTGATGATGGAATTGTCTACACCTTTCTGTTGATCGCAGAAGTTCTAACGGGAGTTCTCATTGGTCTTTTCCTGCAGATCATATTTGCTATCTTTCTACTGGCAGGGCAGATGTTTTCTGTTCAAATGGGCTTTGGTGCATCTTCGTCTTTTGATCCCCTGGCCCAGGTGGAGATCCCTCTGGTCGGACAGCTTTTCAACCTTATGGGGATCTTTGTTTTTCTCGCCTCTGGAAGCATTCAGAAAGTCTTTATCACAGGGATCTATCAGTCTTTTAAGGCAATGAAAGGTGATTATCTTCTGACTAATCCCATGTTCCTGTCAAACAGTCTGATCTCTGCTCTGGCTCATCTTTTCGAGCAGTCTATTATCATAGCTATCCCTATGATAGGAACGCTTTTAATGATCTCTGTTACCATGGGTCTTCTGGCAAAAGCTGCTCCCCAGATGAACCTGATGATGGTTGGTTTTCCTATTCAAATTTCAGTAGGATTTCTTGTCATAATGATGGCTTCTCCTTTTCTTGTTGAAAAAATGGTGCTGGTCATTGAAAACGGATTCAACCAGATAGAAGAACTTCTATATTTGTATAAAATGCAGGGAAGTTCTCTATGATAAGAACAAATGTAATTGATCAGAATCCTTCACAGTTCTTTCCATCAGTACCGGCGCTGGCGGATGAACCGCGCTATGCTCTTCATGTTCAGTGGTTTGCCGCCGAAGATGAGGGCCGTACAGAAGAGCCTTCCGATCAGAAAATCCGGAAAGCACGTGAAGAGGGAAAGGTTGCTAAATCGGCAGATCTAACAGCCTCTATCGTACTGCTCTTTCCTCTTCTTCTGATAGCCATTCTCAGTCCCTATATGATAAGAACTCTTAAAAGTATGCTGCAGTTTTTTATTACACAGAGCATGGAAGCGGATATTACCCGAGACGGAACCATCCTTCAGGCCTGTGTCAGTTATTATATGAAGCTGACTCTTCCTGTTATGGCTGTGGCATTTTTATCTGCTTTTCTGGGTAATGTTTTTCAGGTGGGATTCCTGTTTTCCACCAAAGCCATTGCTCCTGATTTTACGAAAATATCTCCCAATGTTTTAAAATGGCTTCAAAGAGCTGTTTTTTCTACGGAAGGGATGTTCAATATGTTAAAATCTCTTATGAAAATAGGGATAATCGGCGTTCTGTCCTATTGGAATATTAACAGAAAGATTCCCGAACTTACCAATTTGGTATATGCTACGGTTCCTGAAGCCGGTTCTTTTATAGCATCGTTGGCCTTCCGTCTTATGGTAGAGGCGGCTGTTCTTCTTTTATTGCTCTCATTACCGGACTATTTTTTTCAGAGACATAAACATAAAGAATCTCTGAAAATGACCAAGCATGAAGTCAAGGAAGAGATGAAACAGTCTGAGGGAGATCCTCAGATAAAGGGTAGACTCAAGCAAAAAATGCGGGAGCTTCTGACGAATCAGCAGATGCAGAATGTTCCCAATGCGGATGTGGTGGTAACAAACCCAACCCACTTTGCCGTTGCGTTGGAATATAAGGGAGATTCCATGACCGCTCCCCGAGTTAGCGCAAAGGGTATGGATGAAGTTGCTCAGAGGATTAAGAGAATTGCCAGAGAGAATGAGGTTCCAGTATTGGAAAATAAACCCCTGGCCCGTGCGTTGCATGCAAATGTGGAAGTAGGTGATGAAATACCTAGAGAATATTATGAAGTTGTTGCGGGGATTCTCAATAAAATTAATGAAATTAATGGAAAGATTTCCGGTTAAGGAACTTTTCTATAAAGGAAGTGAAAAGTGGCTTTGCAGGACGAGATAAAAAATCTGCTAAGAAGTAACAACAGTGATATGCTTGTCGCAATAGGTGTTCTTTCTGTGGTGATCATGTTGATCATACCGTTGCCCACCTTTCTTCTCGATATGCTGATGCTGTTGAATCTTATGCTGAGTCTTATGATTATTCTGATTATCATGTATAACAAGGATCCTCTGGATTTTTCTGTTTTTCCAACAATGCTGCTTATCTCAACTGTTTTTTCACTGGCTCTGAATGTCTCATCAACCCGTCTGATCCTGACAAAGGGAACCTCGTTTGATGGAAAAATTGTAAAGGCATTTTCTACTTTTGTTGTGGGTTCAGAAGGTCAGGAAGGTATTGTTGTCGGACTTATCATCTTCATTATCATAGTGGCCGTACAGTTTATGGTTATCACTAAGGGAGCCAGTAGAGTTTCAGAAGTTGCTGCCCGTTTTGCTCTTGATGCCATGCCCGGTAAACAGATGGCCATTGAGGCTGAGCTGAACTCCGGTTCCATAACTGAAGAGGAGTCTCGGTATAGGAAAGATCATCTTCAGAAATCCGTCGACTTTTATGGTGCCATGGATGGTGCTTCCAAGTTTGTATCCGGGAATGTAAAAGTTGGTATACTGATTACATTTATCAATATTATCGGTGGTATGCTTGTGGGAATCTCCATTCACGGAGAACCCTTTGCCACAGCTCTTTCTACCTATACCTCTTTGACTATCGGTGATGGTCTGGTTTCCCAGATCCCGGCGTTGCTGATCTCAGTAGCTACCGGTCTCTGTGTCACACGGTCTATATCTGACGGGACCTTTGGAGAAGATGTTACAACCCAATTTACATCTCAAGCGAAGATATATGGAATTGCGGGAGCTTTTCTGCTCCTTATGGGAGTACTTCCCGGTTTTCCCTGGTATCTCCTGTTTCCTCTAGGTGGTCTGTCTGTCTTTACAGCTTACCGTTTAAGCAAGCAGCAGACTCAGGATGAGCAGGCTGCTGAACAGGCTGCTTCATCTGAATCAGAAAAGGAGATACCAAGCGAGATGTCACCGGTTGTTCCTTTTGATCCTCTATCCCTTGAACTAGGTTATGGATTGATTCCTCTTGTAGATAAGGATCAGGGTGCGGAACTTCTGGAAAGAATTACCAGAATCCGGAAAGAAGCGGCCCTGGATCTGGGACTTGTTGTTCCCCGCATCCGTATCATTGATAATATGCGTCTCGAACCCTCTGAATACTGCCTGAAAATAAAGGGTGTGGAAGTAGGCCGGGGCTTAATCCGGGTGGATCACTATATGGCCATCAATCCCGGTGGAGAGAGAGCTCCTCTGGAGGGTGAGGCAAGCAAAGATCCCGCTTTCGGGCTCCCTGCCGTCTGGATCTCCGGAAATCAGCGTGATATAGCCGAAAGGGAGGGATACACAGTTGTGGATCCTCCCTCCATTATTGCCACCCACCTTACGGAAATCATCAAGAAACATGCTCCTGAAATTTTGGGACGCCAGGAAGTTAAGTCTATGCTGGATGCTCTCAAAGAGGATTATTCTGCTGTTGTGGATGAAGTTCGAGGGCTCTTCGGTACTGGTGATATCCAGAAGGTTCTGCAGAATCTTCTGAAAGAACAGGTCTCTATCAGAAATTTAGTGATGATCCTAGAATCCATGAGTGATTATGGAACCGTTACCAAGGAAACGGGTTTCCTCACAGAAAAAGTGCGACAGACCCTTGGAAGACAGATATGTTTGCAGTATGCTACAGAAGAGAAAGAGCTAAAAGTTCTGACCATTGATCCCTCGGTGGAACAGAATATAATCGACTCCAGAATGGAGACTAGTACCGGACTTATTGCTGCTCTTGATCCGGATTTTCAACGAGTTTGGATAAATTCCGTTGCGAATAACGTTCGGACCATTCAGGAAATGGGGCATTATCCGGTAATCTTAACAAGTGAAGCATCAAGACCTCTGGTAAAATCTTCCATACAACGGTCAATGCCGGATCTTCCTGTATTGTCTGTACCGGAAGTTGTAAATGATATAAGTATAGAATCACTCGGTGTTATTACCGTTTAATAATGTTAAAAAGGTTGGGAAATGGAAGAGCATTTTACAGAAACCGGTTTAAGCCATAAGGAAGTGGTCACCCGAATCCGTTTAAAATATGGAGATCGGGCAAAAATTATGTTTTATAAAAACATAAGGATTGGCGGTTTCATGGGGCTGTTTACGAAAGAAGGTGTTGAGTACACCGGTTATATAACAGATACCCCCGCAGCTAATAGAAAAGAGGCGGATGAAAAAAGTAAAAAAGAGATTCTTTCCATGACTCAGACCCAGAAAGGATCGACTATCGATCAGGTTCTGAAGGAAGTTCAGGCTTTGAAGGACCAGATTTCTACAGGGCCGATTACTGAGGAACAGTCAGAACTCCATCACTCTCTGATACAGATGCGCGAGCTTCTGCTGGAAAATGGTTTCTCAGTAGATTATATCAGTGATATGATCAATCGATTGAAAAGAGAGTTCTCTCTGGAGGATCTGGAACAGACAAGCCTTCTGGAAGAGACTGTTATGGAGTGGATAGGAGAATCCATACTTCTTTATCAGGAAACAGTAACTCCCTCTCCCCGGGTCTTTGTTCTTGTAGGACCTACGGGAGTGGGGAAAACCACGACCATTGCTAAGCTGGCGGCTATAAATGGTATTACCTCAGGACAGCCACTGTCTGTCTGTATGATTACTATTGATAATTATAGAATCGGTGCCAGAACTCAAATTGAAACCTATGGTGACATTATGGGTATTCCTGTCTTTACAGCCGAGTCTTTTCATGATTTAAGAGATAAGATTGAAATAAATCAGGATCAGGATCTAATCCTTGTGGATACCATTGGAAAAAGTCCCAGGGATTTTATGAAATTAGCGGAAATGCGAACAATTGTAGAAGCCTGCGGTCAGAACAGTGAAATTCATCTGGCCATTTCCGCAACTACAAAAGACAAGGATATTCAGGAAATACTGGATCAATTTGAACCTTTTCATTATAAATCAGTTATTATGACAAAATTGGATGAAACAACCCGGGTTGGTAATCTGATTAGTATCATCGGGGACCGGAAGAAATCTCTCTCCTTTTTAACTGATGGCCAGGGAGTTCCTCAGGATATAACCAGGAATGTACGTGGAAAGCTGCTGGAATATCTGGTGGGATTTAACTGTGATGCAGGACCGATTATAAAGAAATTGGAAAAGAAATATACAAGAGTGTGGAGCTGAGAGGATGCAGGATCAAGCAGAATTGTTACGTGAAATGATGAAGAAAAAAAGCAATTCCGATACCTCCGGAGAGATAGACAAAGATAAAAATACCAGGATCATTACCGTTGCCAGTGGTAAGGGTGGAGTAGGAAAAACAAATATATCTATTAACCTCGCTCTGGCTTACGCCAAAATGGGTAAAAAGGTTATTGTTCTCGATGCTGATCTGGGGCTTGCCAATGTCAATGTAGTTTTGGGGGTTATTCCCAAATTCAACCTTTATCATGTTATCCGTAAACAGAAAACCATGAAAGAAGTCATACTTGATACGAATTACGGTATTCAGATCGTTGCCGGAGCATCAGGATTTTCCCGTGTGGCTAATTTGACGGATGATGAGCGTAATAATTTTATTGAAGAACTGTCGGAACTCTCTTCTGCAGACATCATTATCATTGATACAAGTGCGGGAGTCAGCCAGAATGTTCTCTCCTTTGTAGAAGCAGCAGATGAGGTCTTGATCGTCACCACACCTGAACCGACATCCATAACAGATGCCTATGGAATTATAAAAATTATCTCCACCGAGATAGAAAATGTGGATTTAAGCCTTAAACTTATAGTCAATAGAGTTGCTAATGTAACGGAAGCTAAAAAAGTAGCCCATAAGGTAATCAGTATTGCGGCTCAGTTCCTGAATCTGAAAGTGGATTATCTGGGATTCGTTTATGAGGATGCAGCCGTACCGAGTGCTGTTAGAAAGCAGACCCCCTTTATGGTGGGTGATCCAAAGGGACAGGCATCTCTTTGTATGCAGTCAATTGTCAGCAGGATGGAGAATGTCGAATTTCGAGAAGGAAAGGGGGTTTCTCATTTTATCCGCCGTTTGATGCATAGAATGGAATAGCTTGACGGGAACAACTTTATCTTTTAAATTTATTAAGGGGGGGGATTGCCTTTTGAAGTCTGCTTATGATGCGGTGCTACCGGCCTCTATTACGGGTGGAACAGCGATTTTGTCCATAATTATAGGTTTTATCAGTGCTGTCTCGCCCGGGGTCATACTTTTAAGAGCTATGATAACAGCTGTCTTGACTTTTTTGTTTATCCTTTCAGTCCGATGGATCGTAATGAAATACCTTCCCGAATTGACAGAAGGGGAAGAAAAAAGTTCCTCGGGCCATGTAACAGCCGGGGATCTGGATCAAAGCGAAAATAAGATCAATATTCTTATGCCCGAAGAATCGCCCCTTGCCGGAGGGAATGTGCACAGCAGTTCTCCGGATGGTGAAATTCCAAAAGTTGACAGTCTTGATAATCAAATTGCAGAAAATGCAGATTTTGTGCATAATAATAAATCAGAGCTATCCCATAGCCCGGCTATGGTAAGTTCCGGCGGGAACGATCTGGATATTCTTCCCAGTCTCGATACCCTGGATTTGAATAGCGGTTCGGAATCTTCATCAAGTGAAGATTTTGAAACGGGGGAAATAGATACGGTAAACGTATCCAAACCAGTAGCCAATCGGGGGGGGGAGCAAGATCCCGCCGAGATTGCAAAAGCAGTAAAAACCGTGTTGAGCAGAGATCAGCAGAAATAGGAAGTAGTCGGAAATGTCTGAAAAAATATTGGAAAATGTGACAGAAGAAGAATTATGGAAGGAGTACCGTAAAACACATGACCAGAAAATCCGTGATACCCTCATCAGACAATATGCTCCCCTGGTAAAATATGTCGCTGGTAAAATTTCTGTAGGAATGCCTCATAATGTAGATTTTGATGATCTGGTGGGATTTGGAGTCTTTGGTCTGTTCGATGCTATTGAAAAGTTTGATCCGGAAAAACATGTAAAATTTAAAACATATGCGGTCACAAGAATACGAGGGGCTATTTTTGATGAACTTCGTTCCATCGATTGGGTTCCCCGGTCCGTCCGTCAGAAAACAAGAGAAATTGAAGATACAATGCAGCATCTGGAATCCTCTTTGGGTCGCTCTGTCACAGATGAAGAAGTGGCAAAAGCCATGAACATGTCTCTGGCACAGTACAATCAGATGGTTCTTAAAGTGCGGGGAACATCCATCCTTTCCCTGAATGATGTCTGGTACGCCGGTGATGAGAATGATTCTGTTTGCATTCAGGACAGCATCGAATCTCCCGTCAGCCTTCAGCCGGAGACCATCGCGGAAAAAGATGAAATTCGCCGTGTTATCGCCGAAGCCATCCGAGAATTGCCTGAAAAAGAGCAGAAAGTGCTAGTTCTCTATTACTATGAAGATCTTACACTGAAAGAGATAGGTAAGGTTCTTGAAGTGACAGAATCAAGAATTTCACAGCTCCATACAAAGGCTATCATGCGTCTGAGATCCAAGCTGACAAATATAAAAAAAGGTATCATGTAAAATGATGATCAACCAGGATCAATTTCAGGAGACTCTTCGTGAAATGTCTGAAAAGGACAGGGAACGAAAATCTGTTGAAGTGACTGGTAAAACCCTGGAAGAGGCTCTCAGTCAAGCCGCTATAGAGCTGGGTGTTCCCGTAAAACGTCTTGAATATGAGACTCTCGCTAAGGGGAGGCACGGTTTTTTAGGCGTCGGTCATAAGAATTTTTCACTTAAAGTCTATGAAGCGGAAAGACGTATTATCAAGAATGAAGAAGGGGAAGTCCTCTTTGAAGAGATGTCTGATAATGTGCTTCTTGAAGAAGATGTTATAATTAATGGTGATTTTTCGGTGCGGCTATCCAATGATGGTGCCTATCTGAAGGTTACAGCCCCGGACACAAGGGGGATTGCCGTTTCCGCTGATCAGGTTTTATTTGAACTGGCTAGACGTCAGGTAAATGATATCTTCGAAGAAAAGGTCAATACTACCATAGAAAACGCAGATGGGGTGTATGTAAAAGTTGGCGATTTTATCTACAATCCTGTAAATGATGCCAGACCGACGGTGGAAGTTTCTGCAGATGATATGCAGGCTAGTATCAATGTGAGCGAACCCGGACCTGGCGGTGCGGATCTAACCTCCTCGGATATCACATCATTCCTACGGAATAATAATGTTGTTTACGGCATACTCGAAAGTGCCCTTATCAATTTTGAAGATTCTCCCGTCTATAATGAACCTTATGTTATTGCTAGGGGCGAAGCTGCGGTAAACGGAAGAAATGCCTCCATCAGTTATCTGTTTGAAGTGGATCCCTCTCAGGTTAAATTGAAACAGAAAATTGATGGGACCGTCGATTTTAAAGAACTCAATCTGATTCAGAATGTTGTAAAAGGTCAGCCTTTAGCCCGGAAGATTCCTCCGGAAGTAGGAAAAGACGGACGTACCGTATATGGAAAATATATTTCTGCAAAAGATGGTACGGATACACAGATCGGACTAGGTAAAAATGTCTCCATTACAGATAACGGTCGTACCGTAATAGCTTCCGAGAGTGGTCAGGTTCTTCTCCTGAAAGGAAAAGTAACAGTGGAAACCGTTCTGGTTATTCCGGGTGATGTTAATGCATCCACGGGTAATGTAAACGGCCTTGGAACTGTTGTGATCAAAGGGAATGTGGAAGACGGATACGAAGTCTCCGCTCAGGGGAATATTGAAGTGAACGGTTTTGTAGGTAAATCCAACCTGAATGCCGGTGGTGATATCGTGGTGAAACGCGGTATCAATGGCGGAGAAGGTGAGTACGGTCGTATCTCATCCGGTCTTTCCGTTTGGTCCAGTTTTATCAATAACGCCAATGTAAATGCCGGCGAAAATGTTATCGTCAGTGATGGTATTGTGAATGCCCATGTGGATGCCTCCTCTAAAATTCTCTGCAAGGGAAAACGTGCCCGTATCGTCGGAGGTGAGCTGAAGGCCGCCGAAGAGATCAATGCGGCAAGCCTTGGATCAAAGGGCGGTGCAGAAACGATCCTGCGTGTCGGTTATGATCCCAAGGCCAAAGAAGAGATGGATGAACTGCTGCAGCAACAGGAATCTCTTGATAAGGAACAGAATGAGATTGATCGGAACCTGCAGGGACTTATGAAACAGAAACGGGCCCGGAAAAAACTGTCTGCAGAAAAGGAGAAGCTCTTTCAGGAACTGCGGGCCAGGCATAATGATCTGATCGATGACATAGAGAAAATCAAGGACGCGGTTGAGCAAAAAAGCGAATATTTGTCTGTTTTACAGCTTAGAGGAAAAATTTCTGCATCTACAAATGTGAATACTGGTGTTAAAATATATATAAAGGACGATGAGTACGAAGTAACGAATCCATATGATTATCCTGTGACTTTTGTCCTGCAGGACGGTTTTATAACCACTGCTAAGTATGAGGACATTGAAGAAGAGGAGTTACAAAGGCGGGATTGATTCGTTAATCCATGCTGAGGAGGAGAATATGTCCATTAAACCTCTTGATTTGCAGACTATGTTTGTCAGACTGAATGATGTAGGTAAAGAACAATCTCACAATCAGCAGGCTTCAGCTCTGCAACAGAACCAGGAAGCCAGGAAACTGGTGGAACAGGAACTTCAGCGTAACAGCTCTGTAGATGCCAGCAAGGAAGATAAAGAATCTCGGAAAGTTGATGATAAAGAAGCAGATAGCGGGAAGAAGGAAGAGGGCCATCAGCAGGCTGCTTCTGCTAAAGAAGAAAAGAAAAAACAGAAAATTGTACAGGATCCCGAAATGGGAATACATATAGATATATCCGGTTAAGCATCAGGGAGTACTATGACAGGAATTATTCTGGCTGTTGCTATAATAGTGATGGCCGGCGGATTTTTATATCTGAAAAACAGAATTGAAAGGGCTATCACAAGTGATGAGTGGATCAGCAGGATCCGCGATGAGATAGATGAACTGGTTCTGGAAATGAACCAGACTGCGGAAAGGAATGTGGCTCTTCTTGAAAACAGGATTAATACCCTGGAAATTCTTTTGGAAAATGCAGATAAAAAAATGCTTATCATGCAGAAAGAAAGTGAAAAATCTGATCTCTCACGGCAGGTTTACAGTCATTTGAAAAAGAGTGCTGTCATTCCCAGTGAAGAAGAACCACCGTCTCAGACATATCCTCATTCTCAGGGCTTACAGCTCTCTCTGGAAGAAGAAGAGAAAAAGCTTGAACAGGAAAAACCTTTGACCTTAAAAAACAGTGTTATGTCCCTGTATGGACAGGGATTCTCAGCTGATATTATTTCACAGAAATTACAAGCCTCCATTGCAGAAGTAGATCTTATTATCTCTCTCCATAGGGAAGGGGCCGAATAGTGACACATTTGAAAGAGTTCCTGGCTGACGCGGATCCCATGGTTGAAAAAATGAAGAATCTGCTTCTCCTCTGTGAGAGAGAACTTCCAGATATTTCTTTGCTGGATGATCTGTTTCGACATCTCCATTCTCTGAAATCAGGGGCTGCTTTTTTTCAATTAAATGATGTGGAGTCCCATATCCATTCCATGGAATCTTTTTTTGAAGAAATGAAGAACTCCAGGGATGATAAGGTATTCTTTCAAAAAGCCCATGAGTTTTCTCAGAGAATTCCACGACTTGAGAACCTTCTGCTCCGTTCACTGACAGGACCTTCTGAGTATTATGTGGATCAGAATGATGATCCTATCGAAATATCTCTTTCAGGACACAGCGGAGGATATGACCGTATCGAACTGAGCCCTTTTCAGAAGAAGCTGCTTTGGGAAGCGGAACGCCGGGATGATCAGCTCTTCTGTCTGACTGTACAGATAGATCCGGATGAACGGCTGCCCTATGTGAGGGCCTATCTTATTTTGAATAATTTGGAAATCCGTACAAATGTGATTTATACGCATCCTAAACCGGATAATAAGGATCAGGATTACTCCAGCCTCACTTTTATTTTGACATCAGACAATGGTGATTCACCTGTTTTTGAAGCGGTCAATATAGACGGTATACTTCAGACCAGTCTTGTGCAGTTGGACTACTCACATTTTAGTCAGTCCAGTAAAAAAGGGAACCCCCAGGCCGAGATAATGGTACAGGAAACTCTGGCTCCTGTTATGAGTAAGGTAGAGCTGGAAACAGATACGGTTTCCCGTTTGAAAGACTCTCTTATAGAAATGAAAGAGATTGTTCTGCCTCTTCCTCCGGGTCTTCCTCAGAAAGAGTCACTATTGGGACTGATCCGGGAAATGGAGCAGGACCTCAGTTCCGTATCCCTTATCCCTCTTTCCTCTCTCTACTCCAATCTTAAACGTTTTGCCAAAGATTCAGGGGAGCGTCTGGAGAAGAAAGTCAGCTGTGATTTCAGTGGAGGCCGCTTCGGTTTGAATATCCGCTGTCTCGAACTGGTCTCACGAATACTTATTCAGCTTATCCGCAATGCTGTCAGCCATGGTATTGAACGGCCCTCCCAGCGGCTGGAAGCGGGCAAGAATCCCGTTGGTATGATTACACTGAAAGCTCAACAGGACGGAGAGAGTGTCATTATTATTTTTCAGGATGATGGCAATGGGGTTGATCTGGATGCGGTTAAACGAAAAATGAGTGATTCTGATGCTTCTGTTCAGGATAATCTGCTGAGAATCCTCACTCGTCCGGGGTTTTCCACCAATGATAGTGTTGACCGTATGTCCGGTAGGGGCATCGGGCTGGATCTGGTTGCCCATGATGTGGAAAATGCTTTAGGTGGAACACTGGAACTTGAAACAAGTAGAGCTAAGGGAACACGCTTTATCATTACCATTCCAGGAGAGCGTGATTTGATGCCTCTAATGATCTTTCAGATGGAAAATAGGCTCCTTGCTCTACCAAAAAGGAATGTAGTCGGGGTTTTTCCTATGGAAGTATCCTCTCTGGAACAGAAAGAGCATAATCTTCTGTACTACAGAATTGGAAACGTTTCGCTGCCCCTGTTTAACCTGCGTGGTATGGTCAGCAGAAGAACTATTAATTTTAAAACTCCCTACCTCCTTGTTATTCAGCACCTGGGGCGTAAGGCTATTATGCCGGTGGATGACCTGGTTTTGGAACGTGAGATTCCGCGGGATAACTTTTTTCTTGGTGAACAGAAAGAGCCTTTTCTGTACGATGTTACAATCTCCGGAGAAGAGGCCGATTTTATGTACCTCTCTCCCGCATTGATCGGATAAATTATGAAAGATGAAATTGAATCTATAATACAGCTAGAAAAAGAGTCAGAAAAACGGTTGGATGATGCTCATCTGAAAGCTGCTGAAATAAAAAAGGACTGTGACCGGGAAATGGCAGAACGCACACGTACTGTTAAAGAGAGGCTTGCCGCTGAGTATCATGAAAAAACAGATGCTCTCCGCAAGCAGCTTGAAGGCAGTGCCCGGGAAAAACTGGATGTTGAAAAAGGCCTCCATTTAATTCCGGACAATCTGAAAGAAGAACCCTATACTTCTATCATTGATGATGTTGTTTCTGTTATAGTCGGCATATCAAAACAGCAGAGAGAATGATCCATAAATATGCTTTCATAAATGCCAAAGTAAAAGCCCGCCGCAGTCTCCGGCTGGATGAGGATTTTTTCCAAGTTCTCCAGCGCTCTCGGTCACTGCAGGAAGCTGTACAGCTCTTCCGTGATACCCCTTACCAATCCCTATGCACAATTTACAATGAAAGTGGCGATATCCGTCTGGTGGAAAAAGAACTGCTGGTTCTGGAAATAGATCTTTATGGTAAAATAAAATCTTTTCTTCCCGGGGATGTTGCCCATTTTTCCGAATCATTTTTTTTGAAATATGAAATAGACAGTTTGAAAGTCGCTCTTCGCCTCTGGTATGTCCAGTGTATCAGGGAGATGAGTATCTCCGCACAGTTAGGATATTTTCTACCTGTTTCCATTGCACATATCATCGACTTTAAAGCTGTCATCAATGCTTCCTCGGAGAAACAGCTTCTCTCTCTGCTAAAGCATACACCCTATTACGATGTCCTTGAGGAGGGGCTTCTCTCCTGCCGGCAGAATCAGTCTCTTTTCCATAGTGAATGGGCTCTGGATAGTTTTTTCTACCGTCAGGTTCTGGCGCATCTAGCTCTATTGGAGAGAAAGGACAGGACGTCTGCGACCCTGGTACTACAGCAAATGATCGACCGTCAGAACCTGCTGACCCTGCTTCTCTTCAGAAGTTCAAAGGCTTTTCCCTCATCAATGGATAAGTGTTACTATCTGGAGGGAGGAGAAAAGCTGAATGATGAGCTTTTCCTCCGGGCATACAGCATGAATGTAGTGGATTTCCGGGAGCTTCTACATAAGCTCTTTCCCCGTTTGTCATTTAAATCTCTGAATCAAACCCTTCCTCTTTTGTTTCAGGATATGGAAAAGGATTTGAATCATCTTTCCAGTCGCCTGGCTGCAGGGAATCCCTTTTCTTTGGGGGTTATTCTTTCCTGGTATCTGTCAGGACAAGATGAACTGAGAAAAATAAAACGGTTACTCAATGATAAATACTATGAAGAAGGGCACTGATGTTTTTTCCTCTTAAAATGAAGAAGCTTTCGCTTATCGCTTCTGCCGAATACGCAGATGATGTGACACGAGTTCTACTGAATGCGGGAACCGTCGATATGAGTGAACCCAAAGAGTATATCAAATGGGATGGGGTCCGGCGTAAGAATATTGCCATACCCCAGGATCGGGTTAGAGAAATCCGGCGCCGCATAGAGGGTTTTCTGGCCATGGCAGAGGAAGATCCTTTTGAATCTACTCTGTTGGATACAGAAAGTATGCAGGTCGTTAATCCTGCTCTTTGTGACGGAGTTCTAGACAAACTGGCCACAGAGCTTCAGCAGATCCGGGATCAGCAGAAAAACATGCAGCAGGATCTTTTTCAGATGGAAGAGCTGAAGGAACAGCTGGAAAGGCTACCTGAAATGGCACGAGGCGTAATCCCCGGAGAGAGCCATTATATCAGTATCCATACGGGATCCATAAAAAAAAATCATAAAGAAGCCTTTTTGAAGGCCCTGGACAATCTGAATACCATGGTTAAGCATGAGGAGCAGGATAAGGACAGTGTTTTTGTTGTTCTTGTTTCCTTAATGAGAGAAGAAAAGGCTTTGGACCACTTACTGGAACGTTTTCACTGGCAATCACATACCCTTCCGTCCGAGGCAGGGGCCTCGCCCGAGACTCTACTGGTGGATCTGGAAGCTAGAATCAAGTCTCTCAAAGTGGATATGAGTAAAAAGATGGAAGAGGGGAAAGCTCTGATCCGTGGCAGAAAGGATGAGCTGTTACTGCTCTGGCAGAATGTTCGGGTCAATGAACTTTTTGATCAGATTCAGCTGGAGTTCGGTGAAACCGGAAGGACCTTTCTATTTTCAGGATGGGTTCCCGCAAAAGCTTCTGAAAAAGTAGAGGAGAACCTGCGGAAGGTCTGTGGGGATAATCTCTATCTGGAATGGCTGGAGCTGAAGGATATGAAAGATATCAGGCCTCAGGATGTTCCAGTGGCTTTGAGTAATCCGGAATTTCTGAAACCCTTTCAGATGCTGGTAGAGAACTATTCTCTTCCCTCCTACGGCACAATTGATCCCACTCCTTTTACGGCGATCTCCTTTTTACTGATGTTCGGTCTGATGTTCGGAGATGCCGGACAGGGGCTTGTCATTCTTCTGGGAGGGTTGTTGGCCAGTCATTTTATGAAAAAGGATAGCACAAGACAGAAGCTGGCTCAGCTTATTGCCTGGTGTGGTCTCTCTTCTGTGATTTTCGGTATCCTCTTTGGTTCCTACTTCGGTTTCCCCCTGTTTAAACCCCTCTGGTTTGACTATCACGGGATTATTGCGGGTCATGCCGCGGGGAATTCCTTCTATCATTCGGTCTATGACATTCTGGGTCTGACAATCCGTTTTGGAATTACAATTATATTTATCGGGCTTTTTCTGAACTGGGTAAATCTGTTTAAACAGGGGGAGTGGATTGAGCTTGTTTTGAGCAGAACCGGCTTTTTGGGCGGCTGGATCTATGGGGCCGGTATTTATTGCGCCTGGATCTTTGTCGCTTCCGACTATAAGACTATGCCTCCTTCCTCCCTTTTGGGGTGGGTCCTCGTTTTTCCGGTTCTTCTGCTTTTTCTGAAGGAACCTCTGAAGGCCATAAATCATAAAAAACGTTTCCATATTTCCATGCTGTCCGATTTTCTGATGGAGGGAATCGTTCAGATTCTGGAGACTTTTTCGGGTTACCTTTCCAATACACTCTCTTTTATGAGGGTTGCGGGCTTGGGAATTGCCCATGTTAGTCTAATGATGGCATTTGCTCAAATGTCTCAGCTTTCAGACTCTTTCTTTTTCCGTTTCCTGATTCTGTTGGCAGGAAATATACTGGTTATTGCTCTGGAAGGCTTATCCGCGGGGATACAGTCTCTCAGATTAAATTATTATGAATTTTTTTCAAAATATTTTACTGGTTCAGGACGGGCTTTCAGTCCGATTTCCCTGGGCCGCCAAGCTACAGGAGGATTGATGTGAGTAAGGATCAGGCAAAATTCAGAACAAGAGTAGGCGGCAGTCTTATAGGGCTGTCTCTTTTTATGACAGTATTTACACTATTTACTCTGGTTCCCGCAGCCGCGCAGGAGCAGGGAAGTGTCGTTGTTATAACTCAGGAGATGGCGAAGGTTCGTCAATGGGGATTTATATCAGCCGCGGCGGCCTTCGGTTTTGGTGCCTTGGGTGCCGGTATGGCTATTTCCTCTGTGGGAGCGGCTGCTATGGGGGCAATGAGTGAAAAACCGGAAGTCGGTGGACAGGCTCTTATCTTTATTGCTTTGGCAGAAGGTCTTGTTGTTTTCGGTTTTATTACGGCATTGATGATTCTGGGTAAGTTTTAGACAGCTTATATGAAATTCTATCTGATCGGTGATGAAGATGCTCTTTTAGGATTTGCCATGGTTGGTGTGGAGGGTGTACTTGCCCGGAGTGCCGGAGAGGCCAGTCAGGCTCTGACTCAGGTTCTGGATGATCCTGATGTGGGGATAATCCTGATAAATGAGCGCATAGCCACATTAATCAGGGAGCAGGTTGATCAGTTTGTATTCAAAAGGGAATTTCCCCTGATTCTGGAAATCCCGGACCGGAAAGGCCGGATGGAAAACAGAAAATCCCTGCGGGATCTGGTGAATGACGCCATAGGAATAAAATTATGAGCTTGAAAAACAGTACAAATCAGTTGATGGCTAAAATCCGTCTCGATACGGATGAGGAGGTTCGCCAGGTTCTGGATAAGGCTGAAAAAATACGGGAGGACCGGAAAAAGTCTCAGACCGGATGGGAAAAACGGGAAGAAAAATCATGGAAAAAGAAGGAAGAGCAGTTTTCCAGAGAGCAGAAGGAGCGCCTGGATGCCGTCTTTCGTATGGAGAGGAAAAGATTCTTTCTTCAGAGCCAGGAACGTCTTATGCGGAGGATGGAAGAAGAAGCCATGCACCGCATTGAAGACTCCATGGACAGTCCTGTCTACCGTGAGTATCTGAAAAGTTGGATCATTGAGGGAATCCTGGGCCTCCGTGAGGAGGATGTCCTGTTGAAAGGGTCTGCCCGTGATTTGAAGCATATGGATAGGGATATGCTTCAGAGTGTCCAAAAGGATATCTTTGACAGGACAGCCTTCAAGGTAAAGCTTCAGGTTCAGTCCAATCTGCCCGAGCTTGTGCCGGGTGTCCTTCTGGAGTCTTGTAACGGGAGAGTCTCCTTTAATAATCAGCTGCCAGCACGCTTCCGGAGGCGGAAGGCTCAGATCAGAAAAATCATCAATTCGGGATTAAAAGAGCAGAATTTGAAAGAGAGCATAAGAAAATTATGAGTGAGCGCATAATCGGAAAGGTAAAACGGGTCAACGGCCCCGTAATAACGGCAAGTGGCATCAGCGATGCCAGAATGATGGAGCTTGTCCGTGTGGGAGAAGTCCGTCTTATTGGAGAAGTCATTAAGCTTCAGGGCGACCAGGCTGTCATTCAGGTCTATGAAGATACTACAGGACTATGTCCGGGTGATAATATTTATGGCGCTGGAATGTCTCTGTCTGTCGAGCTGGGACCGGGACTGATCGGAACTATTTATGATGGAATCCAGAGGCCTCTGAAGGCTCTTTATGATTTCTCGGGTAACTATCTGGAGCGGGGACTGGAAGTTTCTCCCCTCAATAGGGATAAACTCTGGACCTTTCATCCTCAAGTTCTGTCGGGATGTGATATCAGCCCGGGGATGATACTTGCAACGGTTCCCGAGACGGCAAGGGTTATTCATAAAGTTCTGGTTCCTCCTGATGTGGAGGGCACTCTTACAAAGATCATGCCGGAAGGCGAGTATAAGGTGGATGATACCATTGCCCTTGTGGAAACTCCGGATGGCAGGGAAGTTCCTCTGACTATGATGCAGTTCTGGCCCATAAGGGTTCCCCGTCCCGTAGAGAGCCGGGAGGCATTGACTCTTCCCCTTGTAACGGGGCAGCGGGTCATAGATACTCTTTTTCCTCTGGCAAAGGGGGGAACAGTTGCCATCCCCGGTGGATTTGGAACAGGTAAAACCATGACACAGCATGCCATTGCCAAATGGTGTGACGCTGATATTATTGTATACATCGGATGCGGGGAGAGGGGGAACGAAATGACAGACGTTCTGACCGAGTTTCCCGAACTGATCGATCCCCGGACAGGAAGTTCTCTTATGGAGAGGACCATTTTGATTGCCAATACCTCCAATATGCCCGTATCGGCTCGTGAGGCCAGTATTTATACGGGAATTACCCTTGCTGAGTATTACAGGGATCAGGGCTATCACGTGGCCATTATGGCCGATTCAACCTCCCGATGGGCGGAAGCTCTCCGGGAGCTTTCCGGTCGCATGGAAGAGATGCCCGCGGAAGAGGGATTCCCCGCCTATCTGCCTACCAGAATCGCCGAGTTTTATGAAAGGGCGGGATATATGAAGGTCCTCTCGGCTGAGATGGGTTCTGTTTCTGTGATTGGTGCAGTTTCTCCTCCGGGAGGAGACTTCTCCGAACCTGTTACCCAGCATACCAGGCGCTTTGTTCGCTGTTTCTGGGGACTGGACCGTCAGTTGGCCAATGCCCGTCACTATCCGGCTATCTCCTGGCTGGAGAGTTACAGTGAATACCTTTCCGAAGTGACTCCCTGGTGGGAAGAGCATAGTGGTGAGGGCTGGGCGCAGAGTCGCCTGGCTATGATGGATCTGCTTCAGAAAGAGGTGAAACTGCAGCAGGTTGTGAAACTTGTAGGTGCGGATGCCCTGCCGGACAGTCAGCGTTTTATCATCGAAGTCTGTAGACTTTTCAGAAACGGATTCCTGCAGCAGAATGCTTTTGATGATGTGGATCGTTACTCCTCTGTGGAAAAACAGAGACGTATGCTGGAAATTATCCTTCTCTATTGGAAGCGGGGAGCAGAAGCCATTAAGAGTGGAGTTACCTTGGTCAAGCTCCGTCATATGAAGATTCTTCAGGATATTGTAAAGATGAAATTGACCATAGGAAATGACGATATCCGGGCATTTGATAAACTGGAAGCCCGTTTGGAACGTTCCCTGGATCAGCTGGAGGCGCTTTATGGGTGAATTAAGTTCACTATACGAAAAGGAAAAAGAACTTCTGGCCGGAAAGGAGTATAAGGGTTTGAGCCGTATCGACGGTCCTCTTGTTTTTTTGAAGAAAACCCATCCTGTGGGCTATAAGGAACTGGTAGAACTGACCGATCGTGATGGAAAACAGAGGCTCGGAATGGTGCTGGATACCTCCGATGAGGCTGTGGTTGTTCAGGTCTTTGAAGGGACCTCCGGACTGACAATGCCCGGTACGAGTGTCCGTTTCAAGGGGGAGCCTTTAACCCTTCCCGTGACAGAAGCTATGTTGGGGCGTGTTTTTAACGGGCTGGGAAAGCCTCTGGACGGCGGGCCTGAAGCGATAGGTGACAAGTATCTTGATGTAAACGGTCTGCCCGTTAATCCGGTAGCCCGTCAGTACCCCCGTGATTTTATTCAGACGGGAATCTCCGTTATTGACGGAATGAATACTCTTATCCGCGGGCAGAAGCTGCCCATCTTTTCAGGAAACGGACTACCCCACAATGAGCTGGCTGCCCAGATTACCCGCCAGGCCCGTATCAGAGGGAATAAAAGCAATTTTGCTGTGGTTTTTGCTGCCATGGGTGTTAAACATGATGTGGCTCGCTTCTTTAAAGATTCCTTTGAACGGTCGGGGGTATTGGACCGGGTGGCTCTTTTTCTCTCTCTGGCGGACGATCCCTCTATCGAAAGGACCATAACTCCCCGGACAGCCCTCACTCTGGCCGAGCATCTTGCCTATGACTGTGGGATGCATGTACTGGTTGTTATGACCGATATGGCAAACTACTGTGAATCCCTCCGGGAAATTTCAACTCTCAGGGGAGAGATCCCCTCTCGAAAGGGCTATCCCGGCTATCTTTATTCAGACCTTGCCGAGCTGTATGAACGCTCGGGCATGATCAAGGGTGTTGAGGGATCAATTACACAGTTGCCCATACTGACCATGCCCAATGACGATATATCTCATCCTATCCCGGATCTGACAGGATATATTACGGAGGGGCAGATAGTATTTGAGCGTGATATGTACAGTCGGGGAATCTATCCTCCTGTAGCCGGGCTTCCTTCCCTGTCCCGTTTGATGAAGGATGGAATAGGAGAGGATATGACCCGGTGGGATCATCCCCATCTTGCCAGTCAGCTTTTTGCCTCCTACAGTTACGTGAAGGATGTGAGGAACCTGGCTTCCGTCATCGGTGAGGAGGAGCTGACCGAATTGGATCATCAGTATATGCAGTTCGGCGAAGCCTTCGAACAGAAATTTGTAGCCCAGAAAAGCGATGAAAACCGGACCATTGAACAGACTCTGGATCTGGCCTGGGAGGTTCTCAGTATTCTGCCCATAGAAGAATTGACCAGAGTGACGGAGGATGAGCTGGCGGAGTATTATGGCTGTTAGAAAGGGCATTGCCCCTACTAAAACCAATCTGATAAAGCTTAAGGGTGAATTGAAGTTTGCCAGGCAGGGCTATGAACTGTTGGATCAGAAGAGAAATATTCTTATCAATGAGCTGCTTAACCTGGTGGATTTGGCGGTAGAAAATGAACTGCGGGCCTTTGCCGCTCTGGATGCCGCCTATGTTTCTCTGGAGATGTCCTCCCGGGATATCGGGAAACTTTCCGTGCAGTCTCTGGTGGGAGCCATTAAGATCAATAGTGAGATGAATATAAAGCAGAGAAGGGTTATGGGGGTCCGGCTTCCCCTGGTGAAAACAGAATTTGAAGATTTTCCGCCCTATGTCAGTCCTGACGGTTTAAGCCTGCATATACCGGATGCTATAGAAAATTTTAAAAAAGCCTTGAAAATTCTGGGCGAACTGGCAGAATTCAAGGTATCCATTATGCGCTTGGCTCAGGAGGTAAAAAAAACAATACGGAAAGTAAATGCTCTTGAAAAAATTGCTATTCCGGAATTGATGGAAACTGTTGGTTTTATCAGAAACAGACTGGAAGAGAATGAGAGGGATAGTTTTGTTCTGATGAAGATGATTAAGCAGCGCATGGAGGAGGCAAAAGCAGATGAATGGTCCGATTAAACATATCCTTGTTTACCTTGATGGTACAGAGGAATCGCTTACGGCGGCACAATATGCCATTTGTCTGTCAAAGGCAACAGGTGCATTATTATCAGCTATGTATATTGTGAATACCCGGGCATTGAATGATCTTGTAAAATCACATATTTTTATAGAGTCTGAGCAGGATGAGTATCAGCGGGATCTTCAGGAAGACGCTCGGAAGTATCTGAGGCTTATGGAAAAAATGGCTCAGGAAAAGAGCGTCGCTGTTTCAGTCTATGAAGAGAGCGGTGCTGTTCAGGGGGTTATCCGGGATTTTATCAGGAATAACGATGTGGACCTTCTTGTTTCTGGGAAAGTTTCCAATATCCGCAGCCGGCGGGATGAATTGAATAACGATACGGAAAGAGTCATTCGGAATGTCTCCTGCTCCGTTCTTGTCGTAAAAGATGAAGAACGGGTTTGGGAAATGTTTGATCAGATGGCATAAAAAATAGAGGTAGTTATATGGCATTACTGGATTTACTGGAAGAAAAAATTATCAAGGTACCCCTTGAGTCGGATAATAAAACGGAAGTAATCCGCGAAATGGTGGAAGTTTTAAGCACCGCTGGAAAAATCAGTAATCCCGAATCAGTCATCGCAGCCGTTCTGGAACGTGAAGCTATGGGAAGCACCGGTCTGGATAAGGGAATTGCCGTTCCTCATGCTAAAACCACCGAGGTTAACGACCTGTGTGTGGCTCTGGGAATATCTAATAACGGAGTGGATTTTGATGCCTTGGATGGGGAAGATTCTCACCTCTTTTTCATGATAATTGCTCCCCCCAACCAGAGCAGCCAGCATATACAGGTCCTCTCTGAGATTGCCGGTATCGCCAAGAGCAGTGCATTCTGCAGGATGTTGAAAAACTCGGAAAATGCCAAAGAGGTTTTGGAGCTTTTTCTGGAAGAATAGGCTATTGTTTGCCAAAGCCATTTTCAGAGATCAGCTCCGATCTCTTCCATCATGCCATTTATCAGGGGTAAAAGAATCTTCCGGGAAGCCTTGCTGTTCTTCTGTCTATAGTGAAACCAACCGTAAGTATTCCCATAGGGCTGATCTGCAGCTACCAGAGAAACTTCCGGGAGACTGCAGAGTGTTTTTTTTATTCTGTTTTCCAACTCTTCCCTTTGGGAATGGCTGGGGGATATTTTGAATGAGAGCTCCCTGCCAAAGGGATTTCTCAGGGTGTGCATGATGAAAAACAGATCCAGTTCTTCCTTCTGTATAAAATCTTCCACTCCTTTTGCACTGTAAAAAGCAGGTGAAAAGTAATCCTTAATGGAAAGTGGCACTGTAGTGATGCCTCCTTTTAACTGTGAAGTCCTGATATCCTTATAATCCCTCTTCAGATGATCGCAAGCGCTTAAATGATGCAGGTCATTTTTAATGGCAGGAAGGGTTTTTAAGAACGCAAGGTCCTCGCTATTTATCAGCTTTTCAAGACGAGCGAACTGAGTTGTGTCGATCTCAGTTGTTTTGCCCCATTGAGGATCAAAATTTCCGGTATCTACAATAATTGCCGCCGCCAGAAGAAGGGCATTTGTCCTGTCCGGAACTCTGCCTCTTTTATACCACTCCCGGCAGACAAGACTGGCGCAGGATCCGCAGCTTTCTATTATTCTCAGGGGCAGTGTCACATCATATCCGCCATCCATATGATGATCAATTATTCCACGGACAGGGAGAGTTGGCATGGATTCTTCGGGAATATTATGGTCAACCAGAAAATATCCGTCCTCAGAAGCAGGGTGATAGTCAAAAATCAGCGTACCCCTTTTAATGCCTGCATAATCGAGAATGGCCGGTATTTCCGGTTTCAGACGAAAATCATCAAGAACACCCCGAAGGAGGGGGATCGTGTTCTCATTACTGTCTGAGGATAGCAGGGATGCCAGAGAGAGGGTACAGACAGTACTGTCCAGATCTCCCGCCTGATTCC
This sequence comes from Spirochaetaceae bacterium 4572_59, assembly GCA_002084805.1. Classification (GTDB taxonomy): domain Bacteria; phylum Spirochaetota; class Spirochaetia; order DSM-2461; family DSM-2461; genus Oceanispirochaeta. Next base: position 17,064 of record NBMC01000009.1, on the reverse strand, counting down.
CCAGGATAATCAAATATGCGTCAGCTGTGTTCATAAAGGAAGAATTCCCTCCCTCCTGTCAGATATGGTTATAATTACTAGAATAATGAAATACAGTCAGTTAGGAAAGAGAATATTAATGCAAATCATTTGCATTAATCGAGTTGTTTTATTATCTTCTCTGGGGCAGATGGAGAAAGATACAGGATGCAGAATTCTGGATCATCAGCTGATTGTGAGAGGTCTTTGTCATAATTGTTCCGTAGGAGAAAAAGATGAATCTGAAAAGTAGATATACAGTTTCGGTGTTGCTAGTTTTGTGTTTTGTTATACCTTTAAATGCTTTAGGACAGAGTGAACGCGTAGAAGGAAAGCTCAGGGTTGTGTCGTCAACCAGTATTGTTGGTGATGTTGTCCATCATATTGCCGGAGATAGGGTCGCTTTAAGCATATTGATGGGGCCATCGAAGGATCCCCATGCTTTTGAACCGACACCCCGGGATATGGCAAGAGTGGAAGAGGCAGATATTCTTTTTCTGAATGGTTTTGGTCTGGAAGAAGGATTGATTCATGTTTTAGAAACTGTAAATGTTAACCGGACGGTGGAGGTTTCAAGCACAATAAGTCCTCATGAAATGGAAGAAGATCTGGATCAAGAGGAACATCACCATGGCGCAGTGGATCCTCATACCTGGATGTCACCCATGAATGTTGTAAAGTGGGTCGATGTCATTCAAACTACTCTCAGTGAAGTCGATCCGGAAAATTCCTCTTACTATAAGAGCAACGCTGCTACCTATAAAGCTGAACTCCTGAGTCTTCATGATGAGATTAAAAAACTTCTGAGTTCTATTCCCGCTGATCAGAGAAATCTGGTGAGTGATCATAAATCTTTGGGCTACTACTCAGATGAGTATGATCTGAAAGTTATCGGAACTATTCTGCCCAATACAAGTACCAGTGCCGATACCTCTGCCAAACATCTGGCCTATTTGATCGAATTTCTAAAGGAACATAAGGTCAGGGCAATATTTCTGGGAAAAACCTCAGGGGATGATGTAAGAAAACTAAGCGATGCGGTCAGACAGGAACTGGGATATGATGTCCAAGTTCTCACTCTGCTATCGGGTTCTCTCCAGGAGGAGGGGGAAGTTGGAGACAGCTATCTGAATTATATGATGTATAATACCATTCAGATTAAAAAAGGTTTAGCCGGGGAGTAATTTTCATTAGATCAGCTGTTCCAGATACTGCAGCCCGCAGTGTACCGACAGCTGATCTGATAGCTTATAGGCCTTTTGCAGGGAAACAATTTTTCTCTGCCTTTCCTCCATTTCCTGCCAGTTATTTAATACAGTATTAATTTCCATTGGATAGGCTAGGAGATTATAGGTTCTGCCGGATTTTACATAGGGAAGCCGGATAGGCCTTGCCGTAATAATTCCTTTGATTCCCGCTTCTTCCTCGGCCTCCATTCTAGCTACTTCCGGATAGGTCATCCTGTTTTCCTGCTGACCCTTTGGAAAGATCCACTGAAGACCATTTTTCTTTGTTACAAGGATTACTTTTTTTCTCTCGCCTTCCTTAATGTAGGGAAGGGTTCCAATGAGAGAATGGCTAATACCCGATGCCGTAATAAGCTGTCTCTGATTTTCAGGCAATTCTGCCAGATAATGATTTTTATAACGGGGATCAAAGCTGATCTCCTCTCTGAAAAATGGAGGCTCCATAAATTGTCTGGCTTTTCTTTCATTTTTAAATTCAATTTCGGCTGTAAATAGACCTTCCAATCTGCCGTGAAACTGATCTACCATCAGTTTGTACCCTTCCCAGGAATAGTGGTAACGGGTTTTTACTAGTTGGCTCTTTCCGGTACTATGCCAATAGGTTTTAAACTCTTTCTGGCTGAGTTCGGTTTTAATTTTTTTCCTGTTTTCTTTTGAACCCGTTTTTACAATTTTGGAGAAACGGGCTCCCTTCTGGCGGATGTGCACTTTATTTCTGTCATCAAAACTCAGATATCCCTGACGGATTTCCTCTTTTTTCCGGTAGGAAAGAGAATGAGGCAGATCATTTAACAGAAATATTCTTTCAATTTTTTTTGACACTTTTCCTCCAGAGAAATAGCATATAGAAGTTTGTGAATGTACAATAAGAAATATTAAGGAATTTGTCTTTATCTTTTATTCAAATTCTATTAAATAATTGATTTTGTGTGAGAACTTCCGGTGATGGTGGGGGAGGGTTCGCTGCAAGCCGGAACAGCTGCAGCTTTCAAATTTCAAGCAAATATTTTAAGATTCGGTGGAAGGATTTTCTTCAGTTTTTACTGTTTCTTCAGTATCTGCGGTTCCTTCAGAAGCCTCATTCAGGATTTCATCCTGACCTTCTTCCATACCTTCGGGAAAGGTATTTTTTACTTCTTTCTTTTTGAGCTTTTCCTGACGTTTTTTAATCTTTTTCAGCTCTTTTTGTCTTTTCTCATAGGAGTAGTTGGTTCTTGCCATATGATGCCTTCTTATATGGGGAATTAAGCGGATAATTTAAAAATATGTTTGAAACGGAACTGAAAACAATCATACGGTTCAAGGTATCTGAAAATGATCTGACTTAGAAACTTCACAATAGAGGTTCCGGGAAGCCATGTCAATGTCCTGATGGTCGCGGTGGCTCAATATCCGTGGCGATTCCGTCTGGCATTTTCCATCTCTTTTAAAGTATCCCGGGCATGACTCTCATCCAGGGTCTTTTCATCCATGTGATCCTGTAGTTCTTTCAAATAGCGTTCTTCCATGTTGTATATCTCATCGTGGAGTTCTCCCGACCATATGAACTTTGTCAGTTCCCCGGGATTTTCATTATGAGAGAGAAGCCGCTGGGTCATCAACTGGGAAAGGTACCATCTGACATCATCGATTTCCAGATTATATTCTTTTAAAAGTTTCTGTATGGTCAAATTCCTATCTCCTTGAATGCCTGCCGATTGTAGCAGAAAATATCTGTTATCCCTATCCCTCAGAGAAAAAAACAGGTATTCTTGGCCTATGAATAGTGAAAAGACAATAATATATACAGATGGTGGCTGTACGGGAAACCCCGGTCCCGGCGGCTGGGGCTGCGTTATTCTGAAAAATGGAGAAGAACACCATTATTCAGGTGGTGATGGCGCTACCACCAATAACAGGATGGAGATGACTGCTGTTATCTCCGCTCTTAAAATGATCAAAAAAATGAATTTTGGTAACGCAGCCGAGATCTATACGGATTCCCAGTATGTGAAAAACGGACTGACCCAATGGATCCATGGTTGGATTCGTAACGGCTGGAAAACTGCAGCCAAAAAACCTGTAAAGAATAAGGATCTGTGGATCGAAATGAAAGAACTCTGTGATCAGTTTGAACTGAACTGGCACTGGGTAAAGGGTCACTCCGGTGATAAGTATAATGAGCTTTGCGATCAGCTGGTGGAAGCAGAAAGGATGAAATTCGCCTGATCTCTAATCCCGTACTGACAAAATAATATGCGAAAAGTAAATCAGTTCAAAAATACTACGTCTCGATGATATTTCCGGTTTTTAAGAATATTAAATCGTCAATATATCTGCATCATTATTGATGATAACTGGGAAATTGCTGGTTTCAATCAATATTGGGGAACACCTATCCTGAGGGTAATGACGAAAGATTTCCATATTAACTCAACTGGCTCTGTAATAATGTTGATGGAGGCCGTAGAGAATGGACTTTTTCTTAATTTTACCAGAAATATCTGGTTTCCGAACTTCTGGTATCGCTCCAAGACCTTGATGTGGTCTGAATCTATTATAATATTCCATGTAGGATTTTAGGATATTCCTCAGCTGCCCCTCTGAGAAGATTATAAACCAATCCAGACATTCCTGACGGATAGATCTGATGAATCTCTCAGCATAAGCATTTAAATTCGGGGAGTATGGAGTAGTAGCAACCCCTTTAATTTCATATTCCTGATACGGAAAGTATTTAAGTTCTCCCGAATTATCGTGGATCAAATATGAGTTGGGATACAACTCTTCAAAATAGCCGAGCTGACTTCTCAGGAATCTGATATTTGGATTTTGAGTGACGTTATAATGAACAATTTTCCTGCTCTTGAGCTCAATAATGAAGAATACATAGAATCTCTTAAATCCAAAGATATCGACGGTGAAGAAGTCACATGCGAATAAATATTGCCAATGGGATTTAAGAAACTTGCTCCATGAATAGTTTGGTTTAATGTCTCCTGATTTTCTGTAATCCTGGATTACTTTTCTGATAGTTTCTCTGGATATATCGATAGATATCTTCTCTAACTCATCCTGGATGCGCGTACAGCCCCAAAGATAGTTTTCAATCTTCAATTTCTTAATCAGTAATTTCAGTGCTTTGGTAATCGGAGGTCTGCCTTTCTTCCTGGTTTTGGGTTTATCATAAGTCCAGTAATCTTTGATCGCTTGCTTCCATCGGTATAGAACTGTTTCAGGAGTCACCAGTGTGAAATACTTCCTTGATTTTGGATTGCTGATGAACATTGACCGGATGAACCATTTCTCCTCGGTGGAGAAGGGGAGCTTCTTATTCTTTTCAGTAAAGTACCTTTTATACCTCTGGTTCTCTTGCCAAATAAGAGCAATTTTCGGGATGATAGATTTTCTATTGATGATATAAAAGAGAGCGAATTTAAGAAGATGGAATAAGGATTTTAGTATCAGCATAATAATAGAATCAGCATGGTAAAATGTCAGAGAAATTCCCAATTTATATTTTGGCGCTAATTTATTGTCATTACGGGAGTAGAGATGATTGCCAAGATCGCTGATATCAGAGCTTTCAATCTCCAGAGACCAGACTGAAACTCCCATCAGGAATATAAATATGATAGATAAATTTTCTTTCACTGAATACCTCCAATTTCCGGAAGCGCAGTCAGGTAGAATCTTTTGGAAATCCTTACTTCAAATTATAGGGTTTCTGTATTAAAAATGTGCAATTAAAAAGATCTTTTCCCTGAAGATACCTTGGGATTAAAGCAGCCTTTCATAACTCTGCGTAGAGCCTTTAAGGAGGCATTTCTAATGCAGATATTCAGCCATGTTTCAGCGGGATTTGAAGGATTTCTCATACAGGTGGAGGTTTTTATCCGCCGGGGAATCCCTGCGGTGGATATTGTAGGTCTACCAGATGGTGCTGTCCGGGAGGCTAAAGAGCGTATCCGGGTTGCTATTCTCCAGTCAGGATTTCAATTTCCAAGCGGTAGAATTCTGATAAACCTGGCACCGGCGGATATACGCAAAGAGGGGGCTTCATTTGATCTTTCACTTGCTCTATCTGTATTATCGGCATCCGGTCAAATAAATGACATGCTCCCCGGCGGATCTTCCTGGCTTGTTCTGGGTGAGCTGGAACTCTCTGGCAGAATCAGAGCCGTGAAGGGAACCCTTCCTGCCGTGGCGGCCGCTCTGAAAGACGGGGTAAGCAACATCCTTGTTCCTCCCGAAAATCTTCCGGAGGCTCAGGCCGCGGGAAGGGGGAATATATATTCTCTGGATCATCTGCAGAATCTCTCGAAACTGAAAAATACGATACAAGCTGACAGCCCTAACGCTCCCATGGATAAAATTGCGGATCCAGATAATCTGCCTGATTTAAAGGATCTGAAAGGGCAGGCCTATTTAAAACGGGCTCTTATGGTTGCCGCTGCCGGTGGGCATCATATGCTGCTGTTCGGGCCTCCCGGTTCTGGAAAAACTCTGGCGGCAAATTGTCTGGAAGGTCTGCTTCCTCCTTTAGCTAGTGAAACAAGCCATGAGGTTTCACGTATCTGGTCCCAGGCCGGGAAACTGGGAAGAGGTAAGGGGATGATTACACGTCCTCCTTTCAGGACTCCTCATCACTCTGCTACCATGGAAGGTCTTATCGGCGGGGGCGTGCAGATTCAGCCCGGAGAGATCTCCCTGGCTCATGGAGGCGTTCTATTTCTGGATGAGACCCCCGAATTTCAGGGACGAATCCTGCAGAGTCTGCGGGAACCTCTGGAAAACGGTAAGGTAACCATTGTCAGAGCGGGACAGTCCTACTGGTATCCCTCCCGCTTTCAGTTGGTCATGGCTGCCAATCCTTGTCCCTGCGGAAATCTGGGAAAGCCCGAGGCGGTCTGTATCTGTTCTCATAATGAGATTCAGAGGTACTGGAAGAAGGTTGGAGGAGCCCTGATGGACAGAATTGATATCCGGATTCCTGTGGAGCCTGTATCGCCTGAGGTTCTGCTCAATGATCAGCCACTAGCTTCGGCAGAATTGCGAGTTAGTGTTGTGGAAGCATCAGATCGCCAGGCTTTTCGATACAAAGAAGAGAATTTCAGGCGCAACCGGGATATCCCTGTTGGAAAGCTGGGAGAGTATTGTTTCATCAGGGAAAATCTGCAGGCCTATTTTACTAAAATGGCACGCTTTCTGGGGCTCAGCTCCCGGGCTTGTCATTCGGTGCTTAAGGTTGCCAGGACCATTGCCGATTTGTCGGGGCATGATGATATTAGCCAGGAGGATCTGGAGGAGGCAGGGCAGTACAGACGGTATGGAGACAGTAATTTTTTCTGGAATTAAGGGTTGGGATTGAAGGGTTGGCTGTATACCTTCTATATGAGGCGAGCATCTATCGAAGCTCATTTAAGAGCTCGAATTAATATAAATAAATAAAACTTGACAATAAATCGTAAGATGCTACAATATAACATATCAAACATGGGAACGATCCCACATAAAAGAGAGAGTAATGCCAACAATTCATGACATAGCAAAACTATCGGGCATCTCAAAATCTACCGTATCCCGAGTGATCAGCAAACAGGGATATGTGAAGAAAGAGACAAGAGAGAAAGTCGAAAAAGCCATGAAAGAGTTGAACTATACTCCCAACTATATCGCAAGAGGGATGAGAACACATAAATCTTCCGCCATAGGATTATTCATTCCGGATAATGACAATCCATTTTATTCAGAACTGTTCAAAGGAGTTGAACAGGTTACAAGAAAAGCCGGTTATATGAACCTTGTCTGCCATACTGATGAAGACCCCAAAACAGAATTATTTTACATCAATGAACTCTTGAAGAGACAGATTGATGGAATCATATTCTGCACCTATAACAGGAGTCATGAAGGTCTGCGGTATTTAAAGGAAGTCGCAGCGAATATACCTATTATATTTATGGATCCGCTTTTTGGGGATCAAGGGTTTTCTTCGGTTGTAAGTGATGGTTATACCGGTTCTAAAATGGCTGTAAATTATTTATATGAAAGGGGATGTTCTAATATAGCCTATATTAAGGGCTCTCGCATTCATGCCGTTACCAATGAGCGCTGTAAAGGGTATTCAGATGGGCTGAAAGAACAGGGAAACAAAGTCCTGCGGCAAAATGTTTATGAAGGCGATTTTTCAATGGAAAGCGGAAGGAACGCTGTGAAGTATTTTCTCTCATTGGATAAAAAGCCTGATGCCATTATGGCTGCCACAGATGTCATGGCTATCGGTGCCTTGAAGGAACTGAGAAAGAGCGGTGTGAAGGTTCCCGAAGACATCAAGCTTATCGGATTTGACAACATACCTTTGGCGGAGTTGGTGGAACCAGCTCTGACGACAGTCGCTCAGCCTATCAAAGATCTGGGTATCAATGCAGCTGAACTGTTATTAAAAAAGATCCAGAATTCTGCAACACCAAACCAGCAGGTTGTGATGCAGTGTTCGATTATTGAGAGAGATAGCACGTAATAGTTTTTTTGAATCAATGTGGGATCGATCCCATGTTAAAAATATTATTCTGATATGGAGGAATTATGAAGAAAGTATTGGTTATCCTTTTAATTGCAGGTATCTGCATATCAACAGTGTTCGCGTCAGGTCAGGGGGATAGTTCGGGAGATAAGCAAATTAAAATCGGAATGTCCGTACTGGAACTGGCTAATCCCTTCTTTGTTGCTTTGACTAATGCAGCTAAGAAAGCTGCTGAGGAGAATGGTGTAGAACTGATTATCAATGATCCAAAGCAGAAGGTTGAAAAACAGGTTCAGGCTTTGGAAACATTTATCGCATCAGAAGTGGATGCCATTATCGTAACATCAATTGATCCTGCTGCTATCAATCCTCTTGTCAAACAGGCTAAGGAGAAGGGTATTGTTGTTGTTTGTCATACAACGAAGCTTGATAGCTATGATGTATGGGTTGCTGCAGATGAATATGATATGGGATACACCTTGGGTCTTCAGGCAGGAAAGTGGATTGAAGAAAAACTCAATGGCCGGGCAGAAGTGGGAATCCTCAACTACGATATTATTCCGCAGGTTATTAACAGGAAGAAGGGTATTATTGATGGAATACACAAATTTGCTCCCGAAGCAGAAATTGTAGGAGATGCCACTGCCGGTTCGCCGACTGATGGTATGGCTGTTGCAGAAACATTTCTTCAGATTCATCCGGATATGAAAGTTATTTGTGGAATTAATGATGGTGGAGCTCTCGGTGCATACGAAGCCGTAAAGGCTGCTGGAAAAGATTCTGATGATTTTTTCATTGGAGGAATTGATGCCGTTCCTGAAGCAATTTCCAAGATTAAACAAGGTGGCATCTATAGAGCTTCTGTTGACCAGGCTCCGCAAATTGCTGGAAAAAAATGTGTAGAACTGGCGATTCAGGCAATCAATGATGAGAGTTTTAAAGAGGATTATTTGCAAGAACTTATTCCCGTGAACGCCTCAAATATAATGAATTATTAAGAATCAATTCTACCTCTCGATACTTGGGAGGTAGATTCTATAAAAGGTTTTTTATGAGTAATAAAGAGATTTTGAAGGTTGAGAACATTGTAAAGCATTATCCAGGTGTTTTGGCTCTGAATAATGTCTCTTGTTCTTTCTATGAGGGAGAAATCCATGCTTTGTTAGGTGAAAACGGGGCAGGGAAATCTACGTTGATAAAAATTTTATCAGGAGCAATTCAAGCTGATAGCGGGAGTATTTCAATCGGAGATGAGGTTTTTCACAGTTTATCTCCCGATCGTGCACAGGGACTTGGTGTGGGAGTTATTTATCAAGAATTCAATCTTGTCCCACAGTTGACGGTTTATGAAAACATTTTCCTGGGACATGAGTATAAAAACGGATTATTTGTTAATAAGAAAAAAATGAAAGAAGCTGCCGACAAGATACTTAAAAGTTTGAGAATGGACTTGGACTCAAGTATTCTTGTGAAAGATTTAAGCATAGCATATCAGCAGATTGTTGAAATTGCCAAAGCTGTATCGAGAGATGTCAGAGTACTGATTATGGATGAACCTACTGCTCCGTTGACTCAGAATGAAGTTGATGCTCTTTTTGATCTTGTTAAGCATTTGCGATCTAAAGGTGTAACAATTATTTATATTTCTCATAGAATCGAAGAGCTATTTGAAATATCAGACCGAGTTTCTGTATTCCGGGATGGTACTTATATCGATACAGTGATTACAAAAGATTCTCAGAGATCCCAATTAATTGATATGATGGTTGGACGTAAACTTATTGAAGAATTTCCGGAAAAAAAATATGCGATTTGTGATGAAATCCTTGAAGTTCATAATCTTAATCAGGGAAGCCGATTGAAGGATATAAATTTTTCTCTCTGCAGAGGAGAAATCCTGGGATTTGCAGGTCTTGTCGGAGCAGGTCGAACAGAACTGGCACGAGTAATCTTCGGTGCTGATCAATACGACAATGGAGAACTGATTATAGATAATAAATCTGTCGAAATTAAAAAGACATCGGATGCAATCGCTAAAGGAGTTGTATTGATTCCAGAAGATAGAAAGCTTCAGGGATTACTGCTTGAACTGAGTGTCAAACATAATATCAGTATTCCTAATCTCAAGAACATTTCAAAAACTATATTTATTGATAAAAAAAGAGATAGTCAGATTGCAGATGAATATATATCGGCATTAAGAATCAAAACACCCAATAAGGATCAAATTGTTAAAAACCTGTCCGGCGGGAATCAGCAAAAAGTTGTGATAGCAAAATGGATGGCAACAAACTCAAAAATTATGATTTTTGATGAACCAACCAGAGGGATTGATGTCGGTGCAAAGCAGGAAATTTATATGCTGATGCACAAACTGGCAGAGGAAGGTATGGGGATCATAATGATTTCTTCTGAAATGCCGGAACTTCTTGGAATGAGTGACAGGATCCTGGTCATGAGAGAAGGACGAATTGTAAAAGAATTTACTAAAGAAGAAGCAACACAAAATAAAATACTTGAAGCTGCCGCTGGAGGTGGAGATGAATAGCGTAAGTATAAAAAATATCTTGAAAACATTTGGAATTGTTATTGTCCTTGTAGTTCTTGTTATTTTTTTCGGTCTTTCAACGGATACATTTTTTAAAGTTGGTAATCTTTTTAACGTTGCCAGGCAGGTTTCATTACTCGGGATTGTCGCAGTAGGAATGACCTTTGTTATGTTAACCGGAGGTATTGACCTATCTGTCGGTTCTATACTTGCTGTCGTTGGCGTTAGTGTAGCAAAAATGATGGTTGTATACGGGGTCCATCCTGTTGCAGCTGTTACTGCTGGAATGTTAATTGGAACTGCACTTGGATTTTTGAATGGATATCTGGTTGTAAAAATTGATATACCACCGTTAATTGCGACTTTGGGCATGATGACCATTGCTCGGGGGATGAGCTTCATTATCACATCAGGATTGCCAATCTACAATCTTCCCGATGGATTTCAATTTCTGGGTCAGGGATATATCGGTGTAATCCCTTTTCCTGTAATTGTAATGGCATTAGTGTTTTTTCTTGGATCTGTATTGTTGAATCAAACATTTTTAGGTCGCTATTTCTATGCTTTGGGCGGTAATGAAGAAGCCGCCAGATTATCCGGAATAGACACAAAAAAGTATAAGCTTCTGGTCTACAGCCTTGTTGGATTTATGGGTAGCATTGCAGCAATACTCCTTTTATCGCGAATCAATTCCGGGCAGCCGACAGCTGGATCAGGTTTCGAACTGGATGTCGTTACAGCAGTTGTTCTGGGAGGAGTCAGTATTTCCGGGGGCGAAGGTAAACTTTCTGGCGTATTGTGTGGAGTTCTAATAATGGGAGTCTTGAGTAACGGACTACTGATAATGAATATAGGCGAATATTATCAGGCAGTTATTAAAGGAATTGTTCTATTGACTGCTGTCGGATTCGACCGGATATCAAAAAAATAGCAAAGGAGAAGAAGCGTCATGACCTCGAAAACCCGTGTTTTAAACGCTCTGAATAAAAAAAATAAAGACAGGATACCTGTTCATTATGAAGGGACCCCTGAAGTAAACCATATGATGCTGGAGCATTTGAAGCTTGATAATATGGAGCAGCTCCGTTGTGCCCTGGGGGATGATCTCCGGTATGTTGAGCCCGATTATATCGGACCGACTCTCCAGGAATATCCTGATGGTAGTGTTGAAGGTTACTGGGGAGAACGGTATAAGTACAAAACCTATGAAGGAGGTGCTTATCTCGAACCTGTCCTTCTTCCTTTTGAAAATGTGTTTGAGATGGACGATCTGGATGAGTCACACTTCCCGACGGCAGAACTCTTCCGCTATGACAATTTCAAGGAAAAGTGCCAGGAGTTTGAAGGAAAATACGCCCTGTGCATCGGATCCGCCGGGGATATGGATTTTATGAACTCCATCGGAAGGGCCCGGGGGACGGAACAGGTTTTGATAGATCTTTTTATGGATGATCCTGTCTTTCTCCGTATTATGGATGCCCGGTTTCAATTCTACTATGACACTCATGAAAAGTTGCTTCAGGCGGCAGGTGGATTGATCGATATTGTGATGCATATGTGCGGCACGGTGGATAAATTTCTTCCTCGCCTGATCAAACTGGGACTGGATATTCAGGATGTGATTCAGCCAACCACTCCTGAAATGGATGTTTCATATCTCAGTGCAAATTTTGGTGACAATCTCTCTTTCTGTGGTTCTCTCTGTGTGCAGTCCACCCTTCCTCACGGAACGGTTGAAGACGTTCATATGGAAGCATCCCGCCGCGTGGATCTTTTTCACAAGGGTGGAATGATAATGGGACCCACTCATGCCATTCAGGTGGGAACTCCCTCTGAAAATATCATTGAAATCTATAAAACGGCCGGAAGTCTGGCAACGGATGCCGAGTTGAAGGAGATCAGAAGAACAGTCAAAGGTGATCCTCTGGAAGCTGACACAATCAATATGTCAAAGCTATTTTAAGGAAATGAGGATATCTGGCTTTACAATCTGAAAAAAATACTTGGAATTGACCTGTAGTATTATATATTGATCAGCTTAACAAGGGTAAACCTGAAAGACGGTATACCCTTGTTTTTTAAAGCTTATGCCGCCATACGGCTCCTATAATTAAGTGTTTTTGATTTTGTGTGACGGATCTGTCTGAAAAGTACTGTTGCAAACATCGAAATTGCCGCTACTGAAAATAGAAGTATAAGAGTGTAGAGCGCAGTATTAGGAATAAAAAACTTATATATGAAAGAACCAAGAACTGCATAGGCAACGAAGGGACATATTAGACTCCAGAGGCTCATCCTAAACTCACCTTTGAAAAAACTATCTTTGAAAAAATCCTTCATAACTGTAGCAGAAAATGCCAGGTACCATGTTTGGAATGCAAATCCGCTGACTACGATGAAAACTGCAAGCCAATGAATGTGAGAATCAAATTGTTTTTCAAAATAATGAACCAAACGAAATCCGGTGATTGAATACAAAGTTAGAAGGGGAACAAGTGATAGCATTGCAGGAGATTCATCTGCTGAAGGGAGAGAAGATGATGCCATCTGATTCTTGAAAGAAAGGAATAGAACAATTGTAAGTATAAATATTCCCAGCCCGCCAGAAATAACTGTCATAAAAGCCGCGATGTGAGCAACTGTAGGATTTAATGCCATAGCAGCGAGCCCACTGCCAGCAACGCTTACCATTGAGAGTGCAAAGGAATGGAGAAGCCATGAAAAGTTTATTTTATCACTGTTAAAAGAGTGGGAAAATGCGATTTTCAGAATTTCGAATTCTCTTTTCAGCATGAAAAACCAAAGTATGGACCACAAGGCAAGAGCCGGTGCCATTAGCAATTGGAAGTTATCTGAGAAAAATGGAACAAAAAAACAAACAACCGCAATAAATACATTAAATGACATTGCAAGTGCGATAAACGGTGTAAGGAGAGCCGAATTTTTTAACGGATTTTGTTCCACCGACTTATAATCGGGAGTCTTCATCCATCGGAGAAGTTTCGGATAAAGTTGAGCGGATAGAACAAAGTGTAATGTTCCAAAGACTGCCATTATTGTAAGTAGCAAAGGAAAGAGTATGCTTTGGTAGCTTTTGAGAGTGCTGAAATCGATAGTATTGAAAGTAATTAAACCTTTTCCTGTATAAAAAGTGTACTGTAGAAAAGAAAATGGGATGACAGATATTCCTCCGGCTCCTACAGCTGAAAGCATTTGTAGCGGATCGAATTGGTCTTTTTTCATGGTGAACTCCGTATATTTAAATATTAGAATATGCAGATTAGTGAATATAGCTTGATATGTCAATACAAATAGAATATTTTTAGCCTCCAATTTCTGGGAGAGCTGTTCTGGCCGCCGGAAGTTTGCCATTCCTAAAAATTTTATTGTCAAAAAACCCTCTCTCCCCTATGATGAGCCCTATGAAGATTCGTTATCAACTGGTTTTACTGATATTTTTATATACAACCGGAATTACAATTCTCTCAATTATGTCAATTCAAAGCCGATTGAAAGCTCAGGAGATCCAGAACTCAATAAATCTTGGTTCTAAACTTCAGCTTAAATCCCGGGAAGTACAGAGTCATATGAAGGATATAGTTTTTGATCTCTTTGCTCCCAAAATGTATAATCAACTTAGATCCTTAACCTTTTCTCCCCGATCGGCTGTAACAATCAAGCAGTGGCAGGAAGCTGTTCTCGAATATAATCAGACTTTTGATGAGTTTATGAAACTTGATCATTTCTTCCGGGATAATGATGAGCTTATACGTGATCAGTATTTTACAGCTGTAACAATGAATGACAGGGCCGTGGAAATGCTTTCCAATATGGGCGAAACACTGTTTATTCTTAGAAGCCAATACCGGACGGTAAATAATCTGTATAATGAAATGCAGAAGAATGACTCTCTTATTTCCTTTTTTCATGAATTTACAGAAACCTCCTATTATTTCAAGAACAGCTTTGAAAGCTTTATGAATTATTTTATTGATTCCATCAGAGAAGAGGGCGTTGTGATACAGCGAAGAATCGATATTATTTTTATTCTCACATCCTTATCCATTCTGCTTGTATCTTTGTTTTTCACACTAATCCTTTCCCGCAATCTGGTAGATAAACTGAAGCAGGTGGAAATTGCCTTTCGCATGGTGTCAAAAGGGGATTTTTCAACCAGGGTCGAAATCCAGTCCGGGGATGAATTCGGAGCCTTTGCTATAACCTTTAATGAACTGATTTCTGACTTGAAGGAAAATGTGGACAGCATACTCAATCTAACTAGAGATATGGGAGGCTTTATTTCCGATAAATCCGATGTAAACGCCTTATTTGAATTAGTAGCTATGGCTGTTATTCAGGATACATCGGCCGAATCAGTGCTGGTTTACCGTAATGAAAAAAATGGAAAATTTGTCAAAGAAGCTGAGAAGGGAGAGCCCCTCTGTGTTGAGGATGAATCTAAAATAATTGAATATATTTCCGGACATATTATGCATCATAACAAACAGATATTTGTAAAAGATGCTGTCGAGTTACTCAAGCTGTCAAAGATCAGTTCACTTTTGGCCGTTCCTCTTGTGGTTGAAGGAAAATCATTCGGCTATCTTGTCTCTATTAAGCAGAAACGCGGCGATTCTTTTTCCGATCTTGGTATTACAAGGTTGGCGACTTTTGCAGAATACGCCTCTCTCACATTAGACAATTTTTTTAAATATCAGGAGATTCTTGAAAGAAGAGATGCCCGTTACCAGGCTCTTCAGGCCCAGGTGCAACCTCATTTTCTCTATAATATTCTCTCAGTGATTCTTGGTCAGAATAGAGAGGGTGACTCTGAGGCCATTAGCAGTACTGTTTGTGCATTGAAGAAAATGCTCCGTTATATTCAGTCTCAAAACAGCTGGACATCCCTGGAAGAGGAATGTCAGTTCATTGAACAGTATTGTCTTTTGCAGAAAAGCAGGTTCGGAAATCGCTTCAATTATGAGATAGACATTGATGATGAAACCAGACATTTTCAGATTCCCAGACTGCTGTTGCAGCCTCTTGCAGAAAATGCTATTCAACATGGTATAGAACCCCTGGAGAAGGGTGGGATGCTGGAACTCAGGGCTGTTTCCACCAGAATCAGGGGCGAGAAAGGAATTGATCTTGTTATTAAGGATAACGGTGTAGGTTTCGATTCTGAAAATATGGACAAAAAAATGAATGTAGGCATACTTAATGTTCAGCAGAGATTAAAAATAGCCTATCCCGAATCAATCTTCAGCATAAAGAGTAAGCCCGGCAGGGGTACTGAACTCAGGATAATAATATGAATATACTCATAGCAGATGATGAAAAGTATGTACGTCTGGAGCTTCATTCCCTACTGGATGAACTGCTGCCTCAGGCCAATATCGAAGAAGTTGAAAATGGATCTCAGCTTAAAAAGAGACTTGATCAGGGAGGTCTTAATATGGCCTTTGTTGATATAAAAATGCCGGGACAGTCCGGATTGCAAATATTAAGGGAGTATGATTTTAAAAAAGACGGGACAATTATAGTTATTCTATCTGGTTATTCCGACTTCAGCTTTGCCCAGGAAGCGATCAGCCTAGGGGTTTCTGAGTATATGCTTAAACCGGTAAGCAAAGAGGAACTCCTAACTGTCATAACAAAGCTGCTGACCTCGGTTTCGTTTAAAAGCTGTGAGAATGAAACAGAGAGTCATCTGGTATATGATGCTGAAAAAATAATTTATAAACGTTATAAAGAACAGATCGGTGTCGCTCAGATTGCCGAAGAACTGTGTGTCTCTCCCAATTATTTAAGCTCTCAATTCAAAAAATATAAGAAGCAGACCCTGACAAGTTACATAACCGACCTGCGTTTGAATACGGCAATTGAGATGCTTCAATTGCCGGGAGCGAATGTTAAGCACATTTCTGAAAGTCTCGGTTATCAGAGCAGTCGGCATTTTGCACGGCTGTTCAGAGATAAATTACTTTGCTTAGCGGTCTGTGTGCCAATGGGCAGCAGGAAGAAAAAGGCGATCAGCCTTTAAAAATCGTTTTACTTGTAAAAAGTCTGGGTAATGGATTTTTTGAGGCCGTAGCAGACGGTGGTGTTGAAGCTGCCGGAGAACTTGGTAATGTAAAGTCTATCTATATGGGTCCCAGTACTGCAACTGCTGAAGGACAGATCGATATCATTGAAACCCTTATTGCTCAGAGAGTAGACGGGATCGCCATTTCTGCCAATGACCGGGATGCTCTTATGCCTGTAACTAAAAAAGCAATGGCCGCCGGAATCAAGGTTATTTCTTTTGACTCAGGAATTGCCAAAGGTGGTAGAATCGTAGACCTTATCCCCTCTGACTCAGAACTGATTGGTAGACAGCAGCTTCAGCTGATTGCCGAACTGACAGATTATAAAGGACAGATAGGAGTCGTTTCTGCAACATCCCAGGCCACTAACCAGAATGCATGGATCGAGTGGATGTATGAGGAAATCAAAGAACCTGCCTATAAAGATATGGAACTTGTAGAAGTTGTTTATGGTGATGATGCGGCAGACAAAAGCTACAGAGAGGCCGTTGGTCTTATGCAGAAATACCCCGGGCTGACAGGAATAATTTCTCCCACAACTGTTGGTGTTCTAGCCGCTTCCAAAGCAATAGAGGATGAAGGCATGAAAGGGAAGGTGCAGATTACAGGTCTCGGTCTTCCTTCTGAAATGCAGCATTATGTCGAAAATGGAACCTGTGG
>NBMC01000070.1 GCA_002084805.1 Spirochaetaceae bacterium 4572_59 | reverse complement strand
ATGCAGATCACCTCATAGCCTGTGCTCAGGATGGAGAAGATGGTAGCAGGGCTGGAAAACCATTTATCACAAAGTACATATTTTGCCTGGAGCTTCGCCGCAGTTGCTACATCAATGAGGTCGAGCAGTGTGTCGTTCATCTTCTGTTGAGCCAGTCGCCTTATGTAACATCCAAAGCTGTCCTGCTTCTTATTACTGAAGGTCTTCGCCTCGTTGAGCCTGTTTTTCGTATTGCAAGTGCTCATATTGCAGAATGCCACCGGCAAGACGGAAATCCCGTCTGTCCACGCGAGGGTAAGCATTCTGAAGCCCTTGTAGTGACGATTGAGAGCATGATCCCAGTTCCTTGCGAATAGTTCGACCTTCTTTGATCTGTTTCGGTAATAGCTGCTGTCATCTGCGATAAGAAAAAACGGTTTATCCTTACCTTCACAGTCTTTCCTACGCAGCGGGATGAAATCCTTACGAAAATTGAGAAAGGATTACAGCAGAAAGATTCGGCTAAGGTGATAAGCCATGAAAAAGCCAAAAAGAATCTTGAGAAATGGCTGAAATAGTCTGGACGGAACAGGCTATCACCGATATTGATCAAATCTGTGATTTCATTTCACAGGATTCACCCTATTACTCTGAACTGTTTGCAGAACAAACCATTTCAAATATTGAAAAACTTAAAATATTTCCAGGATCCGGAAGAAAGGTCCCTGAACTGAATGATGAGAATATCCGTGAAATCATCTAGGGGAACTACCGGATCATTTACTCAAATGACAATGAGATAGTAACTATTCGGGCTGTAGATTACGGGATTCTTTATTATACTACCGGAAACGGTTCTGCTTCTGAGTATCCCGATGGCAGACCATGGACGGCGGACAATATTGAAGCGAAAATGATTAAACCTCCGTATCAGTTTATAAAGTCAAAGACACTACGGCAGTTTAGAGCCATAGATCCTTCATAAAATGCAAAATCTAGTGAACTTTTTCTGATAATTAAAAAGATGTAAGGATTGATTCTACATCATAAAGGGTGTAATATAAATATGAACACTAACTGGAATATAATTTACTATGAAGATGAAAA
Source organism: Spirochaetaceae bacterium 4572_59 (assembly GCA_002084805.1). Lineage (GTDB taxonomy): Bacteria > Spirochaetota > Spirochaetia > DSM-2461 > DSM-2461 > Oceanispirochaeta. The sequence continues at coordinate 8,984 of NBMC01000070.1, read as the reverse complement.
CGGGATTTCTGAAGTATTTAATTTCATCAATTAACAAAAGGCGAACAATAAGGCTAAAATACTTGCCTGGTTATCCATGCTGGAAGAGAGGGGACCGGTTCTTCCCAGACCATATGCAGATCTGCTTAAGGGCGGGATTCATGAATTACGATTCAAACTATCCGGGAATCAAGTGAGGTTTCTTTACTTCTTCTGTTACAGGGATTTAATTGTTCTAACTAATTGTTTTATAAAGAACATAAAGCAAGTACCGGAAAAGGAGATTAAAAGGGCAATGAAAGCCAGGGACGATTTTCTAAAGCGGTATTCCGAAAAGAAATTGAGGATGGAATTCAATGAGAACCTTTAAAAAGCATCTGGAAGACAATATAAAAGATCCGGAATTCAGAGATCATTACTCAGAAGAAAAAAAACTAATTGAACTATCCCTGAAAATTCATGAAGCAAGAGAGAAATCGGGGCTTTCCCAGATTGAAGTTGCCAAGCGGGCTCATGTGACACAGCAGCAGCTATCAAAAATCGAAAACGGCAGGAACTGTAACATTATGACTTTTCTGAAGGTCTGTCATGCCCTCGGACTGGATTTTGATTTTATTTCAAAAGCGGTAAGTTAACAGTACTGAAATAATACTGAAAAGAACCTACGCTGTATTGAGATAATTCTTAAATTCGCCAGCCTATCCCGACCTTTTCCCTGTAATCCTTCCGCAGCTCTGGCCGTAAACTTCATTTACTGCTCTGGCCACATCGCTTCGCTGCTCGAGTATACATCCGGCTCAGCTGCTATTGCGCTTCACATTCTTCAGGGTCTCCGGAAAAAGGTAATACCGGACTATGAGCAGCGGACCAGACGGAATCCGTTATCGCTACCCCGGCTCGACGGATCATTGTTGTTCCGATTGGCCGTACGGCTGTAGGACGCATTACTGTACCAGCCGCCTCCCCGGCTTTTAACAGTTCTCTCTAAATCCATCAGACCGTCCAGCATGGCCTCCCGGCTTGCATTACAATTGAAAACAGGAGTTTATCATGCCTGGAAGAACTGATTCGACTAATTTGATCAATTACCCAGAGTGGTCAGATTCATAAAAGCCTCGTCCACCCGCTTTTCAGGATCCTGTTTATGAACAGCCCCGAGACCCCGGGTATTGGCCACAACTTCTTTGACTGAACCGAAAATATCATAGTCATACCCGTCGATAGTTTCCATATGGGTAGCAGGTGCAGGGGGCTCGAAGTTAAAAGCTGTCACAATCAGCTGCTCCACGCCGAAAGGCGGCTGCACTTCAAACTCATAGGGCAGAGCCACCGCCCGGTTTACTCTGTCCATCCCGATATAAGAAGATTTTTCCAGAAGAACGATCTCCCCCGTGGCCAGCTTGTAGCTTATCTGCAGAAAGGCGGGGAACCTGCAGATTGCCTCCGGGCACATTCTGCATAGCCAGCATAACTGCCATTTTGCTCAAACCTTCATTCAGAGAGGCAGCCCGGCTGCCGCCGATCTCGTTCTGCAGGCGGCTGGTCTCACGCTCGACCTTTTTCAGGTCTTCCAGCTTTCCGGCGCTGTTCAAACTCTTAAAAAAATTATCATCTGAGGGTAAACGGTCCAGCGTCTTGAAAAGGGAGTACTTTTCATAGAGCTCCGTAAAAAGAGGAGATGTGTGCGTAAAGAAGCCTGAGAGCATCCTGAGAACGGTTTTCTTCTACCAGATTATCCGCCTCATGGCGGACAGAGAGAATCTCTGTCCAGAGGAGAGCTGCTTCGCGGGAATACTGCTCCTGAAGCTTGAAAATAGAGATATAAGCCAGGGCATAGGAGTTTTTTCTGTCCTGATGTATCAGGTAGTCAGCCCCATTGATGGTAGTATCCACGGAAGATTTTGTCAGGGAGCTGATGGCTGAACGGAACTCACCCTGGTTCTCCTCCTCCTGCATAATCAGTTCAGATTGAACCTGAACCTTGATTTTCTTACTCAGGTCCGCCAGGGCCCGAACCTTCACACTCTCCTGAGAATCCGATTCGTCCCGGTTCTCCATGGCATAACCGGTAATATAGCTAAGCGGATTATAGGGAGTCATAACTCCGTAGCTATCAACCCAGTCTGGAGTCGCGGCATTTAAAGCCGAGACATAGATAAGCAATACAGATAAAAGCAGAATTTTCTTATTCAGAATTTGTCCTTTTTATAGGTCCGGACCATTCGGAAGCCAAGATTGTTCCCCCGTCGCTCCGGCGGATAGGCAAGACGGAAAGAATTGCGGCTGTACTCTGCCCCATGACTCCAGCTGCCCCCCCGGAAAACCCGGTAGTCCATGGTCCCTGAACCGGAAGGATCAATCTGATCCTCTGCTGAATACTTACTGAAACGATCCCAGCACCACTCATAGACATTGCCGCTTAAGTCATAAAGGCCCAGCTCATTGGGAACTTTGTGTCCAACCTCCTGGGCTTTAAGGGCGGAATTTCCATTATACCAAGCTACCACATCCAGAGAATTGGAACCCGCATAGTTATATTTCCTACTTTCCTGCCCGCCCCTGGCGGCATACTCCCACTCCGCTTCGGTAGGGAGACGGTAGCCGTTGGCAGTAAAATCACAGATAAGGTCTTCTCCGCTGCCGCTGTAACAGGGATCTAGTTTATTCAGTTGAGAAAGCCTATTACAGAAATCGATGGCCTCATACCAGGAAACAAAATACATGGGATGATACCGGCCCTTCCCCCTCAGTCTGCCTGCCGGTTTCATCCGGGCCCGCTGATTACTGATAGATCCCTTCATCACAGTCTGCCAGAGGCTCTGGGTAACTTCAAAAGGACTTATATAAAAACTGCTGATCTGAACCGCATGTACCGGCATCTCATGAGTCTCGCCACGGGAGGAACCCATCTGAAAAGCACCCCCTTCCACAAAAATGAGGCCGTCGTTTACAACAGGCTCTCCCCCGGGGGCTTCCTCTTCTGCAATCAAAAGCATAAGAGAAATACCAAACAGAATTAAAAATAGTATTTTTTTCATTTTACTGTACAAAACCATCCCAGTTCAGCTGTTCCAGATCCTCATCCGCCTCATAGAGAGGAATCTTCGTATCCGGTATGAGTTTCTGCAAACGTTCCGCAATGGCACGGACAGAGCTACTGAATTGGTTCTCATGATCCATTACATAAGGGCTACGCTTAAGAATGGAACGAGAGACATCCGGCATATAGGGAACATAGCCCAGATACTCCATGGAAACTCCCAGATTTTTCCGGCTGACCAGACGCAAGTTCTTTCCAATATCTTTATCCTGAGGATTACGCCCCATATTTATGATAACCCCGGGATAGAAAAGCTCAAGCATCTTTCGAATTATTTCACCATTTTCAGGGGAGAGTTCACTCAATCGGTCTGCCAGAGAGAATAAACTATTCCCGGAACCTTCAAGCCTTTGTTTAAAGAAGCTCTGAACCATGGCGCGCTCCTCACTTTTGGGAGGAAACATCCGGTAGGATGAACGATAAAGGGCTGTTTTAAGAAAAGCGTAGGCATTCAGAATCGCGGTGGTTTCGGGAACCGTAACAATAACCCCCTGAGGAAAAGGAATAAAAAAATCCACCACATTGTTGGATGTTCCCGCACCCAGATCCAGCAGAATAAAATCGGCTACCAGATTGGGAAGCTCCTTCAGGATTTTCATCTTCTGAAAATAGTGCATATGAGCAGTGCCGGCGAACAGACCATCTCCGGCAATAAAGTATAGCTTATCTATATCCGTCGGAATGATAAGAGATTCCAGAGAGTCTGCCTGCTTATTAAGGTAATTTCCAATACCGACTTTACTATTTCGGATTCCCAGAAAGGTATGAAGGTTGGAACCTCCCAGGTCCAGATCGACCAAAATAACAGTTTTGCCCATTTTGGCCAGAGTAACGCCGAGATTTACTGTAAGGAGTGATTTACCGACTCCTCCCTTGCCGCTGGCAACCGGGATAATTCTATTCATAATGTTCTATTTATCGGCAGTGAGCGCTTTAAACTCAAAATATACCAAATAGCATATTCTTGTATGCCCGACCTGCGGTAAAGCCCATGCAAAATGCCGTTTTTGAGGTGTGCAACTGAAAAGGAAAAGCGAACCCCAGATGTCCCGTGCCGTACGAATATAATAGTCATCTTAACTTTAGTTTAAAAACCAAGAATAATCTCCCAATTATATTTTTTCAAACAGACAATTCCCCCACTAAAGAAAATAGAAACATAGATCTCACTCAAAAAAAGCCTACTTCAATCCGCCAAGCCGGGGCGGACTGGGGTTTTAGGGAGAAGCGGAGGACTCTTCAAGGAGCAGCCGGTTGCCTTGGTCTAATATTGGCCTTCCCGCTGCGTCCCTGAATAGAAGCGGAAGGGATGTATAATCCCTTCCACTTTATTGATGAATATTACTCTAATAGAAATCGATTTTCCCCATAACAAATCCTCTATTATCAAACACATACAGATCTCCATAGCCATTTGATAAAATCAAGCTATCTTCTATTATTATATCGTTATACCCACCCTGTGATTGAAACTCCTTTACAACTTCCCAGTGATGATCTACCGAAGTTCCCAAACCAAAGTTAGAAAAATACCCACCATAACTATAGCTTAAGATTTCTAGAGAAACAGGTCCCCTTTCCGTATTTATCAGATTCCGCCCTGTTCTTTTACCATGGTTTATATCTCCATCAGTCAAGTCAGCAAACCATTGTCCATTCTTTTTTTCAATCCAGATAAGATTATAACTATTCTGATTATTTTGAAGCAATCCGGGAGTGCCTCTATTATCTAAGAGAAAAAATTCTGAGTTACTCCCTAAGAAGCTATTTTGTAAATTTTCAAAAGCCGGTAGATCTGAGAGGACCCAGGCCCCATCTGTATATTCCAGAAGAAATAGTCCCCCCCAGGATAGACCTTCTAAAGAGATATTCCTGGAAATGATAAACATAGAATCAGTAAAAAACAAATTTGTTTTTTGAATTTCATCTTTTTGCTGTGTTACAAGACTACTGGAAATTCTATTTCCTTCTAAAAGGGGTTCCATCTTCCACTTGTTCTCGTCCAGAGTATATTGAACAAGAGTCCCCATATTATCCATTAACACAGAAGGCTGTGAATTATTGTCAAAACCAATGTTAAGAATAGAAAAAACAGCATTTAGTAAATCTTTATTATAAGCATATTGCTTCTGAAGTTTTTTGAATTCACGATTTTTAAGGCGTTCTATCTCCGGGTATTTTATTATCCTATTATTTTCAATCTTAAGAATATTAAGCTTATCATCAGATTCATAGCTGATAACAGGATTATTCAATGTATCAATGAATAGTGAGATATCACTGTAATTTCCCTTTAAAATCTTTTTTCTTATATACCCATCTCCATTGTTATAGATAAGAGATGTTATATCTGTGGATTCCCATTCATCAGAAACTTGCCCTGAGACTTGCTCTGAAATCAGATAAACAGGAAAGCCTTTTCTATCTATAAAAATTGGCATATCTCTGTCAATTCTATAAGATGTACTATTTGACTCATGATATTCCTTATAGAGATCCCCATAGAGAGAGAACTGGGGGTCCGAGTAAAATAGGTCTGGATAATCATTGAGAATATCTTCAAGAGTATCAATATTCTGATTTAGAAGGCGTCTACCTTCAACAAACTCTTCATAGGGAGATAAAGATTTTCTTTTATTGTCCAACAGAGAATTGAATTCGACAACATCAACACCCTTTTCTTCCATATAAGAGAGAAAGGATGAACCAAAACGATATAATAATGTTATTTCCCTTTCTGCCTCCAAAAATCTAATAGCTTGAATATCCTGACTATAATTATCGTTATACGATCCCGTTCTGATAGGATAAGTATATGACTTGGCAGCCCGAAGAGCCGGTGCTTCAATATTATCTATATGACTTATAGAAAATTCCTCGTTATAGTATTCAAGTTCCTTATTAAACTTATGAGCCCCCAAAAAGGCATAAGGATTACTTAAGAGAGATTCCCGGTATTCCTTAAAAACAGTTTGAAGAGCCTCTGTATCTGCTTTGAAACCATAATAACCGCTACTGTATAGAAACTCATCAGATCTGGCATCAAGCATACTACGGGAGTATATGGCAATCTCTTCTTTCATCTGAATAATATCATTATAGATTTCATAAAGAGATTCTTTTGTTCCGTTAGCTTCCATTTCCCTTAAAATATTATTAACACGATTATAGGCAAGATTAAATGCCTCTGAATCAACTTGGGACTGGGCGGTAACAAGAGATGATTCGATAACTTTCCCGTACAAAGCGATCAGAGAATCCTGAATTGAATTATATAAATCTCCATAGATTTCAGGATAGGCACTGTAACTGCTTTCCATTGAATCCGAAAGTTTTTTAACTCCGGAATATGCAGAGGCATATTGCCCATTATCTGCTTGTCCGGTAATTCTATCCAAGTGATTTTCATAACTCTTCAGATTCAGCAGCATTTCGGCCTGTCCTTTCTGAGCGATAGAATAATCACGCAGATAAGACATTTCATTAACTAAATCACCTCTAAATCCCTGATCGAAACGCTGCTGGAAATCTTCATATACAACAACAGCCTCTTTATACTCTCCATTTAGCAGATGATAATCACCCTGCTCCAGAACTTCCCGGAGCATTCCTTCCACTCTTCTGCTATCTTCTCCCAAATTTGTGTTGATTGCAGGAAATTCAACAGAAATATCAAGTGTATCTCCAGAGAGAGTAATGAGAGAAAGATCCGGTATATCAAAAGATCTATCAGGGAAGATTTCTTTCCCTTCCAGTTTGAGTACGGCAATATCCACAGCATAATCAAATTCATTCATGGAGAGAAAATCGACACTGGCTGAAGATTCAAGCATGGTTGTTTCATAATTAATCATATTCAGATTAAGAAGGTAACGATCCCCCATTTTACCAATAGATCCCGTAAGGACCCTCTCCTGACCTGAGAGAACCACATTAAAATAAGAGCTGGAACTCAACTGTCCGACAAGAGTTTCAGGATAATCATAATCACTGAAACGGTCTAGCTCAACCTACCACGCGAAGACGGGAACTGCAGAGCCGGCTGATTCCCTTTTGAATCTGACTTTTATTCTGAAACATTCAAATAATTAGAGATTACGAACGACCCGGAATCCCATCCCCTTCCAGACCTTCTCCGGGCTGGATTGACCGCGTTCGCTGGTTTCTAAAGAAGAAATGTGATTACCCTTGGATGACCTGATTACCCTGTTAGAACCAGAGGATGGTCCTTCGGGATCTCTTACCGGACTGTTGCTGTAGTACCGGTCATCATAAAAATCCCAACACCATTCCGAGGCATTTCCACTCATATCATAAATACCCAATTCATTCGGGTTTTTTCTACCTGACATAAAAGTTCTTGTATAATTCCCGGAACTATATGACGCAACAAGATTATAACTATTGCTCCCTGCATATTTATACCCCTGACTCTTTCTACCGCCTCGTGCGGCATATTCCCATTCGGCTTCAGTAGGGAGCCTATAACCATTTGCATCCCTGTTCCAACTCACATAAGAACCTGTGATTCTATAGGCAGGAGTTAAACCATCTAATTCACTAAGGGCATTGCAATATTTCACTGCATCATACCAACTTACATTGTTAACATGATAATTATCTCCTATCGGATTTTCATTGGAAGAAGGATTCGATCCCATTAGCTGTTCATACCTACCCTGGCTGACTTCAAATTTGGAAATAATAAAGCCATTTGTCAGTTCTACCCGGTGAACAGGCTTTTCATCACGATCGCCCTCTCTTGATTGAGAACCCATGGAAAAACTGCCTGGAGCAACCCAGACAAAATCTAATGATAAATAAATCTGATTAAATCCGGTTTTTATTGTTTCCCTTTTCTTATTGGACAGATCCCAGGTATCACTCCTGATCTCAAAATCGACCTCTCCCGGTCTGAATAAATCCGATAAAAAAGGAGTTGTTCCCAATTTAACTCCCCGATAATACACATCAAGAGGAGGGAAGCCATAGCTACTTGAAAAACGGACATCAACAGCTGTCGATTGCGGATTATCCCGATTTCCTGCTGTAAAATTTGCTACAACAATATTTTCAAGCCGGCTGCAGAGAGTATTGTTCTGAATCAGATCCTGAACTTCCACCAATCCTACTTTCACTTCATAAGCTGATCCTACACGGACAATATTCCATGTAATTTCAGCTATAAGAGCTCCTGCCTGAACAGCATCGTCCACCTTTCTGTAAACTGTTCCAAGATCCTTCTCATTGTTCAGATCATTAACCAGAACCGTTTTAAAAGGAAGTTCTGTAAGCAAAGATTCTACATAGAAAGGCCAGAGCTTATCCTCTCTGTTAAACTCTCCCGGAGACAGCTTAACAGAGTTTCCGGTCAACACCCAGGTTTGGGATTCCAGAGAATTGATCGCCTCTTCCAGCTGTTTTTTCAAATCATCCTGTTGCCCTTCCTCCTCCCTTTTATATTCCCCTTCCCTGCTTCTGATTTCGCTCTTCTCTCTTTGGGTCAGGTCATTCTTCAGCGTCAGGATCCTCTCGGCAAACTCTGCATCACTCTCCCAGGGGTCAATCTCTGCCTGCTTTATCTCCTCAAGCTTCAAACGGTAGGTATTCTGAATTTCAAGCTTAGCGCTCCTCCAGGAGGAATCGTAGGAATACTCGATTTCACTGATTGCCTTCTCAATAGTCTCGATATTCCCAATCAGGATTTCCGGATCATTACCACCCTGCTGAAGCCTCTGAAGCCGCTGCTGTTCGGATTGACCAGCAGCAGAGGCCATAGCTTCGTTCAATCTAATGATCTCCCCGTCCAGTCCGGAGAGTTCTGATTCGACTTGTCTCAACTCCCGGCCTATCCGTTCCTGCAGGAGTTCGGAGCTGGCAAATATGTGAGCAAATTTCAAAAAGC
>NBMC01000069.1 GCA_002084805.1 Spirochaetaceae bacterium 4572_59 | reverse complement strand
GGGCTTTCAAGCCCCTCTCTCTGGCAGCTTCCAGAATTTCTATAACGGAATGAACCCCGCAACGGCTGAAAAAACTATGACTGTGCAAATCTACTTCATACATACTGAGACTCTCCTGTGACTGATTAAATAGGAATTGATTATATCTAATAAATGATTTTAAAACCAGAATACCGGATAATTATGATTACTGAATCAAATGTGCTATATTATTATCGAACAAAAGTATATTAGTTTTTTAAAAATGGATAGGTATATACCTTATGACATTGAATATGTCGGTGAAGCCGAGACATTTACCGACAAAGATGCCAATGGTAATGACTTGGATTATGAATATACCCTCCGGAAAATCCAGACGGAAACCGAAAGCGGTAAAACCCTGAAAATCTGGGTGGAAAACAACAGCTGGCATGTGGGGGGAAGTGAAGAATACCAGATCACAGACGATATGTTGACCTTTCTGGCTGACGGATTTCTGAAAGAAGGTGAGTTTAATGATATCTACAACTGGGAAACAACAATATACGGTGAGGAGTGGGGAGCTCACAGCTACAGCGAACTGATCGGCGATTATGATGATATCAATATTGTCCTGGCGGATCTGCTGCACGATGACCTGGCAAGCGGCGTGGCCGGTTACTTCTGGGCAAAAGACAACTTTTTTTAGACAAGCGGAAGCGGAACGGCAACGGATATCTCCAGTGAAAGGATTACTTTCTACATAGAATCCCAGTACCTGGCCTACAATACTGATGGAACCTGGGAAAGCAGCAATCCCGAGGCCATGGATACCCTATCCACACTGGTACATGAATTCCAGCATATGATCAATTTCTATCAGTCAACCGTTTCAAGAAACCATAATCAGGCCACCTGGCTGAATGAACTCCTCTCCATGTCAACGGAAGATCTACTTTCAGAGAAACTGGGGGTTGCAGGCCCCAAGGGCTTTACAACAAGCGATGGAAAAGCTCCGGCAGAGGGCAGTGATATAAGCGAGGGAAGACTATGGTATTACAACCTCTACCCTGACACACCCTATGATGCTTGGTTATCAGATTCAGCTGACAGCAGCGGCGACCCCTATGTGCTGAGAAGCTACTCTCTCATGTATGCCTATGGGGCCTATCTTATGAGAAACTTCGGCGGTCCGGAAGTTCTGCAGAGACTCCAGCATGATGCCACAAACTACAGTGATCTGCCTGACGCTCTGAATTTCACTTCGAATAACACAGAGGCATTAAACAATTCCATTCCTCTGTTTAACGCATCCGTACTGCTTTCTTCCCGAACGGATATGGAAGAGAGCCTTCGCTTTAACATTGACGGATGGTTTAACTATACCTTCGGAGGCCAGAGCTATAGGCTCAGCTCCCTGGATTTTTACAGTTATGTGTATCCTCCCCACATCTACACATCCGAAGAAGCGGATCAAATTACATCAATACCTCCGCGGACTTTTTATTTTATTGGAGAAACGGAGAATATAAGCGATAAATACCATATCGAAACATCCTCAGCTACTGAAGATGCGGATATATTTGTACTCCTGCTGAAATAGAGGTGAATTAAATGCATAAAATGAGACTAGTATCACTCTTATTAATCATAGCCCTACCGCTCTTTTCAGGCGGGAGAAGGGATAACAACGAAAGCGTGAATTTGACTCTCAGAGGAAAACTGATCCTTACAGGAAATGAACCTCATACTTTTCTGATGTTGGTGTGTGAGGATAACAGAAAATACCAGCTGACTGGTGATCTGCTTAGCGAAATGAAACAGGCTGCTCCGGGACAAACAGTTTTGGTTTACGGTTTTCTTTCGGAAGAGAATCCCGGAAAACCCCTGACAAATTCGTTTAAGCTTCCGCTATTTAAAGTAAACTCCTGGGACGCTGATAAGATCAATAAGAATCTGCTTCCGGAAAGGAAGCCCGGGTCCTGATTTCAGACAATAAAAAACCGCTCCAGACATATCCGGAACGGTCATGCTATCCAATCTTAATTCTTAGAAAACTGATTATTCCTTAATACCACAGAAGAGACTGATCTGATTCAGGATCAAAAAACTGAAAAGACCTGCTATCCATATCAAGCCCGATCATATCTCCGCTTCTATGTTTCTCTTTCGGATCGGCAAGGATTGAAATATCCAGATCCCCGATACGGCACTGAAGAAGATCATCTCTTCCCAAAGGCTCAACAATCAGGATTTCGGCTTTAATATCTGAGGAGGGATCAATAGCGATATCCTCAGGGCGGATCCCTAAAACAACATTTTTTCCACCCCGGCCGGGAATCCGGCCGGAATCCAAATTCAGAGTAAACTTTGAATGGAAAGCCTGCATATTCTGCCCTTCCGACTTCAACTCCACATCGAAGAAGTTCATGGGAGGATTACCCACAAACTGGGCTATAAATTTGGTTCTCGGTTTCTCATGCAACTCCACGGGAGGCATAAACGCCTGAAGTTTTCCATCCTTCATGACGGCAACTCTGTCAGCCATAGTCATGGCTTCCACCTGATCATGGGTAACATAGATACTTGTTATTCCCAAATCCCTCTGAAGCCGCTTAATTTCACTGCGCATGGTGATTCGCAAACGGGCATCCAGATTGGATAGGGGCTCGTCAAAGAGCAGGAGTTCCGGCTTTTTTATCAAAGCCCTTCCAAGGGCGACACGCTGTTGCTGACCGCCTGAAAGCTGTCCCGGTTTCCGTTTCAGAAGAGTTCCGATACCGAGTAGACCGGCTACGCGATCCGCTTCCAGCATCATCTCCTTTTTCGATTTCTTCTGCAGTTTCATTGAAAATACAATATTTTCATAGACAGACATATGGGGATAGAGAGCATAGCTCTGAAAAACCATTCCGATATTTCTATCTTTCGGTTGTACCTTGTTAACAAGGCGGTCTCCAAAAATGATTTCACCGTTATCGGGTTTATATATCCCGGCTGTCATTAACAGGGTTGTTGTCTTTCCGCAGCCGGAAGGTCCCAGAAACGCTACAAATTCCCCGTCTTTAATATCCAGATTCATTTTATCAACGGCAGTTTCCGCACCGAATTTTTTGGTCAAATTTTTAAGTTTAACATCCATACATATCGCTCCTTAAACGCCGCCGTGGCTACCGCCACTAAAGATTTTCATTAAATATTTCTGAGTAAATGAGTAGAAAAGCAGTATAGGTATCAGCTGAAACAGTCCAATAGCTGCCAGAATCCCATATTGTATAGAAACAGTATCGCTGCTCATCATGGCATTCAGATAGGTAGAAAGAACCGCCTTATTTCCTTTTGTAAGAAAGGTATAGGGTATAAGAAAAGAACTCCAACCTGTCATAAATGAGAAAATTGACAAGGCAGCCAGTCCCGGTTTAATCTGGGGAACCATAATTTGCCACCAGCATCTCCAGCGGGAACAGCCATCTATAAGGGCTGCCCGTTCCAGATCCCAGGAAACACCGTCAAAAAACCCCTTCATCAGCCATATACCCAGTGGAAGCTGCAAGGCAATACTGATAAGAACAACACCTCCTATTGTGTTATATCCGAAGAGCGCTCCCAAAAGAGGAATATCAGAGATAAACCTGAGTACAAAGTAGATAGCTATGAGCAAAGTGACACTGGGAAAGGCATGCAGGATCAGAGTCATGGAAAGAAAGGTCTTCCTTCCTCTGAAATTCACCCGTGACAGGGCATAGCCTGCCAGTGAGGAGATAAGAAGTACTCCCATGGTCAGAAAAGTCGCCAGAAGAAATGTATTAAGAGTTATCAGCCAGATATCGGGTTCCGCAAGAAAAGCCCAATTTTTCAGAGTGAATCCGCCCAGATTTCCATCAACATCCACCGGTTTCAGACCATATGTCCGTTCAGAAAATGTAGAGATAAAAAGCCACAGGTATCCCAAAATTATGGGAGCTGTGAAAATAATCAAGGTTAAAACTGAGAGTAAGGTAAAATTATCTCTTTTTAATTTCATCAATCTCTCCTATAGCTCATCGATTTTAGGCTCTTGAACAAGAGCATCGAATCTAAAATATTTCATATATATAATACCCAATAATGTACCAACTACGACAAGAACAGCAGCTAAGGCAGCACCAAATCCATACTGGAAATTTCCCCAGTAATTATTTAAAGCTTTATGGTAGGACCAGAGCGACCAGACTTCCGTACTGAAATTTCCATCTGTCAGAATCATGATGTATTCAAAAGAAGTTAAAAGAGACAGGGTCTGATAGGTAACAACAAAAAGCAGAGGCCACCTCAACTGTGGAATTATGATATGCCTGATCCTTTGACTGTATGAGGCACCATCCACAAGAGACGAAATCATAATATCCTTGGGAATTGATTCAATGGCAGATGAAAAAATAATCATACCAAAGGATGCCCCGATATAACCATTAACCAGAACGATAAACAAAAAGGCATATTCGGGAACCCAGTTGGTAGTGGATAGACCGAAAGGGATCCTGAATAACTGATTGATAACTCCGTATGGAGCATCAGCCGCCAGCATTGACCACATCAAAACATAGACTACGGGCGGTGTTATCCGGGGCAGTAGCCACGCGGCTCTGAAAAATCCGCCAATACTGTTTTTCAAATGATTAGTAGCAATTGCTATCAATAAACCTAATCCCACATTGAAGAAAATCAATGTGATAGATACATATTTCAAAGTTGCAATAAAATTTGTAATAGAATCAGGATGCTGGGCAATTTTAATATAATTCTTAAAACCAACCCACTTCCAGGCGGAAAATCCTGTGACAGAACTCATATCTGTTAAGGAGATTCCTATGGTCATGATGACTGGAATAAAGAAGAATACTATTACCAGTATGATAGCAGGCAGCATAAACCATAAGCCTGTCAGATTCCGTTTTTCTTTTTCCAATGTGACCTCCTTTAATATTTTCAGATGAACTACTCGGTAGTAGTCTCTGGTAAATTAAATAGTCCCTCATACGAGGGACTATCAATTAACTGGTAAATCAGCGAACGATCAGCTGATCTTCAATCTCCACTTTCATAACTTTAATGGCATCGTCTGCTGCTTTTTCAGGAGTTTTATCTCCCTGCTCTGCAGATACCATTCCTTCCCAGAAGGCATCAAACCACAGTCCGTACATGACATGATTGGGCTGATAGAAGTTGTTATCCAGAAGGTAGGTTACATCCGCAAGAAATTTGCTGTCTTTGTAGGCATCAAAATCATTCTGAGATTTAAGGATTCCCAGGTGACCGCTTTCTACGGCATGACGTGTATTTCTTTCAGTTGTAGACATCAAAGCGATCAGACGTGTCGCCAGGTCCTGGTGTTTATTACCGGAAGCATCTTCACTTGCCACAAGATATACAAGGGGATGAGAAAGGGTGATACCTTTTTCTCCTCTGATACCTGAAGGTTCATAACCGAAACCGACATTGGCCCAAAGTGTATCTTCTCCGCCGGGAGCATAGTTTTTGGCCCAGTCAGCCCACATCCATGTACCGCCGTTCCAGAAAAGAGCCTTATTTGTAGACACAACATCATGCCAGATCTTCCACTCTGTTCCGATGTATTTTCCGGGAGTGACTCCTTCTGTTACAGAACGTCTCTGAAAGTCATAGAATTTTACCAGAGCATCACGATCTACAATCAGCTTATCCTGACCGGCATCATAAAGATCTCCTCCAAAAGCTTTATAGAACTGAACAAAGTCTCCACCTTTTCTGGGTCTGTGCCAGTAACCGTAGCCGGGTTCTACAACACCCTTGTTCACAGCTTCTTTTGCAGTTGCAATAAGATCATCAAGGGTAAAACGGCCTTCTGCCATATCAGCGGGAAGAGCAGCAATGCGGGCATCGTCCCAACCAAGTTTTTTCAGATTAGTCGTACTGAAGTACATGGGTCTGGCTTCTGTATCCTGAGGAACACCCCAAACCTTATTCTGCCATGTGGAAGCATTCCAGAGGCTGTCAATTACATCATCAAACTGTGGTGCCAGTGCTTTTACACTCTGAACGGAATCTCCCATGGGTACAATATAGCCTGCACGGCTCCATACGGGAATATCTTCATGTCCGGAACAGATGATCGCCGGAGCTTCACCTGCATCGGCAGCCAGTGAAAATTTCTTTTTATAATTTCCCCAGTCTCCTTCATCCAGATAAGCTTCCACTTCTACGGAGATTTCACTGCCTTCAGCCTTTAACTGTGCATTCAACTCCTCCGCTGCTTCCACCGCAAGATCCGCTCTCCAGTGATTGATACCGCCCTCTCTGGTCCAGACAGAAAGTTTTACCGTTTCGGGACCGCCTGCTTCCTCCTGAGATCCTGATGCCATAACTGGTAGTGCTACCAGTGCTAATAAAAGAACCGCTATTGCTTTTTTCATAAAAGCCTCCTCTTTTCTGCAAATACTTAGAAACTTATTGCATTACCTTTGCATTGGGTATATGATAACTTTACATTACATTTGAAAATTGTCAAGGTGAAATTATGGATAAACCAGTCAGACTGAAGCATATTGCAGATAAGTTAGGAATCTCATTATCAACTGTTTCCAGAGTATTAAATGATAAACCGGGGATCAGCCAGAAAACCAGAGATCTTGTCATTAATGAATTAAACCAGCAGAAAGAGGACCTGGCTCCCATTATTCAATCCACCCTGCCATCCAATGGCAGGTTTATCGGAATCATAGGGCGACAGAGGAGCGGTCAGCTTGATTCCGTCTACTTTCACCACTCCACCCTTGCCTTTGACGAAACACTGCGAAAACAGGGATATCAAAGTCTGGTTATTCCCGTTACAGATGAGAATATGAATAACCCTTCAACCATCCCGGCACTCCAATCGGACAGCTGTGATGGTTATATAGTGAGAGGCCAGAGTCTCAGTCCCCGTTTTATTATGGAGATTCAATCCCTGGGAAAACCCATGGTACTCCTTGAGAACAACCTGGCGGAGGGGCATTATAACAGTGTTGTATGCGATGATTGTTCCGGAGCCTATTCGCTGACCAGACATCTCATATCCCGAACATATAAAAAAATTATTCACATTACCGGTCCTGAGAACTGGTATAATAACAGGGAAAGAATTAAAGGCTACAAAAAGGCAATGGATGAAGCCGGACTGATTCCGGTTATTCTGAACAAGGAAGATACGACCATCCAGACAGGTGAGAAAATATTTGATGAGATACGGCAGTATATTCAGAAAAAAACGGCCGTTTTTGCGGTTAATGATGCCATGGCAATTGGACTGTTGAATAGATGCAGAAAGGAAGGTCTCACCATCCCCTCTGATTTGGCAATAACCGGATTTGATGATATTCCCTGGGCGGAAATGACCTACCCGCCCCTCACAACGGCCCATATCTATATCGAAAAAATGGGAGAACTGGCGGCTATGCGGATCCTGCAGCTTATTGCAGATCCTGAATCGCCTCCTGTAGAGATGAAAATGCCAATAGATCTTAAAATCAGAGAAACAACATAAACGAACCAGGAGAGAAGAATGCTGATAATCGGACATAGAGGGGCATCTGAACTTGCTCCGGAAAATACACTGAAATCAATACAGAGAGCTCTGGATGATGGTGTGGAGATGATAGAGATTGATGTTTCAATCTGTCAAAGCGGCGAAGCTGTTGTAATGCACAATATCAAGGTCGATAAGACGACAAACGGATCCGGTTATATCAAGAATCTTCCCCTGAAGGAAATCAGGGAGCTGGATGCCGGAGAAGGAGAAAAGGTACCCCTTCTACAGGAGGTAATCGACCTTATAGACAGCCGCTGTCCCCTGAATATCGAAATTAAAGGACGGGGTTCAGCACAGGAGGTCTCCCGGATCCTGGAAAATGAGATCAGGAAAGGCCGGAGCTGGGATGATTTTATGGTCTCCTCCTTTGATCATTTTGAGCTTCAGGAGTTCGGGAAACTCCGTCAGGAAGTTCGTATATCCCCCATCATCTGCGGCCTTCCTCTGGGTCTCGCTTCCTTTACGGACGGAATAAAGGCCTGGTCCCTTAATATGAATATGGAAAATGTCTGCCGGGAGATTGTGGAGGATGCTCACAAAAAAGGCCTGAAGGTTCTTATTTTTACGGTCAATGATCCGGATGAACTGGCCTATGTAAGTGAAATTGGAGTGGATGGTGTGTTTACAAACAATAAATTCCGCCTGCTGGGAATAAAATAAAAATAAATGCCATAAAAAAAGCCGCCCGGATATACCGCAGCGGCTTTTTTTGTCTGTCAGGGTACTACTCCCGGGAAATTATGCCCTTTTGTAGTTTCTCATTTCGTCTCTCAGACGGTTTATCAACTCGGCACGGGGAATCCGAATCTGCTCCATGGAGTCTCTGAAACGGATGGTCACATCGTTG
>NBMC01000068.1 GCA_002084805.1 Spirochaetaceae bacterium 4572_59 | reverse complement strand
AGAGGCCTGTAAACGTATGTCTGTGGGCAGTTACAGCAATGTGGTGCAGACTCAGTTCGGTTTTCATATAATCAAGCTGACCGGTAGAAAATAAGCTTATTAGCGTACTTGTCTTGTTCTATTCAAAAACTCTTATACAAAAGAAAATATGTTTTACACATATATGATGGCAGTCTGACGGTATTGGGTGTGCCAAATCAATACCGTCATTTATATTCTCATTTAGGCTACTGAGAAATTAATATACCTACTTCCTTTAGTTAAGCTGTGTCAGGACCTCCCGGGTTATCTTTGCTATTAGCTCGGCATCAGGAGCACTATTTTTTTTCTGAACTGGAGTATTATCACAGGGAGGAACACCTCCAGCTTCTATTCCAAGTTTTTTTCGTATTTCAATCAAATCAGAGACTTGATTGCAGCTGAATTCTACAGGTTCACCTATTTGCTTGAGATATATCATAATGTTACAGTACTGTTCCGCTGACTCCATCCGGTACATGGCCTGTGTTATATCATCACCCCAGGTCAAGAGTCCATGATTAGCAAGGAGTACAGCATTATGGGAATTCACATAAGGTTCAATTGAATCAGGAACTTCTTTAGTACCCGGAAGAGCATAATCAGCAACATGAACAACCCCCAAAGTCAATATGGACTCTGACATTATGGGCCTGTTCAGGGGGATCCGGGCAATGGCAAATGCCGTTGAAGCAGGAGGATGTGCATGAACAACCGAATTAACCGACTTATTCAGCTGATAAACCCTGATGTGCATTTTGACTTCTGATGAGGGTTTATTCTTCCCAATTATAGTCCCGTCCAGTTTCATTTTCACCAGGGAATTCATGCTCATCCCCCCCTTACTCACACCTGTGGGGGTAACAATGATAATATCCTCAGAAATCTTGATCGATATATTCCCGTCATTTGCAGCGACAAAACCTTTGCTATACATCTTATCGCCGATTTTACAAATGGCCTTCCTAGCCTGTTTTTCTGTCATGTATTCTAACATCATCTACTCCTGAAAAAACTTTGCGAGATTCTCTTTGTAGGGGGCTCTCACAATTCCCTTCTCGGTAATAATGGCTGTTACATACTTGTTTTCTGTAATATCGAAAGCGGGATTATAGGCCTTAACTTCTTCGGGTGCCGTTCGACGTCCAAATCCATTTCCGATTTCATCACTTTCTCGAAGCTCAATTTCCACATCATTACCAGTGGCTGTGTTCAAATCAACAGTTGAATAAGGACCCAATACATAAAAGGGGATTCCGTACTCTTTTGCCAGTATGGCCACTCCGGAAGTTCCAATCTTATTAATAACATCACCGTTTGCTGTAATTCTGTCGGTTCCCACCAGGACGGCATCAATCTTTCCTTCTCTCATTACGAGAGAGGCCATATTGTCGCAGATTACCGTAACATCCAGTCCCGCCTTGTTCAGTTCATATGCTGTGAGTCGGGAGCCCTGAAGAAGAGGTCTGGTTTCGTCTGCATAAATCTTAAAATCATAGTCTTTATCATACCCGGCATACATGGGAGCAAGAGCCGTTCCATAACCAGAACAGGCAAGTCCTCCTGCATTGCAGTGTGTAAGAAGTCCCATTCCGGGTTTTAGAAGTTCAAGCCCATATTTTCCAATAGCTATTCCCATCTCCTGATCTTCCCGGAGGATCTCTTCACTTTCTTCAAGAAAAGCTGCTTTGATCTGCTCCACGGATTTACCCGCCTGTTCCTCTTTCTCAAACCTGTCAAACATACGATCCAGGGCCCAGAAGAGATTGACAGCGGTAGGTCTGGAAGTTGCAAAATACTCTTTTAATTCGATAACTATTTTTTTAAAAGAAGGGACATCTTCCACTTCCGACCTGTTTGCACAGACATACATTCCAAAAGCGGCAGCAACACCAATTGCCGGTGCCCCTCTGACTCTGAGTTTCTTGATTGCTTCCCAGATATCCTCTTTCTTATCCAATTCCAGGAATTTTTCTTCCACCGGAAGCAGAGTCTGGTCAAGGAGTACAAGTTTATCTTTTGCACTATTTAATAATGCGGGGACTATGGTTTTCATTCTGATCCTTCCTTATTTACAGTATTTGCTAAGCAGATCAAGGTAATTCTGACCTGTTACAGCTGTAGTTCTATTTATTATGAGTTCTTTAGCAATGAGAAGATTAGTTGTTTTGGCTTTATATCTGGCACTATCATCTTCAATACTGTTGAGATCTTTAACCTGGGCGAAACCTACAGTCCGCCTGGTCATCTCACATCCACAGACACCAGCTGTGTTTGCAAATATATCTTCAACATAGAACTCTTTAAAACCTTTCTTTTTTGCCATTGTATCGGTCACAACGTCATCCCATACAGACAGAAATTTAGCCTTTGTGACATCAACTGTATCCCTGATAGTAGAGAGCATATAACGGCAGAAATCATCTTTTTTATCCCCGTCGGCCATGCCGTAGAAGGCCGAAAGATAGTTCATAATCAGATTTGCAATAACATTCCCGATGTCATAAGCCATGGGACCGTAAAATGCAAATTCCGGGTCTATAACCTTGGTTGAATCTTTATTAACAAAGATGCTTCCTGTATGAAGATCTCCATGAAGAAGAGCCTGGGCATTATTCATAAAGTCAAACTTCATTTTTGCCGTTTCAAGGCTCAATTTTTCATCATTAACAATGTGAGTTTTATGAAACTCAACAAGAGATTCTTCAATATTGTTGCGAGCCCCGATATTAAAAGGTTCTGTAAAGACAAGATCCTCAGTGATTTCACAGAGTTCAGGGTTGATAAAACTCTTTACTGATTCTTTTTTCTCTTTATGTTCCATAACAACATCAGAAGTCAAAAGAAGGGTTTTCACCATAAAGTCAGAAATCTGATCTACAAATTTGGGATAAATCTCACCATCGATAAGCCCATATCTCATTATCACATAATCAGATAGGTCTTCCATAACCATACAGCACATTATCGGGTCATATATATATATTTCAGGAACAAGGCCATCTGTCAGTTTATACTCAATACCGAGTATTCTGCTTTCAATCTCACCACGGCCAATATCCAGGGGCCAATCTTCTCCTGCTGCTCGAACATAGGGTAAAGACTGTTTTACAATAAGACTCTTATTGTTTTTGCTGTCAAAAACTCTGAATACAAGATTGAGGTTTCCATCACCAATCTCATTGCATTTATATTCTGCATCGCTGCTGAAAAAGTCAATTTTACTTTTTACATAATCAATAACTGAATCTACGTTCAATTCAAAATACTTGTCCATTAATTCTTACCCCTTCTTTTTATAATATGTCAGACCAAGACCGAGTATCAGAACAACACCCTTAACAATATTCTGTGAATAGTAGGGAAAGCTCATCATAACGAGTCCATTCATAAGGATTCCCACAAGCAGTGCCCCAAGGAGGGTTCCGAATGCATTTGGTTTGCCGGCTCCCAGCACTGAAAAACCGATATAGGCAGCGGCAACGGCATCCATCAAATAAGGGCCCGCCGAGTCAACTTCACCAGATCCAAGTCTTGCACAGAGAACAACACCGGCAAGAGCAGCAATAGCCCCTGATAGTACATAGGCAAGGGTTCTGTATTTTGATGTTGGAATACCGCTTAGTCTGGCGGCTTCTACGTTACCACCGGTCATATACAGAAAGCGTCCATATTTTGTCCAGTTCAAAAAGACATGAACCAGGATGGCAACGGCCAGCATTATGAAAACCGGAATAGGTATTTCAAAGAGTTCTTTCTGACCAATAGCCTTGAATCCCTCTGACATGAGTCCCGGGGCCACTCCCCCTTCGAGCATGGGCATATAGTTATATATTGCCGACCCCTGCTGGAAGGTAATAGAAACACCTGTAATGACAAACATCATTGACAGTGTTGCAAGCATATCTGAGATTCCCAGTTTGATAATCAGAAATGAATTCATCAATCCAATCATACATCCCACCGCAATTGGAAGTAGAACCGCAAGCAAGGGGTGAAGTTGCCAGATAATCATTATCTTGGCCGCAATGACCGCTGCGAAAGAAGCAGTGGCCGCTGTTGAAAGGTCAAATCCGTCTACTGTCAGGGACATTGTCATGGCAAGGGCTATCAGGCAGACGATGGAAACTGATCTGAAAATATTCGTCATATTTCCGAATGTAAACCAATGCTCAATAGATACAGAAAAATAAACGATAGCCAGTATTGTGACAATGATGGTTCCATATTTATAAAGGAAACCAAACACATCAAATTTTCTATTGCTGCCCAGTAAAACGGAGCCATTTGTCAACTTATTCATCTCTTCCTCCGCCGGTAGAGTATCGTAACAACTCTTCTTCATTTGTATTTTTTGTAATCAATTCTGCAGCGATTGTTCCGTTATACATGACATAAACTCTGTCGGTGAGCCCCAGGATTTCACTGAATTCACAGGTTGCATAGATAACGCCTTTTTCTTTAGCCACAAGCCCACCGATCAGCTTGTAGATTTCTGCTTTAGATCCGATATCAACCCCCTTGGTGGGTTCATCAAACATGAAAACTTCAGCATCAGAAATGATCCATTTTCCTATTGCGACTTTCTGCTGATTTCCACCGGAAAGCTTGGACACCGGGACTTTTTCATTGGGAGCCTTGATGCCTACCAACTCTATGGTTTCACATGAAGATTTTTTGATTAGGCTGCGGTTCATAAAGGCGCCATTGCAGTACTTTTTAAGTGTTGGAAGAGTGGCATTGGTCTCAATAGATTCCTGCACAATAATCCCCTCCCGTCTTCTCTCTTCGGGAACCAGGGCAAGCCCTTTTCTCACTGCTGCTGCAGGAGTTTTAGGGGCAATCATATTACCATGAATGGCGACTTCCCCTTCGTAGCGTTTTGATGCGCCAAAAAGAAGCTTCATCAGTTCTGTCTTACCCGCCCCGACTAATCCGGATATTCCGACAATTTCACCAGCATTAACATGCATATTCACATCATTGATTCCACCATCTCCACTGATATGCCGTACTTCAAATATCTTTCCGCCGACCTTTATGTCATGCTTTGGAAAAGTACTCTCAAGTTTACGTCCCAGCATTTTCTCAACGATAGTATCAATGGTTTCTGTTTTGATATCATAATCACCCACAAGCTTCCCATCTCTGAGAACGGTGATCCTTTCACATATTTTAAAGATTTCATCGAGTCTGTGAGATATAAAAATAACACTCACACCCCGTTTTTTGACTTTTTCAATGATTTCAAAAAGCTTATCTGTTTCTTCAACACTCAATGGCGCTGTAGGTTCATCAAGAATCAGATATTCAGCCTTGTGGAAAACAGCGCGTCCAATAAGAACCATCTGTTTTTCCGAAAGAGTCAAATTGCTTACAAGCCTGTTTACATCTATATCCAGACCCAGCTTATTCATGGCTTCTTTCGCTTCACCCTGGATCTTTCTCCAGTCAATAAAAAGACTTTTCTGCTCAGTTATCAGGTAATCCATCATTATATTCTCTGCCACAGTCAGATATGGAATCAGAGCTGTATCCACTTCCTGATAGACTATTACAATACCATTCTTCTTGGCATCCATTGGGTTTTGGATATCCAATTTCTGCCCATTAATAAAAATTTCCCCTGAAGTCTTTACATAAACACCGCTTAAGATCTTCATAAGGGTACTCTTACCTGCACCGTTCGCCCCGATAAGGGCATGGACTTCTCCTTTCTTCGCAGAAAAATCAATTCCATCAAGCGCTTTTACACCGGGAAAAATCATTGATATTCCCTTCATCATCAAGCCCTTTGAATCCATATTCCTATAACCACCTCATTTTTTAGCTTATTAAAAATATGTTGAAAGAACATAAACATCTATTATAAGCGGAAGAGATGAAACTCAACTCTTCCGCCTGTATTTAACAACAGTTACAGTTCAGTTTAATGATCACTGCATTGCTGCGAGATCAGCCATCCAGTCTTCCAGGAATTCCTGTGTGGAACCCCAACCGGCATAGAACTCAGAAAGGTCTGCCATGCTAAGGGGTCTTTCTTCGATTGTTGGAAGATCAGAAGCCTCAACAAGAACAGGTGTCAGAGAGTAGTATCTGGGAAGAGCCTGTCCGCTTATGGCAAGCATTGCGAGTCTAACCTGAACAATACCAATGACTGTCGGATCTACAGCTGATGAGGAGATCCAGATTTCAGGATGTGTCTGCATCATTGCAAGGTCCTGATCAGACATATCAACAGAGAATAGAGGAATTGTTTTTCCAGATGAGATGATAGCATTGTAGAAACCCTTTGCATATTCATCCCAAACCGCATATACAGCATCAATATTATTGTCTTTGTCTGCATCAAGAATAGCTTCAAGAGCTGTCTGAGATTTGGCCATTACACCACTTGTTCCAAGGTCAATTGTTTCAAGAACATTAATACCTGTGTAGGTAGGAAGAATTCCACCTTCCCAGATTCTATGACGTTTGTCTGTAGGAGGTATATTCGCAAGTCTGTTGTAGATAACATCTGCAGAACCATTGAGGTAAGTTACAAGAGACATCTGAGACAGAAGTCCCATCATAAGGTCATATTGATCCATGGCCACAAGCATACCAGGAGCAACATCAGAAGGTACATTGAAATCATTATCAAAAACGATTACAGGAATACCGGCTCTGAGAGCTTTATCAATAGATGCCTGAAGTGCATCACTTTTACCATGAGATGTAAGAATAGCATCAACTCCCTGAGTTACTGCATTCTCAATTCCTTCAGCCATTGCCTGAAGATCATTGTTTGCATCAATTACATTAACTTCAATACCGTATTTGGCAGCTTCGTTCTTAACGCCGTTGATATGCATAGTCATGTGAGTACCGGTACCCCATTCCTTAACAAGTGCGATTTTGATTTTCTTTTCGCCGCCAAAAGGTGCTGGAATAGCTCCAGGAGCAACAGGAGCAGGAGCTGCTTCCACAGCCTTTTCAATCACTACCTTTTCTTCGGCCTTACCACCACAAGCCACAAGCCCTAGTAAAAGAAAAACAGCCAACAATACAGTCATTATTTTTTTCATATTTCCCCCTTTAAAAACATCAGAACGATATGTTATAAAATCATTCTCCTTCATTCAAACTAACATACATTCAGAACTTGTCAATCCATTTCGAATTATTTGCATATTTTTTGATTATACATGATTTTTTATGAAATATATGATTTTACAAAATGCTAATGCAATAATCTGCATCAATCAGAGATAGTTTGAAAGAGATTCTAAAATAGTGGATTTTTGGTGAGAAAGGGAGGGGGCTTTAATCTAATTCTACGGAATATATATTTTCTAATTCTAGATAGCTCTTTTCGATATTTCCTGCCACAATAATTTTATCAAATTCATCTGCTGCAGCGAATGTATATTTAGAATTATTCCCGATTTTTGTAGAGTCTAAGAGAAGATATGACTTTTTAGATCTTTTGATGGCAACACGATTGATTTCAGCAACACCAACCTCAGAAGTCGATGCTCCCCGGTCCAGAGTAAAACCAGATGCACCGATGAAACATTTATCAAAGTTCATCTGCTCAACCTGTTTAATCGCATCATATCCGACAACAACCGCTATATTGTTAAGCAATTCACCACCCAACAGTTTGCTTTCAATCTTATATTCCATGAGCTTTTCTATATGATGTACGCCATTGGTGACAACAGTGACATCCTTACCACTCAAAATTGAAAACATCCAATTCTCTGTGGTACCTGGGCCAACATAAATAAACTGACCATCATTCACAAGGGTTGCAGCGTATCCGCCAATAATTTCTTTCATATCCCGGTTGATTGTTAACTTTTCTTTAATATTACGTTCTTTGATATTAACTTTAATCCTTGCGGCACCACCTTGAAGAAGCTCAACCTGCCCTTCCTCCTCAAAAAGCTTCAAGTCACGTCTAACCGTTGCCAGGGATACACCTGTATATTCTACTAGATTATCAAGGTAAACGAGTTCTTTACTGTGGAGTAATTCAAGAATTTTCTTTCTTCGTATATATGGAATCATGGTTTACCTCTACATATTTAACTACAACATTTTTTTTTCTTTGTCAAACTAAATCACAATAAATCATTGTTTTGAAATATTTTGAAATAAATTTATTGAAAAATATTTCATTATCATTTTCGCGAGATAAACAGCACAAACTATAAAAGTAGAAGCAGTTATGAGAGGTATTCCTAATGGAGTTATCTGATCGGACAAGGTTCTGGAGAAACTTTCCCATATCATCGAACAGCTTGAAAACAACAAGGATGACTGGTAGCTCCTTCACGGAGACCTGCCGGGTGACATGATAGATGTCAGATGGTCATCGCGAGTTCTGCAGAGACTGGTCACAAGCTCTGCTTGTTGCTCGCCCATGCATCCGGCGCAAAGCGCCGAGGACCTGTCTGAGCAGGGATCATGACCATCTGACAA
>NBMC01000032.1 GCA_002084805.1 Spirochaetaceae bacterium 4572_59 | reverse complement strand
AGAGTTCCCCGGTGTTCTAGCCTTGGACTCTGTGCATTTTCGGATATTCCGGGGTGAAGTGATGGCTCTTCTGGGAGAAAACGGCGCAGGAAAATCCACCATGAACTGAATATCATCCCCGGCTTAAGTGCAGGTGAAAATATCTTTCTGGGACGAGAGCCAGTTAACAAAGCCGGAAAGAGGCATCTCAGGAATCGAAGGGAGAAGTAAGTGAACAAAGAAAGACTTAATCAACTAAAACCATTAATAGGGTTAATACTGTTTTCAGCTATCATTTCCATAATCAGTCCCCGTTTCCTGCGGTGCTGTTTCTGCAGCCGGCGGTACGGCAGCGGAATCCTTTGCCTGGCTGGGAGGAGGATACTTCCTGGGGATCCCTATTCCTGTATACATGATGATTCTGGTCTATGGGATAAGCGGATTTCTTGCCGCACTCTCGGGAATCATCATTACTTACGGGATATGAGCTTGATGCCATAGCTGCAGTGGTCCTGGGCGGTACAAGCCTTGCCGGTGGATCCGGACGTATTCTGGGAACCATAGTGGGAGCCCTTATCATAGGGATTCTCAACAATGCATTGAACCTGATGAACGTATCATCCTACTACCAGATGATAGCCAAAGGATCCGTCATTCTCATCGCCGTTCTTCTGGACAGAAAACAGCATTAAGGAAGTTAGTCCGACAGGACAAGATATAAGGAGTTTATAATGAAAAGAAGTTTATTGTTATTAATGATTGTCGTTATGATCGGTCTCCCCCTCTTTGCAGCGGGACAACAGGACAGTTCGGAAGTAAAAATCGGCCTTGTTATTTCTACCTTAAACAATCCCTTCTTCGTAACACTGAAAGAGGGAGCTGAAGCCAAGGCAAACGAAATGGGATATAGCCTGATTATTCTGGATTCCCAGAACGACCCCGCAAAAGAGCTTTCCAACATGGAGGACCTGTTAACCCAGGGTGTGGATGCCATTCTTATCAATCCTACAGATTCTGATGCCGTGGGTAATGCCATTAAGATGGCCAACAAGGCATCTATCCCTGTAATAACTCTGGATAGAGGAGCTTCATCAGGAGAAGTAGCAACACATATAGCATCGGACAATGTAGCCGGCGGAAAAATGGCAGGGGAATACATTATCGATTTACTGGGAGGAAAAGGTAATGTTGTAGAGCTGGAAGGAATTGCCGGAACATCTGCCGCAAGAGACAGAGGTAAAGGATTCAACGAAGCTCTCAAGGGAAGCTCTGTAAAAGTCGTAGCCCGTCAGCCCGCAGACTTCGATAGAACAAAGGGCCTGACCGTAATGGAAAATATCATGCAGGCACAGCCTGAAATCGATGCCGTATTTGCCCATAATGATGAGATGGCCCTGGGTGCGGTCAAAGCAATAGAGGGAAGCGGAAGAGATATCCTGGTTGTAGGATTCGATGCCGTCGATGATGCTGTAAATGCCCGGCGAAAACCTGAAAGATTATATCCCTGTTAATCTGATGCTGGTGAAATAAATCTTCCTGAAATAAAAATATTTATTTAGCCGGACAGAGAGACTTGTCCGGCTTTTTTATTATTGCAAAGCTTTAAAAACAATTATGGATTTTAAACCCATGACAACTTAAAATTCGAGGTAGACATCAAAACCGGGGGGATAGCTATGGATTTCAGATCTATCGGCAGAATAATATCATCGGAACAGATTCCGGAAGTCATCCTGAAAGAAGGTATCATTATAAAAGTGGTTCCGATGGCGTACATTTCCTTTTGATAAACTGCAAAGCCCTTAAATAGAGGAGAATTCTGCCAAATCAAAGGAAAATATGAAGATTGATAGAATTGATGTTCATATGTCCCTGCTTTATCTTGATTTTTTCCTCTTATTCTCACTATAGTTTTTCTGATGTATTCTTTGAAAAACTACCCTCCTTTTCTCGCATCGGAATTTCCTACAGAGAGAGAAAATTCTTTATTTCACATCATCCCGATACCGCTGGGGCAATCAAAAGGTCCGGAGAAAGAAGTCCGGAAAGGCCCATCAGCTATATTAAAAGCCAGCCGGAAGCTGGAAGTTTTCGACGGAAAAAGCATCCCGGCAGAAACAGGCATCTTAACCCTGCCCCCCGTCAATTGCAGAGGAAGGATAGAAGAGATTCTCAACCGTATTGCAGATCAGGTGGAAGATATTTTTCAGCAGGAGAGAATCCCGGTCCTTTTGGGTGGAGAGCATACAATCAGCAACGGAGCATTTCTTGCCATACTCAGACAGATCGAAGATGGTGCTGTAAATGTCGGGATTGTACAGATTGATGCTCATGGCGATCTGAAAGAGAGTGAAGAAGGAAGCATTTACAGCAATAGCTGTGTGATGAAACGGGCAGTGGATATGGGTTTTCCCATTTACCAGATGGGAGGAAGAAGTCTCTCTTCCGGAGAAATAGACCTGAGAAAAGAGCGGAATATCCCCTACCGTGATGCCAGAGAACTGTGTGGAGGATCAGGAGTCAAGGAGATAACTCTTTCTCCGGATTTTCCGGACTATATCTACCTGACAATTGATGTGGACGGTCTAGATCCTTCTATCATACCGGGAACAAACCGGCCGGAGCCGGGAGGATTGCATTGGTATCAGACTCTGAACCTTATAGAATCCCTGGCGGAACGATACAGAATCATCGGTTTTGATATAGTAGAAACAGCTCCTGGAAAAAAAGATAAGATCAGCGGCTATACTGCCGCTAGATTAACCTACAATATCATGGGTATTATTGCCCGTCATATGGATGAATAAAGGTAAAATTTGAGGTATAATACTGTCTATGATAAATAAAATACTGATGCGTCTCATACTTGCGACCGCATTACTTTTTTGCACGGTCCTGCCGGTAGCAGCACATGAACAGGCGGACCGGATTATTTCCAATCTGCGGGATATTGTATTCCAACAGGACCTGAATGATAATGAAATCAAAAGCTATTATGATGACGAAAAGTCAAAATTAAACAGCCTTGAACTGAGCGAAACCGAATTTTACTACTACAACTCTATGATAGAGTACTGGCTGGCCAGATCCTACCAGTCCTTTGAAGAAACCCAGGTTGTAGTAGACCACCACATTCTGATTCAGAGAGGAAAGTATCTGAAACTGAGAGCTTTTTATACAGCTCCTGAACAGGCAATTTATCATTATGAAAAATCTCTTGATTATATCAATGAATACATTGATCTCAATCCGGATTACCTGGCATATCATCAATATTCAGAAATTCAGGCTGAACTGATACTACTGAAACCAGTCAGCTATGTTCTGGCTCATGGATTAAGTGTAAAAAAAGCCCTTAAGAAGTCAATTAAACTAAACCAGAACTACCCCAAAGCTCTTATAGCGGACGGTGCCAGCGATATTTATACTCCTCCCAAATATGGAGGAAACCAGGAAGAGGGCATTAAGGTATTGTTGAATGTTTTGAGCATGGAAGCTGTCGACAAGGAAGATTTTTTTAATATTTATACCCACGTTGCCTACGGTTTAATCATATTGGACCGGCATCCTGAAGCCATTCCCTGGCTGGAAAAAGCCGAAGAGATTTATCCTGGCAATATTTACCTGTCAGGTCTGATGAAAATAGCTAAGGAAGGAATTAATCCATGATAGGAAACTCGAAAAATCATCTTTTCAGCATTAACCATTCTCCGTTTTTCAGAGTTATTGTTTTCTTTGCCAATCTGATTGTTGTTGTATTCTGGAGACCATTATTCGTTATCTTCAGCGGTTTCCGGATTCACGGCAAGAAAATTCTGAAACAAACACCGAAAGGAATAATTATTGCCAACCACTGTCTGAATCTGGATGCCTATTTCATAGGGTCAACCAGCTGGCCCCGGACCACCTGGTACGCTGTTGAAGCAAACAATATTCTGCGTAAAGATGTAGGATGGCATCACCGTATAAATGGAGCCTTCGGCATATACGATACCTACCCGATGTCCATAGCCTCTTCGGTTAAAAAATCCATGACTCGGAATGAATTTGTAACCATTTTCCCCGAAGGGAAAATGACCAACCGCGGGCAGACCATAGGACCCTTCAGCAAGGGAGCCTTTTATCTGGCTCTTAAAAATGAGGTCCCCCTCATACCGGTTGTTATAGTGCTTTACGGTAGAAAATTTTTCCGCCTGTCCCCCTGGGTATCCTGCCGAGTTCATATGCATGTCCTGCCCCCCATAGAGACAAAGGGTCTGCTAAAACCGGGAGAATCAATAAAACAGAAGTCTGCCGAACTGGCTGAGTTTGTACATAAGATAATGCAGGACTGCATTGACGAAAATGGCGGGGAAAAAGACCTGGAAACGGACAGAATTTTTAAATGATGAAAAAAGTTACCTGGAAACCCGGCAATATGATCTATCCTGTTCCGGCTGTGCTTGTCAGCTGCGGATCGGAAGAAAGCGGATACAATCTGATCACCGTTTCATGGACAGGGACAGTCTGTACTAACCCGCCTCTCTGTTATATATCTCTCCGCCCGGGACGCTACTCCTATGAGATAATCAAAGAGTCTGGAGAGTTTGTCATCAACCTGACGAACCGGAAAATGGCTAGAGCCACTGACTGGTGCGGTGTTAAATCCGGTAGAGATTTTGATAAGTTTAAAGAAACAGGGCTGACCCCTCTGACAGCAAATATAGTGAAAGCACCTCTTATTGAAGAAAGTCCTATCAATATAGAATGCAGGGTCATTGAGATAAAACAGCTGGGAAGTCATGATATGTTTCTGTCGGAAGTTCTGTCTGTTCATGCGGACAGCAGGTATATGGATCCTGAAACCGGTGCCTTTGATATGCAGAGTGCGGAGCTACTGGCAAGTGCTCATGGTAAATACTGTGCCCTTACACCTCCCATCGGGCATTTCGGCTACTCCATCAGAAAAAAGAAAAAGAAAGCCAGGTGGTCGGACAAACCCGGTAAATATGGTAAATCCCGCAAAAAGTCAAAGTCTTAAAATTTACGATCCTGACGGTCTGCTTCATAAAGCCGCTTGAAACAACGCTGTACCTGTAGTCTCACTTCCTCATAGAAAGGAATCTGCCCCCCCCGTAGCAGAGACATGAGAGAATAAGTATGTGCGTTGATAAGGAAGGGAACAGCAGTCGTAGCGCTACCATCCGGGATTTTTTTTTCATTTTACAGTCAATTTTTTAACCATCAAGGGGAAGTCCTGATCATTGTACAGGAGATCCAGTATCAGGGCGGCGCCTTCTTCCCTGGCATCGGCAAGGGTTTTTCCTGATACAAGAATCGGTCCATACAGTCTCTTATCCAGAAGAACACCGTACTGTTCAAAACTAAGTGTTGCCGAGATCTGCAAAGAGTTATCAAGCTGATCCGTAACAAACCAATCCAGCTGCAAGCGATAGGGAGTATGAGATCCACCCGGAATCAGCTGCAGAGGTAGATTCATCTCGTTCAGAATGCCCAGAATACTGGAATTCATACCGGAAAATTGCTCCAGCCCCGTTGGGACAGGAACAGAGGTTCGTCTGTCTGCGGCTCTCATCCGATCCCAATCTTGACGCTGTATACTCAAAAAAGCCCAAGATTCTTTTTCGGGAGAAATCCAGATACCAGCAGGCTCAACATCTGCAATCAGGGGAAGAAGAGAATCCCTTACCGTTCCAAAAAGATTTTCACCTTGAATATACTGTCCCTGTGCCTTCAACTGTTCAGCCAATCGCATAGACTCATCTTTTGCTATAATAGCTGCCATATCTTTACGGGCGTTATTCTCTGCAGCAATGCCTGCAGCTTCATCGTAACCTGAGGCAGCTCCGATTCCACTATAAGCCTGGGAGTCCTTCCCGCTTTCAGTCATCCAGAGAGGCATACTGATCTCTTCTTCCACAGGGGGCATCGCGGCACAGCCTGTAAAAAGTTCTGCCATAAGTAATGAAAAGAAAAGCGTCCATCCGCTTAAGTTCCGTTTATGATACATTTCAACTCCGAATATCAGTTTCAGCAAACAGAATATGAAGATTTCTTCACAAATTTCAAGTCTTTTGGTACTCTTCCTTTTGAAGGCACCACAGACGTCGGACATCAGCCTGATCAGCTCACGCCTGACTATGTTCACCGCGGGGTTTGCCTTCAAGGAACATGATATTCACATCCATGTTCCCTCTGAAGCAGTCCCCAAAGACGAACCGTCCGCAGGAGTAACTCTAATGACCTCTCTGGCATCACTCATTCTGGGCAAACCAGTTGCCACAATGCAGGAAGCGTTAAAGGCTGCCCTGGGAATCACGGTGCCTGATTTACCAATAGGAGAATTGGATGTATTCAGAACATCCCTAACAAAAGAAATTTAATTAGACTTTACCTTCACTATCCCTAGTAGAACATCCTGGGTGGGTGTGACAACTGTCTTTAGTGCAGAATTTTACATTCCCACCCTCTATTACCAGGGGTCTTGACTCAACCAGAGCTGTGGCTACCTTTTTATGAGCGGAATCCAGTATACGGGCAAAAGTCTGACGGGAGGTTCCCATGCTTTCAGCAGCCTTATCCTGATACAATCCCAGCTTATCCGCCAGCCGGATAGATTCAAACTCTTCCAGAGTCAGTATAATTTTTTCTCTGGCTGAAATGTGAATACCGGCAGGTTTAAAAACGCTGACTTCAGGCATTCGACAGATTGTTTTCTGTGTTGATGGTCGGGGCATAAATATCCTCTTCTATTACTATTCTGATACTATTTAAAGATAAAATCAACAACGATCACTCTCTTTCTCTTGACAATTATGAGAATATTCCCATAATTAATTACAGGATCAAGAACTAGGGGACTGTGAAAATAACAATCTCATGCACAGATTCTGAGATATCCTGTGCTGGTCTCTCAGAATCTGTCAAAACGGGTATCAATTGTAATATATCAGAGCTTCATGACATGAAACAACTCTCTCAGGTCTTGAAACATTTTTAAATACCGGGTTTCATTATGTGTTTATAAATGCAGATATCAACAGTAAGCTGAATATTCAGATCTGAATCTGCATGGCTAGGGAAAAGTCCCCTTTAATCCGGTAGTTCTGATTGCTATCAGAGAGGGAAAGACTCCCTTGGAAGCTCAAGTTGAGTCAATCCACAAAGCAATATTAATTATTTGGGAGAAATGGAATGAGTACATGTGACAGCAACTGTAACAGTTGTGAAAGCAAAGACAACTGCGATCATAAACTGATCGACAGAATGAATAAGATTAAGAACAAAATTATGGTCTTGTCCGGAAAGGGAGGAGTGGGAAAAAGCTCTGTAGCAGCAACTCTCGCTTTAAGCCTTGCATCTCAGGGCAATAAAGTAGGCCTTCTGGACCTGGACTTTCATGGACCAAGTATTCCCACCCTTTTCGGGGTTCAGGGTATGTCTCTGGTCTCAGACGGAGAAAACCTGGTTCCTCTGGAAGCAAAGGGAATTAAACTCCTGTCTGTCGGTTTCTTGCTTGAAAATCAAGACAGTGCCGTAATCTGGAGAGGTCCTATGAAAATTGGTGTTATTCAGCAGTTTCTCAGAGACGTGGAGTGGGGAGACCTAGACTACCTGATTATGGACTTTCCTCCCGGAACCGGTGATGAAGCCCTTTCCGCCTGTCAGA
This sequence comes from Spirochaetaceae bacterium 4572_59, assembly GCA_002084805.1. Lineage (GTDB taxonomy): Bacteria > Spirochaetota > Spirochaetia > DSM-2461 > DSM-2461 > Oceanispirochaeta. Next base: position 16,790 of record NBMC01000032.1, on the reverse strand, counting down.
CCGTACCCAACGCAACAGGTGGAATTATTGTAACAACTCCTCAGGAAGTATCCCTGGCGGACTGCCGGAAAAGCATCGACTTCTGCCGGAAGCTAAAACTGCCTATCCTGGGTGTCGTAGAAAATATGAACGGATTTGTCTGCCCCAAATGCGGCGAAGTTACCCCGATTTTCTCAACCGGGGGTGGTGAAAAGATGGCCAAATCCGATAATCTTCCCTTCCTGGGAAGCCTCCCCCTGGATCCGACCTTTACACGTAAATGTGATGAAGGAAATATAACTGTTGACTTGGACTCCCCTGTTGTTGAGGGAATCAAGGCTGCTGCAATTGAAATACAAAACAGTCTCAAAGGAGTATTAAAATGAAAATAGCAATTCCCTGTGAGGATAAGGTACTTTGTGCCCATTTTGGCCACTGTGAAGCCTTTGCCATTCTTGACGTGGATATGGATTCTAAGAAAATGGGAGAGGTCGAATATGTAACGCCACCTCATCATGAACCAGATGTTCTTCCAAAATGGCTGGCAGAGAAACAGGTAAATCTGGTTATTGCCGGCGGTATGGGATCAAGAGCCCAACAGCTGTTTGGCGGTCAGGGTATTCAAGTGCTTGTGGGTTCTGAAGCCGGATCTCCTGAAAAAGTAGTGACAAATTATCTAGATGGATCTTTGCAGTCTGGTGGCAATCTCTGCGATCACTGATCCAAAGTTGAATCATCCTTTTCATAAACCGGATCATCCTTAGGGTAATCCGGTTTTTTTGGATAGTTTTCCATCAAGCAAGTTTACAGGAGGAGTTTTTATGGGAAAAACAATTGTTGAAAAAATATTCGATGCACACCTGGTGGACAGCCCTGAAGAGGGTGTTCATGTCCTGAATTTAGACAGAGTATTCTGTCATGAAATTACAACCCCTATTGCCATCAATGATCTTGTGAGCAGAGGAATGGACCGTGTCTTTGATCAGGAAAAGATCAAAGCCGTCATCGACCATGTGTCTCCTGCCAAAGATTCCAAAACTGCAGAGCAGGGTAAAATCATGAGAGAATGGGCAAAACGACAGGATATTAAAGATTTCTTTGATATCGGTCAAAACGGTGTGTGCCACGCCATCTTTCCTGAAAAAGGTTTTGTCCGTCCGGGTTTTACGGTTATTATGGGAGACTCCCATACCTGTACCCACGGCGCCTTTGGAGCCTTTGCCGCAGGAGTGGGAACAACAGACCTGGAAGTAGGGATACTGAAAGGTGTGTGTAGTTTCCTGACAGCTGAAACCATAAAGATAAATGTCAGCGGATCTTTGAAGAACGGAGTATATGCCAAGGATGTTATCCTATCCATCATTGCCAAACTCGGTGTAAATGGAGCAACCAATAAAGTCATAGAATTTACCGGACCAGTTATCAACAGTTTCAATATGTCTGAAAGAATGACCCTCTGCAACATGGCAATAGAAGCCGGAGGAACCTGCGGAATCTGTTATCCCGACCAGACAACCGTCGATTATCTCTGGGAGTTTATCAAAGATGATTACAGCTCTAAAGAGAGTGCTCTGAAAGATTACATGAAATGGCAGTCCGACGAAGATGCGGTTTATGCTCAGGAGATTGACTTTGAAGTCAGCACTCTTGAACCGGTTTCCACATTCGGATACAAACCTGATCAGGTAAAAACCATCAGGGAACTGGAGGGGACTCCTGTAGATCAGGTCTATATAGGAAGCTGTACCAACGGCCGTATTGAAGACCTCAGAGAGGCCGCGAAAGTTCTGGAGGGGAAGAAGATTGCTGACTCTGTGCGGGTGGTGCTCTCCCCTGCAACTCCGGCCATTTATAAAATGGCGCTGAAAGAAGGTCTGATTGAGATCTTTATGGATGCGGGTGTCTGCCTGACAAATCCGACCTGTGGTGCCTGTCTGGGAATGAGTAACGGTGTCCTGGCAGCGGGAGAAGTCTGTGCCTCAACCACAAACCGCAACTTCAACGGAAGAATGGGAAAAGGCGGGATGGTACATCTTATGAGCCCGGCTTCAGCCGCCGCGACAGCCATCAGCGGATTTATCTGCAATTCATCACTGTATAAGGGGTAAGAAATGAGTCAGAAAAAAGCATTTAACGGAAAGGTTCTCTTTCTCGACCGCTGTGATATCAATACGGATGAAATCATCCCTGCAAAATATCTTACGGAAATAACAAAAGAAGCTCTGAAACCCAATCTTCTGGAAGACCTTATAATGGACGGTTTTGATCCCTCCAAAGACCTGCATGGTGTGAGAGTCATTATCACCCGCAGTAATTTCGGCTGTGGTTCCTCCAGAGAGCATGCTCCCTGGGCTCTGGAAGTTAATGATATCAACCTGGTAATTGCCGAGAACTTTGCCCGGATATTCAGACAGAATATGTATAATTGTGGAATGATAGCTGCGGAATTGAGTTCAGAGGAGATTGATTCCCTCTTCAAGGACTTTTCCGGAGAGGAAGCAGAACTGACTACCGATCTGGAAAATAACACTTTTACAATCAGCAGTAAGAGCGGAAAATCCAGAACGCTAGCATTCTCTATTTCCGGGTTCGACAGAACTTTAGTGGCCGCCGGAGGATGGGTTGCCTATGCAGACAGTAAATACTGATCAATCTGTCAATAGTTAATTCAGGGCTGCTTCTCTTTATGAGAAGCAGCCTTTTTTATGATCCTGTACTCTTTCAGACGCACAATAAAACTATCAAGATGATCCTCGAGATCATGACGGCTGATATTATTGAAGGGAATAAGGAAACGACCGAGGAAACCGCGTCCGGGAATATAGCTCTGAACATCCCGCAGATGCCTGCGTAGTTTTTTGTAATCCAAGACAAGGGGACGTCCCTTCTCCTTCAATCCGGAAACTATGGAAGACAGTCGGGTAGCCATATTGAAAGAGTTGACCACATCACTGAGAATAATACCGTAATAAAGTCCCAGAAAAAAGGTAAGATGGATTCTTTCACTGAAAAGGGAGACCCATTCCTTCAAAAAAGGAACAATCAGGTATAATCCGATTCCCCCGGCCATCATCCAATAGAACGTAAAAAGAGGACAGATCTGCCCCTTTATATTACCCTTCCGCATTGAATAGTCCCAGAGACGGATCTTAAAGAACCGGACAAAAAAGAGCCCTGTAAACAATTCCATCAGAGTAGCAGCAATAGTGAAAAAAAGGACCTTCTGAAGAAATGACAGAGGAAGTCCATCAAGAAGATAAAGAAAATAGGCTCCGAAACCATATATGGGCAGATAGGGGCCAGACAGGAATCCCGGATTAATAAAATCCCCTTTCCTGATTATGCCGCGGTATGAGAACTCCAGCCACCAGCCGACACCGCTCCCGATAGAAAAAACAAGAAGAAATTCTGAAAGGGTTCGAATGATCTGTAATGATATATCCATTCCCTTTGATACATCCCCGAACATGTATTGTCAAGGGAAAGGCCCTTTTCCTAACATTTTAGTAGTGATTTATTAATAAATCCCTGTTAATTGACCGCTTAGTCAATTTTTATAAGAAAATGCTTTTAAGATGTCTAACATTCCCCTTACAATTGTATTTAAAAAATAAGGTATTAAGGAGGCGTCCATGAGTGATGCTCAACAACTCAAAGCGGATCTGATTTTTAATCTGGAAGACAAACCCAGTGTCGGAAAAGCTTTTTTCGCAGCCCTTCAACACATGATGGCAATTTTTATCGGGATTGTAACACCAGCGATCGTTATCAGTGGTGTTCTTGGATTCAGTACAGAGCTATCGGCTTACCTGGTCAGTATGTCCCTGTTTGTATCCGGTATTGCCACATTTATTCAGTGCAAGACATTCGGTCCCGTCGGTTCTGGTCTTCTCAGTATTCAGGGAACCAGTTTTACTTTTCTATCCCTCTGTATCGGAATCGGTTTTGCTGTAAAAGGTGCCGGCGGTACAGAAAATGAAATGCTGGCAGCAATTTTTGGAACCTGTCTTATTGCCTCTCCGGTGGAAATGATTTTCAGTCGTTTTATTCCTCTGCTTAAAAAAATCATAACTCCCCTTGTCAGTGGTATTGTTGTAACCCTTATCGGTATGTCCCTGATCAAGGTTGGTTTGACAGACATCGGTGGTGGAGCATGGCTTCTCAGCAATAAACCCGAATTTTTCGCCAGCCCTCAAAACCTTATACTGGCCGGGATTGTTCTTGTAACAGTCATTGTTTTTAACAGAAGCCAGAACAAATGGCTCCGCATGGGTGCAATTGTTTTCGGTTTGGTTGTAGGATATGTCGTTGCCGCATTTATGGGCAAGGTGAATTTCTCAACGATTTCCTCCCTGAAACCCATTGCATTACCGATTCCCTTCCGCTTCGGTTTTTCCATAAGCTGGGCTCATATTATCCCCATGGCACTTCTTTTCCTGATCACAACTGTTGAATCAATCGGGGACCTCACAGCAACTTCCATGATTTCCGGAGAACCTGTTGAGGGAGATATTTATGTAAAAAGAATTTCTGGTGGTGTTCTTGGTGACGGTATCAACTCAGCCATAGCAGCTATTTTCAACTCCTTCCCCAACACAACCTTCAGTCAGAATAATGGTGTTATTCAGATGACTGGAGTAGCCAGCCGCTATGTAGGATTCTGGATTTCCGGGCTTCTCGTCATTTTCGGACTTTTCCCTATCGTAGGCGGACTGTTCTCCATTATTCCCAACGCCGTTCTAGGTGGGGCGACCCTTATCATGTTTGGTACAGTAGCAGCTTCTGGTATCAGAATTATTGCCTCCAGTATTATCGATCGCAGGGGTGTCATTATCATGGCGATATCCTTTGGCTTAGGAATGGGAGTTGTATTCGTTCCCGAGATTCTTCAACACTTTTCTCCCTTTATGAAAAGCGTTTTCAGCTCAGCAATTACAACGGGTGGTTTAACAGCTATTTTCCTGAATATCGTTCTTCCTAGAGGATATAAAGAACATAAAGTTGATGAACCCATGAAAGACATGGTCTAAAAAATCTGAGCCTCTGCGAAAGAAGGGGCTCTTTTTTAGAGAAGGATTTCTACTGATGAATATACTGCCGGGACACATCCACAAGGGCATACCCGGAGAGCAAGTTCCTTCCGATAAGGACAGGATATTTCATTTTCCGCCTGTCAGCTAGAGTGAATTCTCCCCGGAGCTCAAGGGATCCTATCACTGTATCCAGATTGACAATGTAGCGCTTCTGAAGTTCCGGACGGTTCCCCTGCCGGACCTGAACAATTCTTTCCACAGGCAGCTCCAGAATAACATCTTCACTATCCAGATTAGAAGCTATATTAAAACGCAGCCATTGACTTCCGTCGTGGTCAAAAACCTCCAGATCAAAGGCATTAAGAGAGGAAAGCTCTGCTCCCGTATCAATACGGGCCCTATACCAGCGTCCGGGAGGCGAGAGCAAAGTCATCTCAAGCTCACCCACAACGACGAGCGGGCTGTCTTCCACTGCGAATAGAGTAAACCCGAGAAGCTGAATCAAAATAATGATGTAAAAGAGTTTCTTAAAATTCCGCAAAATCATCGTCCTCCCTTTCTGATGAAAAAGAAGGCTCAGGGATATCACTGCTATTATTTGGGGAGGGAGACGAAATCTGTTTTCCCTTCGGACGACTTTCAAAAGCTCCCAATTCTACAGCTTGACTTTTGACAACTCCCTGCCGCCTCATATCTGATTGATCTATCTTAAAGAAACTGACGATTCTGTCCAGGTTTTCCGATTTTTTCTTCAGCTCTTCCGACATGGCGGCAATCTGCTCACTGGAAGAAGCATTGGACTGAATAACCTTATCCATCTGTAACAGGGCTGTATTAATCTGCTCGGCCCCTCTAGCCTGCTCATTGCTACCTTCCATAATCTCTTCGGCAATCTCGGCAGATTTTTTTATGGACGGAACCATATTACGCATCATTTCCCGCGTATTATCCGCTTTTTTAACACTATCTGCTGAAATCTGAGTAATATCATTGGCGGCAGCCTGACTGTTTTCCGCCAGTTTGCGCACCTCCGATGCCACAACGGCAAAGCCCTTGCCTACTTCTCCGGCCCGGGCTGCTTCAATGGCCGCATTCAGGGCCAGAAGATTTGTATTCCGGGCTATCTCTTCTATGATATTAATCTTTCCAGAAATAAATTTCATGGAATCCACCACGTCTTCAACAGCTTGACCGCTTGTAGCTGCATCCACGGCAGCCTTACTGACAATAGTATTGGACTGCCGGGAGTTATCTGTGTTTTGCTGAATATTAGCAGAAAGCTCTTCCATGGAAGATGAAATTTCTTCGGCACTAGCTGCCTGTTCGCTGGCACCGGCAGCAACTTGCTGGGAGGCAGCCGCAACTTCCTCAACACTGTGATTGATATCTTTTGCATTCTGAATAATACCTTTAACGCTTGTCTGCAGATGGCTGACCATCTCTGAAAAAGCCTTTGCCAAATCTCCGGTTTCATCACTTGTATCAACTCTGATAACAACAGTCAGATCCCCCATTGCCAGCTTGCGGGCTTCTCCGGCCAGGTACTCAACCGGCCGGGAAATCCTCTTCCCTAAAAACCAGGAAAGAACAATAGAGAAGAAAATAACACTCATATCCAGAATCGATATCAAAACCATCATCCGCAGAATTTTCTTTTGAGTAAGTGCTTTTTCTTCTGCCACAATAGCATCAATATCATCCACATAGACCCCTGTACCCAAAATCCAGTCCAGAGGTTCAAAATATTGACTGTATGCCCTTTTGGGGGAGGCCTCATCCTCACCGGGTTTAGGATAGGAATAGCTTGTAAAACCGGTATTGTTAAGAGCCGCTTCATTAAGGTTCCTGATAATATATTCCCCATTTGCGTCCTGCAGATCCCAGCGGTTTGTTCCTTCTGCCTCATCTCCCAGGAGAACAATGGTCACGCCATTCGAATCATTAACAAAAACATATCCGCTTTCTCCGTATCTTATGGAACGGATATATGTTTTCGCTTCTTCTATGGCAGCTTCCAATCCGATCTCATCCCTCCGACTATAAGCCTGCTCAAGAATGGAAACAGCAGATTCGACCTGACTTTGTATAAGCAGGTCGAAATTTTCGCGGAGCCTGGATTCTAAAGTGTGAAGATTCTCATCTCCAAGAGACCGGATTTCGGAGATAGAAACAATTCCCATAGTGATGCCTAAAAGCAGCAAACTGATAAGAACAAGACTAATAATTTTAAAATGTATTTTCTTCATAAGTCCTCCCTAGGAAGCTCTCAAATCTTATTTTTTCACTATTCTTTTATTCTTTAAGTCTCAGCCATGGGCTTCTAATAATCAAATTTAACATTTCCGGAGGCATCAGTAGGGGAAATCCTATTAATTTTTTACAGCTGAAGAACCGAACATTAAAGTATCAGGACTTCAGTTTAATAATTTTAAGGATAGCCAGATTCATGAAAAACTTCAGCATTTTAAAAATCAAATCAAGAATGGTTCTTTTATTTCTTCTTACAGGAATCTGCCCCATTCTAATTAGCGGATTTGTGGGAACATCCCTTGCAAAGGATGCCCTTTTAAACAAATCCTTTGAACAGATGCAGGCTATTCAGTCCATCAGGGCCAAACAGGTAAAAGACAATCTGCAGGAGAGGATGAACAGCCTCAAACTCTTGACAGAATACGATATTCTGATGGATTTGTTTACAGACCTTGAAGATTACAGAATAAAACACAGCCCTGCTCCCGACAGAGATATGGACACATCTTCCGAAGAGTATCTCAATTTAATCGAACGATACCATGAATTGGCGACGGATTTTATATCAGCCTTCAACTATGAGGATTTTTATTTTATTAGCAGGGATCACGGCCATATTCTTTTTTCCGTATTATCTAAAGAAGATTTGGGAACAAGCCTTGAATATGGACGTTACAAAAACACAAGCCTCTCCACACTTTGGAAACAAGTTATGAAAACCGGGAAAATGGCCATAGTGGATTTTGAACCTTATGAAGCGGATAACAATCTTCAATATGCCTTTGTCGGTGTTCCGGTCTATACCAGTGAAGGCGTTCTGCAGGGTGTAGCGGCATTACGAATTGGTACAGGTTTTATTTCTTCTCTGCTGGATTCCAGACAGGGCATGGGAAATACGGGAGAATCCTATCTACTCCGCTGGTTCGAAGAAAGCAACACGTTCTCTGTACGCAGCCATATTTTCTCAATGGATATTAGGATCGGCGATACCCTGGACGAGAATCTGGTCTACTGGGAAGATGCTGTCAATGCAGGAAACGCCGGAGGAGCAGACATATATACGGACAGCCTTGGCAACAATGTTTTAGTCTCTTTCAGCTCTATGGACATCCAGGGGCTGGACTGGTATCTGATCTCAAAAATCAACGAAGAAGAAGTAACCGCTCCTCTGAAAAACCTGGTAGGACACATAGTGACCATTGGGCTGATTCTTATGATTCTTACGGTTTTTCTGGCACTATATATAGCAAAAAATATCACCGAACCAATTCTGAAAAGTAAGGAATTCGCCTGGGATATTGCTCATGGAAACCTGGACGGTGTTTTAAAGTTCGAAACAAGAAAGGACGAACTGGGAGAATTGGGAGAGTCCTTGAATCTTATGTCCCGTAAGCTGAAAGAAATAAATTGGCAGAGGGCCGGAAAAGAAGATATGGATGATGTTCTCAGGGGAGAGTGGCTCCTGAATGAGCTCTGTGACCGCTTCATCCGTTTTTTTGTCGATTACTTTACTGCCCAGATGGGAGCCGTATATTTAAAAGAGGAAGAAAGCGACACTCTCAATCTGATATCAAGCTATGCCTTTACCGATAGAGATGGGAATTTCAACCGAATCAAATTTGGTGAAGGTTTAATCGGACAGGCGGCTCTGGAAAAAGAGCCTATTTACTTCAATAATATCTCAGAAGACGCTCCAAAACTGAATTACGGTGTATCGGAGAAAATTCCACCCTACTTCATGATTACTCCTCTGCGGATCGAAGGAAAAACTCTGGGGGTATTCTTTATTGCCTCGATCTCAGCCTTCACCGAGATACAACGGTCGTTTATAAGCCGAAATATTGAAAATGCCAGCATCCTGATCAATATGACAAAATCAAGAAATTTGATCAGTATACTGCTACAGAATACCCAGGAGCAGGGAGAAGAACTGCGGGTTATCAATGAAGAACTGGAAGCCCAGACGAATACCCTGAAAGAGTCGGAGGAAGAACTGCAGGCACAGCAGGAAGAACTGAGAGTGACAAATGAAGAGCTGGAGGAGCGGACCAAGGCTCTGGAACAGCAGACTCAATCAGTCTCGCTGAAAAACAATGCGCTGGTAACGGCTCAAACAGAAATAGAAAAAAAAGCAAAAGATCTTGAAATTGCCAGCAAGTATAAATCCGAGTTTCTTGCCAATATGTCTCATGAGCTTCGAACTCCGCTGAACAGCATTCTGATTCTCTCTCAACTATTTTCCCAGAATAAGGATGGAAATCTGTCAGAAAGACAGATAGAATCTGCAGAGGCAATTCATTCCTCAGGATCGGATCTATTAAAACTAATCAATGAAATATTGGATCTTTCCAAGGTTGAAGCTGGAAAGATTGAACTGAATCTTGAAGATATGCCTTTCAGCGATATGGTCTCGGACTTGAAAAGAGTATTTAAAGATCTGGCAGAGGAAAAGCAGATCAATTTTACTATTACCCTGGCCCCGGGAGTTCCTTCAGCAATTTTTACGGACTCCCATCGTCTGCAACAGGTTCTCCGGAACCTTATGACAAATGCCTTTAAATTCACAAAAGAAAAAGGAAGTGTAGGTATCCTTGTTGACCAGCCATCGAAAAAAGCGGCCCAGGCCTGCGGACTGATTCCTTCCGAATCAGTCATTATTCAGGTAAAGGATGATGGAATTGGCATACCAGAAGACAAACAGGCTGCCATCTTCGAAGCCTTCCAGCAAGTCGATGGCAGCACAAGCCGAAAGTACGGAGGAACCGGCCTGGGTCTTTCCATCTCCCGTGAGCTTTCTAAACTTCTGGGGGGAAACCTCACCTTGGAAAGTGAGGTCGGCAAAGGAAGTACATTTTCAATCATTCTGCCGAAGCACCTGCTTCCCAAAGAGGAGATTGAAAAAAAAGACACACCGACTGCTACGGAAAAGGAGAAAGAACCCGAAACCCGAAAAATCCTGGATACAATGGAAGTTCTTGATGACCGGAACTCCCTCAGCCCCCAAGATAAATCTCTACTGATAATTGAAGATGATCCCCGCTTTATACAGATTCTGAAGGATCTGGCTCAGGAGAGAGGATTCAAATGCCTCATAGCAGAAGATGGGGAAACAGGGCTGCATTTTGCGGATTTCTACAAACCAAAAGCAATAATTCTGGATATCGGTCTACCGGGAATAGACGGCTGGACCGTTATGGAACGATTGAAAAAAGACCCGGAACTCCGTCATATTCCGGTGCATTTCATGTCAGGTTCAGACCAGTCTCTGGAGGCTATGAGGATGGGGGCAATCGGCTATCTGATAAAACCGGTCAGCATTGAAAAAATAGAAAATGCCTTTTCAAAAATTGAACGTCTTATTTCCCGTGCTGTCCGGAAACTACTCATAGTGGAGGATGATGACATTCAGAGGGAAAGTATCCGTCAGCTGATTGGAGAGGGAGATGTACTAACTGATTCGGTAGCTACGGGAGAGGAGGCCTTTGAAAAACTGAGCTCTGATGTTTTTGACTGCATGGTCCTGGACCTAGGCTTGGAGGATATGTCCGGCTTTGAACTGCTTGAAAAGATCCGTCATGCCGAATGCTGCTCCCAGATTCCCGTCATCATCTATACCGGCAGGGATTTAACGAAGGAAGAAGAGGTGAAACTCCGTAAATACTCGGAAAGCATCATTATAAAGGGGGTAAAATCCCCTGAACGGCTTCTGGATGAATCAGCCCTGTTCCTTCATCGGGTAGAATCTGAAATGTCCCCCGAAAAACGGAAAATGCTGAACCTGACCCACGATCAGAATGCAGTTTTCAATAATAAAAAGATCCTTCTTGTAGATGATGATATGCGCAATGTATTTGCTCTTTCCAGTGTTCTTGAAGAGAAGAATATGAATGTTATCATAGCTAAAAACGGATTAGAAAGCCTGAAACAGCTGGAAAATCACAGTGATATCCAGCTGATTCTAATGGATATCATGATGCCCGAAATGGATGGGTATGAAGCCATGAGGAAGATTCGAAAACAGCTGAAGTATAAGAAACTGCCAATTATCGCTCTAACTGCCAAAGCCATGAAGGGAGACCGGAATAAATGTATTGAAGCAGGAGCAAGCGACTATCTGGCCAAACCTGTTAATACGGACAAACTCCTGTCCATGCTGAAAGTATGGTTGTATGAATCATGAATGAAGAGAAGAAGGTAGAGAATAACAGGATTGAAATTGATCTGCTCCTGGAAGGAATACACAGAAAATACGGCTATGATTTCAGAAATTATACCAACGCTCATATAAAAAGACGCCTTGAATACCGCCTTAAGATTTCAGGATGTAAAAACTATATGGCCATGCTTCATAAACTGATTTATAATGAAGTTTTTTTTAATGAGCTACTCCTTGATCTTTCTATCAATGTTAGCGAAATGTTCAGAGATCCCGGATTTTATCAAGCTGCGAGAGAGACAGTTATTCCCTACCTGAGGACCTATCCCTTTATCAAATTATGGCATGCAGGTTGTTCCGCAGGACAGGAAGCGTACTCAATGGTTATCATGCTGAAAGAAGAGGGTCTGATTGATAAATGTCAGGTTTATGCAACCGATTTCAATGAGCTTATTCTGGCTAAAGCCCGGGATGGAATCTATCCACTTGACCAGATAAAAAAATATACACAGAACTATCAGAAAGCCGGAGGAAAACGCTCCTTCGGAGAATACTATACGGCAGACTATCACTCGGCTCTGATCAGGCAGTCTCTGAAAGACCGGATTCTTTTTACCTATCATAATCTTGTTAGCGACGGGGTATTTGGAGAAATGAACATCATATTCTGCCGGAATGTACTTATCTACTTTGACCAGAAACTTCAAAACAAGGTATTAAAGCTCTTCTATGATAGTCTTGTACCCGGAGGATACCTCTGCCTGGGAACAAAGGAGTCTTTGAGATTTTCGGATTGCAGCCAGCTCTTCGAGCCGGTTATTCCGGATCAGAAAATATTCAGAAAAAAAAGGTAGTTTAATGAGTACAATGAAAGACTGTAACGCTATCGTTATCGGTACTTCCTCAGGCGGGCTGAACGCTCTAAGCAAAGTTCTTAAACCCTTAGCAAGGGATTTTCCCGTTCCTATTCTGATTGTGCAGCATATCAGTCCTGATGCAAATGATTTTATGGTTCATCATCTCAGAAAAAACAGCAATCTGCAGATTAAAGAGGCTGACGATAAGGATATCCCGGAAAAGGGGTGGGTCTATATCGCCCCACCAAATTACCATATGCTGGTAGAGGAGGAAAGATTCCTGTCTCTCGCTGTAACTCCTCCTGAAAATTTTTCCCGTCCCTCTATCGATGTGCTGTTCGAAACAGCTGCCGATGCCTATACGACTCATTTGATCGGCATTATTCTGACAGGGGCCAATAATGACGGAACAAAGGGTGCCATCAGAATAAAAGACAGAAAGGGAATGATAATTGCGCAGTCACCGGAGACGGCAGAAGCAACAATGATGCCCCAATCTGTTATTGATAAAAATGCTGCAGATATCATCCTGCCCCTTGATCAGATTGGAAAATACTTAAATACTCTCATATTAGGAACATCATATGAATAGCCTGATTAATTTACTGATTGTGGATGATAGACACGAAAACCTGCTCACACTGGAATCTCTTCTAGATCATCCGGATTTTAATATTATTAAAGCCGATTCCGGTTCTCAGGCTCTTGAAAAGATGCTGGAGAATGATATTGCCCTTATTCTGCTCGATGTTTTTATGCCTGACATGAATGGATATGAGACGGCTGAACTGATGCGCAGTAATAAACGAACAAAACATATACCTATTATTTTCGTCACAGCCGAACTGGCGGAAAGAGACCACATTTTTAAAGGATATGACGCAGGAGCAGTTGATTACCTGATGAAACCGATTGCTCCCCAGGTTCTTCAGAGTAAAGTAGGTATTTTCCTGGAGATTCATCGGCAGAAACTGGAACTGGAGAAAAAAACCAGGGAGCTCAATGCAAAAGTCCGTGAGCTTGAAGAACTACAGCAGCAACTGAAAGAAAAAAACAAACAGCTAAAGACTATCTCAACCATTGATGCCCTGACCGGGATTTACAACCGCCGTTATTTTAATGAAATGATTGAGATGGAATGGAGTAGAAGCAAACGGAACGGCTCCCTTCTCTCCCTTATACTGATGGATATTGACCATTTTAAAACTTACAACGATACCTATGGACATTCTGCCGGGGATAATGCCCTGAAAGCAGTTGCCAAAGCAATCAGCATTCCTTTGAAGCGGAAAATAGATACAATAGCCCGCTACGGGGGGGAAGAATTCATAGCGATTCTTCCGGAAATAGGACAAGAGGGCGTATTAGAGCTTGGGAAAAAGATGATGGAATCTGTCAGAAACATGAAACTTGAACACAAGGGTTCTCCTGTAAAGGATTATCTGACCATCAGCATGGGGATACACTCGGTAGTCCCTGATGATAATATCAACTCTATCGATGTTATCAATGCTGCAGACAAGGCCCTTTATCTGGCAAAAGATTCTGGTCGTGACTGTATAATTGTTTATAATAAGAAAGATGGCTTATGATCTTTAACCATTTAATATAGCAACCCTGAAAGAGGTCCTGAATAAATTCCTATGAATCTGCGAGCAACTCCTGTTGACAGTATAAGGTCTGTAAACGAAGATAGTAGCATATGAAATATACCATAGAAAAGTTAATTGATGAAAAACAACTGGCTGAAAAAATCAGAGAAATGGGAAAGATCATTGAAAAAGAGTATGCCGAGGCCGATGAAATTCTTCTGGTGGGGCTACTCCGGGGATCCACAGTATTCCTTTCCGACCTTGCCCGGCAAATTGATCTGGATGCACGCTTCGATTTCATGGTTGTATCCAGCTACGGTAATGACATGGATTCCACCCGTGATGTTAAGATTAAAAAGGATTTGGAAGAAGAAATCCATGGGCGCCATGTGATTATAGTCGAAGACATTATCGATACCGGTCACACCCTCAGCAAAGTGAAAGATATTCTTGAGCTGAGAAATCCTGCCTCCCTGAAAATCTGTACCCTCCTGGATAAACCGGACCGTAGAGAAGTAGATGTTCATGTTGATTATGTAGGATTTACAATTCCGGATGTATTTGTAATAGGATACGGAATTGACTACGCTCAAAAGCATAGAAATCTTCCGTATGTTGGAAAAGTCATTATACACGAATAATAATTCCACCTTTTAACTATTTCCCGGGATAGTCTGGTACGCAGAACAACAGGGACGATTTCTCCACAGCCTCTGCTCTGGTCATAATTTCCCTGCAGAGAACCGGCCTTTTCTGGGGAGTCACCATAGATGTCTCTCTTCCGGGATTTAAGGATTCTTCCCTGTTTACAGGCAGGAGTTTTAATATAATGGGAAATGATAATTACAAGGCCTATTAACCGTTCTACTGACAGTGACATTTCTGCTTTCCTCTCTTGATTTTTACAGTGGATGCAGGACTATTGTCAGCCTGGAACAGGGCAGCGGTAAGGGATTCTGGGACTGGTATGGTACAGATGCGGATACACAGCGTTCCCTTTCCCCCCTCCCCGCGGGGGCACTTCTTCTGCAGATGGACAGTGGAAAAAACTGGTCACTGGAGAGCGGTGCCGGATATTACAGAAACCCTTGTCTGTTGCTAGTTGATGCTGAGGAGTTCTGCTATGAACAGCCCTCAGGGGAGATTCCCTTATCAATAAAACTGTATCTGACTGATAAAACATTTCAGACTTATCTGAAATTCGGGACAGCCGCAGTGATTCTGACAGACCAGGCCTCCTTTGAAAGTTCCGATGGATCAATGATTCTTATTAAGGATTCCTCTCCGGGAGACTCATTTCATATGGGATTAAATGGAGGATTGGGTCTGTGATATATGTTTTAATAAAAAAGAATCGGATCAGCGCCTGAGATTATCCAGCATCATCATAAATCTGTTTTACTTCACCCCATGAGGTATAATCTCCACCGGGGACACCGGAACTTATCCTGTAACGAAATACCCTGGAAAAACTGCGACCTTCCCACTGGTCTATGTCCAGGGGAATAATATATTCATTACGGATCCATTCATACATCACACCATCATGGGCAAAAATCACATCAGTTGAGACTTTACCGGATTCATGCTGGAATTTTGCTTTCTTCAAAAGAGTGTCATCATTCATGGTATCGAATTTGATAATACAGTTGTTGTTTTCTTCAAACTCCGGAAAAATCTCTTTCATCAGAAATGCTTTTTCCTCGGAAGGATTATAAAGACGGGATTCCACCACAAGCTCAAGGGGTGCAGAGACTTCCGGGGGATCCTCTACAGTCTCTTTTTTCTGACAGGAAGCCGGGAATATCAGTAATGAGAATAACCATACCTATTTAAAAATATTTTCCCCATAATCAGGAAGCTCCTTTTGTTCCCAAAGTCAGGTTTAAAAGCCCCTGTTCTTCTTTATTGTTACATGGAGAATATGATTTGAACAGATTTTTAATACCACCCCTTATCATTTTGCAGCGATTTCAGAGGGTCTTTGGGATTTTATTGATGCAGATATCGGCACCATTGAAAGGGCCAGCATAGGTTCAGTTTGTTTCATTGCGTCATTAGAGATCTGCCCTGAATAAAAGGGGTATATAATATATTTATTTTATACGAATCCTCTCTCCCCATAATAAAAATAAAAACTATTCTGTACATAACCTGTGAAATCACTGGGATTTGTAAAAAATACAAATCCTGTAGAAATAGAAGGATTTTCAGGATCTGATAATGCATATATCTTCCTATCTTCCAAATCTGTTACATGTTCTTCAATAAAATAAAATTTATTATCAGGAAGGACTCCTATTGGAACCAGATACTGAAGATCAGTACCAGAAATATCCTGATCGACTGGTGGTCCAGAAACAGACCATAAGGCACCGGATGCATCTAAAAGGACAACTTCACCACCCAGCAAAGAACCTGCAACTTCCTGAGTATGAACGGAAACCATTTTAGAACCCCATTCATACAAACCAGTTAAATAAGCATAATTATCTGAACTTGAAAATCCATCATCCCGCTCAAAAAAGCCCTCATAGGAAATGGGAAGAGAGGCCTGATCTGAGTAGCTGCTGCTACCAAGACGCATAATATTCTGCTTATTAAAATCCGGGTTCGTTTCTTCCCGGTCTGTTCCCAGAAAATAATAAGAACCGTCATCATCCTGAAAGATGCCATTGGCAATTAATCCAAGATCCCCAGAGTTTTCCCACACTTGAGTAACAGATCCTAAAGAAGTGTCAAATAATATAACACCAAAGGTTGCTGCCAGGAGAAGATTTCCATCAGCTAACTGAATTATCTGCTGTACAGAATAGCTATCATTATGTCCGTTTGAAGAAAATGCTGTCGAAGAGATATCAAAAACTTCAACCGCTCCATCCCAATCATTCATAAGAAAGATTCTTTCAAGATCTTCAGAGCC
>NBMC01000031.1 GCA_002084805.1 Spirochaetaceae bacterium 4572_59 | reverse complement strand
ATTTTTATTGATGAAGAAGATACCGTAATCTATTGGTGTAGAGGTATCTTCTTCTCTTTTTCTGTCAACGACAGGAACTCTATTTGTCTTTAAATGGTAACCTTGTCTGTTAAGTTTGGGAATACATCGGAAAGGTCAGCTGGCGGGGAACACAATAGTCTTGTTAGTGTCCTTTTATGCAAAGTTTTGGTGAAACAGGGAGTCATAGTGCCTGATGATGTATGGATTATCGGGTTTGGACATACTTCCATTGGCGAGTTAATGGATCCATCTATATCCAGTATTGATTGTGACTATTATTCAGTTGGGAGACATGCTGTTAAAGCCTGTATGCTTCTAAATAGAAATCCGAAACTTGCCTCTATTAGTATGTCAATAGATTTCAAAATAGAACCAGGGACTTCTACCGGATTTTGGGAAGATAGGGGCGATGATACAGATGGAGATTCAGGTATTAATACCGCGGACTCCAGGCAAGACATAACAGGAAATGGGATTAGCTCTTTTTATATGGACGAAGATATTAAAGACCTGATCAGACTGGAAGAACTGTTTACCCAATGCAGGAAATGTGATGTGAGTATTCTCAAAGGTCTTGAGGAGGGGATCCGGTATAGTAATCTGTCCGAGAACCTTAATATGAGTGAAAATACACTGAAGTACAGAATCCGCCGGATGATAGATTTATCAAAATGTAGTTCCAGGCAGGAGTTGTTGGAGCTGATAAATAAATTTTTCTCTTGTCGTGCCCTTGAGAAAAAGAAACTATTCGGTGAGTAATAGTAGATAAAACAGGTTTTCTCTGGGTGAACCGTAGAATTATATGGGTATCTCTGAAAAATATCACGGCCTATAATACTTCAAGTTAACAACATCATAGAGGGTGAATATGTCTGAAGTAGAAGTACAAGTAATACAGAAAAAAATTCCAACCTATTCCTGGGCAGATTGTGAAGAGCTTCCCATGTTTGCAAAAAACAGGATACATCAGCGATTGAGCGGTAATCCCTATCCCAATCCTGTTGTTAATCAAGTTAGACGCGATACCATAACAGATCGTGAATATACTGTGATTGTTCTTGAAAATGAATTTATAAAACTTGAAATCCTTCCGGAAATCGGGGGGAGGATATTCAGTGCTCAGAATAAAAAGAATGGCTATGATTTTTTTTACCGCCAGCATGTTATAAAGCCTGCACTAATTGGCATGTTGGGTCTTTGGGTGTCTGGTGGGTTGGAGTTCAATTGGCCGGTACACCATAATCCAGCCGGCTTTTTTCCTGTTGAGTATCATGTCGAAACACAAGCGGATGGAACGGTGATCGTCTGGTTGGGTTCCAGGGATCTACTTGACCGGATAGAGGGACAGCTTGGAATCAGCATATCTCCCGGAAAAGCTTTTTTTGAAACAATAGGCAGAATCACGAACATCAATCCTCTTGCTAAGAGTTTTATGTGGTGGGAGAACGCAGCAGTCCCGGTCAATGAGAGTTATGAAATCTTTTTCCCCCACGATGTATCATACGTAGATTTCCATTATAAGAAGACTCGGGGAGCTTACCCTGTTATGAATAGTTTTTTTAATACTATGGATAACAGGGGTGGAAATGACATACGAAAGCATAAGAATACAACAAGTGCAACTTCCTATTTCAGCGGAGTTACCAAAGGCGATTTTTTCGGAGGGTGGGATGGAAATCTAAAAAGTGGTGTGATTCATTATGCTCCGCATACTATTTCTACAGGAGCGAAGATGTTTACCTGGGGATATGGGCAGATGGAAAAGGCATGGGAGAAAGCTTTAACAGATACTGATGGGCCATATGCTGAATTGATGGCATCAAGCTATAGTGACAATCAACCGGATCTTAGCTGGATTGAGCCATATGAGACAAAGGAATTCAGCCAATATTGGTATCCCTATACCGATATTGGTACTGTAGATTGTGCGAATCTTTTTCTTGCTGTAAAACTTCTGGAAGGAAAACTTCTACTATACCCTGTACAAACAATAGAAGGAGCAATGATCCATGTGGAAGCCGAAAAGGTCAAAGTAGACTTAATTGCGTCCAATAGTGTGGAGATCAGTATTTCCGGAATGAATGAAAACAGTTTAATTACGGTGACCGATAGTAAGGGAAAGGTGATTTTAAAGTATCGGAAACCTGAGAATTCTCAAGAGATTCCACACCCTGAAACGGATTTTCCCTATCCTGATAAAATCAAGGATGCTTCGGGATGTTACCTTACAGGGGTACATGTTGCCCAATACAGAGACCCGAAAGTTGATTGCAAACCCTATTTTATCCAAGGGCTGAAACTGCAATGGGATTTCTGGCCGTGTATGGTTGGACTATCCCAGTATTATCTGGAAAAATTCCAGTTTAATGATGCTGAAGAGTGGGCCGGGAAAGCAATTGATGTTTTGACAAGATATAATGCCAACCCTCGGGATACTGAAGCGTATACATTGTTGGGGATATCTCTAAAGGAACAGAAACGATACGATGAAGCCTATGAGGTATTCGGAAAAGCGATATGGAGTCAAGATCAGATAGCTAAGGCTGGGTTAATGATGGCTCAGATTGATTGTATCAGGCACGATTACGAAAAGGCTGAAGAACATATAGAATGGTTGTTAAAATATGGGGGCCAGAATCTCCCTGCAGAAGAACTTCTCATTGTTATTTATAGAAAACTAGGAAAGGGAAAAGCCCATCAATCCCAAATAGAAAGATGCCTGAGGTTGAACCCATTTGATCTGCTGGCTTTGCATGAAAAGGGAAAACTGGATCTGAATGACTGGAAGAATAACGCTCTTCGCACAGCGATTGATCTTGCTGAAGAGTATGCAGATGCAGGATTCATGGATGAAGCTGTTGCTGTATTACAAGGGCTGAAAACTACCAGTCCCATACTCCCTATATTGATATCCTGTTTTAATGAGGAACAGCTCGATACGACAATCCTGTCAGAAGAGCCCTGTTTTCCCAGCAGCAGGTGGGAGCTGTCCGCTCTCAAGAGAGCTGTACGTGAACATCCGGATAATCACGTTATAAACTTACTACTGGGCGATTTGCTATATGGGAAATGTGAAGATGAAAATGGTGCGTTATCCTGCTTCAGGAAAGCCGGATTTTCGGTGGAAGCATTAAGGAATCTGGCTGTAGTCATCTATCATATTGATTCTGCTGACCCGGAATCTATCGAGATCATGGAGAATCTGGTGAAGGAACATCCCGGGAACCTTCAACTGATCTATGAATACCAGATACTGTGTTTTCTTAAGGAAAAGGATCCTGAAGAGATTCTGAAGTTCTGGGAAGATAACAGAGTATACACATCGAAGAGGGATGATATATACATTCAAGGGATTCATGCCGCAAACCTTGCTGGCAAAAATGAGTATGCGCTCAAATTACTATCCGACTATGAATTCACACCTTGTGAAGGGGGGGAGCATGCCGTTGCCGATGAATATCTAGTAGCCAAACGAGAAATTGGAAAAATACATTACAGAGAAAAGAAATATAAGAAAGCATTATCAGTCTTTAAATCTGCTTTAACGATTCCTCAGAATCTTGGAGGGGGAGTATGGCATCAGGTAAAACTTGCTCCATTCTGGTATTATATCGGCCTCTGTTACCGAGACCTTGGCAATGGGATAAAAGCAAAAGAGAATTTTAACAAGGCTGTATCTTTTCCCGTAGACTACTTTACTGATATGTATGACCTTTCATATAGGTTTTACCGGGGGAAAGCTCTTTTTGAACTTGGAGAAAAGGAGGAAGGAAGGAACGCTCTCTCTGAACTCGATGAATTATTGAAAGCAGGTTTGATACAGAAAGATTATGGATACTTTGCAGCAACACCATTCTTTGATTGTTTTATTGCAAAGCCTGAAGAGGCAAGAAAAAAATTCTATCTATCATTGAGAGACCTATGTTATGGTGGGGGTGAGTAGGTAAACAATTGACAAGTAGACATAAGGGCATACATTTTATGCAAAAAGGTTCTATCTCTTCAAGGTTGATCCTAACTCTTAGTATGTCCTTTCTTATTATGATTATGATCTCTGTATTCCTGTTTTCCTCTACATTAAAACGAGCAACTGTAGAGTCTGCTTATCAAAATACAAAAAAACTTGTCGATGGATCAACTGTATCGATAAATAAGCTTTTTCGTTCAATATCTGCAATATCGTTTTTTGTTGCTTCTGATCAAAAGCTGAAAAATATGATAGTTGATTATGCTGAATTCGATGCTGATAGAGTTCATATTAAGTACAGTATCAGAAACTATCTGGATGAGTTATGGATAACCTCTCCCGAAATAAATGGAGCGGTTCTGTATCTTCCAGAAGCTGACGGAGTCTGTAAAACTGCAAATGGTATCAGTAGTTTATCATATGCAGAAAACCATGGCTGGATTGATAAACTTGGGAACCAGCGGGGAATGATTATCCAGTGTAGTGAATCAATAGTAAGGGGAAACAGTGTTTTTAATATTCTTTCCCTGATACGAATTGAGGGAAAAGGAGGAACAGCTATAGGGTATCTTTCTTTTGAATTATCACAGCAGGCGTTATATGATCAATGTCTTGCACCAGGGCTTTCGACCAGTAATTCAATCATTTTTGCTATTGATTCAGGTAAGCAGATGATTTGTTATTATGGTAGTGGAGATTTAGAAAAAAAATATCTGCAGACTGCAGAAGATCTGAAAAGGAATCCATTCCTTAATATAGAGATAATTTCAATGGCAGAAATCGAATATATCGTAACCCGGAGTCATCCTACAAGTCTTGATTGGCAGGTGATTGAACTTACACCAATATCCGATGTAGTGGATATGAGACAGTATACAATATTGAATTTGATAATCTGTCTTATATTATTCTCTGGATTGGTACTTACAACAATATGGATTTCCCGCAGCTTTACCAAACCTATTGAACAACTTGTTACTGTCATGAACAGTAGTGATCCTTTATCAGCTAAGTTGGTTGAAGAGTACCTGAGTCTTCCTAATGAGGTTGGGCTGTTGTATCGCAGTTATACTGACATGACGAAGAATATAAACCGGCTGATGGATAAACAGAAAGAACTCATGGAAGAGGAGCGACTGAATCAGTTGAGGACCCTCAGAGCCCAGATAAATCCCCATTTTATGTATAATTCACTTGATTACCTCAATTGGAAAGCCCAGGACAGTAATACACCGGAAATAGCACGTATGCTGACACTTCTGAGCCGATTCCTGAGAATAAGCCTTTCTTCCAACGAATTTAAATGCTTACTGAAATCTGAGATTGCTCATGTCAGTTCTTATCTGGAGATTTTTAGAACCCGGTATAATGGAATGTTCTCATATCGAATTGAATATGATGAAGAACTCAATAACTTTATGATACCTCAATTTATTCTCCAGCCACTTGTTGAGAATGCTATTATGCATGGTTTCGGACGTAAATTTACTGATGCAGAAATAGTAATTACTATAACCAAGAATGCAGGGTTTTTGGAATTCGCCGTTCGTGATAATGGGAAAGGGGTCGACCCTGATACGTTTAAACAGGCATTGCAGGGTAAGCTGTCAGGAAATGAAAATCATGGGTTTGGATTGAGAAATACCAGCCAGAGGATTTCCTATATCTGTAGTGATAATGAATTCTCCGGATTCCATCTAATCCCGTCAGAACGGGGTGCGGTTATTTCATTTTCTTTCAAGTGTATCAAGGAGGACGAATGCAGAAAGTCCTGAATGTGCTTATTGTAGATGATGAACACTATGTTATTGAAGGATTAAAGAAGCATATTGACTGGCAGAGGCTCGGGTTGAATATCATAGGGGAGGCTTCTGATGGTCAGAGCGGATATGAAAAGGCCATGATTTTGCATCCGGATATTATTATCACTGATATCTATATGCCTGAAATGGATGGTCTGGAAATGATTTCCCGATTGAAGGAAGAAGGACTATCTTCCTACTGTATTGTGTACTCCGGATACGATGATTTTGAGTATGCAAAACAGTCAATTTCCTGTGGTGTCCTGGATTATCTGTTGAAACCCTCATTCAATGAAGAGATTGAAGAAACCCTTGATACTACAGCAAAGAGATTCAGGAAGGAACGGAATAATCGTCTTGAAATAGAAAAGATTAGAAGTCGTTTTGAGGAAAACAAGAAGATGCTTTTGCCCCAGTTTGTCTGGGAACTTCTTACTGGTAGATATCCTGATAATGAGGAATGCCGGGAGCGTAGTGATATATTAGGATTGAATATTTCTGGAAAATCCTGGTTTGTTATGGGCCTTGCTCTTCTTAATACATTCAAGAAATTCAGTACTGTTTCGATAGAGGAACAGTTTCTTATTCTCTATCAAATTATTTCTACAGCTGAGAAAGTTCTTCCTGAAAAAACCATATCCAGTGGATTCCATGAAAATAGCTGCTATTTTATTATTCCTGTTGATAAAGATAATGATCAGAAAAGGATTCTTCAATGGGCGCATTCCATTGTTGCATTTTGTTTAAATAATCTCGATATTCAATCGGCAATAGGGGTTGGCCAGCAGGTGGACTGTTTGATTGATCTTCCAAAAAGTTATAGGAATGCTTCTATCTGTATTCGGGACTGTCGGGATAATAATCTTGTTGTGTTCTATTCTGAATTCAGAAAATTCCATCCTCTTGAAGTGCATTTGCCTGATACTGAGAGCACCATGTTAATTAATGATATCATCAGTGGGAATCATGAAGATACAAAGAAACAGATAGATGGGATATTCCAGAAACTTTCGGCTATTCCTTCCGGATGGGATAACTATACCCTGCCAGTCTTATTTGAACTTTTAGGAACTATTTCCACATCGCTTTTAAAGATGGGAGTCGAGATTGATTCTCAAAAGATTCTTGATCTGGTGGAGAAAAACCAGACTTTAGCTCAAACAAGAAACAGGTTATTGGAGTTTATTGATTATCTTTTTGATCTGTTAAAAGATAAACAAAATTCTAAGAACTATAAAATTATTCAAATGGTCATAGAGTTTGTTCGGGAAAACTACGGAAGGAACATTACTTTAAATATCATTGCTGATGAACTGCACATGTCTCCTAATTATATCTCTACAGTTTTTTCCAAACACTATGGTATGAGCTTTTCAAAATATTTTACAAATTTCAGGATAGAAAAAGCAAAAGACTTTCTGAATAGTGGGAAGTACCGTATTTATGAAGTGGCCGATAAGGTAGGTTTCAACAATACAGAATATTTTTCAAAGGTATTTAAAGAAGTGGTAGGAGTAACTCCATCAACTTTCCTGCAGAATTTCTCCTGATTCATCAATGTACATCCCCTAAAAGATATAATAACCGGTATTTCGTAGAATATTTCAGGTATCGATGAGATTAAATCAGCCTTATCATGAAGTTAATCTAAATAAAAGGAGTCTGATATGAAGAAAACTAAAGTACTATTCTTTGTTCTTGTAATTTTTACTCTTATGGTACCCTCAACATTTGCTAAAGGCGAAAAAGAGGCTTCCGTCAAAGAAGATACAGTTAAAATAACTGTGTGGGGCCCCCTCGAAAATTACAGTGATGCAGAAAAAAAGTCCTGGACTTTCTGTGTTGAGGAATTCAAACGTCGATATCCCGAAATCGAAATTGAGAGTGTTTTTTCTCCAGCGGGGACAGATTATCGTCAGCAGTATGATAAGGCATTGATGGCTGGTGATGAACCAACTGTTACAAACCTTCTTCCCTATGTTGATGTACAGTCTCGAGCAGCGAATGGAACAATTGCCGATATTTCAAAATATGTAGAGAACTGGGACCTGAAAAAAGAGGGTAAAGTCAATGATGCCATGGATAAGGCCTTGCTGTATAAAGACAAATGGTATGGAGTCATGGATTACATCTATCTAGCCGGCACGGTCTACAATAAGGCCTCTCTTGAAGCAGGTGGTGGTGATTCTGAGAATCTGCCTTCTACCTGGGAAGATTTTGTAAAAACTGGAAAAATGGTAAGCGATAAGGCAGCTCCAAGGTTTGCATACTTACTGCTGGGACAGGATTGGAATGCATGGCCCTTTACCCCATGGATCTGGTCTGCAGGTGGAGATATGGTTTATCCCAATAACGATGGATCATATCGAGTCGGATTCAGTGATGAACCAGGTGTGGATGTGGCAATGCTTTGGCATGACATGATCTGGGAATATGGGATGACACAGAAAGATGTTCTTAAGTCCTGGAATGACCTCAGGGATGATATGCACAGCGGACGCGGTGTGTTTGCTTTCGGAAGACTTGACCACTATGTAGATGAAGCGGAGAAAAAGTATGGAATTACACCTGAAACCTTTGGTATTATGCCGCTTCCTGCAAAAGACGGAACTAACAAGCAAACGGCTATTGCTGGTGGTAATGCTTGGGTATTCAGTCCTAAAGCTACTCCCGAAGAACTGGAGGCAGCCTGGAAATTTATACAATTGTTTGATTATGATGAAGAATTTCAGATTGAAAAATGGAAATATGAAAATTCTATCAGTGGACTTACGAACAGGATTCCTCCTAGAGCTGATATGATCGATCAGAAATTTGCCCTGGCTACCAGCTGGCCCGAAGGTTGGTCGGAAGAAGCTGCGGTCATATCCAAGGCAGCGATTATGGAGCCCTGGTGTGCGGACTGGAACGGACTTAAGAACATCTTTGCACCATATCTACAGGAAATCCTTCTGGACGAGAATATTACACGCAGTGAAGCACGGGCGATACTTACAGAGGCAGCAGACGAGGTCTATTCAACATATCCTGATTCTTTTAAGAAATAGTAGAAGTAGATTTTAAATTATTTTATGACTAGCAGGGACGTCCCCTGCTAGAATTTTATGAGGATAAATAATGGATCTCGAAAAAAGAAAATTTAATACCGGATGGTTTTTTGTTCTACCAGCGATTATAGCTTTTTTACTGTTTAAATATCTTCCGATAGGAATGGGAATTTTCGTTTCATTCTTTAAATATCAGATTATGAATCCCCCTGGAGACTTTATTGGTCTTTCTAACTATGTTAGAGCTTTTCATGATAAGTATGTACTTAATGCTTTAAAAAACAATTTTGAATTTTGGCTAATCATGATGGTGATTAACTTCTGGGTACCCCTTGCACTGGCAATAATGGTTGGGGAAGTACGAAAATATAAAGGATTCATCAGAACGTGCTTCTATATCCCTGCAATTCTTCCTTCTGTAGTGCTGACAGTATTATGGAAGTATATCTGGCAACCTGATTATGGCCTCGCAAATTATTTCTTAAGCATTCTGGGAGGGGAACAGCAGCTCTGGCTTAATTCAACTGCACTTGTGAAATGGTGCATGAGAATCCCTTATCTGGTTATCATGGGGGGATTGTCAGCAGGAATTGATTTTATTATCTATCTGGCAGCTCTCAATAACGTTCCCCATGAAATATATGAATCGGCTCAGATTGATGGCTGTGGATTCTGGCGCCGCTTACGGTCTATTACGCTTCCATACATAAAGAGTACCATAAGTATGCTTCTGATCACGAATACCATTTATATCTTTAATCTATTTGATGAGCCAAAGATAATGACAGGAGGTGGTCCTGCCAACTCCACAGAAACACTGGTCTTATATGCTTTTGATAAGGCATATACAGATTATGAATACAGCTATGCTATTGCTATCACGACGATCTGTTTTGTCATAGTGTTTCTTCTTACTGCAATTCAGCTGAAACTGCAGCGAAAGATAGATAGTTAGGAGGGAGATGAAATGTCCATATTGCAACAATCTGAGATACAAAAAGGAAGTGGAAAATTTTTTCATAGATCCATAATCATTATTCTCATTATTTTGATCCCTATTCAAATGATGCCCCATTTCTGGATGTTCATGGGGATGTTCAAAGATAAAATGGAGGTGATTAAATTTCCTCCAACCCTGTTCCCTTCCACTTTTCTCTGGCGGAATATTCCGGAGACATTTGAACGATTCCATCTATGGGGTAACATTAAAAGTACGTTTATAATATGTTTAGGAACTATCCTTGTACAAATATCAATAAGTTCTCTTTGTGCCTTTGGTCTATCGAAACTGAGATTAAAAGGTGCAAACAACATGTTGTTATTTTTCATAGGAACCATGATGATAAGCAATCAGGCAACAATTATCCCAACATTTCTGATGATGAACAGCTTTCACCTCATTAATAACTATTGGTCGGTAATCCTGGCATTTTCAGCCTGGGGATGGATGGTATTCCTTTTCAAGAACTTTTTTGATGGGATTCCTGATTCTCTCATTGAAGCCGCTACAATAGATGGTGCAGGTAATATGACCATATTCTTCCGTCTGGTTCTTCCGCTCTCTCTTCCCGTATTTTCAATCGGAATACTCAATACTTTCAATGTTGTGTACAGCCAGTTTATGGTTCCTCTAATGCTCCTTCCTGGCAAGGATCATTGGCCATTGATGGTACAGATATATACTGCAACTGTTTCTGCTGTTCCATGGAATCAAGTTATGGTCCTTCTCAGTGTTGCTTCATTGCCCTTGATATTTGTATACATCCTCTGCCAGAAGTATGTTGTTGAGGGGATTGTCATGACAGGACTGAAGGGGTGAAACTGAATTTCGTGCAGGCATATCCCAGAACTTTTAAGCGATGGGTTACTCAGATCAGTAAAGATCCCGGTTCCTGGATTCAAACAAGCCTGATTATCCTTCTGCTTTCCATTCCTGTTATTACCTGGGGATTTGCTTACGGGTTCGGCCATGTTGTCAGTTACCGGAGATCCGTGGGTTATAGAATAAAACTGAAAATCGAGATATCCGAATACTTTCATTCAAAACAAGCGAGAAACTGTTTTCTCATGGGGATTCTCGATATTCTTGTACTGGGGCTCACCATTTGTACACTACGCTCATTGATTATTCCTGAAGCCTCAAAGTTCTCAAGGATAATCTCTTCTCTGTTCATCTGGTTTGACCTGGTTTATTGGATGTCTTCACTTTATCGTTATCCTATTATGGCTCTTGACCGGGAATCTTCATTCTCAGAAGGGATAGTACAGTCCTTGTTCCTGACGGTAACGAAGTTAGGACACTCCATGTTTTTTTTATTGTTCAAGGTTTCTATTCTTATTGTTTCACTTGTAACTGGCATTGGGATCTTCGTTTTTTTTCTGGGATCTCTTTCATTGCTGAATGTTCATCACTGGCTGGAAGTCCTCGGGGATGATCAGATTGCTACAAGTTTTCAAGATTAAATCACAGGGAGCAGACCTGGTGGATGGCTTGTATCGATCCAGTAGTGAGAAGAAACGGATTTAAATAACAAGCAGATGACATCCGCAACCCATAAGTGGTCTTACCAGTTGACAAGTAAGATATCTGGGTTTAAGCTTTTTTAATAGACAAATGATGTTCTTATTTCAGATACTCAGGAACGGCAGGAATCTATCTGGTCTGCAAGAGGAGCCTTTCTGGAAGCTATTAAAGCTTCAACTACAGAGATGGATGAGTGTGATGTAGTTGTTCCCCGTAAACATGTGGCCGACTTTATTCTCTATACGAATGAATTAAAAGAAAAACATCAAATCCGGATTAAAAGTTTTGGCCATGCAGGTGATGGCAATCTTCATATATATATTCTCAGGGATGAATTGCCCCGGGAACTTTGGGAAAAGAAGCTCACCGAAGTGTTTCATGACTTGTATGAGCGGGCTGCTCAGTATGGGGGTAAAGTTTCCGGTGAACATGGAATAGGCTATGCTAAAAAAAGCTATTTGAATGAAAGTATGGGGAGTTCCGGGATGGAACTCCTTAGAAATATAAAAAAAGCATTTGACCCAAAATGCCTGTTGAATCCCGGTAAGGTTGTCTAATGTTATTTAATAATTCTTTTTTAAGATATTAACTCCTGGCAGAAAGCTGCCCTGAAGCAATTCAAGCAGCTTTCTGTTTTTATTGTATATCATGGATAAAAATCTCTCCTATAATCCAGTACTTATTGATCCCCATTATAAAAATTCAGGAATAATCTGTACAGGAATCGGGGATGGCGAGAAGCAGAAATAGCATTATTCAAATAAAGATCTGCTTTCCCCAGGGGCGGCAGACAGAGGAGTATTAAAAAATGAGTGTTGATATTTTTGATAAGTGTAGGGGAGACGGTGGATATTTTGGTAAGTACCGTGCTGCCGGTGCTAAAATTCGTTATTTCAAACATAATAATATGGATGATCTGGAACAGGTTCTTCAGAGTGTAAACAAAACCCGCGAAGGCGGTGTTATGATTCTGATTGAAGGTGTATATGGAATGACTGGGGATCTTGCGGATCTGCCCGGAATCTGTGATCTGAAAGAAAAATATAATGCCCGTCTTTTTATTGATGATGCTCATGGTATTGGTGTTATGGGTGAACATGGTCGGGGAAGCGGTGATTTCTTTGCTGTACAGGACAGGATTGATATCTATTTTGGTACTTTTGCTAAAGCCTTTGCATCCATCGGTGGATACTGTGCGGCAGACCAGGAAATTATCGACTGGATTGCCTACAACTCCCGTACTCAGGTTTTTGCCAAGAGTCTTCCCATGGTTTATGTCAAAGCCCTGATGTGAAGGATCGGGTTTCTGTTTTTCAATCAGAGCCCGATGACATCTCTCTTCGAGAGGAATGTTGACAACACAAGAAGGATACTTCTGCTCAAACAGTTCTTGGCTGTATTTGAGCTCGTTCCTCGTCACAAAGTAACTGCGGTACGACTCATTGGCGGGAGCTGCGCTGAGCATCCATTATTTCTTACAGTTCCTTGTGCACTACCAGATTATCCCGCTCAGTCGCGTCTTCCTGTTTATTTATGTATGAAATATCCCCTAAAAGATAACTATCCGGCCTCAAAATCCTAGTATCTTCACACTATTTTAAGAATTTCCCCTTTCCATACCAGAAAAAAGATTATAATCTGTAGTTATTAAAATGACAAAAACACTATAAGTGTCAAAATAAAAAATAGTCAGGAGAGGGAAGTGGAACTGCAATCAATCAGAGAATACTTCAGGTATATGGTAACCGCCCGGGAAATGGATCTTCTGGAGCAGAGTTATACAGGAAGAGGAGAAGCCTTCTTTCATGTCTCCGGTGCGGGCCATGAAGGCAGTTGCATTTTAAATAGCTTATTAGAGGAGCAGGATTGGCTCCATTGTCACTACAGAGACAAAGCCCTGATGATGGCCCGGGGCATCGATCCCGAAATGTTTTTTAATTCCCTTTTCAATAAAGAAGGATCCCATTCAAAAGGACGGCAGATGGTCGCTCATATGAGTGATCCCGACAGAAATATTCTCAGTATGACCGGTCCTGTGGGGAACAGCAATCTTCATGCGGCAGGTATCGCCGAAGTAGTGAAGGGAACGGCCGGCAGTCCGATCGTTCTCAGTTCTTTCGGTGATGGGATGAGTCAGCAGGGCGATGTTCTCGAAGCCATAGCCCATGCTGTCCGGAAAGAGCTGCCGGTTCTGTTTTTTGTGCAGGATAATGGCTTTGCTATCTCAACCAAGACGAAGGGTAAAACTTTCTTTTCCCGTCCTGACGGAGAGGCAGACTCCTTCTACGGCATACCCATTACCAGACTTGACGGCCGCTATCCTCAGAACCTTTACCGGCCAATGAAAGAGGTCGTCGACGGAATACGTGAAAGCGGTAAACCTGCCATTATCGTATTCTCCGTAGAACGTCTTCATAGTCATACCAATGCGGATGATCACAGAGTTTACCGGACAGAAGAAGAGATCAAAGCTCTTCATGAATCGGGCGACCCTGTAGACCAGATGCACAGCTGGCTTCTGGACCAGGGTATTTCGGAAGAAGAACTGGCAGCGGAGCGTGAAGAAATTATCGCCCGTCTCAAGGAGAAGGCGCATAAGGCCCAGCTCTCCCCCGAACCGGAACCTATTTTCACTGCCAAAAAGGAGATTCCCTCTCATCTCGGCGACCGTAAACAAGAGTACCGCGGTACCCCCGGGAAGGAAGAGCTGACCATGATTGAGGCAATTCGGGAAACCCTGCGTTTTCACCTAGATCGGAATCCGGCGGTGGAATTGTTTGGAGAGGATCTGGAAGACCCGAAGGGCGACGTATTCGGTTTAACCAAAACCCTCTCTACCCAGTTTCCCGGACGGGTGGAAAACAGTCCTCTGGCTGAAGCCTCCATTGTCGGTCTCTCTATCGGTCGGGCCCTGGCGGGAAAACATTCTGTAGCCTTCCTGCAGTTTGCCGACTTTCTTCCTATCGCTTTTAATCAACTGTGGGCAGAAGCGGGCAGTATGTACTGGCGGACCGATGGCGGATGGGAGTGTCCTATGATCGTAATGGTCTCCTGTGGTGCCTATAAGCCCGGAATCGGTCCTTTTCATGCTTCCAGTATGGAGGCGTTGGCCGCTCATATTCCCGGAGTGGATGTGGTGATGCCCTCCACGGCGGGAGATGCGGCAGGGCTTCTGAATATGGCTTTCGAATCCGGACGACCGACCATATATTTCTATCCCAAAGTCTGCCTCAACGAAGCACAGGGGAAAACCAGTGCGGACGTCTCCCGTCAGCTCGTTCCCCTCGGAGTCGCCCGGAAGGTCAGCGAGGGTGAGCATCTCTCTTTTATCTCATATGGTAATACAATCAAGCTCTGCCAGAAAGCGGCGGATGTCCTGAAAGAGCAGGGGGTGAACTGTGATATTATCGATCTCCGTTCCATTTCTCCCTGGGATCAGGAGCTGGTTCTGGAATCGGCTGAAAAAACCGGTCGTGTGATTATTGTTCATGAAGAGAATAAAACCGTCTCCATTTCATCGGAGGTGGCGGCTTTCCTGGCAGAGAAATCTGACAGGAAGCTTGCTATCAAGCGCCTGACCCGGGAGGATACCTTCGTTCCTTGTAATTTTGACTGTCAGCTGGCCGTACTGCCATCCTATCAGAGGGTTCTTGAAGCGGCTGTAGAGATGTTACAGGGTTCTATCTTATGGAAAAAAGAGGATCTGGTTCAGTCCGGATCTGTTATTGTCGAAATCATCGGTACCAGTCCGGCAGATGAGACAGCTTCGGTCATAGAGTGGAAAGTTGAAGTGGGGGATCTGATCGAAGAGGGTGATCTCCTTGCTGAAATTGAGGCGGATAAGGCGGTTGCAGAGATGAAGTCGCCCGTTTCCGGTATTGTTGAAGAACTCATCCTGGAAGAGGGAGAGGCCGTTGAGATCGGAGCTCCCGCCCTGAAAGTCAAAACAAGTGAAAATATAAAGATCTCTCTCAAACCCCGGACAAAGGAAAATCCGGGAGAACCTGTTATCACAGGTTTAAACATTGCACCTGCTGCAGAGCTTTCAAATGCTCTCCCCGTTGCGGACCGCAGGCCTTATCTGGTGGATGTGGCTGGTGCCCGGGGAAGCCGTGAAGTTGACAATGCGGAAATTATGAAGTTTTGTCCCGGCTGGGAAGAGGGCGAAATCCTCAAAATGACCGGTATTGAAAAACGGAACTGGATCGGAGAAGGGGAAGATATTATCTCTCTGGCAAAAACAGCTGCTCTGAAAGTTCTAAGCCGGAATAATCTGACTCTGAAGGATCTCAGTCTGATCTTGGTATCCAGTGGAACTCCCGGTCAGATGACACCTTCTCTGGCGACCCGCATTCAATACTCCCTTATGCCTGATGGGAAAAGGGAGCCTGGCTGTCCAGCTTTTGATATCAATGCGGCCTGTTCGGGTTATATTTACGGCCTTCAATCCTCATGGGATTTTCTGAACAGTCAATCCCGGGGACTGGTCCTTCTTATCACTGCGGAAGTCCTCTCTCCACTGGTGGATAAGGCGGATAAGTCTACCTCACCCATCTTTGGTGATGGTGCCACCGCTTCCTTGATTGCCGGTATAGATCATCCCCTTAAGAAGAGCGGAAGAGTACGGGTTTTCCGTCCTGTTACGGCAGCCTGTGGAGAACCCGGAGATATCCTGATGGTCCCTGCCGATCCGGCACAGCATATATACATGCATGGTCCCAAGGTTTATCTGGAGGCAGTTGCAAGTATGATCACTCAGTTAAATAATGCCTGTGTTCAGGAAAATAAGGATATAACAGATGTCTCTTTGATTGTTCCTCATCAGGCTAATCAGCGTATCATTAATGCTGTTCGTCAGAGATTGAAGATTTCCGAGGATCAGATCTATAGCGAAATCCGTTACAATGGGAATACTTCCTCCTGTACAATCCCTTTTTGTCTGGAGTCTCTTATAAAAAAAGAACCTTCGGGTCATACCCTGGGACTGACAGCATTCGGCGGAGGATTTACCTCAGCGGGTGGATTGCTGGAAATTCTGTAAGAACCTGATCCTCAAAAGTCCCGGCTGTCAGTCTTTGATTCTTCCCAGTCCCAGAATCTTCAACATCCACTGGGACAGAGGATTTTCAGGATTCCGCTTTTGCAGATTCAGATATCATCCTCACTTTTTCATAATAGGAATCTTATGGGGCTCTATAAACTCGAGCAATGTTCCATCGGGATCTTCAATATAGGTAAATCGGCCTGCCGCCTCACCCCAGTAGCGGTCTTTGAAAACTTTTTCGGGGGTTCTGTCGGTGCACTGAAGCAGTTCGATACTGCTGTATCCGAACATCCCAGTACTTCCCGGTAGAGGGGGAGTATCCATTGCTGTGAAGCAGTAGGACGGGGATCAGAATTCTATGTAATCTCTGCGGGTCTGAAGCATTTTCATATATTCTTCAAATATCGCCTCATATGTCTGGAAACTGTCGGAGTGGACCATCTTGTTTCTGATCTCTGAAGAACCGGGCAGACCTTTGGTATAGGCGCACATCTGCTTTTTCATTTCATTGACGGCGGTTTTTTCATCTTTGTATTTCACAGACAGTTTGAGCTGCTGAAAGGCGATATCCATTTTCTCAGCGGGAGAAGGGGGGGGTAAGAGCCCTCCGGTCTGCAGGTAGTGCCGTATTTCTCGAAACAGGAAGGGATTTCCTATGGCACCCCGAGCCAACATGACGCCATCGATACCGCTTTCCTCCATAACTTGTTTAACTGCTTTTGCAGAAAACATATCTCCGGAACCGAGTACCGGCAGATCTCCCAATGCCTCTTTCAGCTTTTTCAGATGGCTCCAGTCGGCTGTACCGCCGTAGGCCTGACTGCGGGTTCTACAATGCATGCAGACAAGGGCCGCTCCGGCTTCTACAGCTTTTTCTGCCACCTCCAGATAGTTGAGGGAGTTGGCATCCCAGCCTGTCCGGATTTTCACTGTTACGGGAATATCCGTATTGTCCTTCATGGCTCTGATAATTTCTGCAACTTTTTCAGGGTTTTGCATAAGAGCCGATCCGGCACCAGATTTGATAATCTTGGGTACGGGACAACCGCAGTTGAGATCAATGATAAGGGGTTTATGTTTGTTGACTTTTTTGACAGCTTCTCCAGCTGTTTGAGCATTGCCGGAAAAAACCTGTACCGCGTAGTACTCTTCGGCGTCGGCTTTTGCAAGAAGACCCTCGGTTTTTTCGCTGTTCCGGATGAGAGCTTCGCAGGATACCATTTCCGTATAGGCCAGGTCTGCACCCATTAAAGTACAAACGGACCGGAAAGCCCGGTCCGTATAGCCTGCCAGTGGAGCCAGGAAAATATTTCCTTTGACAACAGCATTTCCAATTTTTAAAGGTCTATAGAGAGATTTCATTCCAGTCCGAAAAGGTTCCTTGAGTTGTCATACAGAGCCTGATACACCTCTTCTTCCGGTTCTTCCCGGAGGTAGGCGATGAAATCAGCCGTAGACGGCAGATACATTGGTTTATTTCTCTTTCCCCTGTAGGCGGCAGGCACCATAAAAGGACTCTCGCTTTCTATAACAATTCTATCCAGAGGAAGATAGCGAACTGTATCATGCAGATTTCTGGCATTACGGTAGGTTACATTTCCTGCAAAAGAAAAATACATATTATCATGCTGATTCAGGATCTTTCTGGCATATTCCCAGTCTTCAGAGTAGCAATGAAGAACACCACCTCTAGAAGGCATACGGGTGCTCAATATCTCCTGGATATCTTTACCGGCATTTCTGTTATGAATTATAACAGGCTTATCATTCTGATCAGCAATTTCAAGCTGTGAAATAAATAGTTCAACCTGAGAACTTTTATCGCCGAATTTTCTATAATAATCCAAACCGGTTTCACCCAGAGCTACAACCTTGTCCATCTGCAGACCTTCAGATATCTTCTGTTCCCAGTCGGGACCGGGATTCTGAACTTCAGAAGGGGACACACCAATAGCAAATACCACATTTGATGCGGAGGATAGGTTATTGTAAAGATCAAAAAAATCGTACAGGTTATTACAAATGCTCATAATGTAGCTAACATTTTCCTGACGAGCTTCCTGAGTTATAATTAGCTGCTCAATCGGATCTTCATGTATAAGACCAATATGGGCATGAGTATCAAAAAATTGCATGTGGATACCGCTTTTAATTAAGATTAGAAAGATTATAAAAATCTTCTATATGTTTATCATATACAAACATGGCAAGTCAATCATACATACTAAAGACCCACCCTCCCCGTATAACCTAGAGTTCTCAAAAACCGTAAAAAAAAGAAAAATAGAAAAAATTAGATTTAATTATCTATAAAAGTATGTTGTTTATTGTTACTAGAGTTGATTTATGAGCTTTTTTCATAGCACTTAATAAGAATTAACTGTTTTCAGATAAATGAAATTGAGATTTTTAGTATTCAGATGTATAATCTTATTACTTTAATAGAAAGTAACACGCACGAAAACCGGCATTTCATGCTTTTCATCTTGTCTTGTCCTTTAGAAATAGTGTAGATTGTACGAAAATATAATAACAGTGTCCAAGGAGTTTTCGTGGCGAGCAGAAAAGGGCGGCGTTCCCCCAGAAAGGATGGTTCAGCCTCCAGATCCGGCGGTTCGAACCGTTTTCTCGGTAAATTTATCCAGTCGGGTCGTCAAAAAATCACTATAATGCTTATTCCCCACTCAGAGAAGAAGGTTTTCAACTTTCAGATTTCTCTGTTTGCCCTCTCCTTTTTCTCTGTGCTTCTTGTCTCTCTTGTTGTAACTTTTATATGGTTAACAGCTGATTTTTCCGGAACAAATGATCTTCTTACATCCCGTTCGCAGGATCTTGAGCATAGTGAAGCCAGCCTGGAAATACTTAGGAACGAAGTTAGTGAACTGATCAACTCTACAGATAGTTTTCAAAATACACTTGCCCAGACAATGGGAGAGCTGGGGATGGAAACAGCCATTCGTGACGGTATGGTATCCAGCGGTGGTGACCTTACATCTTTTTTTAATGTAGAACAGTCTGAGAGCGGATCCTTGAGTGAAACCATAGAGCTCCAGAAGTTGAAGGCATCACTGGATAATTCCATTACTTCCTTGGACGAAATAGGGCGGATTCTGAGCAGTCAGAAAGATCTGCTTTCTGATATTCCTTCTTTGTGGCCCCTTAAGGGCGTACAGGGACATGTTACCGCCATATTTGGTCCCTCTATTCATCCCTTTACAGGGCAGTGGTATCTCCATAAAGGACTCGATCTTGCCTACGGTTATGGTGTCCCTATTGTATCCACTGCCAATGGTAAGATTATTGAAGTAGGTAGTGATGAAAAGGGGTATGGAAATTTTGTTGTAATCCGACATAAATACGGTTTCTATACTAAATACGGTCATATGCAGAGAATGTATGTAAAACCTGGTCAGGATATCTCTCAGGGAGATGTTATCGGAACCATGGGTAATACCGGTCTCTCTACTGGGCCTCACCTTCATTATGAAGTCCGGATTGGTTCTCAGGTTGTAGACCCGACCAAGTATATCAATATGACAGATAAAAGCGATGTCTTTACACGGGTTACACGGAATCTGCAAAAATACAAATAATTTCAAAAGGTACTTCTCATGAGCGATTATCTAAAAAGCCATTCTTTTATAAATTCCATTATTGGAGAAGGAACCCGTTTCAGTGGCGAACTGGTTCTGGATGGGTTACTCAGAATTGACGGAGATTTTTCCGGCAGCATTGAAACCACAGGTAAAGTCCTTGTCGGAAAGTCCGGAAGGGCCGAATGTAATATCATTGCCGGTACTGTTGTTGTCGGTGGAGTTGTTCAGGGAAATATTTTTTCTTCCGGAAAAGTAGTGATTCTTTCAACCGGTATGGTTATCGGGAATATTCATGCTCCCCGGCTTGTAATAGAAGAGGGAGTCCTTCTTCATGGAAACTGCCAGATTATCAATGATACAGAGAGTTCCCCCGGGGCACAGGTCCTGAGTTCCAGTGGAAGCTATTCAGTTGAATGGGAAAAGGACTAGCTAGCTAATGGATAAACTGGGGATTGTCGGAAGTCACTATGTTCCCCATCCCGGCAAAAAGCCAGATAAAAAAGTAGAAAAAGAGAAGAAGAGTCGGGCGCTTTCATTTAAGCATAGCCTGGATGATAAGCGCGATGAATCTGAGATTGCTTTAAACGGAATTGCCAATGTTTTGGATGGTTCCGAAACAGTAGAAGGGCTTCTTGATGATGTAAATCAACTTGGAGAAGCTTTGAAAAAAGATACCACGTTGGCTGCGTTGAAAAGATATAAATCTTCAGTTAAACGTTTTTATAAATATGTAATAAATCATAGTCTGGAGGCAGACCGTGTAAGCGGGCGCTTAAATCCCAGGACAATGTCGCGAAAACAGTACACATTGATTGCGATAATTGATGAAAAACTGGAGCGGCTGGGGGCATGTGTTCTCCAAAACCAGAAAGATCAGTTGGATATCCTGAAAAAAGTTGATGAATTGTATGGTATTCTTGTAGATCTGAAGCGGTGATAGTAGTTCTTGAAGGCGATAGAACGCCACAAAAAATGAAATTAAGGAGTAACTCATTATGAGTGCTGACAAACATAAGGATCATCAAAAGTCCGGTGGACCTTTAGATCCCGGTCAATATCCCAATGGCTTATTTCGGGCCAAAATCCTACATTCCAGCGAAACAGAGGTTATTACGCCTCCCGATGGAGAAAGCTATGAACCCGGGGACCAGATTATCGTTAAAACCAGATACGGGAATGATATGGTTTCTATTCTTGGCCAAATTAACGATCTTAGCCATGTGAGAAAAGGCGATATGAAAAGTGTTGTTCGCCGGGTTACAGCGGATGATGTAAAAAAATCTGAATCTTTGAAAGCCAAAGAGGATGAAGCTTTTAAAATTTGTCGGGAAAAAATTGATAAACAAAAACTGGATATGGCTCTAGTTTCCGCTCATTATCTTCTGGATGAACCAAAAGTTATGTTTTTTTTTACAGCGGAAAACCGGATTGACTTTAGAGAACTGGTAAAAGATCTGGTCTCCATATTCAAGATGCGGATTGAGCTGCGCCAGATTGGAGTCAGGGATGAATCCCGTGTTCTTGGTGGTTTGGGAGTCTGTGGCAGAGATTACTGTTGTCATGGCTTGACTGATCATCTGAGTCCTGTTTCAATTAAAATGGCGAAAGAGCAGAATCTTTCTCTTAATTCCATGAAAATTTCGGGTCCCTGCGGAAGGCTGCTTTGCTGTCTTTCCTATGAATATGAATATTATCAGGAAGAGAAAAGGAAATTGCCCTCAGAGGGGAGCCGCATTCATTGGGATGGTGCCACCTTTAAAGTTGTCGAAGTGAATATATTTTCAAAAAAAATAAAGCTGTCTGGAAACGACGGTCGTTTTTTGGATCTTTCTACAGCCGAAGTTGAATTTGATAAAGAATCCAAAGGGTGGAAGCTAAATCCTGTCGAAAATTAGACTTGTCTTGTTGACAGGCCCTCAATATCTTTGTTAATATCCCACTGCTAATGATATAAGGAGTCGAATATGGCAGGAGTTAGTAAGAATGCCCGTCTTGGTTCAGGAACACATAAATTCTTATGTAGTGACTGCGGCGGCGAAGTTAAAATGCGGTCTATCTTTTCCAGTGGTAGGATGAGACATGTATGTGAATGCGAAAAGTGTAAACGTCAGGAAAGAAGACCCAGCGATTTTAAATAAGTTGAATTCGCTTTTATTGTTGATTTCCTTCTTCGTGTTGAGATAAGTCTTGACACTGTGGAGGGTTATCTGTTATTTTCAACAAACTAAATTTGATTATTATCAGGAGGTAAAGACAGTGCCTAATTCTAATGATGCTGCAAAAAGACTTCGTCAGAGTCTTAAAGCCAGAGCGCATAATCGTTCTATGAAAAGTACTGTCCGATCCAGTATTAAATCTTTTGAAGCGGCTGTGAAGAAAGATGACAAGGCCGTGGCCGAAGCATCTTATGCGCGGTTTGTAAAACTGATTGATACTGCTGCGGGCAAAGGATTGTATCACAAAAACACGGCAGCCAGAAAGAAGTCCAGGCTTCATAAGGTTCTCGCCGGACTGGCATAAAAAAAGAAATCTAAATCTATATCCATAGAGAAGTGATATGACAGAGAATAAGCTAACTAAGGCTGAAATCATCGAACACATCTATGATGAGTCGGGAATTAGCCGGAAAGATATTCACAACGTGATTGATTCTTTCTTTGAAGAAGTTAAACAGGCTCTTGAAGATGATAGGGTTGTTGAGCTTAGAGGTTTCGGAACTTTTGAGATTCGAACCAGAAAAGGCCGAGAAAAAGCCCGTAATCCTAAAACCGGAGAGATCGTACCTGTGGAAAGCCACGGTGTTACTGTTTTCAGACCCGGTAAGGAATTGAAAAAACTGGCATGGCCGCTGAGAAAATAATTGTGAGAGTCGGTGAGGAAAAAAAACAGGCTATCCTGTCAGTGTTTAGAAATACTGTAATGGTTGTTTTGTCTGCATTCTTTTTTTCACTGTCTTTCCCCGGGTTTTTTTCAGAAAAAGGAATGCCCTTGATGGCATTCCTTTTTTTTATTCCCCTGGTACCGGTATTGCAGAAATGTTCATGGACTGCTTCGGTTCTATACGGATGGATTCACGCATCTGTCAGTTATGTTCTGTTTAATTATTGGTTGGCTGATTTTCATCCCCTTACAATTATTATTGTTCCACTGATTTATGTCGGATATTACAGCTTTCTGTTTCCGTTGCTGAAAGCTGGGGTGACTTTGTTTCCCCGGTCTGGATTTTTATGGCAGGCTTTGATCTGGACAGGGTATGAGTTTGTGAAATCCAAGGGCTTTCTCGCTTATAGCTATGGGACCGTTGGTTCCGCCTTTTATCAATGGCCTGTACTGGTCCGTTCGGCCTCTCTGACTGGTATCTGGGGATTATCTTTTCTGGCTGTTGTCACAGGTGCTTGGCTAGGCAATGCCTTTGATCTGAAAAAGGTCTGCAAGAGTTTGAAAGAGTGGTGTTTTTATCAGAGAGCGGGGGGCGGAATCGCCATCTATGCTCTTGTTCTGGTATTGTATGGAACATTTTCTGCTGTAGATTATAGTGATTCCCCCCATTTTCAGATTGCTTTAACTCAACATAATGCCGATTCCTGGCAGGGTGGGTATAAAGCATACAAATCAAATTATCTTGCATTGCGGGACTTAAGTCTTCAATCACAGGAACATAAAGATCCTGATCTGATCGTCTGGCCAGAAACAGCCTTTGTTCCGAGCATTTATTACCATAAAACATATAAGCAGAATCAACTATCCCTCTCTCTTGTGGAGGACCTGGAAGATTTTTTATCCACTCAGGAAGTTCCTTATCTATTAGGGAATGATGATGCCCGTAAGGAACTTTCTAAAAAAAGTGCTGATCTGGAAAGGGTCGATTACAATGCACTGCTGCTGTATGACCATGGATGGCAGGATTTATACCGTAAGAAGCATCTTGTGCCTTTTACGGAGCATTTTCCCTATGAAGAGGAGTTCCCTCTTGTGTATCAGATGCTTCTAGATGCGGATACGCACTTCTGGAAAAAAGGGGATGCTTTCAGTACTATTGATGTGGGAAAGTTTAAAATCGGAACTCCTATCTGTTTTGAAGATACCTTCGGATATATCAGTAGAGCCTTTGTAAATGCTGGTGCAAATATTATCGTCAATGTATCAAATGATGCCTGGTCCGGTTCTGTTGTGGCTGAAAGACAGCATTTTATGTTGAGTGTGTTCCGGGCGGGAGAAAACAGAAGGACCATGGTCCGCAGCACCAATTCGGGGATAACAGCCTGGGTGGACCCTAATGGAGTTATACAGGAGGAACTTCCTCCTTTTATCCTTGATGTACTTGTAGTTGATGTTCCTGTCTATACAAATTCACGTACCTTGTATACATTGTGGGGTGACTGGTTTGCTTGGGGCTGTTTGATTGTTGCTCT
Organism: Spirochaetaceae bacterium 4572_59; assembly: GCA_002084805.1. GTDB lineage: Bacteria > Spirochaetota > Spirochaetia > DSM-2461 > DSM-2461 > Oceanispirochaeta. The sequence goes on along the minus strand of NBMC01000031.1, from coordinate 16,417 downwards.
GCTGGGATTGTTAATGGGATTCCTTAGAAGATTGACAATACAGTACAGAAGTAGGAAAATAGAGAAACAGGTATATGACAGGGGGACAGTATGATCTCTGATGAAAAACAAAAGGTTCTTCAAGTATTTGCTCAGGGGCGGGAACTCTATAAACAGAGAAGTTTTTCTGATGCAATGAAGAAATTTGCTGAAGCCCTGAAGATTGATAATGAAGATGGTCCATCTAAAGTATACTATGCCAGATGCAAGTTGTATCTGGAAAATCCACCACCACCTGAATGGGACGGTGTTTTTACAATGAAAACAAAATAATAGGATTATCATGACATTACCTAAAGATATTGAATCCATTTCAACCATATTAGGCAGTGAAACTGTCTTCAAAGGAACTATGAAGTTCAGTAACCCACTCAAAATTGATGGAAAATATGACGGAAATATTGAATCGGAAGGCTTTCTGTATATTGAAGAAGGTGCTGAGGTTCGTGCGGATATTAAAGTCGGTTCTATCGTTGTAGGCGGTATCGTCTATGGGGACATTGAAGCCTCCGAGAAGTTGGAGATGCTTGAAACCGGGCAGGTTATAGGGAACATCAGAACGGCTAAACTGAAAATCGCTGATGGGGTCCGCTTTGAAGGGAAATGTGATATGATCAGTGATCATGAAAGTATCGATGTCTTTTCCGCAGCAGTGCCTCAACTAAAACAAGATCATAATGAGCTTGGATAACGTTCAGTCTCTTATTGATCTTTGCCGGGGAAAGAAGATTCGGATAGTTACAGCCGAATCCTGTACCGGCGGTCTTATTGGCGGAGCCTTGACTGATCTTTCCGGAAGTTCTGATATCTTCTGGGGTGGATTTCTTACCTATGCAAATGAGGCTAAATCTGCGATTTTAGGAGTTTCAGAGGATACATTGGAAACAAAAGGTGCCGTTTCCGAAGAGGTTGTCCGGCAAATGCTGGACGCTGCTCTTGTTAAAAGTGGTACCGAATTGTCTATTGCTGTCTCTGGTGTGGCAGGACCTGGGGGAGGAACTCCTGAGAAACCCGTGGGCACTGTATGGATTGGCGTCGCTTTAAAAGGGTATGCTTATGATATCCGTAAGTATTTATTCGATGGGAATCGTCAGTTTGTTCGGGAAAAAACCGTTCTGACCGCAGTCAAAATGGCAGAAAATATTATTTTAAATGATTCCTGTCTTGACAGCAAATAATCCACATCATATATTTGTAAAATAGAAGCCCCCTAGAAATCAAGTCTGAATCTTCAATTTTATTTTAAATATACTAAAGAGTTTTGAAGACTTAGCTTTAAATAAATACTAACAATAAATTTTAATTTGGAGAACATATGGCGATTATCCGGAAAAATCTGGTTGATCTCCAGGTCGATCAATCTGCAGCCCCTGAAAGTAATGCTCAGAAAGAACTTGGCTTGGATCCCGTAACAGAATCCGCCGGCGACAATACTGCCGAAAGCGAATCCCGAACAGTTAAAGTAAAAAAACCCATCGTAAAGAAAAAAGCTGATATACAGAAAGACAGTGAAGAAAAAGTGGAATCTGATATTTCTGCAAAAGTAGCTATGGCCGAAAAAGACAGTAGCGGAGAGGATATAAAAGTTGTTGTTCCCAGGAAACGTCTCCGGAAGAAAAAGATAGACGAATCAAGTCCTGCAACGGTGGCAAGTCCTGCAACGGTGGCAAGTCCTGCAACGGTGGCAAGTCCTGCAACGGTGAATGAGCCGGCTAAACCTCTTGCAGCAGTCGCAGTAGCAGTAGATTCCTCCGGTAGCCCTGAAAAGCAAGAAGTCCGCGAAACAAAAGCGTCGTCAGAAGAAAAACCGTTTAAAAGTAACAATAACAACAGACGTCCCGGTGGACCTTACAACAAACGTAAAAATGGAAAATCCCGCAGAGAACAGGGGAGGAATCCGCGTCAGGCAGTTCTGCCTACGGATGATCAGCCAAGACTTACTATCAATGATCTTTCCCTAATGACTATGCCCGCGTTAAGAATCTTTGCTGAAGAGTTGGAACTCGGTGGGGACGATTTAATTACATTTAAAAAACAGGAAGTAATTTTTTCTATCCTGAAAGCTCATATTGAACTGAGGAATGGTGTCATTTTTGCCTACGGCGCCCTGGAAATCCTGCCTGACGGTTATGGATTTCTGAGATCTCCCCAGAACTCCTATCTTCCCGGTGGTGATGATATCTACATCTCACCTTCGCAGATAAGACTGTTCAATTTGAAGACCGGTGATACCGTATACGGTCAGATCCGTTCTCCCAAAGAAGGGGAGAGATTCTTTGCTATGCTACGGGTTGTCAATGTTAACTTTGACGATACCAGCGTTGCTCAGACCCGTGTTTCTTTTGAAAATCTGACTCCCCTGTATCCTACAAGCAGACTGAATATGGAAACAAAGATTCCTGATCCTTCTACACGAATGATCAATCTGTTTTGCCCTATCGGAATGGGACAGCGTGGTCTTATTGTGTCTCCCCCACGTACAGGTAAAACTGTTATCCTGCAGAAAATTGCAAATGCCATCACAGAAAATCATCCTGATGTTCAGTTGATTGTACTTCTTATAGATGAGCGTCCTGAAGAAGTTACAGACATGCGGAGGAGTGTTCAGGGTGAAGTTATTGCTTCTACCTTTGACGAACAGGCCAGCAGGCATGTACAGGTTGCTGAAATGGTTCTGGAAAAAGCCCGTCGGCTGGTTGAGCATAAAAAAGATGTTGTTATCTTGCTGGACTCTATTACGAGACTGGCCAGGGCTTACAATCAGACCGTTCCCACCTCAGGTAAGATTCTTTCCGGTGGTGTGGATTCCAATGCCCTTCATAAACCCAAGAGATTTTTTGGTGCGGCCCGTAATATAGAGGATGGCGGAAGCCTGACTATTGTGGCCACTGCATTGATTGAAACCGGAAGTCGTATGGATGAGGTTATCTTTGAAGAGTTTAAGGGTACTGGTAATATGGAGCTTGTTCTTGACCGTCGTCTGGCTGACAAGAGGACTTTTCCTGCCATCAATATTGGAAAATCCGGTACTAGAAAAGAAGATCTTCTCCTTACCAGTGAAGAGCTTAATAAAATGTGGGTACTCAGAAAAGTCCTTAGTCCCATGGATGATCTGGAAGTTACCGAGATGATTGTTGACAAAATGCGTAAAACCAAGAATAATGAGGCGTTCCTGAAGTCTATGAATACAGGTCAGGATCGAAATTAGTGAATAATGGGATCTTTGAAGTGGAGATTTCTTGGAGGATATAAATTATGAAAGTAGGAATTCATCCTAAATATGAAAAAGCCACAATAAAATGTGCTTGTGGTAATGTAATTGAGACACGTTCTACTCGTGGTGATATGGAAGTAGAAATCTGCAGCGCCTGTCATCCTTTTTACACTGGAAAACAGAAACTGGTTGATACTGCCGGCCGTGTTGAAAGATTCAACAAAAAATACGGTATTAAAACTAAAGACTGATCTTTATTGGTTTGAACGAAAAATAATAGCTGTTGCGAAAGCAACGGCTTTTTTTGTCTCAACCCTAGTTTTATTGGAGACTCCGAGAGCCTAAAAAATGATTTTTTGTTGATTAGAGTGGGCTAAAATAGAGTTGAATTCTTCTATTAGGAATTTTTATTGAAATATTAGGTAACATGTCTTACTATGAAAGTGGATTTTACACCAGTGTTACAGGACTAGGATTATGGAAGAAATTCAGATTCACCATAAAAATGCTCATGGAAACGATCCACAACTTGTGGTTAAGGTTCCCGGGAAGCTAGATCTTATGGGAGAGCATACGGAGTACTTTGAGGGATTAGTTCTTTCTGTAGCCGTAAACAAATATCTTTATGTATCTCTTTCAGAACGGCTGGATAATTCGGTTCGTTGCTATTCTGAGAACTATAAAGAAAGAAAGAAATCCTCTCTTTCAGGTCTTAAATATAAGAGAGAGGATCGCTGGGCCAACTATATCAAAGGAGCTATCTCCGTAATGATGCAGTTAGGTTGTCCCGTCAGAGGTCTTGATATTACTGTGTTCAGTGAAATTCCTGAACAGGTGGGATTGGGATCCTCTTCCGCTTTGACACTGGCTGTGGTCAACGCCCTTAAAATATTCTATAATTTTGATATTTCAGATATTCAGTTGGTTGAAACCGCCAGATTGGCGGAGATGAAATTTATGAATAAAGATCCCGGAATAACCGCTTGTACTATTTCTTTTTATGGTAAGGTCGGACAGGCCGTGCTGATGGATACCAAATCCCAGGATATGTACTATATTGATTTGGATTTCTCTCCCATGGTGTTTTTGATCACAGATTCTCACGTTCCTAATGGAAACGGTTATGGTGAAACAGAAGATCTTGCCAAGAACAATGAAGAGTGTCTGGATGCTTTAAATACAATAAGAAAGAATCAGTCTCTGAGAGATCTCTCCTATAATGATTTGAGGTCTGGTCTTGAAAGCTATCCTGAACATCTTCGGAGACGCTGTATTCATGTGGTTCAGGAGAATCAACGTGTGATGGAGATGCGCACTGCCTTGGAAGCAAAGGACCTGATGACCGTAGGCAAATTGATGAACCGTTCCCATGAAAGCTTGAGGGATCAGCTTGAAATATCCTGTCCTGAATTGGACTGGTTAGTAAAGAGAGCCAATGAGACAAACGGTGTCTTTGGTTCAAGAATGGTAGGGAACGGCTTCGGTGGTTGTACAATTAACCTGATAAATGTTAATAATATTACATTGTACGATGAACATCTGGAAGAATATGATCGGATTTTCGGTTTCAAAGCTGACCATTTTATTTGCGAACCTGTTTCGGGTGTTAAGTATCAATAATACTGCCCAAAGAGTACAGAAATCATGAAAATATTAATTACAAATGATGATGGGATAAATAGTCCCGGATTACAAAATCTCAAAGAGGTCCTGTCAAAGGATCATGATGTGTGGGTTATGGCTCCCAGTGGGGATCGTAGTGGAAGCTCTCAGTCTATTACCCTCAAAGATCCGGTTAAGATTGAATCCATAGAGGATCAGGTCTGGTCTTGCAGTGGAACTCCCACTGATTGTATTGTTTTTGGTACGGGAGGTTTTCTGCCTGAGGATTTAGATGTAGTTCTTTCGGGAATTAACCTCGGACCGAATCTTGGCACAGATCTGCTGTATTCAGGGACAGCTGCCGCTGCCCGGCAGGCTGCACTGCATAATTTCCCGGCTATTGCCGTCTCCCTTGATAAATTCCGGCCTCCTTACTGTTTTCAGGATGTTTCAGAATTTGTAGCTTCTCATTTAGAGGAACTTGTGAATCTCTGGGAGGAAAACTGCTTTTTAAATATGAATTTTCCCGAAGAGATGGATGACGACACCCATCTGGAATGGACTTGGCCCGCCAGACGTATTTATGATGATGAGCTTGTTAAGTTTACTCCACCAAGAGGAGAGGGAACCTATTGTTTTCTAAAAGGAAGCACGGTAAGCTCTCAGAATGAGGAAGGATCGGATGTCCTCGCCATAAAACGTGGGAATGTTTCTATTTCTGCCGTTTGTGTTTCACCGCTTATCATTCCTCATGTGGGTAAACTTACAGAAAGTGCGGGGTACAGCCACTGATGTCACACCGGGAAGATGGACTGACCCTTTATGAAAACGCTCTGTATGAAGATGCTCTGGATGCCTTTATGTCTGAAGATGTGGATCCCGTTGAAGATCCGGAATTGGCATATTTCATAGGTCTCTGTTACACCCGGACCCGTGAGTATAATGCTGCGGTTTTCTATCTTGAAAAATCTCTGGAAGAGGACAGTTCCTTTTTGAGGGCATTCCAGATTCGGATGGTTCTGGCCTATATCTATAATGTTTCCGGCAACTTTTCCGCAGCGGAGCTGCAGTTAAGGCAGCTTCTGAATGATGGTTTTGAATCCTCCCAGGTTTTTACCTCTCTTGGTTATACCCTGTGGAGCAAGGGGAATGTTTCTGAAGCCATAGATTATCTGACCAGAGCTTTGGAAATCGATTCTGATAATCCCAACACTCTGAATTCTTTGGGATATATAATGGCCGAGGAGAGTATCAATCCTGAAAAAGCGGTAGAATACTGCCGTAAGGCTCTTAAGTTGAATTCAGAAAATGGAAACTATCAGGATTCACTGGGATGGGCGCTCTTTAAAACCGGAAATATGGACGAGGCCCGGATTTTTCTTGAAAAAGCCTTGAAAAATACCAATGATAATCCTGATATAAGGGAGCATCTTAATGTACTGGAACGATATGACAAGTTCTAAAATTCTTTTTTTTTCAATCCTGTTCTTACTTATCAGTTTAAGCTTGACGGCACAGCAGAATGGTTCTGTAAATTCAGAAGCGATTCAGGCTGTAGAGGAGTTCCGCTGGGGTGTTATCTCTTTTCATGAGGGGCTTTTCAATAAGTCTATTTTATCCCTGGAAAAATCACTTGCCCTTGATCCCGATAATTTCAGAACCCGTTTCTGGTTGGGTCGGAGTTATTATCAATCCGGTTTTGAAGAAGCTGCCTTAAACGAGTGGCAGAACCTTATCAATCATGATAAGGCAGACTCCGCTCTTATCAGTTTTGCTGAAATAGTGTCGGACCGCCGTGGCCTCTCAAGAGAATTGAAATCCAGTGATCGCTTGGTTGAACTATATGATATTCCCCGGGAACAGGATGGTCTGACTTTTTATAATAGACCTGTCTCTGTTTCGGCATCTCCCGACGGTGACGGAAGTTTTTATCTCTTATCCTACCTGAATGGCGATCTTCTTAAGATCAGCACTACCGGTCGGATTAATCATGTTCTGAGTGGTGGTGTTCTGGGATTTGATAAGCCCTTTGATCTGGATTTTCTGCCGGATGATCAATTGCTGGTTTCTGAATACGGTGCAGACCGAGTCTCCATCTGTTCCAGAAGCGGTTTTAGGATTAAATCCATAGGAGAGCGGGGTACCGGAGATGGTCAGCTTCTGGGGCCGCAGTATCTGGCTGTATCGGAAGACGGATATATCTATGTTACGGAATGGGGAAACCGCCGGGTCAGTAAATTTAATCTGGAAGGGGAGTTTATCCTCTCATTCGGACGGCCACGATCCGATTTCTCGGGACTGAGGGGTCCCAGCGGCCTTGTTTTGAGAAATGGCCTTGTCTATGTAGCCGATTCCATGAATGGCCGGGTTGAGGTTTTTGATGAGAGTGGGAACTTTATACAGACACTGATCCGTGAAGGGCTGAAAGCACCGGAGGATTTACTGTTTGTGGATGATGATTCTCTTCTCATCGCTGATGAGGGTCAGATCCTTGTATATGATCTTGTAAATGATGTTCTCTCCGTCTCATCTGATCTGGGAGGATCGGGGAAACGGGTTCTCAGTATTACTCAAGATGGGAACGGCAATATTGTAGCGGCTGATTTTGACGGTAATTCTGTTTCTGTTATGACCGATCTGGCGACTCTGTATGCCGGACTTTTTCTGAGGATCAACCGGATTGCTACAGAGGAGTATCCTCTCCTTCATGTAGACTTTACTGTTGAAGATCGTTGGGGGAAAGCTGTTGTAGGTCTTGATCAGAAGAATTTCTTCCTGCGGGAGAATGATCAGACAATCGAAGGATTTGATCTCTCCTACACGGGTTACAATAATAATGATTTGATTGTCTCTGTGCTGGTAGATAATAACAGGGCCCTACGGGACCGTAAAAATCTGATTCAGGATGGGATCAGGAGCATTTTCAAGGATCTTGAGACCGGGGATGATGCCTATCTGGTGAGCATAAAAGATTCTCCTCAGTTACTCCTGGAGCCGGGAGATAGTCTTGTGGATGTTCTGCCGCTTCTTTCTTCCGGATGGTCGGATCATCCGGATATTGCTTCTGGACTGCGTCTGGGTGCTTCACAGTTGATTCCCAACCGTAAGCGGAAGATAATGATCTTTCTGACTGACGGGAGGATCCATCCTGAGACATTTGTAGAATACGGGCTTCAGGATATGGCTCAATATATGAGTAATAACGGAATCCGTTTCTATCCGGTTTATCTGGACCCGGATTACAGAAACCCCGAACTTGACTATATTGCCAGAGAAACAGGTGGGAATTCCGCATATCTTCTGCAGCCCCGGGGAATCTTGCCCCTCATGGAAGATGCCCGGTCGGGAGGAAACGGATTCTATACTATAAGTTATAATGCCATAAGCAATACCAATTTTGGTCAATCCTATATTCCCATTACTCTGGAAGTAAATTATGTCAGAAAAAGTGGAAGAGATGAGCTTGGATATTTTGGACCTCTGGAATACTGATAATGAAGCTCTTTAAAAAATGGAAAGCCCGCTGGGAAGGATATTGCAAATGCTGCGGGAAATGCTGCTATGAAAAGGAGTATCTTCCTGGAGGTATACTGATTACAGATTACAGTAAACCATGCCGTTTTCTTAATGAAGATACAAAAAAGTGTAATGTGTATGTCAATCGTTTTAACGCCTGCAAGGAGTGCCGAAAAATTACGCTCTGGACGGCTCTATTCTCACCGGCATTGCCTCCCGATTGTGGTTATGTTGAAAATGTGCGGAACAAAATACGGCCCCGCTTTAAACAGGGCCACTGGCTATCTTTTTAAAATCAGAATTATTCCCCATTAATTGCGATCAGTCGCCACCCTTCTCTGTATTCTCTGAAGTAGAAGATATGGGCTTCTCCCGGAAAGGACAGTTCTTCATTCATTATGCTGATACCTCTGGGAGTCAGATTGACTTTAACTGTCCAGGCAGAGCCTTCTTTTTTAATAAAGTAGCGATTGAAGCTGTAGATTAAAGCGGGATCGCTTGATTCCAAAGGATATTTTTCAAAGGCCATATCAAGATACATTGCCACTTCCTCTTTAGAAACACCCTGCTCATACCCCGGCAGGTAGAGGCGGGTTGAGATCATGGACAGTACTTTTTTGCTGTTTTCAGTAAAGACAGCTCTTAATAACTTTGAAAAATAGTATCGTACAGCTGCAGGTTCTTTTCCTACGGGTCTCTGTGGCGTGGCTGTGGTAAGTTGAGATACAGCTCCGGTTGTTTCCGGATGAGTAGACAGTTGTCCGGAATCTCTGATTGCTTTAATTTCCGGGTAAACTTCCAGGGCAATTCTTTTAAAGGATTCCGCCTTTTTTGTTTCTCCCCTGTCTTTGTAGTTTTCTGAAACCGCAAGATAGGCATCGGCTATCATCAGCCTTTCCGATTCCGGATAGGATTCATAAAAGTTATCGGCTGAAGCAATAAGAGTAGTGCAAATCAGCATTAATATTGTAATCAGATGTCTTTTTTTCATAGGATACTCCCGTTTATAGCTGTTCGTTATTCTCCTGTCTTTAATATAATCCCCTTAGCTCTAAAAGTAAATCATCTTGATGTGATGAAACAGTTAGATTGATTAAAGCTTAATAAATATTGATAGGATTAAAAAAAATCAGTACATTAATATAATGGCAGAAGGACAAAATCACTTTGATGGTGAAATACTTGAAAAAGTGGAAGAAGGATTGAAAGAACCCCGTATGTACCGGGTTCTTTTGTTAAATGATGATTATACAAGTCAGGATTTTGTAGTAGAAATTCTGGTTACAGTTTTTCATAAACAAGCGGTGGATGCGACCCGTATAATGCTGGACGTACATAAGAAAGGTCGGGGTATTGTAGGCTTGTATCCTTACGATCTTGCTCTGACCAAGGTTAAACAGGTCAAAGACATGTCTCTTCAGAGGGAATTTCCTCTGAAATGTGTTATGGAGAAGACTTAGTTATGGATATTAGTCAGGAGCTGCAGATTATTGTTAATACGGCTTATCAGGAAGCCCGCAGCCGGAATCATGAATATTTTACACCTGAGCATCTATTATTTACATCTCTGGAATTTACCGATCCCAGAGAGATTATTGAGTACTGCGGTGCGGATCCGGATGAGATCAAGTCTGAGCTGGAAGAATATTTTTCCCGTTACCTTACAATTGTCGCCGGACCGGAACCAGTTCAGACGGAAGGTTTGCAGAGTGTCATAGAGCGGACCATGATCCATATGAGTGCTGCAGGGCGTGATCTTATAGATATTGGAGATGTTCTTGTTTCCATTCTTGAGGAGGCGGACAGTTTTGCCGCCTACTATATGAAAAAATCCGGAGTCAGTCGTCTGGATCTTTTGACTGCTGTGTCCCAGATCGAACCCGCTGAGGATGATGATCCTTTTGGCGGAGAGGAAGATCCGGGGGGAGAGGATGAATATGAGGAAAGCAAAAGCTTTTCAAGCAAGAAATCCAAAAAGAAATCAGCACTAGATTCCTATACAACTGACCTGACTGCACTGGCGGAACAGGGAAAGCTTGAAGCTCTGATTGGCAGAGAAGCAATTCTGGAGAGAACCATTCAGGTCTTAAGCCGCCGATTGAAGAATAATCCCATTCATGTGGGAGATCCCGGTGTGGGTAAAACTGCAATTACTGAGGGGCTTGCCTTGCGGGTGTTTCAGGAGAATGTTCCAACTTTTCTTAAGGGAGCCAGGATTTATTCTCTTGATATGGGAAGCCTGCTGGCTGGAACCCGTTACCGCGGTGATTTTGAAGAGCGTATTAAAAAGGTTCTACAGGAACTTGAAAGTGAAGAGAATGTGATTCTTTTTATAGATGAAATCCATACCATTATAGGAGCCGGAGCAGTTTCGGGAGGCAGTATGGATGCCAGCAATCTGTTGAAACCGGCTCTTGTTCGTGGAAAGCTGCGATGTATCGGTTCCACAAGCTATGATGAGTTTAAGAAACACTTTGAAAAAGACCATGCTCTGGCAAGGCGTTTCCAGAAAATAGATGTTCCCGAAACAACTGTGGAGGAAACAAAAGAGATCCTGAAGGGGCTGCAGAGTGTATATGAGGATCATCACGGAGTTAAATACAGTGATGAGGCTCTTGATGCTGCTGTTACACTATCAGATCAGTACTTAAATGAAAAACACCTGCCTGATAAGGCTATTGACCTTATCGATGAAGCCGGTGCGTGGAAGAGCTTAAAGGCCGAAAAGGATGGAAGGTTCGGAGAGGAACTCCTTATCACAGAAAAGGATTTGGAAAAGGTCGTTTCTGTAATTGCTAAGATCCCTGAAAAGAGCGTCTCCTCCAATGAAACAGATAAACTGCGGGATCTGGATAGTGCATTGAAAAAGAATCTTTTCGGTCAGGATGAAGCGGTGGATGCTGTTGCCCTTGCTATCAGACGCTCAAGGGCTGGATTCCGTCAGGAGAATAAGCCAATCGCTTCTTTTCTCTTTGTTGGACCCACCGGTGTGGGGAAAACAGAACTGGCTCGTCTGCTGGCTTCCGAACTGGGAGTTTCCCTTCACAGGATCGATATGAGTGAGTACCAGGAAAAACATACTGTTTCGCGTCTGATCGGTTCTCCTCCCGGTTATGTGGGCTATGAAGAGGGAGGACTGCTGACCGATACGATCAGGAAGAATCCCCATGCGGTATTGCTTTTGGATGAAATAGAAAAAGCTCATCCAGATGTGTTTAATATCCTTCTTCAGATGATGGATTATGCAACTGTAACTGATAATATGGGCCGTAAGGCTGACTTCCGTCATGCTGTTATTATTATGACATCCAATGCGGGAGCCCGTGATTTGGGTAAATCTGTTATCGGTTTCGGTGATGATATGATTTCTGGCGAGGCTGTGAACAGTGCTGTTAAAAATATCTTCACTCCGGAGTTCAGAAACCGTCTGGATAAGATTATCAATTTTAACGGCTTGCCCGATGAGGTTGTGCAGTCTATCGTCCGGAAGGAACTCAAATCCTTTGAAGCCCAACTGACCCCCAAAGGAGTCTCTCTCTCAATTAGCGATGACTGTATTAATTGGCTGGCGGAAAAGGGCTATTCCCGCGAATATGGAGCTCGTAATATTTCCCGTCTTGTGGATGATAAAATCAAGACTTTCTTTGTGGATCAGGTGCTTTTCGGTGATCTTTCCAAGGGCGGAAAAGCCAGGGCTGATATCAAAGACGGGGATGTGGTTATAGAGGTTCTGGATAGTGAGTGATGATGTCTTTCCCTGGTTGGAAGTGCAAGATTATTTCCCCTTTCCCTCTCCCGACAGCTGGGAGGAGGAAATTGTAGGGGTGGGGGGTAATCTCTCTCCGGGTCTTTTGATTTCAGCTTACGCACAGGGTATCTTTCCCTGGTTTAATGAAGGGGAGGAGATTCTATGGTGGAGCCTTGATCCGCGTTTTATTCTTTATCCCAAAAATCTGAGGGTTTCAAAGAGTATGAAAAAGGTCTTGAAATCCGGGCGTTTTACCCTGTCTGCTGATAGGAATTTTCCCGCTGTTATGGATAACTGTTCTGCCATCTCCCGAAAGGGTGAGGACGGTACCTGGATCAGCCAGGATATGAAAGACGCCTATACCCGCCTGCATGATCTTGGATTTGCCCATTCTGTAGAGGTCTATAACGGAGATGCTCTGGTGGGAGGATTATACGGGGTTTCTCTGGGAAACTGTTTTTTCGGTGAATCCATGTTTGCCCTGGAAGCGAATGCCTCCAAAACTGCTCTGATTGCTATAACCTTATGGCTGGAACAGCAGGGTTTTGCCTTTGTAGACTGTCAGCAACATACGGACCATCTCGGGGCGCTGGGTGCCATTGATGTTCCCCGGTCAGACTTCCTGGCAGAGCTGCAGCAGGCTCTTCAAACTCCTACGAGTAGGGGGAATTGGGGAAAACTATATAAGGACTTTCCGGCCTCTGACTCCTGGCTAAGCCTCACAGCTGCTGTATAACATGAGATTTCTATATATACTTTTTCTGCTGTTATGCTCTTCTCCTCTGTTTGCCCAGCTATCTTATGATAATTCTTCTGGTCTTCTGGAACGGCAGTATTATGTGGATGTTATGAAAACACAGGTTCTGGATGCCCTCAGCCAGGGTGACTTTACGGAAGCTCTGGAAATCCTTGATGCTGCTATTGTTTTAGTTCCTCAGGATTCCCTCCTGCAGGATATGAGAGTTTCCGTTCGGGAGTTACAGATTCTCAGTGAAAAAGAGACTGTCCCAACGCTGCTTAATACGGACCAGTATGTTTTCTACGAACCCGGTTCACCGGGTGAGAATCCCGGGGATGAAGCAATTATAGAGTCACCTGATTTTGTGGAAGAACTGGTTGAAAGCCGTCAAATAACATCTTTTGAGGAGGCTCGGGATGCTTTTATTGTCTCAATTGGCGGACAGTGGGAGGAATCACGATCGATTTATCTCGAAGATGATGCCCTGTATCAGCATGATTCCATAGGGACTATGAGCCCGACTCCTGGCTTGTTCGGAGATCTTCAATATTACCTTAAAAGTGTAGACCGTGCTCTCGGTGTCAATGCCCGTTATTATGGAAACCTCTATAATCCAGAGTATGGAGATATTCTGTTTCATCAGATGGATCTTGGCATCATGCTGAGAGGGTTTTTTCTGGAGTCTGAGGAAGCCCGGTCCTCTATGGGATTCCGTTTTGGAGTAAGCTTGTTATTTCTGAATGAATATAAGGAGTCAGTAAAGGATCTCGTAAGTGCCAATGCCTTAACATTCGGAGTTTTCTACTCGGATGCTCTTTTCAGACATATCTTCCGGAAATCCAATTTTTTCAGAAAGCTCATGTTTGATATTGGAATGGATTACTACTATCTGACTCAATCGGAAAACAGTTATATGATTCGTTCCAATGCTGTGTTGGCTTATCAGTTTTCTCCAGGCTTCCGTCTTGGTGTTTCAGGACGTCTTGTCAGTACCGCCCAGGATATACAGGTCCTCAGTGCCTGGAGCATGGGACTACAGCTTACATATTCTCACTGAATATCCAGAAAAACCTTAATACGTCCCGGTTGGGCCCAATTGCAGGTTCCCTGCATATTCTGATTCTGCAGGAGAATGTTGATTGCCGGATTTTTAAACTCTTTCAAAAACTTCAGAGCCGTCTCTTTTTCTTTGAAAGGACAGAATGCCTGTAGAGCCTGGTTGGGAATCCATGGCTTTTCATCTTTTTTTCCGAACAGGCAGGGAGTAAACTCTTTTTTTCCATAGGCCTCCCATATTATCTTCCATGGAAAAAATGTGTATGCGCCGACTCCCATTAAGCTCCAGTATGTCCCTTTTTTTATCTGACTCTGAAGCATAACACCTTTGCGGCTTATAAGTAGCTTTCTGTTATTTTCAATATACTTAAGGGCTGATGGGTATAGCTTAAGCTCTTCGCTGGACAGGACCCTGCCCTCAGAAGAATAGGGCATAAAGATATAACGGCAGGGGGCCGCCTGGTCTTTGAACTGTTTGGCCGTAAGCAGGGGATAGATCAGCTCCTGTGGCAGAAGGACCTCTCTTTCCTTGTTGGAAAGGGTGCAGAGACCGTTCTCTCCGGGAATACAGCTGTTAAAAATGAAGAGTGAATTTCTTCCTCCCGTATTGACACCCTGCCGGGGGATTGATTCTTTAGGTATACCTATCTGCGGGACAGGGGGAAGTGCTTTTTTACGGGGATCTCTGCTTATATAGGCGCTGCCTCGACCGGCAATGGGAGAAGCCAGAAGGTCCTTCCAACAGCTGTTTTTTCTCATACTGTGGTAGGGGATAGGCTTTTCTTCCATGGCTATGCCATTTTTAAGATGAATCAGTCCACAGCGTGCTGTCACCCCCGGAAAAATCTCAAATCCGTTGTAGTCCCATATCTCCCGGAGAGAAAAACAGTTATTCTTCAGTTCCCCCTTTCGAAACACATTATGGGCACCTTCATTCAGAATCAGGGAGAGGGGAATAAAAAAGTAGGCTTCGCCATCTCTTTTAAGGTTTGAATGAAGTGTTTTCATTATAATCAGGGCGGCAAGATCTATACGAGAGTTGCCCAGCAGGAGAGTGCCTGCTGACTGAGCCAGTCCATATTTCAGAAAATATGGTTTGATCTCATCTTTTTCCTTATCAGGTAGATCTGTAAAATTCACCCAGGGAGGATTTCCGAAGATAATATCCGCCTTCTCATCAGACTCTTCTGAAAGGATGTCCCCCCTCCTGATGGGATTATCAGAGAAGTTTACACCCCAGGTGCGGCTCATACGTTCAGGAAATCCCATGGGAAATTCCTCTTCTCTCTCAACACCGTGAAGATGCTTCAGCATAAGAGGGGTTATTTCTATTTTTTCTTCTCTGGATACCCGGATTAAGGATTCAAGAAGGGATCCTCTTCCGGCGGTGGGATCAAGAATCGAAGCTCCTTTTGCCCATTTTTTATGCAGATCATTGCGACGAACCATATAATCCGCCTGAACTGCCGGTGTGAAAAAGGCACCGATTGCTTTTCTTTTATAGCGGGAAAGGGCTGATTCTTCTGTTGATATTTCAGTCATTCTGTTTCCGTATTTCACCAATAGTCATAGCTGCCAGGAAACCCTAAGGACTACCATATCCGAAATTCGCTTTTTCATTAGCTCAGTATATCTGTGGTTTATATAAAAATATAGATTATGGCCGCTCAAAAGATGATTAAAGGATAGCTGAACGGGGAAAATAAAATCCTGGATCGAAAAAAACCCGGCTCCAGAAATTCAGGAGCCGGTAAAAAAAGTTTTATGGTGCTGTTACTTCACCATTCAAATCCCAGAGATCTTCCCAAGTCTGGCCGGGTGGGGGACCCGATGGGACAGAATCCGATGGGTTGTATTTTATTTTCCAGTGCAAAATCAAAGAGTTCCTGCTGACGCCATGTTTTCATGAAAACATCATGGATATAGGGTTTAGCATCGGGACTTCTGGCATCTACATCGCATCCGGGAGCATGATAGTTGGGGAAGGGCCAGTGTACCAGGAACAGGTCCAGGTAATCCAGTTGCAGGTCTTTCAGAGACTGTTTGCAGGATTTAATAACATCATCATGCATGTCGTTCCATACTTTAGATGTGATCCACAGCTCTTCTCTGGGTATACTGCCTTTCATAATGGTCTGAAATGCCTGTCCGATCAGGGTTTCATTGTCATAAACCGAGGCACAGTCAAAATGACGGAAACCGACTTCTGCGGCTCCTACTACCGCATTGGCAATATCTTCAAGTGCAAAACGGTCAGAACCGAATGTTCCCATACCGATACCGGGAGAACCGAATGTTCCCATACCGATACCGGGCATTTCTGTCCCATTAAATAATTTTTTCATTGGCACGGTTTTGGGATCTATCCCGTCAGCCGCTATGGAAAAGTCTGTTCTTATTTCTGTTGACATATCATACTCTTTAACAGTTTTAGTGTGTTAGAACACTTGGCATATATGAATCTGTTATACTATGGTTTTTCTGCTTTGGCAAATGTTTTCAC
>NBMC01000030.1 GCA_002084805.1 Spirochaetaceae bacterium 4572_59 | reverse complement strand
TATCACTCATGGGAGAGAGGTCAAAATGAGAATGCAAATGGTCTGTTAAGACAGTATTTTCCAAAGTCTATGGAACTAGTAGACATTCCTGTTTCTGATGTTTTTGTAGCTGTGGATAAGCTTAATAGTAGGCCAAGGAAATGTCTTGGATATAAAACTCCATATGAGGTATTTGAAAGCCTTACAGGAATTGATATTAGAAAATTAAAAAGTTATGCACTTATGACTTGAATTCAGGTAAAGTATTTTCAGATGACCCTGAACTTATAAATAATATATCCCAGTGGAAGGATAGCCACGAGGACTTGAAAACAGTAACATTTTGTACCGTATAATAAGGGCATCGGCATATGGCCTGTAAATTTCTAAGCGCTTCTGGACTTATCAGTTAACAGTCCATTTGTATATTTATGAGTCAGACTGGAGATCAATGTTTGATAGGGCAGACCCTCTAAAAATGCGATATTACTCTACATATTCCTTAAGCATAAATCGAAGGGATCCTAGCCTTTACTGACAATAGATTTCCACTGAAACAGAATTTCAATCAAAAAAATTTCCACAACTATCAAAAAAGAATATATTCATTCTGTAGAGCTGAAAAGTTAGGCTGAAACAATGATTCAGTTTCGGATTCTACACTTATTAATAGCGCCCATAAGTCTGTATTTCATTATTCATAGCGTCAATCAGTTCAGGATCATAGGGAATACTATGGCTGGGGCCAGCAATATAGCCTCCATTCTCAGACATCTCATCAATGCGAAGACGAACTTCCTGACGAACCTCTTCAGCTGTTACTCCTGCTCTGTTCAGAACATGCTGACTGTCGATACCACCAAAAAAACAGATTCGATCCCCAAACCGTTCTTTCAATCCCTTAAGGTCATTACAAGGCTGGCAACTATTCCACATATCTGCGCCCATATCACAGATATCTTCAAAAATAGAATCAATCTTTCCACAGGAGTGTTGATTGATAATGATACCAAGCTCTTTCATGGCATCATAGATCCTCTGTGTATGGGGTTTAATTGTTTCCCTCCAAATTTCAGGAGGCATAAAAAGATTAGTCTGAGTTCCCCAGTCATCTCCATACCAGACTATATCAAGTTGGGCAGCTTCATGAAATTTCCTGATAAACTCTATTTTATAATCAGCAATTCGGGATGCAACCTCAGCCATGGCATCAGTATCGATCATATAATTTACAAGAGCATTTTCCATTCCGAAGAGAAGATAAGATCGTTCAAATACACCCATCTCCACAAATCCTTCAACCAGATAATCTTCCCTGTCAATGGTTTGCACCTGTTCAGTCACTTTACTCCAGTCATAGCTATGAACATCAGGAACTTGTATATCATCCATCCAGCTGGATATGTCCTTTATCTGGAATTGCCCATCCAGAGGATAGGTTCCTCCTTCAGCCTCCGGATGAAATCCCCATTGAACACCCCAGGCATCAGCACAGGCATTGTAGGGCCGTTCCTGTATGGGCGGATAAATTCTGAAAACATGCTCCATTCCATTGGGTATCCACTCCGGATTGTTTCTCTGTATTGCTCTCAATATATTTTCTTTTGGTTTCATAGCCTCACCTGCTTTATAAGTTTATCTCAGTATAGGCCTGATAAAGGGAGATTAAAATGATGAAAATGAACCAGTTTTTGACGAAAAAGAGCTGTATTGATAAAGTGTATCCTATTAAGAAATCTCTGGGTGGAGTGTTAAATATCAACAGAGCCGGTTTCAGCCGATGCGGAATGGATT
Source organism: Spirochaetaceae bacterium 4572_59 (assembly GCA_002084805.1). GTDB lineage: Bacteria > Spirochaetota > Spirochaetia > DSM-2461 > DSM-2461 > Oceanispirochaeta. The sequence continues at coordinate 20,423 of NBMC01000030.1, read as the reverse complement.
ATCATATACAGAGACAGGATTATCCCTTTTATGCCTTTGAATATATCATAGAAGGAAAGGGAACTCTTATGATCAATAATCACTCCTATTCCATCACCGAAGGAGATGTTTTTATCCTTCAAAAAAACAGTATTCATGATTATACAGCCGCCCCTCCCTACCCCTGGACCAAGGTCTGGTTTGAAGTAAACGGTTCATTTGTAGATGATCTTTTTCATCTATACAACCTTGAATCCTGCTACTACATCCCTTTGACTCCTTTGAAAGATATTTTTCAGTCCATTTTGGAAAGTTGTATTAATAACGATCCAAAAAGCAATAAAGATTGGGATGACTTTCCTCTTTATTTACACAAGCTTCTTTCATCTTTGAAGGAGAGTTCAAATAATAAAAACAGTTATAATCAGTGTGAAGATCACTCTATCAGACAAGTTACCGAGTATATTTCAAATAACTTCATGAAGCCTGTTTCCCTGGATGACATCGCAAATGAAGTAGCTCTTTCTGTTCCAGGAATAATCAGAAAATTCAGGAAAGAAACTGGAGTTACCCCTTATCAGTTTCTTCTACAGAAAAGAATGGATCATGCCCGGATGCTGCTAAAACAAACAGATCTGACAATCTGCAGAATTGCTCATGATTCGGGTTTTAATGATACATATCACTTCTCAAGGATTTTCAAGCAGCGTTTCAATCTGTCTCCAGGAAAGTATCGAAAAAAAATACACTCCCTTCCAAAAAAATTAACCTTATGATTCCAGACAGAGCCACTTTTGACAAATCATCATAAAATAATAAACGTACTAATAAAGATTCTTCATTCTCAGCAAGTTCCACCGGATTTACAGTGAAATCAATAATTTTCAGGAGGAACGTATGAAAGGAATGAAAGTATTTCTAATGGGACTGTTTTTAGCAGTTCTTTGTCTGAGCGGGGCTTTTGCCAATGGTCAACAGGAAAAGAGTGATGACACAATCACAGTCGGTTTATCAAACAATGGTGCAGAAAGTGGATGGCAGCTGGCTTACTACAATTCTGTACATGAAGAAGCCGCAGCTAGAGGATGGAAACTGAACTATGTAGAAGCTCAGAACAAGCAGGAAAATCAGATCCAGGCCCTTAGAAGCTTTATCGCGATGGATGTTGATGCCATCGTTTTACAGCCTGTTGTTGAGACAGGGTGGGAACCGGTACTGAAAGAAGCCAAGCAGGCTGGAATCCCTGTTATCCTCTCTGGTCGTGGAATCAAAGTCAGTGACGAAGATCTCTATGTCACTTTGATTTGCTCTGATTTTATTACAGAAGGCGAAATGGCTGGTGAGTGGTTGGCCGATCAGACAAATGGTAAAGCAAGCATAGTAGAACTTCAGGGAACAGCCGGTGCGTCTGCAGCTAACGACAGGAAAAAAGGTTTTGAAAATATTATCAATACATATCCTGAAATGAAAATTATTAAGTCTCAGGTAGCCGAGTTTACCAGAACCAAGGGTAAAGAGGTTATGGAAGCTTTTATTAAAGCTGAGGGAGACAGCATTACAGCTGTATATGCTCATAATGATGATATGGGGCTGGGAGCAATTCAGGCTCTGGAAGAAGCCGGAATGAAGCCCGGAGAAGATGTTATTGTGATTAGTATCGATGGAATTAAAGATGCTTTTACAGCCATGGTGGATGGTACTCTTAACGCCACTGTAGAATGTACTCCTCTTTTAGGACCCAAAATCTATGATGCTGTCCAGTCAACCCTTAATGGTGAAACTCTTCCCAAATTCATGCCAAGTGACGACAGACTTTTTGATACAACAACAGCAGCAAAAGAACTACCCAATAGAAAGTTCTAAGGAGCCGATTTAGATGTGTGCCACTCCATTACTGATAATGAAAAATATCAGCAAGAGTTTTCCTGGTGTGAAAGCTCTTGAAGGAGTGGATTTTACCCTCCAATCCGGTGAGATCCATTGTCTCATGGGAGAAAACGGCGCGGGGAAATCCACTCTCATCAAACTCCTTACCGGAGTTTATAGGATCTCGGAAGGAGAGATGCTGCTTTCAGGAAAACCAATCCATCCCAGATCACCGCTTGATGCACAAAACATGTCGATCAGTACAGTGTATCAGGAAGTGAATCTACTGCCTAATCAGTCCGTTGCAGAAAACATTTGCATTGGAAGGGTCCCCCGCAAGTTTGGGCTACTGGACAGAAAAAGTATGATTCGTAAAGCCAAAGAAATTTTAGAGTGGATGAATATCGATATTGATGTAACTCAACCAGTCTCCAATTACTCCCTGGCAATCCAACAAATGGTCTCTATTGCCAGAGCCCTGGATATTAAAAGCAAAATTCTTATTCTGGACGAGCCAACTTCGAGCCTCGATACTGAAGAGGTAGAACAGCTCTTTAAGCTTATGCGAAAGCTTAAAGATGAAGGAATGGGAATCATTTTTATTACTCATTTTTTAGACCAAGTCTATGAAATCTCTGAAAAAATTACGGTGTTAAGAAACGGAAAACTGGTAGGAGAATATACCACCGAAAACCTGCCCCGACTAAAACTCATCAGTAAAATGATAGGGAAGGAATTTACCAGTGAACATGTAAAAAAAGAATTCAGAAATACCGATTCTAATCCTGTTTTAATAAACATGGAGAAAGGATCTGTTGCTAACAAAATTGAAGAATATGACATAAAAATACGAAAGGGCGAAGTCTATGGCCTGGCCGGTCTGCTTGGATCGGGTAGGACAGAACTGGCCCGTTCTCTCTTTGGATTGGACCGACTGACAACTGGAGAATTGTGGATTAATGACGAACCCCATAAGGGAATAAGACCTATTGAAGCTATCAGGAATGGGATGGGTTTCTGTCCTGAGGACAGGAAGGAAGAAGCCATAATTCCAGATCTTTCCATATCTGAAAATCTTGTCCTTGCCCTACAGTCCAGGAAAGGGGTATTTAATAAAATTAAAGAGAGCGAAATAAAGGAAATTGTGAATCATTATATTGATGCTCTTTCCATAAAGGCGACAGGTCCGGAACAGAAAATTTCAACTCTCAGTGGTGGGAATCAACAGAAGGTAATTCTTGCCAGATGGCTGGCCGTAAATCCCAGCCTCCTGATTCTGGATGAACCTACCAGAGGGATTGATATCGGAGCCAAGTCAGAAGTCATGCAAATGATAAAAGTACTGAGTAAAAAGGAGATTTCTATCCTGTTTATCTCATCAGAACTGGAAGAAGTCACAGCTGTGAGCGACAGAATTGCCATTCTGAAGGATAGGAGAATTATCGGAGAACAAAAGGGAAACAGTGTAACAGAAAGAAACATACTGAATAAAATTGCAGAGGTACCGACTCTATGAATATAAAACAATCAAAGGAAATATGGGCATTTCTTGCCCTTTCACTAATACTGTTGTTTAATCTCATTTTCACGCAGGGGTTTTTCAGTATTGAGATTAGGGACGGCCGCTTCTACGGCAGCTTAATAGATATATTAAACCGGGCGGCACCTATTATCCTGACAGCAACGGGAATGACACTTGTCATCGCCACAGGTGGAATTGATCTTTCTGTAGGATCACTGATGGCGATTTCAGGTGCTATTGCGGCGGTTATGATCAGCAATGGAGACTTTCCGACAATCTTTTTATTTGTGGTACCCATCATACTAACCGCTCTGCTGGGTGTATGGAACGGGCTTCTTATAGGATTTCGAGGGATACAACCGTTTATTGCCACTCTGATTCTGATGGTTTCGGGTCGTGGAATAGCCCAGTTATTAACAGGTGGGCAAATCCTAATTTTTGAACATCAAGGTTTTGAGCTGCTGGGAAGATCCTACTTTCTCGGCTTTCCTGTAGCTGTATCAGTAGCTCTTCTAATGGCACTGGCAATCAATCTTTTTGTAAGAAAAACTGCAATAGGACTTTTTATCGAGTCGATTGGAGGAAACAGTACTGCCAGCCGCTATGTGGGAATAAACGATAAGATGATAAAAGTCTCTGCCTACGTGGTAACAGCAATCTGTGCGGCCATAGCCGGCTTAATTATGACTGGAAATATTCGGGGTGCCGACTCCAGCCATATTGGTCTGGGCATGGAACTGGATGCTATCCTTTCCGTCGCAATCGGCGGAACCGTATTGGAAGGTGGCCGTTTTCATATTGGTGGTACAATCCTGGGGGCATTGGTCATTCAGTCATTGACAACAACTATATTAACCTTAGGTGTTCCGGTCGAAATCACTCAGATTATGAAGGCATTGGTTGTCGTCTTAGTCTCTTTTTTGCAATCAGAAAATGTCAAAGAAATATTTTCTCAATATTTCAACCCCAGAAAGAAAGCACTTTTAACTCCAATTGAAAAACAAATTGATGACAGCACAAAGGAGGTTCTCAATGTCTGAGATCAATACTTTTCGACCTGCAGGACTCGGATACAGGATCTTTAATATCAACAAAACATACCTGCCCATGATTACAACAATAATTGTATTTCTCATCATGTACAGTTTTGCTTGTTTATCTCACCCGATGTTTTTTTCTCTCAGGGTTTTTGTAAACTTTCTAATCAGCAATTCCTTCATGGGGATTATTGCAATGGGAATGACCTTTGTGATTATTTCCGGAGGCATTGATCTCTCCGTAGGTTCGATGGTCGGTTTTATAAGCATATTTTCCGCCTATCTGATCACGAATTTAGAGATCCACCCATTGTCAGCCATATTGATTTGTTTACTCTTTGGTGCAGCCTTCGGTTACTTTCAGGGATTTCTGATTGATCGTTTCGGTTTTGCACCTTTCATCTGTACTCTCGCTGGATTATTTTTTCTTAGAGGTAGTGCCTATGTTGTCAGCCTTGAATCCATTGCTATAAACCATCCAACAGTTGATGCCATAACAGCTTTTGCAATACCATTAAGCCAAAAAATTAGCCTACCCTTTACTGCCTTGGTGTATCTTATTGTCTTTCTAATCATGCTTATTCTCGCCGGATTCTCTACCTTTGGACGAAATGTCTATGCAATTGGAGATAATGAGAACTCGGCCATTCTTATGGGAATACCCGTGAGTTCAACAAAAAGAAAAATCTACATGCTTAGCGGAATATGCTCCTCATTGGGAGGGATAGTCTATGCTCTTTACACTTTCTCCGGTTATGCCCTTGCCGGGTCAGGACTGGAGTTAGATGTTATTGCGGCTGTAGTGATTGGAGGAACAATGCTGACAGGAGGGATCGGATTTCCCGTAGGAACCTTTGTCGGAGTCCTGATTATGGGAGTCATCCAGACTTTTATAACATTTCAGGGCAATTTGAGCTCTTGGTGGACAAAAATCATGATCGGATCTCTTCTCTTTGTATTTATACTTCTTCAAAACATTTTTTCGAAGACGGCCCATAAATAATAAATTCTCAGAATTGCTCTCCATCAGGAATTAAGGTTTTTCCTTATTTCTGAAGGGGAGAACCCTGTTCTTTTCTTGAATACATGGCTGAAATAGTGAGGATCATTGTAGCCCACCATAAAAGCAATTTCAGAGATTGTAATACTTGTATTCTTCAATTTTCCTATGGCCTTCCCAATCCTTACTTCAGTTAAGAAATCAATATAGGAACTGCCCTTATACTGTTTAAATATAGTACTGAAATAGCAGGGACTCATTCCTGAAATAGCAGCCACCTCATCCAGCGAAAGCCCCTTATTACCAGAATTATTCTGAATATACAAAATAACTTGTTCCATTCTGTCTGTATAATAGTGTTCCTGATGCCGATTTCTGCATTCGAAGGATAATGATATAAGATCAGTTGCCTTACGATAGAGATCCTTAATATCCGGAACACTATAGTGAAATCGCTGGTTCAGTGATAGTTCATCATCAATGATAGAGTAATCAACCCCCGACTCAATCAGGTAATGATTAAGGTGGACTAAAAGTTCCTTATACAGAAAATCAATTTCACTTGCATCTATCTCTTTTTCTTTCAGGTTTAAAAACAGTTTTTTTACAGAACTCTCCACATCCAAATATTCAATTGATTCATAACTGAGTAATTTCTGAAGAAAATCTGAATTCACCAGAGGCAGCTGCCTGCTCTGCTGGTACATATTTTCAAAAGAACGGTAATCATTGATGGAATTAGGTGAAAATAAAAAAGATTTTCGGCTGATGGAACAGGCTTCACGATATGATTTCCGAATATCTGTTAAGCGATCACATATTCCACCCATTGAGATCACCAACGACCCAGAGGAAAGAGTTTTTATCTGAGAGATGAGAGTATTAAGTAGATCATATGATCTATTTTCAAGAGATCCAAGAGAGTCACCTTTAAACAGAATTACCTGCTCTTCCATCGCTTTTCCATAGACAAGAATATCTGCCCTTCCATCAAACAACGATGAGAGAACATTCTGGTAAATACCGGACTGTATTTCTCTTTTATCAGGATTCTCTTCTCCTGTATCAACCTTTCGGACAACGGCGCATACATAGAAACGAGCCGAAAGATTTATATCTAAAGATTGTGATAACTTCAGCAACTCCACAGGTTTCAATTCAGACTTGAGAATTTCGCCAAAAACGCTTTCTTGAAGCAATTTCCGGTTTTCTATCTGCCTGTCACTCATCTCTATACTACTGCGGATTTTTCTCCTCTCTTCTTCGATAAGAGTGATCGTTGTTCTCAAAATATCAAGTATCTTTTCCCCATTTATGGGTTTCAATATATAATTAATTACCGATGGGATAGAGACAGCTTTCTGAGCATAATGGAAATCATCAAAGCCTGAAAGGATGATTATCTTTATGGATGGGATATTGGAAGATATTAACTCGCTGAGTTCCAAGCCATCCATGAAGGGCATTCGAATATCAGTCAATATTATGTCTGGTTCGATCTCTCTGATTAACGCATAAGCCTGCTCTCCATCTCCAGCCTCACCTGAAAAGATAAGTCCATTCCCTTCCCAGTCAATGTTTTCTCTGATGCCTTTTCGGATAGCAAACTCATCTTCTACTAAAAAAACCTTATACATGAAATTCACTTATCTCCCTCAGGGGTAAATTTACATTGATTGTCGTTCCGATTCCATCCCTGCTCTCGATAGTCAGGCCTGCCTCATCTCCATAGTAAAGTTTGAGTCTTCTATAGACGTTTAACAGACCAAATCCCTTTTTTTGCTCTAGAGAAAAGGACTCTTTTTTCTTAAATGACTCCAGAATCTTCATCAGTTTCTCTTTCGGGATTCCCACTCCAGTATCACTGACAGAGAAGCAGATTAGATTCCCTATCAATTCTCCTTTCAATGAGAGCCTGCCACCACCTCTTTTCTGTTTTATTCCATGGTATATCGCGTTTTCGACAAGGGGCTGCAGTATGAGCTTCAGTAAATAACGATCTAATAATTTTTCATCTACATTCAGTGAAAAAGTCAGAATATCCTCATAACGATAACTCATAATAATCAGATAATTTTGAACATGATTAATCTCTTCCCTGACCTGAATGATTTCATTACCACCACTCAAGGAACCTCTAAAAAAAGCCGAGAGAGACTCGACAACTGCTTTAACATCTTCCGTATCCCCACCTTCAGCCTTCCACATGATGGTATCCAGTGTGTTATACAAAAAATGAGGATTGATTTGCTCCTGAAGCAGATTGAACTCAGAGCGCAATCTCAATTCATGTTCTTCTTCATTCTTTTTAATAAGATGATTCATCCGATTTATCATAGTATTAAAGCTATTGGTCAGCCCTGTAATCTCTTCTCCTCCCTCGGTGGTTGCCTGAATACTCAGATCTCCTGACTCAACTTTTCTCATGGCCTTTCTAAGCTCAATGATAGGATTAGTCAGATTTTCTGTAAGCAGACGGGATAAGAATATTATCAGATAGATTTCTAGGATCAGTACGGAGATGAATATTTTCAGAACTCTTCTTAGGTCTTCCATGACTTCCTTCTGATTAGCAAACATAACAGTTGTATATTCGAAGGCTGGAGTATTCGTGACAACAAAATGAGCTTCGTTGTCGATGACTGTTACAAACTGCTCATCCTTCTCCTGTATTATTCTGGACAGTAACACAGCATTAATTTCAGGATGCTCCCTGTAATCACTGACATAGAGGACATTCAACGCCCTATCAATAAGTATGAAAAAACGTAACCCTTCCAGAAAAACAGATCCTAAATACTGTTCAATCACAACTTCATCCAGGTAAATTCTGACCTGTCCCAGCTGTTCCAGTGTAACAGGATGATATATCTCCTTCTGAACCACTAGCCTCTCAATACTGGAACCGCTATGATCTGTTTCCTCTGTTCTAAAGATCTGGATATCATTATAACTTTCTATGCTGTAATTCTTTCCGAAGATCTCTTCATCATGAAAGAAAACGCCCGTCTTTGCACTGTACCCCTTTGAGTTATTTCCCCAGAATACGATATCTTTAATACCTTGTGAAAATCTGGTGTTATCTTTATAGACCTCTATCAATTCAAGTAAGTCTTTTGCATCGGCTACAAAAAGCTCAGTTTCTATCTCACTATTTTTCAGAAATCTGATCACTTCCGGTTGATTTCTTATTTCACAAAAACGATCAATATCATTTAACAGAATATTCAGACTCAAATCTATCTGATTGGAAGCTCCTTGAAGAAGTTCATACATTCTTTCTCTAATATTTGAAGTGAAGAGGACATAAACAATTGACCCAATGATCAGCAGAGGTAAAATAGAGAGAGCTATATTTAATCGAAGGATTCTCTTTTTGAGGCTGTATCTGTTCATTATCTAAACTCTGGATAATAGTAACTGTAATTTTTCAGTGTAATTTGATTCGTATCAGTATAAATGAATTCCGGGATGGATTCTCCATCCAAAGCCTTTGATAGAGTTCTTACAATTAGTTCTCCCCAGAGCTTCTGTTCCTGAACAATTGCCGACGAAATGATCCCATCTCTAATCCCCTCAAGAACCTCTTTCTGATCATCAAATACAATAATATCTTTCTTCAATCCTCTAGTCCGCCACACTGAGACAGCAGCCGGACCTGAAGCAGCATCAAAACCGACAAAGATATCAAACTCAGGACTCTCCTCTATTGCCTTCTCCAATTGCAAAACGGTATCTTCATAATCTCCGTGGCCGCCGAAAACACTCTTAATTTGTATTTCCGGATAGACCTCAAGATATGATGTAAAGGCATGATACCTTTCCTGAAGATTGGCTTGGTTCGAACTTCCAAGATTGATAAGAACAGATCCTCGTTCTCCAATCTGTGTAAGCACTGCCTGTGCTATATGAACACCAGCATTGGTATTCTGTGTTCCAATATAGCTCAACCTCTGACTTCCCGGAGCATCTGAATCAAAACAGAGTACCTTGATATCATGCTGTACAGCTTTGTTAATAGTAGGGATCAGTATTTCAGGATCGCTGACAGATATTGCAATACCATCAACACCCTCACTGATATACTTTTCAAGGATCATCAACTGATCTTCAACATTTGAGTTTTCAGGTCCATCGATGATAACTTCTATACCCAAATTTCTCGCCTCTATACGGGCTCCAGCACTAGTCTCCCTGAAAAAAGGATGGAGTACAGGATAAAGTATAGCTATTGATTTATTATCCTTGGCAGTCAACGAGATTAATGGGATCAGCAGAAAAATAAAAAGGGCCATACATTTCATTCTCATGATAAAAATATATCATAAAATAGAGAACTAAAGACTAAAAATAATATTGAGATCAAAACGGTCACAGACTCCGGCCAGTCGCGGAGGGGATCATCCGGTTTTTCCAGATTCAGCTTATAACGTTTTACCATCCGATCCAGGTATTCTCCGCTTAGATAAATTACACAGGAAAAGGCAATATCATCAAGATGGAGGTGGGATTCCCGATTAAGAGAAAGTTTTTCGACGAGGGTGTATAAAGTTAATAATGGAAATTACTGGTTTATTTAGCTTCTAATTGACAGTCATCTATATAGCTGACATTATTTTAATTATAAGTTCAGCAATTTTACTTTCATCCTGCCAGACTTTTAAGCAAGAACCCCTTCCACTGGGAGAACAGGAAATAGCATTCTCACAGACCGTCGGCAATTTTAATAATGCCGGAGACAAGGTAGCTGCAGTACTGCTTCTGCATGGATTTGCAAGTTCAAAGGATGAAGTAGCAGGGTTATATAAAAGATTATCCGATGAACTTTTAAGTGTAGAGATCAGTTCACTTATAATTGACGGAGCAGAAGATACTCTTGTAAGTTCACTAAAAACATATGGAGATCTGGCACCTGACAGAACAACTACATTTGCTATAGCAAACGCAGATCATATATATAAAGTATTTTCAGATGACCCTGAACCTTCAAATCAGCTTATTGAAAAAACTGTAAAATGGTACACAGAGAATCTTAAATAATACCTAAACCGGACAGTCTCTAAAATAAACTGTCCGGTATATTAGCATATTCCAGAGTCATCCTTCCGGAATCTTTGTCTCAAGGGGAGCAATCACCGGCCAGTAGCGGAGGGGATCATCCGGTTTTTCCAGGGTGATCCTTCCTAAAATCCCATCACGGAGTTCTTTCAGCAGCAGAATGGCAGCCCTTTCATAATCTATGGAACCACCGGCTTGCAAAAAGCCCCTGTTTTTACCAATCTCTTCGATGATAACATGGGGAGCCGGAACTTCTTCCGGATCCTCCAGATTCAGCTTATATCGTTTTACCATCCGATCCAGATATTCTCCGCTTAGATAAGTCACACAGGAAAAGGCAATATCATCAAGATGGAGGATGGAATCACGGATAGAACCGAGAGAAGCCAGTTTCATTCCAACAATCTGATCATCAAATTTATGCCATAACAGACCTGGTGTATCAAATATCTGCAGTTCCCGGCTGATGGGAACTCTCTGCATATCCTTTGTCACTCCCGGCTGATTAGCCGCCTTAGCCTTTATTCTGCCGGCCAGAGTATTGATAACCGTGGATTTCCCCACATTGGGAATACCGACAATCATGGCTTTAACAGGTCTGCGATTGATCCATTTTTTACCCTTACAGAGCTTCCGGCACTCCGAGGGAACAGCTTTCAGGCTTTTATTGCTCTTGGAATTGACTGCCAGGGCATGGATTTCATTCCCATTTTCAAAAAACCGGAGCCATTGCTCTGTAACCCCGGGATCTGCCAGATCAGACTTATTTAACAGCACCAGACGGGGCTTTCCTGCGGTTAATTGATCAAGTAGAGGATTACGGCTCGCCAGGGGAGCACGGGCATCTACGATTTCGATAACCATATCCATCTTTTTCAGGTTCTCTTTAATCAGTTTTTTTGTTTTGGTCATATGACCGGGAAACCATTGAATGGCCATGCAAATCCTCACTTAATATATTATAATCCTTATCAGATCCAGTTTATGATGATAAACTAAGCCTAATAATTTTACTATGAGGAGCCGCTTATCTTTTCTAAGAAACTGATAGAGCTAATCCGCCGGGAAGAGGGCCGGCTCTTTATTCAAACACACAATTTCCCCGATCCCGATGCCATATCAAGTGCATTCGGACTGAGAGAACTGCTCTTGCAGCTGAATATACAGAGTGAGATTCTCTATGATGGAGAACTTCAACGGGACTCTCTTATCCGAATGATCTCCACACTCAATATTCCTGTCTATCATTGGAAACATTATAATTTGACAGAGAATGACCGTATTATTATTGTGGACGGCTGCAAAGGCAACTCCAACGTGGAAGATCTGACCGGCCGGGAAATTGCCGTAATCGATCATCATAAAAGCCGGACTACCGATGATGTATGCCTGACTGATATCAGGCCGGAATACGGCTCCTGCTCTACTATAATCACTGAGTACTACCGGGAACTGAACCTTACTCCCTCCCGGACGGCTGCATCGGCCCTTCTGATTGGTCTGGCAAGGGATACCGACCTCTATACCAGGGGTGTTACTGAAATGGATCTGGCCGCATTCCACCAGCTCTTCGGCTATGCGGATCAGGCGATTGTGAATGATATTCTCAGAAATAATATCCAGCTCTCGGATCTGCAGTATTTTCATACAATCACGGAAGAAATTAAATATAACAAGGGGATTGTTTTTTGCTACCTCCCCGAGGGCTGTCCTCAGAATCTACTGGGAATCCTGGGAGACTTTGTACTATCCCTGAATGAGGTACATTTTGTCTGCCTCTTTGCCAGAAATAATGAAACTGTCAATATCTCATTCCGCAATAACTGGCCCAACTATAGTGCCTCTTTAATTATGAAGAAGTTTATAGCAGGTATGGGCCGCGGAGGCGGACATAAAGAGATGGCCGGAGGACAAATAGAGAATACAATCAATCCCGACCCTGAAGCCTGGCACAAGAGGCTGCTCCAGCTCATCCCTGAATTGAAAAATCAGGAATAGAACCGGAAGCTTCGAAACGAATCAGCAGATGCGGCAGTTTTCCAGTCTTTCCCGGATACTCTCTGTTAATTCCTTAGCCCTATCTGTTCCCTCTTCTATTTCACTCTCCAGAAGATCAAGACTGTCATAAAAAAGGTCCCACCCTTCCCGTTCGGCCATCCACTCAGCCTTTACGGTTTCACCATTCTCTTCACCTGTAACAAAGCTGCCCAATCTGCGGGAAGCTAAATCGAGAAGGACCTCACGATTCTGCGGTTCATCAAGAACTTTCAGAATCAGTCTCAGGAAAACCATAGTATAGGGAAAAGGAGTGATAAAACAGCCAGTAAAAGGATCCAGTTCCTCCTTTACAGCCTCCACACTCCCGGGAATAAAACGGGCGTAAAAACTGAAGTAGAGCAGACGAAGCAGATCTCCGATCCAGGTACCCAGTTTTGCCGCCGCTATGGCATCACCTGCAAAGGCTTCTTTATCATGACGCATAATCAGACCCGATTCATGAACATAACGCAAAAGAGGGCCTTCCTGATCTCCTGAGGGATTACCCAACAGAACAGAAAGAATGTAGGCCTGATCCTCGGCCCTGCCGATAAAACCCGGTGTAAAAGGACGATACTGCCTGAGGGTCTCACAGAGTATACCATTAGTCCCCCCTGTGACATGCACACGACTGATACAGCGACTTTTTCCATCAGGATGCTCGGGAAATTGAGCCGAATTGTAACGGGTCATCATCTCCCCCCTTGTGGAGGCAGACATAACCTTAAGTTTATCAAAGACTCTTGTTTCACCCTTCAAAGGAGCATTCTCATCGGGTAGAGGAATATCTGCTGTATAAATCCCCTTATGAATATCCTTTTCATTAACCAAAGCGCCCGCTATCATTCCGAGAGTAACATCCCTGCCCCGGCTGTCTACCCCCCCGGCTCCCCAGAGAGGAGTCATAAAGTGCTGAAAAGCGGATTTTCCGGTCTGCTTAGTCAATTCTTTTTGAGGAAAAACCTGATCAAGATCAATTTTGAAGGTTCCCTTCACCTTCGGATCCATACAGATTGTCCATAAAGGAGCCAAAGCTTTCAGAAAGCTGTAATGCCTGCCATAACATCCATCCACACCGAAAACAGCAGAGATAGCCTCCTGTGATTCAGGAACATCGGAGAGACAGCTCAGATGGGATGCGAGAAACTTCGTATCCTCTTCTGTAAAAAGATACACCTTCAGGCCCTCCAGGCTACCGGCGTTCTCCAGCTCTTTTGCCAGATATTCATGAGCCAGATTTTTCAAACCGTTATGGGTTACCGAGAGTGAGAGAATAACTGTCATTTGCGCATCTGATGCGGCATGCCCGTTCTCTTTCTCATATTTTAAAGTATCAGCCAAACCACGCAGGCCATAAATCATCTCATTGGCATCCGTTTCAACGCCCATAAGAATGGGATGATCAAACCAGAACTGTTGATCCTCTGACGCAACAGCCCTGGCCCGTTCCTGCATGGAGGGGGTCAGTTTTGAATAGTAGTTTTCAGGGGGAACAGTCAAAAGAACATTGGATGAAAATAGAATTTCACCCGCCGGATCCTGTATGGGATTCTGATTAAGTTCTGTAATATCCACGGTCCGCCGTTTTCTGATCTCTTCCTGCTGGTTCTTAAAATCTCCCCCGGCAAAGTTCTTTTCAGGGAAAAGAAAGTTTAACAGTGCATTCTGTCTATACGCGGGAGACTCTCCCCCGCATTGGGATACAAGAGATTCCGCTCTCTCATAAAGAGGTCCATTATGCTGTTTAATATAGTCCCACTCATCCCGGATCCTTCCAGCTGCGGCAGACAGAAAATCGTCAGAATCTTCGGTTTTTTCGAGCCCATCTGTTTCACCAGAGAGTGTCAGCAAAAAGTCCAGAATGGCTTTTTCATTCTGGTCGAGTTCACTTGTGTCTCTACGTTTCAGAAGGTCCCGGAACTCCGGCAGTGTGTTCCCGATAAATGACCACAAGGTCTGCTGTTCAAATCCCATTTTAATCTCCTTCCTGCACTAAGTTTCCATAAGAGAGACTATCATTTCTTGGGCAGATTACATAAGGGATTTCCCCATTATAGATCCGCCCCAGTTCTTCTTTTACCTTATCAACTGTATTATTTTTTTCTGATAAATGACAGAGAAATATTTTCTTGAGACGGGATTTATCATGATGTGCCAGACGACTCATAAAAGCAGCGGCATCCAAATTAGAAAGATGCCCCTGGTCGGAAAGAATTCGCTTTTTCAGGAACTGGGGATAGGGCCCCTGGTGGAGCATCTCCGGAGAGTAGTTGGATTCAAGAAAAAGATAATCCGACTGCAAAGCCTTCTCCTCCATAATCTCTGTTAAACAGCCCGTGTCCGTTATCAGAGTAAACACGGTATCTGCCAGGGTAAAATGGAAACCGATGGAATGAGGGGCATCGTGGGAAGTATCAAAAGCCTGAAAAGTCAAAGGATTAAACTGATAGTCCTTTCCCGGCTGAATATCCAGACGATGTAGTCCACTCTGTTTCAATTGAGTCTCAACAGGCATACTCTCATGAGTGACAACCGGGATATTCAAAGTCCGGGAAAGAGACTCCACCCCCTTAAAATGATCACTGTGAAGATGAGTCAGAAAAATAAAGGCCAGCTTTTTTTCATCAAAGTTTACAGAAGCCATCCTCCGGCGGAATTCCGCCAGAGAGTAACCGTTATCAATCAAAAAGGAGAACTGACCGTATTCAAACACATAAGCGTTTGCCGCAGAGCCGCTGCCCAAAACGGCAAAACGCAGGTCCTCTGCATCAGTTTTCAAGCCAGGATTTCCAAAGGGCCGGTACATTTCCTATACTGACCCGGCCTTCACTGCGGACAATGGGGGTTCTCAGTAGTTCGGGATGTTCCAGAAGTTCTTCTTCCGCATCAAAATCCATATAGGCAAATTTCTTTTTATAGAGAGGAGCTTCCGTATTTATCAAGTCATCCAGAGAGACCTTACTCAGAATACTTCTAAGCTCACCTTTGGCCAATCCTTTTTCTTTGAGATCCAAGGTCTGGAATTTTATTCCTCTCTCTTTGAAAAAGCGTTCTGCCTTTCGGGTTTCCCTACATTTTTTAGTTCCAATTATCTGAATATTCATATTGCTTCGATTATGGAAAAAAGAGGCCTTTTTGTAAATGAGTGAACCTACTTTACCAGCGAAAAAGCCTGCACTATAATACAGGGATTATGAAACAACGATTATCCATCCCCACATCAGCACTCACAGGCTTTCTATTGATCTTGATTTTTACCCTTCATGCCGAAGGGAAGGAAGGATTATCCGGAATTCCTGAACGAAAAACATATCTTCCCGAATACAGAATGGAACAGATGTTCCCCACAGATATTACAGGCAGCGTTCTCTGGTACGATATGAATCCCTTCCCGGGAAAAGGAATCGACTTTCTCAATAGAAATACAATGATGCCCGGGGACTACAGACAGTCCAGGTCTGAATACCTAATGGGAAACTTTGATGAAATTCTCTATTTTACGGTCCGCTTTTCACATGAAAATCTTCTGGATATTGAAAATACGGACCGGCAGAATCTCCGTTTTCTCTCTAGAATATCAGAACTCTATAACACAGATATAACTCTCTGCCTGACAGGTTCCTCCGATGAGATACTGCCTCTGGTTCAGGATCCTGAAAAGCGTGAGCAGACCATCGGGGCCATAGCATCTGTGCTGGAAAACTATAATATCAGAGGTATAGATCTGGACTGGGAGTTTCCCCGTAATGATAATGAGAAACTGTTGCACCAGCAATTTATGCAGGACTTGAAGGATTTATGCTCCGAAAAGGACAAGACTCTCAGCATGGCTGTGAGCCGTTTCAGACTGCTCCCCGAAGAGACCTACAGTATTCCTGATAGGATCAACCTGATGACCTATGATTTCTATGGCCGTCACTCCACATGGGAGGGGACCCTGGAAGCCATCGAATATATGATGGCCCGTTACGAAATTCCGCCGGAAAAGCTTTTAATGGGCCTCCCCTTCTATGGAAGGATTTTTGACGGTTATTCTCCCGACTACTGGAAAAAAACCCAGAGCTATAGGGAAATTGTTCGTAATTTCTCCCCAACAGCGCAGGAAGATGAGGCGGGGGGCTACTTCTTTAACGGGCCCGCAACGGTTCAGAGAAAGCTGGAACTTGCCTCTGATCATAATCTGCAGGGTGTTTTTATCTGGGAGATAGGACAGGACATGCTTAATGAGGCATCCCTGAGCCGGGTGGTATTGGATTATTAAGGATCATGACAGGCTTATTAATCCTTAGAAAAAGCTGCTCCCTTCAGATTTTTGTGATTACTTGTGATTCCCAGTCTGCCATTATCAACAGACTCATGGATTTTTTTTACAGCCTGCTCTAACATATCTTCAGAACTGAGGTTTTCTGAAGCATGTAGGTGGAGATATCCATCCCGACCAGAGTCCTTG
The DNA here is from genome assembly GCA_002084805.1 of Spirochaetaceae bacterium 4572_59. Classification (GTDB taxonomy): domain Bacteria; phylum Spirochaetota; class Spirochaetia; order DSM-2461; family DSM-2461; genus Oceanispirochaeta. The sequence continues at coordinate 3,474 of NBMC01000030.1, read as the reverse complement.
ACGGCATATAATGCCTTATCTGCGATTGATATAACCTGCTCCCAATGGATTTTTTCATAGAATTTCGGAAGAAAAGGATACACGGCCATTCCTATGGAACAGCTTATGGATATTGTCTTATCACTGCTTGTTTTAAAACTGTGATTACGAAATTTGTCTAATATGCGTTGGGCCAGTAATTCCGGAGAGTTTTCAGTATCCCGGCTGATAATCAGAAATTCTTCCCCACCCCAGCGAATTATGGTATCTGATTCCCGGCAGATAGAGCGCAATATCTCGCCGACCTCAATCAGAACGGAATCTCCCGTGCTATGTCCGTATAAATCATTCACTTTTTTGAAGAAATCAAGATCCAGCAGGACTATTACCAGTTTATCTTCCGGATGATGTCCCCTCTGTGAATTTTTGCTCCAGCTGTAGAATTTCCTGTTTATCCGTGAGATATCCAGGCCTATCGTTCCATCAAGAAAACGGCGATTATTAAGTTTTGTCAAAGGATCAGTCAAACTCAGAGAAACCAGTTCTTTATTTATTTTTCTCAGTTCTTCTGTTCTCTCATTAACGCTTTTTTCCAGAATCCGATTTCTCTTTTTTATGTTTCTCAACCTGATTTTGTAAAATTCCCAAAAGACGAAAAATATCAGGGCAGTCAGGAAGAGACGGAATACCAGGGTTCGCCAGAACGGGGGCTTTACATACACAACGATGGAATTCCCCTCGCTATTCCATAAACCATCGTTATTGGAGGCCTTAATTCTCAAAGTATGATAGCCGTCAGGAATGGCTGAAAACCTACCAAAATTCTTTTCATCAGAATAGTACCAATCCTTATCAACCCCTTCGAGCATATAGGCATATCTATTCTTTTCAGAAAGAGTATAGTTTAAAGCGGCAAACTCAAATTCAAAAGAATTCTGATTCCAGTGCAGATCAAGTCTTTTCACTCTTTCAGGAGCGCTTGACAGATCCATTTCCTCCCCATCCTGTTTCAGAGACGTAAGATAGACGGAGGGCATATTATGATTGCTCTGAATATTATCAGGATAAAAAGTATTGACCCCGTTGCTCCCGCAGATCCATATTTCTCCATCTTCTGTCATAAGTGAACTTGTGGGGAAAAAACTGAACGAGTTCCCCTGAAGCCCGGCATCTTCGGTATAGGTATTGACAACTGACTCTGTTTTAAGATCAAACTTTATAAGACCTACATCTGAAGTTATCCATAAATTTCCTAAATGGTCTTCATTTATGGAAAAAAGAACATCTGTCGGAAAGCCCTTTGCTTTATTGATACGAACGAATTGCCCCTTTTCCCTGTCGAATTTATTTAAACCGCCTCCACTGGTACAAACCCAGAATGATCCCATTGAGTCAATAAAGATATCACGGATATCGTTGCTTCCGATGGAGAGAGGATCCTTTTCATCGTAAACAAATGATTCAAAGCTTTCCTTCTCTTTGCTGAAGCGGATCAACCCGCCTCCCAGAGATGAAATCCAGAGAGTCCCTTTCTCATCCTGAAAGATATCACCGATGGAATTATGACTAAGACTGGTCGATTCTCCGAAAAAATGAGAATACTGAGTAAATTCTCCGCTATTCTTATTAAAACGATACATTCCGCCACGCCCTGTACCAAACCAGAACAGAGCGGGATCTGCAGAGTCCTGAATAAGTCCCTGAGCCGCTTCCTGTGTATATTCGTTTAAAAAAGAGTCTGCCACCCGGTTTTCGGTCCTATCGAAGCGGCTCAGCCTTCCATCATTCGTCCCGATCCAGAGTTCTTCATCTGAATCTTCCATTACAGAATAAACATAGTTATGAGGAATACTGAGAGGATCACGAGGATCGTGTTTATAGCTGGTAAAAAGACCACTATCTCTATTATAACGGATAAGTCCGGAATCAATTGTTCCGATCCAGATTTCCCCTTGCGAGTCTTCTATGATTGTTGTAAGCATATTAGACGGAATACCCCTGGCGCCACTTGGATTTTCAGAAAACTGATGAAAATCAGGCAGCTGCCTGTCATATGTTGAAACAGGACCCAGGTCATCTACAACCCACAGAATGCCGTTTCTGTCTTCCAGAAAGCTTTGTACAAAATTTCCCGGTAAACTATCTGTGTTCTCAGGATCATGAGAATAAAGAATAAATTTCTTCTCCTCCGGAATAAAACGCTCAAGTCCGATTGGGTTTGAATAACTCCGACCGATCCAGATATCACCCTGCCGGTCTTCTCTCAGAAAAAACACTTCATCCAAATGCAGGCTATCCGGATCATCCGGATCACTTCTGAAATGGGTAAAATGACCGCTTTCCTTATTCAGACTATTGAGACCGCCATTCTGTGTTCCAACCCAGATATCTCCTCTGCTGTCTTCAATAACCGAATAAACCCAGTTATCACTCAAAGTAGTCGGATCGGCAGGATCATGATAGTATCCGGTAAATTTTCCCGTTTCCTTATTGAAGCTGTTCAGTCCGTTTCGGGTAGCAACCCAGAGAAGCCCCTCCTTATCGGAAAAAACAGCCCAGACCTCATTATGACTCAGACTTTCCGGATTCTCAGGATCATGCAGATAACGGGTGAACTCGCCTGTCTGCTTATTAAAACAATTCAAGCCGTAGGCGGTTCCTGCCCATATGAGCCCTTCTGAATCTTCGGCAATCTGGTCTACAGCCCATAAAAAGGAATCACTGCTGATGGAATGTGGATCATTATCATCATGATGATAAACCGTAAAAGAGTCATGATCCTTATCATAAACATTTAATCCGCCACCTGCTGTTCCGATCCAGATAAGACCTTCACTGTCCGTAAAAACAACCGGAGCAATATTTGAAGATAGTCCATCAGCTGACTGCTGATAGTTGACAAGAGAAATACCGTCATACTTATGAAGACCATTGGCCGTACCGATCCAGATGAATCCCTCTTTATCCTGGCTTATACCGATACTGAAATCAGAAATAAATTTCAGATTGAATTTAATATCAGTATTGCCAGCCAATAAGAAGGAAGGAACTAAGATCAAAAGAATTATTTTTAATAAAAACTTCATTGCTAATAATATGATATAGTAGCAAAAAAATCAACATTTATCCCCACCATTGGCGACAGTGCTGCCGCCAATGGATGTTATTTTATTTCGCTCTCTGTTTCTGTCAGTGAATGCTGTAGAACAGCAGTTTCTTCACTTGCAGCGAAGCTCTTTAATCCGCCATCTTCCGCAACAGTAAAATAATTCATAATATCTGTCAGTTTCTCCGCCTGGGCCGACAACTCTTCAGACATAGAGGCTAATTCTTCCGAAGATGAAGCATTCTGCTGTACAACTTTATCCAACTGTACAATGGAAGTGTTTATCTGCTGGGCCCCGCTGCTCTGTTCAGAAGAAGCTGCGAATATACCCTGGATCAATTCTGATGTTTTTTGAATATCAGGTACAATCTTCTGAAGAAGATCTCCCG
>NBMC01000067.1 GCA_002084805.1 Spirochaetaceae bacterium 4572_59 | reverse complement strand
ATTTCAACGGTTTACGCTCCTTGGAAAATTCTTTATATCAGTTTCAAGATGGCATTTTACTATAGATTGCAAGAGAAGAAAAGGATTTCCTGTTTTGAGAAGATCTACAATAGGCAATTCCTGAGAGTAACAGATCTTTATTCAGAACACTTTCTCCAGAAAGAAGAAATCGACTTTCATGAAGAGCGAAATTCTTCTCCGTTCCAGGACCAGAAGAATTTTCAATCGGGGTCATATAATGGAAGGTTAATACAGAAGGATGTTCCCATACCCGGCTGACTTTCAAAACTAAGGTCTCCCTCAAACTCTTGTACGATATTCTGGGAGATGGCTAATCCCAAACCTGTATTGTTTCTAGTAATCTTAGTACTGAAAAAAGGATTATAAATCTTTTTTTTAACCGAATCATCTATACCACAGCCGTTATCGCATATATAGACCATTACTCTTTTTCCTTTTCCCATGACTTCTACCGTGATGTTTCCTTCCATAAGAACGGCTTCTAAGCTGTTTATGAGAATATTTAAAAATACTTGCTTCAATCTGTTTGGATTACCGTACAGAAATGTCTGATGGTTGAGCAATTTTAATGAGAAGTTTATCTTTTTCCCCACCAGTTTATGATGAATAAGATCAGTCACATCCTGAAGAAGGAGATTCAGATCAAAGGGCTCCTGATGTTTCTGAACCTTTGAGAAAGAGAGGAGGTTGGAAACAATTCCGCCTATTCGATCCAGTTCCTTTTCCATTTTAGACAGCTTTCCCGATAGAGTACCATCCACATTCCCACCTTTCATTTGAATCAGCTTCAAGTGATTCTTTATGATAAAAAGAGGATTATTAATCTCATGAGCAACTCCAACGGCCAATTCTGCAAGAGAAGCATACTTTTCCGACTCCTCCATATAATTGTTCAAACCGCTCTGCAGTGTTATATCCTGAAAAAGAATAATTCTGGACTCTTTCAGTCCTGGTAAATAGGTATCAGACTTCTCTGAGATTCGAATAATCCTTCCATCATCTAGGAAAATCTGTCGATCCTCATCGGGGGTATCATTGTTTGATGCATTGTTATCCAGGATCAGGGGAAAGGGGACCTCACTTATTTTCTTGCCCTGCCATGATGAAAGGATTTCCGGAAAAATCTCATTAAGAGTTGGATTGAGATAAAAAATTTTCTCCTTATCCTCAAGCACAAGAAATCCTTCAGTTATCCTAAGGGTCGCCGACTCTAGGACATTTCTCAGAAATATCTTCTCTTTTTCTTCATCCCTGTTCTCCTGCTCAACAGAATAGGAATAGGAGAGTTCAAACAGTTTATACTTATCAAGGGTTGATGTTTTTTCCGTCCCGATGCGAATCCCGTTGTTCAGGATAGTGATTTCATCAGAGACTCTGAGTATTTCGTCTAGATCATGGGAAATGTAGATAAAGGAGACTCCCTTCTCCTTAAGACGCTTCATTGTTGCATATATGATTTTCATTTCACCAGGAGTCAGTTTTTGGGCAATCTCATCCAAAATAATGATTTGGCTATCAAAAATCAGAGTTCTGGCAAATTCAACCATATGCTGCTGAGCGACAGTTAGTTTGTATAAAGGAACTGTAAGGTCTATGGGATATTGGAGTTCATTAAAGAGAGTCACCGCTTTATCATGCATCTCTTTATGCTGCAGTTTTCCCCACCAGGTTTTTATCGGTTGTCCAGAAAAGAGGTATTCCACAGCATTGTAATCCGGGATGACATTGTTATTCTGAAAAACAATTGATATGCCCTCTTTCATTGCCGATTTGGGAGTCATACCATTGTAGATATTTTCTCCTATTCTGATTCGTCCTGATTCGGGTACGGCGGCTCCCGCCAGTAAATTCACCAAGGAGGATTTTCCCGCTCTGTGTTCACCGATCAATCCGTGAACCTCTCCCCCATAGAGCTTGAAATCCACTCCTCTAAGGGCCAGTCTCTGCTTATAGTTGAAGAAGATTTTCTCCATGGATATTAGGATTCTTCGGCTCATGATAATCCGAATTTTTTCATGCGGTTGTACAGGGTTTTCCGGTCAATCCCCAATGCTTCGGCAGTTTTTCCTTTGGCCCCTCCGTTTACTATTAAAGCATCCAGAATAGCTTTCCTGACTGCATCGCCAAGGAGATCATCATATAGTTCTGAGCTCTCTCGTATATCATCAATGCTGTAGGTCTTATACTGTTCCGGCAGAAGATCGGCTTCGGCAACTTTTCCATTTGTGAATATTACCATTCTCTGCACGAAGTTTTTAAGTTCCCGTACATTCCCGGGCCAGCTGTGTTTATAGACAAGCTCCCAGACATCCTCAGAGAAATCACAAACGTTTTTGTTGTATTCACTATTAAATCGTCTAATAAAATAACGGATCAGGATGGCCAAATCTTCCGGTCTTTTCCTCAAAGGGGGAAGGTTCAGTGTGACCGCTGATAGACGGTAGTACAGATCCTCCCGAAAGCGGCCGCTATGAATATTCTCTTCCAGATTTTTATTTGTAGCTGCGAGAATACGGCAATTAGACTTGAAAACAGTTGTTCCTCCCAAGCGGGTGTATTTTTTATCCTGCAGAATACGAAGCATTTTGGCTTGGGTCTCAATTGACATATCTCCAATCTCATCAAGAAAGAGAGTTCCTCCTGATGCTTGCTCAAACAGACCGATTTTTCGATTTACGGCACCGGTAAACGCCCCTTTCTCATGACCGAAGATTTCACTCTCCAGAAGAGTGTCCATCAGCGCCGCACAGTTAACTTTGACAAAAGGTCCTTCTTTACTGGAGCTGTTTGTGTGGATGGCGACGGCAATAAGTTCTTTTCCCGTTCCACTTTCTCCCCGGATCAGAACTCCCGCATTGGTACCCGCCACATCTTTAGCCATTTGGATAACCCGGATCATTAAAGGATTCTGAGTCAGTATCTTCTCATAGCTTTCAGCCGGAAGAGTGTGGGCAGTTTCTCCTTTGCTTTTTAATTCTCTTTTCTGTTCCAGGCCTCTTATTTCAGTGAGAAGAGTATCCATATCCACAGGTTTAGGATAGAGGTTCATTGCTCCGAGTTTCATCACTTTTACAGTGTCAGAAATGCTGGCATGACCACTGATGACAATATAGGGAATATTCCTTTCTGAAAGATTCAAGCTGTCAATAACTTCAAAACCATCCCATTCTGGCATTTTCAAATCCAGAAGAATGACATCAGCTTTATATTGTTGCAGCATTTTTTCTATAGAACCGGAGCTACACAGATAACGACACTCATATCCGTAATACTCAAAATATTCCGTCAGGGTCAAACATATCTCTTCTTCATCATCGATAATTAGTATTTTCAGGGACATGGATCAAGTATGAAGAGAGAAATGGATTTCGTCAATTTCTCTTTTTAATAAGTTAATAGTAGTTTTTCGATTACGGGGAATTATTTCCCCATCAATGGGGAAGTCCGGGGATAGCTCAATAAAGATTCCCCATTTTCAAATTTTATATACGGACAATGTATCGACTACTAACTCTTTTATGAATAATGAATTATACAAAAAAAACAATTCTTATTATTTTTTTTGGCATATCTTTTGCATCAATAGTTTTCAGCAATTCAAAAAAGGAGAATCAAATGGTTTCCGAAAACGCATATGTTGAAACGGAAAAAATCACAATATTATCACGGATCAAGAACACGACCTTACCGGGAGAATCGGGTGTTTTCGCTGCTCTTATGGTAATGTGCATCATCATGAGTATTGCCAGTCCCTACTTTCTGAAAACCGTAAATATTTTTAATATCATGAGGAATATGTCAACTATCGGAATTATGGCCATTGGTATGACTATGATCATAGTTACTGGCGGTATCGATCTTTCGGTAGGATCGCAGATGGCTGTTGCCGGGATGATTATGGCTCGGATGCTGCAAAACGGCTTCCCCATCGTTCCCTCCTTGATCATAGGATTCGGTATGGGACTACTCACAGGTTTTTTCAATGGCTTTATGATATCTCGGCTGAAGGTTACACCCTTTATTGTAACACTTGGAATGCTTAGTATCGCCAGGGGGATGACCGTATTTTTCGCCACGGGGACCAAAGGGGTCGGTGTAGCATCCAATATAACAGTCAAGGATCCCTTTGTTAACTTCGTAGGCGGCGGCTATATCGGTCCCATTCCTTTCCCTGTAATCATTATGTTCGTTCTTGTGTTCATCTTTTCCTACTTCCTGAAAAACACAGTTCTGGGAAGACAGATCTATGCCATCGGAAGCAATGAAGAAGCCGCTCGTTTGACCGGAGTCAACGTGGATCGTGTTAAGGTTCTGACCTATACCTTTATGGGCTTCCTTTGTGCCTTATCTGGGATTATATCAGCAGGACTGCTGTCCACTGCTGCCACCAATATCGGCACGGGAACCGAACTGGATGTTGTCGCCGCTGTCGTAATCGGAGGAGCAAGCCTCTCGGGAGGACGGGGGAGCATCGCCGGTTCCATTATCGGTGCTGCCATTATGGCCGTTCTACGAAACTCTTTTGTCCTTCTGAAGATGCCCGGGTATATGCAGACAATATCCATTGGGGCCATTATCATCCTAGCCGTGACTATTGATACGTTGCGTCAGAGAAAACAGTAATCAACAGAACCAAAGGTTCTGAGAAATAAGGAGAAACTATATGAAGAAATTAGTAAAGATCTGTATGTTTACCATGCTGGTTCTGGCTCTCAGTACCGCTCTTTTTGCAAACGGTCAGCAAGACAAGCCCGTTCGAGAACTGCCTCCCGGACCCGCTTATGATTCTGCCATCCAGCCTGCAGACAGCGGTCAGGTAAGCCCCATTCAGAAGTCCGAAACACCTATACGTATTGCAGTCTTGGGCCTTGAAAACAATCCCTTCTGGATTCCCGTTCGTGAAGGAGCGATTGCCGCAGGAAAAGAACTGGCCGATTACAATGCCACTATAGATTGGATTGTTCCCGTGGGCGATTCTCATACCGCCGATGTTTTCGGTTCTGCCATAGACGCCGCTATCGCTCAGGAATATGACGCCATCGCCACCATTGCCGGAGACAGTGGAATCATCCCCTATGTTGAGCGTGCTGTTGCAGCAGGTATTCCTGTAGCCACCTTCAACGTAGAAACCGATGAGCCAAGCTCCCGTCTTTTCTTCGTAGGAGCCGACCTGTATCGTCAGGGACTGGCCGCTGGTAAAGCCGTTGCCGACCACTACAAAAGCAAAGGCATCAGTAATCCCAAGATTGCTGTTATGACTGGTTTCTTCTCCGTAGAGGGTCATGAACTCAGAAGAAAAGGATTCGAAGAGTCATTGATGAAAGAAATACCCGGTGCAGTAATCGTAGGCCGAGTGGAAACCTTGGACAAAGACGACAACGGCTATCAGCTGGCATCCGACTTCATTGTTTCCAACCCCGACCTGAATGGATTCTACTCTGCCGCCGGTGGTTCTGTAGGCTGTGCCAAGGCTGTTGAAGACAACAAGCTTGGTGGAAAGGTAGACGTTTTCTGCTATGATTTTATGGACCAAGTTATGGAGTACGTAAAAAAGGGTGTTATCGTAGGTACTATCGGACAGCAACCCTTCGCTCAGGGACATGATCCAGCAGTCAGACTGTTCAACTATCTAGTGGCCGGAGAAGTACCCGAAGCGGGTCGGATGCTCACCCAATCCGACTTTGTTACCAAAGAAAATATGAGTCAGTTCGGAGACTGGTAAAAATCTAATTGACAGGAGCTCTCGCGGTCGTGTCAGAGCCCCTGTCAGACTTTCAAATCAACTTCCAATATCAAAATAAGAGAGTCAGAAATATGAATACAGATACAGAAGTACTGGTCGAATGTTCTGGAGTTTTCAAACAGTTCGGAGGACTTCAAGCCCTAAATGACGTACAACTTGATATCAGGCGGGGAGAAGTCCATGCTCTGGTCGGAGAAAACGGAGCCGGTAAGTCTACCCTGATTAAAATCTTGGGAGGTATTTACAAAAGAGACAAAGGAACCATTTTATACCAGGGAAAAAATGTTAAATATGAAAGTCCTCTGGAAGCTATCCGGGACGGGATCGCGATCATTCATCAGGAGCTATCTGTTCTACTTTATATGAACGTGATTGAAAACATCTTTATGGGCCGTATGATTTCCAAAAACGGTATTCTCCAGTGGAAAGAAATGGAGGAGTTGTCCCGTAAAGCCATGGATCTGGTTGGCCTGAAAATCGATCCCTACTGTGAGCTGAGCTATTTGAGTATCTCTCAGCGACAGATGATTGAAATTGCCAGAGCTCTTTCCATCGATGCCAAGCTCATCATTATGGATGAGCCAAACTCATCCCTGAGTGAAGGGGAAACGGAAAAACTGTTCAATGTTATCCGGAATCTTGTAAAACGGGGAATCTCTATTCTTTATGTGTCTCACAAGATGGAGGAAGTTCTTGAAATTTCTAACAGGATCACCGTTTTTAAAGACGGACGTTATTCGGGAACCAGTAAAACCAATGAAGTGACAGTAGACGACATCATCCAGATGATGGTAGGCAGAGAACTGGAGCGACATTATGAAGAAGGTCTTTTCAGCGATGAAGTCGTTCTTGAAATAGATCATCTTTCGGGAGGGGTATTTAAAGATATCTCGTTCAAACTCCGAAAAGGAGAAATCTTAGGTCTGTCTGGTCTTGTAGGAGCCGGTCGGAGCGAAATCTGCCGGGCTATTTTCGCTGCGGACAAGCACGACGAAGGCTGTATATATCTGCACGGTAAAAAGAAGAATTTCAAGAATCCGGGAGATGCCATCAGAGCTGGACTGGCAATGGTACCAGAAGACCGGAAAAACCTTTCTCTCTTTCTAGAAATGCCTATCCAGTTCAATATGAATATGGCCAACTATCCTATCTTGGCTAAGAGAGGGATTATCAACTATAGCAAAGCGAAGGGTGAAGCGGAAAATTATATCGAGAAACTGTCCATCAAGTTACGGAAGAAAGAAGATCCAGTGAAAAGTCTCTCAGGGGGCAATCAACAAAAGACTGTTCTGTCTCGCTGGCTAGCTACAAACCCGGATGTATTGATCCTCGACGAACCCACCCACGGTGTCGACATTGGTGCTAAAGCTGAAATCTATAAACTTATGCGTACTCTTACAGGTCAGGGAATTAGTATTATTCTGATCTCTTCAGAGCTACCTGAGATTATCGCCATGAGCGACAGGGTTGCCATTCTCCATGAGGGGAATCTAGCGAAAATCCTGAATAGAGAAGAGGTAAGTGAGGAGACAATCATGTCCTATGCAACGGGCATCAGGGGAGCAGCCGTATGACAAGCAAAGAAAAAATCAGCAGAGCCTTAAATCATCAGTCAGGACCGGTTCCAATAGACTTTGGCTCCAATGCAGTGACCGGCATGCACATCAGCACAGTCGCAGCCATGAGAGAGCATTATGGACTGGAAAAGATTCCCGTCAAAGTTATCGAACCTTATCAGATGCTGGGAGAGGTGGACAATGAACTAAAGAACGCTATGGCCGTGGATACCGACGGCCTTTTGACCCGGGGAACCATGTTCGGCTTTCCCTTGGAAAACTGGAAAGAATGGACAACGCCCTGGGGACAGGATGTTCTGGTTCCCGGCGACTTCAATATCTATAATGAAGGAAGTGACATCTATATTTATCCAAAAGGAGATACATCCGCTCCTGCCTCTGGACATATGCCCGAAGGGGGATACTTTTTCGATACTATCATCCGCCAGGAAGTGTTGGATGAGGAGAATCTTACAGCCGAAGACAATCTTGAAGAGTTCGGTCACCTGACTGATGAAGATATTGAGTATTACAAAAAACAGAAAGTGTTGATCGATCGCTCCAATCGAGGAATCATTGCCTCCATCGGCGGCTGCGGACTGGGGGATATTGCTCTGGTTCCAGGCCCAATGATGACCCATCCCAAAGGGATCCGGGACGTCACCGAATGGTATATATCCACTGTCTTGCGGCAGGATCTACTGCATGAAATCTTCGACAGACAGACGGATATAGCTCTTGGGAATTTGGAACAAATGCACAAGATTCTTGGTGATTCCATACACGCAGCTTTTATCTGTGGAACCGACTTTGGAACCCAGGATTCGTCCTTCTGTTCCACTGACACTTTTGATGAGCTCTACATGCCCTATTACAAAAAAGTAAATAACTGGATCCACGAAAATACGAATTGGAAGACCTTCAAACACTGTTGCGGAGCAGTGGAAAATTTCATGTCTCACTTCATCGAATCGGGATTTGATATAATAAATCCCGTCCAGTGTTCAGCTGCCGGAATGGATCCGAAGGTTCTAAAGGAACGATATGGCAAAGATCTGGTATTCTGGGGCGGGGGTGTGGATACGCAGAAAACTCTCCCCTTTGGCACGCCAGAAGAAGTTCGGGTGGAAGTTCTGGAACGCTGTGAAATTTTTTCAAAAGAAGGAGGATTTGTCTTCAACGCTATTCACAACGTTCAGGCGAAAACTCCTATTGAGAATATTGTGGCTATGATAGAGGCTGTAAAGGAATTTAATGGAGAGTAACAAGCTTTAATGACCGTTGGCTAAAACAACATCCATATCCCGCTCCCCGAATAATAAAATGCTACAAAGGAGCGGGATCACATGGGTATAATAACCATGCTCTGTCGAAGGTGAATATTTTGAGAAAATTTTCCAATACTTCTTTTAGCATTTTATCTAAATCTGATGAATCAAATACTATTTTATTAATCATATCGAGATTTGTCAGAAGCCGTTTTTCTTTGAGAACATAAAGTATAGGAAATCATACATGGAAAAGACAGGCAGTTTCCCAAAAGTGACAATCAATATACAAAAAGAGTTGTCGGTAAGGGTAGCATCCGACTTGAAGCTCTCGGCTTCATAATACGCAATCGAAACGGCAAAAGTTAATGTCTAAACCCCTCTGCACATCTAAAGTGGCTATTTGAAAAAGA
>NBMC01000029.1 GCA_002084805.1 Spirochaetaceae bacterium 4572_59 | reverse complement strand
ATCCAGTGCTTTCTGAGGCTTCTACCGGGCTGTTCAGATTAACATCCACGTCGGAGCTTCCAAAGGCTACATCCACTCCCGCACCGATGTTCAAATTGATCAGCCAGAGAAGACGGACACCCGTGGAGGCTTCCAGTGGAATGGTCCAGGCGTTGGATGAGGCTCCCAGGGTGAGTTCCGGTGTGACTTGTATGTCAACACTCTGTTCAGTTAAAGCAACATTATAAGAACCAAGGTCACCTGTTGATACAGGATCTATGGGGATATCAACCTTGAAAACAGATTCGTTTCTCTGGTAGAGAACACCGCTTCCGAAGGAGAGGCCCCTCCAGCGCAGAAATCCCAGAGGCAGCTGTCTGCTTTTTAGAAACTGGTAGTTTAAAAAAGCTCCCAGGCTCAGGGATTTAAAGGAAAAATCATCACTTATGGTTCCGGCAGAGAGGTCTGCATAACCGAACTTAATGGCTCCGTAGAGGTTCTCTACAAAGGGATTCAGATTGATACCCAGGGTGGCTGTTATGGGCTGCATGGCCGCACCGAAATAGATATCTCCATCTGTTTCGATATTGCTGATGGCCTCTTCTATAACTGCTATATCGCTGGAGGGGGCGGAAAAAGCAAAGCCCGTTCCGAAGGTCAGGGCAAAAAGTTTGTAGTCATTGTAGTTTCTCTGGGTCCCTGTATGGGTGGATGCAGCTCCCGCATTGGCAAATCCCAGGACCAGATCATCCTGGCCTTTAAAGGGTTCAATCGCATTGTTTATTTCAATCTCCATCAGATCTGTAGCAGACTGTAGTGCTGTATTTAAAGCCTGTTCAACAAGAACTCCAAATGCTGTACTGTTCGGAACAATCGTCGGTGGCTTAATGGTTACCTGCGCCATCAGCACTACAGGTAAGATAAGCAGTAAAAGTACGGTCAATACTATAATTTTTTTCCTCATAGAATCCTCCATAATCACATATAACATGCTATTTTCTGCTCTAATTATACACAATTTTTTTTCCTATTTCTTGTTTCTCTGTGTGAAAAACAGGGCTACTGTGAAAAAACTTCACAGACAATATATCCAATCAGGTAAATATTACCCGCTTCAGCAGCCTTATGTAAATTGGCACAGTTTTTGCATGTTGCGATGTATCCACTCATAATGAAAAGGATGAATTTATGAAAAGAACTGTATCTATATTTTTAATACTGGCAGGGATAACTTTCCTGGCAGCCGAAAGTCCCCTGGTCCTGACAGAAGAGATGGCCGTTGCTATGGCCCTCGGTCAGAATCTGAGTCTGCAGGCAAGCAGGCTGGATCTTGAGAACTCGGAAGATTTGGATAACAACAGCTGGAATGTTCTGCTGCCGGATTTTTCAGCTTCCGGCGGAATCACCCGTTCAGAAGCCCTTATCAGCGATCCTCTGCCCAATGCACGGGATAGCTGGTCCGTCAACGGCTCTGTTTCTGCAAAGCTTACACTGAACTATGGGGCAGTCCTCTCTATGAATACATATAGCCTCAGATATGATGCCCAGTCTGTTTTGTTTGAGATGGAGCAGGATCGTCTTATCACAAATGTAAGAAAACAGTTTTCCTATCTTCTGGCCAATAAAGAGAATCTTATTCTTGAGAAGAAAAATCTGGAACTGGCGGAAAAACGCTATGAACAGACTCTTGCAAACTATGAAAACGGGCTGGCGTCGGAGCTTTCAGTTATGGAGGCAAAAACCTCTTATGAGAGCCTCAGACCGGCCTATACCAATACCAGAACATCCTATGAAACCCAAGTGATGTCGTTTAAGAACCTTCTGGGATTTGATATGGCGCTTGAAATTGACGTGGAGGGAACCCTTGATATTCCTCTGCTGGACCTTGATGCGGACGATCTTGTCCAATCCTATCTGGCTAATCGCCGGGATGTTCAGACCGGCGTGACGTCTCTGGAGCTTGAGGAGAATCTTCTGGCAGCTGTTAAAGCCGGGAAGCTGACACCCTCACTTATTTTAAGTAGCGACTGGAGCAGCTCTGCCGGGGATCTGACTGATCCCGACTGGGCGGATTCAGCAACGCTTTCTCTTCTTATGAGCTTTCCTCTGAACGGATACATAGGGGGGTCTTCTGAAAAAGTGGACATTCGCCATGCCGAAAGGTCGGTCGAACAGGCCCGTCTCTCCCTTGAGGAGACCATGGAAAGGGCGGAGCAGGAAATCAGAACCCTGGTTATGCAGCTTGAAGGATACAAAGAGAATATGGAAATTACCGGACTCAGTGTGGATCTGGCCCAGAAAACCTACGAGATGACCGAGTTTGCCTACCAGCAGGGGACAAGAGAAATCCTGGATGTGGAGGCTGCTCAGAATAAGTTGCTTGCGGCTAATCAGGATCTCTTGCAGAGCCGCTACAACTACCTGTCGGGCCTTCTGGATTTGGATTATGCCCTGAATACCACGCTTGAAGAAATGAATGGAGAATATAAATGACTGATAAAATGAAGAATAAAAAGACAAGTGTAACAGGAGTTGTCCTGATTATTATGATTGTAGTGGTTCTGGGAGCTATGGCTTTCACGATCCTTGGTAAAGATACCCCCATCAGCGGATCTCCGGGGGGGGGGCGGCCCGGAGGAAGGTCCGGAGGAAGGCCTGGAGTTGCCGCAGTTTCCGATGGGCCTGTGATCTATCCGGTTCTTGTTGAAACCATGGAACCTGCTACCATGGAAAACTATCTGAAGTTTAATGGTGATGTGATTGCTGAAACCAGTGTGGATATCTATCCAGATGCCTCGGGAAAACTGACAAAGCTTTCTGTTTCTCTGGGAGACTATGTCCGTAAAGGCCAGGTCATTGCAGAAGTTGATCCCTCCCTGCCGGGACAGGTTTATGTGGCCAGTCCCGTAAAATCAACCATCAGCGGTATTGTGACAGATCTTCCCCATAAGGTGGGAGCCACCATCTCAACCACCCAGATTCCTCTGGCTACCGTGGGTGATCTGGCGGATCTGCAAGTGGACTGCTTTATTTCTGAAAAAAATATGGCATCTATTGAACTTGGACAAAGGGCAGAGATCGGATTTGAACCCTTTGAGGGAGAACTCTTTAGTGGTTCCGTTATTGAACTGAGCCCTGTTCTGGACAGGAGCTCCCGGACTCTGAAGATTAAAATTTCTCTGGAAAATGAGGACAGCCGGATCAAGTCGGGGATGTTCGCATCCATAAGGTTGATAACCGAGCTGAAAGAGAGTGTTCTGTCCGTTCCCTCAGAGAGTTTGGTCGAGGGCAGTGAAGGGGTGTTTGTCTATGTTGTCTCTTCTGAAAACAGGGCCGTTCAGAGGATGGTTGAAACTGGACTGTCCCTGGACGGACGTGTTGAAATTATCAGTGGACTGTCTGATGGAGATCAGGTCGTATACCGGGGGGTGTCCATGCTTCAGGACGGCTTTTCTGTCAGAGTTACCGAGTAGGGAGGGATAACATGAACTTAACTGAAACTGTTGTACACCGTCCTGTTGCGGTAGTTATTTTATTTGCTCTGTTTATCGGATTGGCAGCCTTTCTTGTTCCGTCCATTCCTGTCGAACTCTTTCCTGATATGGAAAGACCTGTAATTATGATCAGCACCAGCTATCCGGGAGCCGGTCCCGAAGATGTGGAGCAGAATGTTACAGAGATTCTGGAAAAACAGCTTTCCAATGTGAGTGACCTGGAGTCTATTACATCCACTTCTTCTGAGGGATCCAGCCTTATCAACCTGGAATTCGACTATTCAAAAGATCTGGATGATGCCACCAATGATGTAAGGGATAAGCTTGATTCCGTGGCGGACCATCTCCCCGATGATGCCAGTACTCCCGTTATTTTTAAGATGAACTCGGATAATATGCCCATTATGAACTTGGGACTTGAGGGCACTCTTTCTCAGAATGAACTTCGTTCTCTGGCGGATGATACGGTACAGCCTCTTCTGGAACGTCTGGGGGGCGTTGCTTCGGTGAATATTCAGGGGGGGCAGGATAAGATTGTCCGGGTGGACGTTTCTCAGAACCGGCTGGAAGCCTATAATCTGACATTCTCCCAGCTTGCTTCTGTCCTGAGCAGTCAGAACTACCAGCTTGGTTCAGGTAGTATTCAGGAGGGACAGACCGATTATCTGATTCGTACAGATGCGGAATTTTCCAGCCTGGATGAGATAGCCAATGTGCTTATCAAAAATGATATCCTTCTGAAAGATGTAGCCGATGTGAGCCTGGAGTATGAGGAAGAGGAAGACCGGGTTTATGTAAATGGCCAGGCCGGTGTAACCCTCAGTATTCAAAAGGAGTCTGATGCCAATAGTATTGCTGTTTCCGAGGCGATACGTTCTCAGCTGAAAGTGATTAATAAAGAACTGCCTTCGGCGGTAGAGCTTGTGATCATTTCGGATGATTCCAAAGAGATATCATCCATTATGAACCAGACCTATAATTCTCTTTTTCAGGGAATACTGCTGGCCATGCTTGTCCTTTTCTTTTTCCTGAGAACCTGGTCCAGTACTCTGATAATAGCCCTGTCTATTCCCATCTCCATTTTCATTACTATCCTGTTTATGTATTTTATGGGGCTGACCATTAACCTGATGACTCTGACCGGTCTTATTCTGGGACTGGGAATGGTTGTAGACTGTTCCATTGTTATTCAGGAGAATATCTTCCGCTTCCGTGAGAGAGGAACCAAGTTGAGTGCCTCAGCTATTCTGGGAAGCCGGGAGATGATTAAGTCTATCACCGCCTCCACCCTGACAACCATCAGTGTTTTTATACCCATTATCCTTTTTGCGGATAATCTGGGGATGATGGGACAGGTTTTCCGGTCCCTGGCCTATACCATCGTGATTGCCCTGTCTGTTTCTCTTCTGGTGGCCCTGACTTTTGTTCCTGCCATGTCGGCCAACTACCTGAAGATCTATACGAGAAAACAGAAACCTCTTCGCAGTAAAACCCTGAGACGGATGGATGAAGTTTTTGAAAAGGGCTTTGTGAGTCTGGATATTAGTTACAAAAAGCTCCTTTCCCGCCTGATGGATCATAAAGGAAAGCTTCTTCTTATGGTTTTTCTGATATTTATCCTTTCCATGATGCAGTTTACAAAAATGGGAATTATCCTGGCTCCTTCCATGAGTGAAGACTCCCTGACCATTTCATTAGAGCTGCCTACGGGGACTCCTCTGGATGAAACCGAGCATTATACCCAGCAGCTGGTTGCACTTTTCGAAGAAATCGGTGGCTATGACAGTATGATCGTTTCTGTCGGGGAATCCGGCAGGTTCGGCGGGAGTACTTATTCCAATAAGTCTTCTGTTGCGGTAGTACTGCCCGACGCTCAGGATCAGACTGTGACAGTCAACGAAATGAAGACCATTCTGCGAAAGCATTTCAATGATTTTCCAGGGGCAACCCTTGAGTTCAGCTCCCGCGGGCCTGGAATGGGAAATTCCAATCCTGTGGATATTCTGATCAAATCGGATGACCTTGAGGCTGCCGTCTCTTTTGCGAATGAACTGAAAGAGATGATCTCAGAAAACCTGCCCGGTGTGACCGAACCCAGTACCGATATGGATGAAGGTCTGCCTCAGCTTGAAGTTGTGATCGACAGGGAAAGAGCTTATGACTTCGGTCTGGATATGTTTACCCTGGCCAGTGAGATAGGCCGGGCCATCAATGGAAAAACCGCAACGACCTATCGCAGCCACGGGGATGAGCTGGATGTTCAGCTTATCCTGAGGGACGAGGACAGGAGTTCCGTTATGGATCTGAATAAAATCTTTGTGCTTAACAGTTCCGGAACCAGAATCGCCGTCTCCAATGTGGCTTATCTTGTAAAATCAAGCGGTCCTGTTTCCATCAACCGGGACGATGAAAGCAGAACAGTTCATGTGCTGGGGGGATTGATGGAGGGTTATGCCTCTACACAAGCCCAAAAGGATATGCAGAATATGATCGACACACAGATGGTAGCCCCCGATGGCGTCAGCTACGACCTGGGAGGAGATTTTGAAGATGTTGGCGATATGGGACATCAGATGATCATTATCGCCATCATTGCCATCCTCCTGGTATTCGGTATTATGGCCGCTCAGTTTGAATCTCTGAAGGATCCTTTTATTATCTTTTTCACCATCCCTCTGATGATGATCGGTGTAGTCGGATTCTACCTTTTTTCCGGTAATACCTTCAGTATCATGTCAGCGGTTGGTCTGGTAGTTCTGGTGGGGCTTGTTGTAAACAGCGGTATTGTACTGGTGGACTATACCAACCTGCTGCTCAAGCGCGGTTATAAATTGCGGGATGCCTGTGTGGATGCCGCCGGAAACCGTTTCAGGCCCATCCTGATGACTACGGCTACCACCATTCTTGGGATGTTTCCCCTGGCTTTCTTTGGAGGAGCCGGTACGGAGCAGGTGCAGCCCATCGCCCAGACTATTATCGGAGGACTCCTGGTGAGCTCTCTGATGACTTTGTTTGTCACACCCATACTTTTTGCAGCCCTGAACAGGAGGAAATACGCATGACCAGGCTTGAAATAATTGCCAATAATACGGTGGAAGAGGATATCCGGGAGGCCCTGAACAGGGTCGAGAAGAACTTTTCCTATACCCGCTTGAACAACGTGCACGGCAGGGGACACTCCGATCCGAAAAGAGGAGATGCGGTCTGGCCGGAGGAGAACTTTGTGTTCATAATTTACACCGGCGACGAGACGGCTATGAAGTTTGTAGATGCGATCCGTAAAATTAAAGAGCGCTTTACCCGGGAAGGCATCAAGGTTTATGCCATTCCATTTTCAAATCCCATTATAGATTGATTCTTACTTTTTATACATTTATTTCTGCCCGGGGGAAACTTCGGGCAGTTCTTTTTTTAACTCGTTTAGTATTAAGGAATTAACTTTGAATAGTAAAATTAAAACAGCATCGATGTTGATGCTGCTGAGCCTGGTCTGTCTTCTGGGCTTATCGAGTGCATCTGTTATAAGCGGCATCTAAATCAGCGGTAATAAGCGGTCGGGAGAATCTTTTATCTGGGATGTTATCGCCGTGCGGCCCGGTGATTTCTAGTATGAGGGAGTCGAGGAGGACGTCACCGGAAAGGTGAAGTCCGACATAAGGAGCAAAAGCGTCTGACTCGGCAACTATCAATGAAAGGAGGAAAGGCATTCAAAGAATTAAACACCCACTGCGCATGGGGATCCCAGTCGCCGCCTTAGTGACTGGTGCTAATGTCCATGGTTCTCAGGTTTTCATTCCTTTAGAGAAGCTCACTGAACGGAATGTGACACATCTGTATTCGGTAATGGGTGTCGCTTATGATGTCCCACAGATTCATCTCTATAATGAAAAGAAGGGACGAGTGGCCCTTATCGATCAAAACAAACGCCGTGGCGATTCACGAAGACCTATGGATCCGGCCATGAAAATCCTTCAGTATTTCATTCTGTCAGTATTCGATTCAGTGGCATAGGACGCAATTTCAGGCTGATAATCCAATTTTATGGGATAGATGTTTCCTTTTACCGCGATTTGTACATTTCAGCTATTTTTTTAGGCAGTTCTCTGATGAAACGCTCCTTGGTAGGTCCCGAGATGGACGATTTTTGAAAAAGCCTTATTTGACAAGCACTTTTCAATGGCTTATTTATTAAAATAACATCTAACAATCGGAGGATTTTTATGAAGAAATGTTTTTTTGTAATTTTATTAATTCCTATTATTCTTATGATATTTTCTTGTGATGAGGGTTCTTCAGATGGTGCGGATTTGAGCGGACTTTTTTACGAGGCCGGTCTTGAAACAGCCCCTGTCGTAACCGATGCGGCATCCGCTGGGACTGCCCGGGCTGATGCTCCATCAGACTGGAATTCTGGATCTGTTCCTTTTGAATTTAATGAAATCTTTAAGGAATATGATCCGGCTGATGAGATGTCGGTAGGAATCAATAATCTCTTTAAGTTGCTTAATATGGCGGACCTTTTTTTCGGATTGGCGATGGAAGACAGTTCAGCACATGATCCCGTAGAGTTGCACTCTCCCTTTGATTTTGGCAGAACGGCTGTTGCCTACGATCATTTCAGGGAAGATATTTCTGATCCTGATTCTGTAAATTATTTTGCTGCCAAAGAAGAGGGGGAGATACAGTATGGTCTTCTCTGTTACTACAGAAAAAGTGACAGCGGAAAAGAGAATTCAGGAGTTATCCAAGCTTCCTTTAACGATACAACGGGAGCGCTGGACCTTGATCTGCTCGGATTGAATGATGGTGATGGTCTGCGCATTAAAATTGTGGGTAATGCAGATACCCATGAATTCACGAAGCTTATGGTGGGGCGATCCAGCAGCGGTGGGAAATATTCATGTTGGTATACCGGTGTCGGTTATGCCAAGGGAGATGGCAAGAGTTTTCTTTTAAAGGCTGATGACGATAATGGCTTGTTGGCAGCTCCTCGTTACTTCGAGTTTCCTGCAGATCCAACTGAATCAAATCTTCATGCTATCAGTTCTGAGGGAACGGCCGATACAAGTTCAACTTACAGGAGTGCGGTCGATGGCCTTGCTTATTTTGATTTTACAGATCATGCTGTTGTTCCGACGAGCCTAGGCAACGGCACTGGCGGTGATATGATTAAGCCTTCGAACTGGCCATCAGATCTTGAGGATGCGGATGATAGCAGTGCTGAGTAAGTTTCTTATTTTTCTATTTCTTTGCAGATTCTAGAATCTGCCGGATCTGATCCTGTATTTTTTCTCTGTGAGCCGGGTTGATTGTTATCAGTCCGGCATCTTCCCAGCGGTCCAAGGCCATAGCCGTCAGTTCCGGTCTGACTACTATTACAGCCAGTCTGTCAATCATTCTGTCTGTCCGGCGGATCCCTTCGCACCAGCCGCCGTTCCGTTCAAACTCCAGAATTCCAGCTTCATCCAGTATAAAGATATCTGCCGCTGGGCTCTGCTTTATGTGTTTATTACCCCATTCAAGTGCTTCCTTGTGAAAAATCCAGCGGCTGGTCTTCAGCGGGGATTCCTGAGAGCCGTGGGGGTTATCTTTGAAAAAATTCGGATTGATCACAGCCAGGTCTCTTAACTCATCCGTATACAGATCTCTAATGCTGAGCTTTTTATCCCTTTCTGTTTCCGTGAGGATTCCGGTACTCGTCAGCCCTGCTCTTAGGGTTTCATCATGCAGAATCCGGCAGAAACTTGTTTTTCCGCTGGCATGTTCTCCTGTCAGGATAATCCGCTTTATCAATCTCCCCAGACCAGAACCCTCCGGTCCTCTACCCGGGCAATCCTTACGGGAACATTGTAGAGCTCTGTCAGATTCCTTTCATTCAGAACATCCCGGGAATCGCCGGCATGGATGACGCTTCCCTCTTTCAGCAGGATGGCATGATCTGCCAGGCGCATAACCAGTTCGGGATCATGGGAAGAAAAGAAAAGGCTGATTCCTTTCCGGTTCAGTTTTTCCAGGATTTTAAGTATTTTCTCCCGGTTATGAAGATCCAGATGTGAGGCTGGTTCGTCCAGCAGGAGTAGCTGGGGTTGTTGGGTCAGTGCTCGGGCTAACAGGACAAGCTGCCTCTCTCCGCCACTCAGGCGTGAAACCTTTCGGTTTGCAAGATGTATGATCCCCGCTTCTTTCAGAGCTTCTTCAGCTATCTGTTTGTCCTCACTTCCGGGGCTTCCCAGAGGGGGAAGGTAGGGGGCTCGTCCCAAAAGGATGTATTCCAGAACGGAGTAATCAAAATAAATTGTTTCATCCTGGGGAACCAGAGCCATAAACTGCCCCCGTTTACGGGGATTCCATTGCTGAATATCCCTGCCGTCCAGTTCTATCTGTCCCCCTTGAGGATGGCGCCATCCCAGGGCCATATCCATTATTGTTGTTTTTCCCGTCCCATTAGGTCCCAGCAGAGCTGTCGCCTTCTCTTTGGGAACTGTTAGATTCAGGGAGGGGAAGAGGGGCGGGTCTTTTCGGTGCCAGTGGAAGTTAATTTCTTTTAATTGCAGTATGGCCTTCATGCATGTTTCCTTAAGGGGGTGCAAATCATAAGGACTGTAAAGATGAGAGCTCCCGCCAGAGAGGTAAGTATTCCCAGGGGGATCTCGCCCGTTGTTACGGTTCTGGCTATATCATCGCTTATGATGGCGAATATTCCGCCGCTTAAGAGAGCTGCCGGTACGGACTTTCCCGTATCACTGCCGGCCAGACGTCTGGCTATATGGGGTATAATCAGTCCTATCCATCCAATGATACCACAGTAGGCAACCACAGTGGCGGTTGCAATAACTGCGATCAGGAGAAAGAAATTCTTTTCCAGTATGGGAGAGATTCCCAGAGCATGAGCTGTCCGGTCTCCCATGGACAGGAGATTGAGCCGCCATCTCATAATTACTATAAGGATCAGCGGGGGTAGGGTCAGGGGAAGGATATACTTCAGCTCCTGCCAGCCCACACCGCTTAGTCCCCCCATCATCCAGAAGGTGATCTCCTGTAGCTGACTGAGAGGATCTGCCAGGTATTTCAGTATGCCCAGTCCAGAGGAAAACAGGGCAGAGATAATGATGCCTGCCAGTATAAGTCTGATAATCCATCCGCCATAACGGATGAAACGGGCCAGGCTCCAGGTCAATATGAGGGCAATCAGGGCAAACAGCCCTGCCGCTAGAGGAACCGCCAGAGGATTTTTTATATTGAGGATGATAACAAGAGCTGCACCGAAAGCCGCTCCCTGAGAGACTCCCAGGAATCCCGGCTCAACCAGAGGATTTCCCAGTATGGTCTGAAAAACCAGTCCCGCAAGGGCTAAGGTGCTACCCAGTATGATCGCGGTAATTATACGGGGTAAACGCAGGTTCATAACGATGTTTCTGGCAATCGGATCCGTTGCCAGGTCTCCCGGATTCAGAAATCCCGGATGGGGATAACGTCCCAGCAAAAGTGATCCTCCCGCCAGGGCTATCAGAAGAAACAGGAGAATCAGATTTTTTATTATAACGGCTCTTTTGCTGCTCACTCTAGGGGAGAATCCCTTCACTGGCTGGAAGAATCTTATTCCGGTAGTCCTCGCTGCTGATACCGTAAAAATCTGCAAAGAAGGTTTCCGCTCTCTTGTTCATATCAAGATCGGGAAACAGCTCCGGATGAGCCTGCCCTGCCAGCCATTGCAGACCTAAAAGCCAACGGGGATCGGGCTGATCCCAGCTGTGAAAGTCCATGGGGAAAGGGTGTATTTCGCCCTCTTTGAAGGCTCTCAGCTCCTGCCAATAGGCACTGTTGCTGATTGTATCCATAATAGTTGCTATGGATGTCCGGTAAGAGATGAGGAAAATCTGATCGGGATTCCAGGCCGCAATCTGTTCGAATCCGACCTTGGTCCATCGTGTGCCAATGTCCGCATCGCCCCAAACAGGATCGGAACCGGCCATCGTAAGCATTTTAGCCTGAATAAATGTGAGGGGAGGAACCTGAAAAGCTCCGCTTCCATCTTTTTCTGAATAATAGAGGACCAGGCTCTTTTTCCGGTCTTCCTGTTTCAGATCCATTAAAGGGGCGCTAACATTTTCTGCATAAGCTGAAAACAGGTCTTTCAGCTCCTTGACCCTGTCAGTATTGTCGAAGATGGCACCCAGTATATCCAGGTCATTCTCCCAGGCTTCGGGAGATTCCAGATTGAGATAAATAACGGGAATGCCAACTTTTTGAAACTCTTTGTCATATTTGCTGTAATGAAAATCTTTCAGGATTACCAGATCAGGGGCAGCAGCCAGAATCTCCTCAATGTTGACGGAACGGGGCATAATGATTTTTTTATCATAAGCAGTATCGGCAATGGGGAGAAAAAAACCTCTGCCCTGATTGCTGTCTGCCATTGCCACAACCCTTTCCTTTGCTTCTGGAAAGAGGAAGAGTGCGTCGTTGATGATAAAAGCGAAAGCACCTGCCTGAACGATTCTCTCGGGCATTTTCGGAAGTATAAGCGTCCGGCCCAGAGAATCGGTTATGGTCAGGGATAAATCTATTCTTTCTTCTATATCTGCAGGAGTTGATTCCTGAGAGCCACCAGCCCAAAGCCAGGATTGAGTAAAAAGTAAGCATACTAATAATAGTTTTATTGTTTTCATGAATAGTAGGATAAAACAGCTCTACCAAGTTGTAAATAGAGTAAAAAAATGGACTGACAAGTCAGGCCCTCCGTCCGGCCTGTCCAGGTGATTTCCGGCCTCAGTAGAGGCCACAACGGGGATATTAAACAAGCCTGGTAAGATTCTGACTGTCAGAGGGAGAATTTTATATTATTATTGATATACTGCCCGATAGCGGGTAAAAATGAGCACCAAAACTGTTTTTTTAGTTCGGATTGTAGAAATTTCCCCCCATTAGCTGTATAAATAGTAAAGAATATGGCTAAAATTTATCTGGATGAACAATTCAAATTCTATCTCCTTTCCTCCTATCCCATTGATGAATCCCTTTTGGACCATCTTCTGGAAGATATGGGGGAGTACTTTTCAAAGGATGTGAGGGATTTTATTTCTCTGAGGCATCAGGAGCTCCATCGGGAAGGGATGAAGAATGATCAGATTTACGGACAGATTCAGAAAGAGCTGAAAGAGCGACGCTTTGCCGGTCCGGACATGAGTATCCGTCAGATCCGCAGAGCAATATATGGATAAAAAGGGCGGACCAGCGGTCCGGGGCCCTTTTTTGATCCAAGGATATAACAAGGAGATTTTATGTGTGGCATTGTAGGATATTTAGGTAATCGTGAGGCAGTTCCTGTATTGATGCAGGGGCTTAAACAATTGGAATACCGTGGTTATGACTCTTCGGGAGTCGGAGTTCTCCACCGGAAAAAGATAAAAGTCATAAAAGAACAGGGTAAGCTTGAGATGCTTGAGCGCAAGCTGACTGATAAGTTAAATACCAATATCGGTATTGCTCATACACGCTGGGCTACCCATGGGGGCGTCACTACAGAAAATGCCCATCCCCACAGCGGACCGGAAGGAAAAGTTGCGGTTGTTCACAATGGCATTATTGATAACTTTTCCAATTTGAAGGAAGAACTGCAGGCCAAGGGGAATGTTTTTCTCAGTGAAACCGACTCTGAGGTTGTGGCCCATCTGGTGGAAGAGTATATAGACCTTGGTCCTGAGCAGGCTGTTTCCAAAGCCCTCTCCCGTTTGGACGGAACATACGGAATGCTTTTTCTTTTCAGAGATCATCCAGAAATGATTATCGGCGCCCGGAACGGCAGTCCTCTTGTTATCGGAATCGGCCAGGAAGAGATGTTTCTGGCATCGGATGCTCTGGCATTTGCCGGATTTACCCAGCATGCCGTATTCGTTGACGATGGTGAAATGGTCATTCTGAGCAACAAGGACTACCGTGTTGTGAACCGGCAGAATATTCAGATCAACAAGAATGTGGAAGAACTGGATATGTCATCCAATATCAAGGATATGCAGGGGTTCCCTCATTTTCTTCTGAAGGAGATATTTGAACAGCCTAAATCCGTATTCCGCGCCATGGGCCGGGGCGGACGTCTGCTTCCGGACTTCGGAACTGCTCTATTGGGTGGTCTGAATATGGAGAAACGGGACTTTTATGATATCCGAAAGATTCATATCCTTGCCATGGGTACCGCCATGTATGCGGGAGAGATCGGAAAATACATTATAGAAGATCTTACACGGATTCCTGTAGAAGTTTCTGATGCGTCAGAACTCTGCGGCATCAATCCCATTGTGGAAAAGGATACCCTCTTTGTTGCTGTCAGTCAGTCCGGTGAAACAAGAGATACCATTGCGGCTGTCCAGGAGATCAAGCAGAAGGGGGGCCGGGTTCTTGGTTTGCTGAATGCGGTAGGATCCACCATGGCCAGAATGACCGATGGGGGAGCCTATATTCATGCGGGAGCGGAGTTTTCCGTTGCCAGTACAAAGGCTTTTACCAGTCAGGTAACGGTTCTGGCTCTGATGGCTCTTATGATCGGCCGTACCCGGGACATCTCTCTTACAAGAGGGAAGGAACTGGTGCAGGAGCTGATGGATCTACCCGATAAAATTACCAGCATTCTGGAAAAAGCGGATGAGATCAAGAAAATGGCCGAGAGAATCAAAGACCATCACAGCGTGATGTATATGGGGCGGGGAATCAACTATCCGGTAGCCATGGAAGCGGCCCTGAAGCTGAAAGAGGTCAGCTATATTCATGCGGAAGCCTACAGTGCGGGATCACTTAAACATGGCCCTCTGGCTCTGATCTGCGAAGAGATCCCCTCTGTCTTTATCTGTACCAGCGGTGACTATCAGGAAAAGACCATCAGTAATATTCAGGAGGTCCGGGCCCGTAACGGCCGGGTTCTGGTTATATCAAACTATGAGGATGATACTCTGCGCAAGGTGGCAGATGAGCTTTTTGTGGTTCCCTCATCGGATTCTCTCTTGTCTCCTCTGCTGACAATCGTACCCTGCCAGCTTCTGGGGTATTACACCGCCCTGGCCCTGGGCCGGGATATCGATCAGCCCCGGAATCTGGCCAAGAGCGTTACCACGGACTAGGGGTTGTATTAACCAGAATTGGTGGGAAGTTCCTTCAGCAAATCAGGAATCCGGCCAGACAGGTAAAGGGGAATATTCCAAATTGGGGATTTCCCCCGGGGCTGGAGAGGGCAATCCATCAGTTTCAGGGCCGGGTCGCTTGTGTATTTTGTAAGATATGTTGCCAGACTTTTTGCTTTGGTCCTGTTTCCGGCTTTTACCTCGATGGGAATAATACTGTCATCACTGTATATCATAAACTCAATTTCAGAATTCCTTTCTGTCCATGAGTAGATTCCTGTCGTGATTGATTTTTTCAGCTCTGCCATAACAAAGGATTCTGCAAAAAAGCCCTTTGTTATGCCGTAGCTGTTTTCCAGTATGGTTTTAGGAGATAATTCCAACATGGCTCCCATGAGTCCTATATCAAACAGATGAAGTTTGAACATATTGGGTTTTGTAAAAGCTTTCAGGGGAATCTCCGCCCTGTTACAGACAGGAACCTTATAGACCAGACCGGCCTGTTCGAGCCAGGCCAGGGGACCTTCAACGGGCGAAAATCCTTTCTTTCCCGGAATAATGTCCTTAAAGATATAGCGTTTGACGCTATCATCTACAAAAGAGGCCAACTGAAGGGGGATATTTTCAAATACGTATCTGATATGGTTGCTGTTGAGTTTGCCCGCATGTTTGCCAAAATCATTCAGGTAGTCTTTCAGCAGGTTGTTCTGAACTGTTCTTGCTGCAGAGTATGCGGCCAACTGATTTTCCCTGTTCCCCATATAGGCATTAACTGCTGCGGGAAGCCCCCCGGTAATCCAGTAATCCCGTAAATGGCCCATCAGCCTGGAATGAAGCAGGGAAGAGCTTTGGTGAGTTTGCAGAGCCTTCTCGTATTCATGAAAAAGCATCTCTTTTGCAGTTTCCCTGAGAAACTCATGGAAGGACAGGGGATACATTTTCAGATAATTCACTTTGCCTACAGGGAATGATTCGCTGCTGAGGCTCACTCCGAGCAGAGAACCTGCCGCAACCAGCGTCACTTCCGGTCTTTTCTCATGGAAATATTTCAGACTTTTAAGAGCAGATGGTTCTTCCTGTATTTCATCAAAAATAATCAGGTCATTCAGGAGATCAATGCTCTCTTCCAGAAAAATCTCCAGATCTTTCAATATTCTGTCCGGATCAAGATTGCCTGAAAAAACAAGAGACAGGGAGCTGTTCTGTTCGCTGAAATCAAAATACCTGGTGTTTTTGAATGAAATTCTCCCAAACTCTTTCAAAATCCAGGTTTTACCAGTCTGACGTGCACCCAGTAGTAGAAGCGGTTTTCGGTCGCAGCTCTTTTTCCATTCCTTAAGATCTGCCAGTATTGTTCTTTCCATAGGAGAATTTTAATCCTGATCGAGAATTATTACAACGAATAAATCTCAAATATAGGAATTATTACAACGAAAAAGTATTGCAAACTGGAATTATTGCAGCGTAAAAAATCAAAGTCTGAGGCTTCTATTATCCGGGTCGTTCCTACTAAGGCGGACTTTCAGCACACCAAACTGGAAATGGAGCTGCTCGTAAAAAACCCCAATCCCATCGGAATCAGCTGTATTTCTTGACTTTGCGGTTTAAGGGCGATATTTTCTAAACCATATATTATTATAGTCAGAATAACAAAGGAAAGGTCCTTAAGAATGCGCGAACCATATAAAGGGAAAATTTTTAAAGTCCGGCAGTTTATCAGTCTTGTGGACAAGGCGATAGGAAGTAAACTTTCTTATGGCAAAGAATTGAAACTGATAGACAAACAATTTCAAAGTCATATTATGCTGGCGGTTACTCAGGTGAACGGCTGTAAATTCTGTTCATATGTTCATACCAAACAGGCTCTGGAATCCGGGTCCTCTCAGGAGGACATTGCCGTGCTTATGGAAGGGAATCTGGCCTCTGCTGCAAGTGATGAAAGAGTTGCCTTATTGTTTGCCCAGCACTATGCCGACAGCTCCGGAGCCTATGATGAAGCAGCCTTTGACCGTGTCATTGATTTTTACGGTAAAGAAAAGGCCCTGGGAATCCTGGCAACAGTTAAAATAATAATGATGGGAAACGCCCACGGGGGAACCATGTCTTTTCTTGGGGACCGCTTCAGGGGAATGGGGAATAAAG
Organism: Spirochaetaceae bacterium 4572_59; assembly: GCA_002084805.1. Taxonomy (GTDB): domain Bacteria; phylum Spirochaetota; class Spirochaetia; order DSM-2461; family DSM-2461; genus Oceanispirochaeta. The sequence continues at coordinate 27,740 of NBMC01000029.1, read as the reverse complement.
AGAGTTCTTTTGCGGGAGAACTGGCAATATTTCTGGGCTTTATTGTTATTCTGCCTGTAGTTCTTGTAAAGAACCTGTTTGTCCGCTCCAAATAATCTTAGCGCTTTCCGGATCTCAGTTTATAACGGTCCGGATACCGTTCACAAACAGATAGCCCGCATAAGCCGTTAGAAAGAGGGCACACACGGCTATCATTCCCCGGTAAACCTTCAGAGGGAGAATCTTCTTTCCCCTGTGAACCCCCACTGACACAAAGCTGTACCATATCAGATCAGCTAGAATGTGACCAAAATAGAATGCCCCCACTCCGGCAATTCCCTTATCGCGGGAGCTTAAGACATAGCCCAGACCTATGGTGGCCCACCAGATAATCCAGTAGGGATTTGCCAGACTCAAAAGAGCACCGGTCAGTTCAAGAGATTTTCCCGAATGGGATTCCGAACTGTCAAAGGAAAGGGATGGGAGGGAGTGGAACATACCCCAGGCCATCCAGAGCATTACAGCGCCCCCTGCAAAGGCGATAAAGATAAACGCCGCCGGGCTTGTCAGCAGAGGAGCCAGTCCCAGAAACAGGCCTACAAGAAGCAGAAACTCCAACACGGCATGTCCCAGGATAAAACGGGGTCCCACGATCCAGCCCTGCCTGCTGCTTTCACTTATCGTCACCGTCAACAGGGGGCCGGGCATAAGGGCCCCTGAAAAAGCGATCGTAAAGGATGATAAAAAAATAAGACCTAGACTGTTCATACCGTGTTTGCCAGCCTTTCCCGTTCCCGGGTATTGATAATCAGCATCTGCAGCCGGTTCTCCACATTGGCAAAGCTGGTATCAGGATCGTAATCCAGGGCCAGTATCTGAATATGGGGTTTCTCTTTTTTGATGGCTTTTACCAGTCCCCGTCCGGTAACATGGTTGGGCAGACAGCCGAAGGGCTGCAGAATCAGAAAGGAGTTGACCCCGTGGGAGGCATTATGGAGAATCTCTCCGGCAATCATCCAGCCTTCTCCAGCGGTAAAGGTCTTATCGATAATATGCTGGGATGTCTGGGCTATCTCCTCCAGTGGAGTCTTTTCTTCCCAGAGAGGGTGACGGGCTCCAATTGCATCAACTTTGCGGATGACATGTTTGATATATTTATTACTCAATTTGGTAAGCAGTATTTTTATAGCCGGATGGGAAACATGGTATTCCTCTTTCTGATCAATTTCCAGCATATACTCCCGGTGCAGGTTGTAAAAAAGATTGGGCATTACTACTTCCATACCGTTCTCTTCCAGATACCTTTCTATATTGTTGTTGGAGCTTGGATGAAAATTCAGAAGGAATTCACCTATCATAAAGATCCTGGGTTTTCTTATATTCCGGTCATAGTCTATCTCAATAAAATTATCCACAGCCTCTTTGAAGGCATCCTGTGCTGTCTTTAAACTGGATGTTTTTACTGTCTACATCTGTAGTAACAATGCTGACCTGCGGATACCCCGCATCATCCAAAGCCTGGCGCGCCATCATGGCATAGTGGGCCAAACGGCAGTCGCATTGGGATTTTGCCAGGGCAAGGATAACCTTATCGGGTTCATACAAGCCCTCATCCAGACAGGCCAGAAACTCTCCTATATTAATCTGGGCAGGGAAGCACATATCATTATGAACAAACTTCTTCCCCAGTTTTATAGCTCTTTCCTTGGCCAGGGGCATGGCCTCAACCTTATAGCCCAGAGCTTTGATAGCTGCTGTTGCGGTCTGGGCAAAGGCCCAGGAGACGTTGGGAATCAGAATTGTTTTTTCTTTAATCCGTTCTGCCTTGTCATAGACAACCTCATAGGCTTTCTTTTCTGGTTTATAGAACTGAAGTCCTTTCTGTCTCTGGGTTTTTACTGTCTCTATAAAAGATTTGATACGGATATTCAGAGGACCGCTTACATTACTTTCATCCATTTTAAGATTGAGGGAACTTTTACCTGAGGTGAGAGGCAGCAGCCGGTTGATCTCGTCGGAGATAACGGCATCATGACCACAGCCGAAGCTGACAATTTGTACATACTCCAATTTTGGATTGGCCGCGACAAGCTGGACGGCACTGAACATTCTGACATGATAGTTTACGGTCAGTTCTGCCCGGACGGGAGACAGATCGGCTTTATGGATGTCCGGAACAGCATCCAGGGGGAGGGAGGCTATACCCATGCGGGTAAAATAATCCGACAGGTTATGGTTTATCAGTTCATCCGAATGATAGGGGCGGCCGGCAATGACCACGGCAAACTCATCCTCTTTCAGAGAGTCCAGAAGTTTACGGCCGGACTGAACCATATCCTGCTGGAACAGATCCATGGCCCTGTCTCCCTCGGCTATGCCCTGTACCACCAGTTTTTCCGGCAGTCCAAAGGTCTTTCCCATAAACTCAACCAAAGAATTTCTTTTGGCTTTTTCATCTGTCCAGTGAAAAACAGGGGTATCCATAGGAATATTATGTTTTTCAAAGGGTTCGTCACTTGTCCGGAGAACCATGGGGTAACCCTTGAGAACGGCACAGGAATGTTCTGCATTGTAGTTTTTGTTTTCCGGGATGACCCGGTTCATCATGGGCATGAAAATGCGGTCTACTTTTTTCTTGATGAGATCCTGAATATGACCATGAGCCAGTTTGGCGGGAAAACAGATTGTATCGGAAGGAATCAGAGAGAGTCCTTCTTCAAATAGTTTCATAGAACTTTTTTTCGAAAGCACCACGTTGAATCCCAGAGATCGGAAAAAATTGCTCCAGAAGGGATAGGTTTCCCAGAAGTCCAGAACCCGCGGGAGTCCGATGGTAATATCTTTTTGAGGGGTCAGGGGCTTGGGCTTATAGTCTCTGAACAGGGCTTTCTCCCTATAGCGAAAAAGGTCTCGGCCGTTATCCCTTTTGGCATTGATATTCTTAATCCTGTCTCTGACAGCCGGGTCGTTTGTCTCTCCCGTTACCTCACCCCTTTCGCAGCGGTTTCCAGTGATCAGGCTCTCCCCAGAGGAAAAGCTGATACGGGTTCTGTTACAGTTATTGGAACAAAACTGGCAGATCAGTCCGGTTTCCTGGCTGTATGTAAACTCTTTCAGTTCTTTCCAGTTAAGGAAATATGAAGTTTTTTTCTGTTCAGCCATGTTCTTTTTTGTAAGAAGGGCAATACCTATGGCGCCCATCTCTCCGGGGTAGGGGGCCCTGATAACCTCTCTTCCGACAAAATGTTCCAGTGAGCGGAGTACTGCATCGTTTCGGAAGGTTCCACCCTGTACGATGATATGTTCACCCAGCCGCTTCAGGTTGGAGAAGCGGATAACCTTGGTAAAGACATTTTCTATAACCGAATTACAGAGCCCTGCCATAATATCGTTGGGGGTTTTACCGTTTTTCTGTTCGGTAATAACCGATGAGTTCATAAATACGGTGCAGCGGGATCCCAGCAGGGACGGCGCTTTTGAGGCGAAGGCTTTTTCTGAAATCTCGGTTACTGGAATCTTCAGGGATCCGGCAAAATTTTCCAGAAAGGAGCCGCATCCGGCGCTACAGGCTTCGTTCAGGGTAATCCCTGTAACAATACCACGGTTCAGGGTAATGGCTTTCATATCCTGTCCACCGATATCCAGGATAAAACTGGCATCAGGTGAGTATTTCAGGGCAGCTTCCGCATGTGAAACTGTTTCTACCGTATGGTAGTCGGCTCTGAATGCCTTGTGAAAGAGCAGTTCTGCATATCCTGTGGTTCCAGCAGCCAGGATATCCAATTTAATATCCAGACTCTCAGCCTTTGCCTTCAGGTCCAATAGGGCTTTTTGGATAACCAGCAGGGGTTCTCCGTGGTTATTTCCATAAAAACTATAGAGGAGATTTTCATCCTTATCGATCAGTACAAACTTGCTGGTGGTAGAACCGCCGTCTATTCCCAGATAGACCTGCAGATGCTGTCCTCTGAAATCTTCCAGACGGGGTAGGGCGGGACTGGCATGGCGTTTAAGGAAGGCTTCTTTTTCCTGTTCATCTTTAAAGTAGGGGCCTACCAGTTCGCTGCTTTCTGGCACTTCCTGGTGGGTAAATGCCGTATGGACAGACAGTTCCGCAAGATTCCGGGGCAGCTCTTTCTCAAACATGACAGGAACACCCAGGGCGGCCCCGAAGGCTATCATTGTTTCCGGATTTTCCGGCCGAATAGTTTCTTCTTCTGTCAAATTCAGTCTTTGAGCATAAACCTTCACCAGGGTGGGGTTGAAGTGGAGTGGACCACCTTCGAAAATAACGGGAGGATGGATTTCCAGCCCCTGAGCCAGGCCTCCGATGGTTTGTTTGGCTACCGCATGAAAGCAGGATAGGGCAAGGTCTTCCTTCCGGACACCTTGATTCAAAAGGGGCTGGATGTCCGTTTTGGCAAACACACCACAGCGGCCTGAAATATCATAGACCGTCTCGCCCTTTGAGGCACAGTCTTCCAGCTCTTCTACAGAGAGTTTCAGCAGGGTGGCTATCTCGTCCAGAAAGGCTCCTGTTCCGCCGGCGCAGCTCCCGTTCATCCTCATATCAGAAGCTGTGAGCTGCCCGGTTTTTTCATCCTTATGAAAGAAAGATATTTTGGCATCCTGTCCGCCAAGTTCGATGGCGACCCTGGTCTGGGGATAGAACTCCCGCACCGCCAGGGAGTTGGCTACGACTTCCTGTATATAGGGGGCCTTCAGTTCCTGGGCTACATTCCTTGAGCCTGATCCGCAGAAAACGGGAATAACGTTTACTCCCGGGTATAGTCGGGAGACTTCCTTTAATAAATCAGAGGCGCTTTGCCGCTGCATGGCTCCATGACGGAGGTATTTTTTATAAAGTATTTCTTTATTTTCAGGATTTACCAGAACGGCCTTTACCGTAGTGGATCCGATATCAATTCCAAGCCAGTATGTGTTTGTTTCCATTTAAATCAGTCCTTATAATGTGGCATATCTTATTACAATTGCCTGATTTTAGAAAGAGAGGATAATCTGAATCCGGGGAGGAATCTTGGGGAAATAAAACTTAAATAAATCTTATTGGATAATGCGGCAATCTAAGGTTTATAATGTGTTATATGATTTTGCAGTTTAAAAAAACATTCAGAAAATCCCTTTTTTTCAATATTCTGTTTATTGCTGTATTACCTTTGCTTTGTTTTGGTTATCTGTCTATCAATCTTGTCAGTAGAAATATGGAACAGGATATCTCTTCCCGGAATACTCTTCTTGCGTTAACCATTGGAACAGGGATTGAAAGGTCTCTGGTTGAAACAGGCTTAAATCTGAGTTATCTGCTGGAAATCCTGGATAGGAATACTGGTCTCGGGGAAGAGGGCGTCCGAGAGCTGATACTCCCTTTTCTAAAGAATTATCCTCTCATTGATCATCTCGAATTTATGGATCAAAACGGTCTTGCCTTTCGGTCTTTTCCAGGATTGGAGAATAAAAGTATACCGAATAACAGTCACTATTCCTTTTTCCGTGTTCCCAGAATTGAGCAGAGACCATACTGGTCAGCAGTCTTTCAATCTCCCGTGTCAGACAGTTCTGCTCTTGTCTTATCACTTCCATATCAGAAAGGTGTTGTTGCTGCATATATTGATCTGACAGAATTGGAGAAGCTTCTTGATCATGTCAGTATGAATTATACGGGTTTCATTGTTGTAAGCGATCAGGAGGGGAATATTATTGCCTGGAATGAAAAAAGTATGACATTGGAGAGAGACAAGCTGATTCAACATGAAATCATGCAGTATGGATTGGGGGGCGTTCAGAAAACCATGAGGTACCGCGATTCAGATGAAGAGTATTTCGGCAGTTCCTATATCCTTAAAAATGTTCAATGGGTTATTGCGGTTGTTCAACCGGCGGCTGAAGCTTTTCACAGTATAAGCAAGATGCGGACAATCCTTTTATTCGGAATTTTCTCAGTGGCCATTCTGGCAATTATTCTGGTTGTTTTAATTCTTTCAAAAATATTGATACCTTTAAAGCGAATTTCAGGTTATGCAAAACAGATAACAGCGGGTGATTATGATTTTCACTTTCAGAAAGAATCATATGAAGAACTGAACAAACTTACAGGGGCATTCAATACTATGGCTACGGCCATACTCAACAGAGAGGAATCTCTTTTCATTAGTGAGAAAAGGTTGAGAACCCTGTTGGATAATCTTACACAATGTGTTTTCTATAAAAACCAGAACTTTGAATATTCTATTTGTAATGAGTCATTCCTCAGGGACCTGGGAATGGAACAGGAGATGGTTCTCGGAAAAACAGACTATGATTTGTTTGATTTAAAAACTGCAGATCAGAAAAGAGCGTTAGACGAATACATTCTGAGAACCGGTAAAGTTCTGGAGTTTGATGATACAAATTGTGTTGAAGGGAGGACGTATACCAAGCATATCATAAAATCTCCCGTTAGGGATGAGAAGGATGATTTTATCGGGGTCCTTGGAATGTATACAGATATAACAGAACGGCTGAAGCTGGAGGAGCAACTCTGGAATTTGCAGAAAATTGAAGCCCTGGGACAATTGGCCGGAGGTATCGCTCATGATTTTAATAATATAATGACCGGTGTTTTCGGATATGTTGAACTGGCTGAAATGAACCTGGCTGATGATCATCCTGCCTCTCTGCTTTTGAAAAAGGCAAAAGTAAATATGGACAGGGCTACCAGTCTCTCCGGGAAACTGCTGACCTTTGCCAAGGGGGGTGAACCTCTCCTTGGGGATGTCAGCCTGGAATATCTTCTAAAAGAAGTGATTGTTTTCGATCTTTCAGGAAGTTCCGTAAATCTTGAATATCAGAACGATACGGATTTATGGACAGCTGTGATTGATAAAGTTCAGATACAGCAGGTATTTTCCAATTTAACAATTAATGCTGTACAAGCTATGCCGAATGGAGGAACCCTCTCGGTTTCCGTACAAAACTTTGATAACAGCAGAGGTGGAATGAAAAAGTTGGAATCAGGTAAATTCCTTCATGTTCTATTCCGTGACAACGGTCCAGGAATTCCAAATGACTTGCAGCAGAAAGTCTTTGATCCTTATTTTACAACCAAAAGTAAAGGGAATGGTTTAGGGTTGGCAACGGTTTTTTCAATTGTGAAACGGCATCATGGTTTAATTACACTTTCATCGAAGCCGGGACAGGGAACGGAGTTCTCTCTGTTCTTACCCGCAAAAGATCAGGCCATCCATAAAAAGGTAGAGAGGAAAATCCCACCCGATTTCAGGGATCATACGTTCTCCCGTATTCTTGTTGTTGATAATGAGAAGACTATTCTCATACTTCTTGAATACATTCTGAAAAGCGGGGGCTATCAGGTTGATACAGCAGACAATGGTAGAGATGCCGTTGCTCTATACGGGGAGGCGATGGCGCAGTCCATGGGATATGATGCGGTTATACTTGATCTGACTATTCCGGGAGGGGCGGGAGGAGTCGAAATTCTGAAAAATCTCCTGACTCTGGATCCCGGGATCAAAGCTATTGTTTCCAGCGGGTATGCAGAGGATCCTGTTCTGGCTAATTATGATAAATATGGTTTCAAAGGAATTGTAAAGAAACCCTATACGGCAGAAAAACTGCTTTCGGTTGTGGCTTCTGTCTTGAAAAGTTGATTTATTGGATGGGCCATACTAGACTAAATATTGAGGTGTGACAAAAATTATTATGAAAGAATTTATGGCACGAATTCGCAACGGTTTCTTTCTTTTTCTTTTTGTTCTTCCATTTTCTTTTTTTTCCTGTGAAAAGGATGATCCTCTGATTATAGGGGTTGCTGTACCCAATCTGGAAGCTGATTTTTTTGTGCAAATCAGCAATTCTGTGGTTGATCTGGCAGATAAGGATGGAGCAAGGGTTCTGGTGGTAGAGGCCGGAAACGATGGTGTGAAACAGGTTAATCAGATTCAGAATCTGATTAAAAAGGATATGGATGCACTCATCTATATCCCTGCCGGTGCTTCGGCAGCCAGTGTCCCTGTGAAATTATGCAGGAATAAGGGAATCCCTGTTATCTGTGTCGACAGGTTCCCTCTTGACTTCCGGGGAGATACTTTTATTGCCAGTAACAGTATCAGTTCCGTTTATAACTTGGGAATGTGGGTTATTGAACAGACCGGCGGGATTGCGGATGTTGCCATTATTCATGGCCAATTGGGAACGACACCGGAAGTTGATCGTTCAAAAGGTTGGGCAATGGCAATGGCAGAAGCTCCCGGGATGAAGGTTGTGGCAGAGCAATCTGCTGACTGGTATGAACATAAGGCGTATGAAATAGCAAAGAAAATGCTGAATGAACATCCCTCCATTACAGTTATCTTTGCTCAGAGTGATTCAATGGCCCTGGGAGCCTCAAAAGCTATCCGTGAATCCGGTTCCAACCATAAAATATGGTGTGTTGGTTTTGATGGAGATGTTCATGCTCTGAAAGAACTGAAAAAAGGTGTTTTTGATGCTACCTGCACACAACAAACGCAGTATATGGGGCAGTTGGCATACAAATCCGTTATAGATATTCTCTCAGGGAAAGAGCTTCCTGTTGAAATCAAACTGAATGCCCTTGTCACGACTCAGCAGAATGTTGATAGGTATATAGAATCCCATCCTTAATTTTTCTCAGCATCTTTACCTTTGGTTGTTTCTTTTACTCCCATTCAGGAACTTGGATTCTCGAACTACAGTTTGCAGTGGATTAACCTCATGGAAAGTACATCCTGTCAAGGAAAATCTCAAATATCAGCTGATTCCTGAGAAAGCCTCTTTCAGACAGCTTGCCATAATATAGACTTATCACTATACTAGTAGAACAAATAGATAAATTAGTATTTAATCCACGGAGGATACAAATGGGTAAAATTAGAGTCGGATTCAACGGAATGGGTCGAATCGGAAAAAACGTAATGCGCGTTATTACTTCTGAGCTTAACGACCAGATTGAAATTGTTGCAGGTAATGACCTGGTTTCTGCTAAAGAAATTGCTGAAGGTCTTCCTAAAGATTCAATCCACGGAAAATTCCCTGTTGACGTAAAACTGCTTAGTGATAATGAAATTCAGATTGGTGAACATAAAGTAACCGTATATGCTGAAAAAGATGCCAACAAGATCCCCTGGGCAAAACATAATGTAGATGTCGTTCTGGAATGTACCGGTTTCTACCTTTCTACCGAAAAAGCTCAGGCTCATATCAATGCAGGTGCCAAAAAAGTTATTATTTCTGCACCCTGTAAAGATGATACTAAAACCGTTGTAATCGGTGTTAATCATGAGACTCTTACTGCTGGTGATAAAATCGTTTCTAACGCTTCCTGTACAACCAACTGTCTGGCACCCCTGACAAAAGCTGTTGACGATTCTTTCAAAGTAATCACCGGTCTGATGTGTACCACTCATGCCGCAACTGCTACTCAGAGAGTACAGGACTTCTTTGGTGGTGGTAAAAACAGAGCAACCGGGAACAACATTATTCCCGCTTCTACCGGTGCTGCTATTGCTGTAGGTAAGGTTCTTCCTCACCTGAACGGTAAACTGAACGGAACTGCTCTGCGTGTCCCTACCGATACCGGTTCTGTTGTTGAAGTTGTATACCTGATCGAAGGAAAACATACTGTTGAAGAGATTAACGCTAAAGTTAGTGAAAATGCGGCTAAGATCAATGCAAGCTCTCTCATGGGTAAAGTACTGGACGTAAGTGACTACTACGAATGTTCCAGAGACTGTGTTGGTGAAGGTTGGTCTTCTATGTACATCCCCGGAAACACTCGTATTACCGAAGCCGGAGAGAACACTCTCGTTAAAATGACTTCTTTCTACGACAATGAAATGGGTTACTCAACCAGAATGGCTGAGCTGGCTCAGGTTCTTGCTGCTAAATAAGTAAAGAACAAAGCATAGTTAAATATGTTAATAAAACCGGAAGGCTCAGGCTTTCCGGTTTTTTTATGTCATTTTTAATATTGACATCCTCCTGGCGGGTCTTTAGGGTTGAGATATGAAAAGGACGGATGGTGAGTCGCTCTGAGCTGGATGGGGTTCTTCCGGACTCTCCCCTTTTTATGGTGAAGTATGACGGGCATGCCTGTGTTGTGAATTCCATTCTCCTTAAAATGCTGCCCGGCGAAATCAGGGGGATGAGAGGTTATGATGCAGAAAGTGGAGAGATGCAGCAGGAAGCATTTTTTGCCATAACGGACTATGTTACCGGATCCATATCTCCCCTTAAGCTGATTAAGAATATGCTGGACGCCTATGATACTATAAGCAGCCGGGGATTCGGGATGATCCATACGGCAGAGAGTGTGGGATTCCCCAGAAATCTGGATGTGGATCTTGTTCGCTGGCTTTCCAGGGGGGGCCGCAGCGGATTTCAGACGAGGGTTTTCTTTCAGACAATGAATACTTCCAAAGTTCTCAAGCGGAAGCTGCCCCGTATCGGCGGATGTTTTGCCACGGCTCTGGCCGGCTGTTTCGGTTCCATGGATGCCGCCCTGCTTGATTGTCCCCGGGAGGATCACCGGCATGGTGTTATTCATGCCTGCCTGCCTACGGATGAAGGGATGGATCTCTGTGCCCGCAATGGGATTCAGATCCCTCTGCAGCCCTTTTTCCTGAACTGGCCTCAGGAGCCATCGTCCTATCTGCGGGAGATATTGGGAGAGAGAGAAGCGGCGTTGAATCCTCTTAGAACTCTCCATGACAGAGGAATCCTTCTCGCTGGAGGATCTATTCAATAATGAGGAATTCAACCCTTCTGTTTCGGGCCCGTCCCTCTTCTGTCAGATTGTCGGAGACGGGTCTCGATCCCCCGTAGCCACTGACTCTGAACCTCTTGTGGCTGATCCCTTTTTCAACAAAGTAGTCCTTTACCGCCCTGGATCTTTTGAGGGATAACTCATACTGGGCGTTGGCACTGCCTATATCTGCAGTATGACCGGTAATTTCCAGGCTATACTTTGTTCTGGCAATCTGCTTGTACAGATTTTCCAGGATTGGCAGAGAGCTCTCCAGAATTATATCCGTATCAGCCTTGAACTGTATGGCCCTTGTGACCAGTAGAACCTTCTTATTGTGAATGGCATTCAGTACTTCCTGGAATTCCTGAATCTCCCGGCTGCTCATAGCTTCCGGCTGGGAAGGAGTTGCTTCTTTTTTTATCCGTGTTTTTTTCTGAAATGAGAGGAGGAGTCTGCTCTCGGGGAAGTCGGGGTTGTACACTTCAGTAATCCCGGAAAGGGCATAAACAGTGGTCTCACCTTTACGCGCTTCAAAAACCAGATCAGTCCCCCGTATTCCCGCAATTATTTCATCTGTAGAAACCTGCAGCTTCTGATTGGAAAACATCCTGTGAAAGCGGCCGAACAGCCGGCCTTCTTTAAGAGTAATGCTAAGATTCTTCAGGGTGGACTCGCTGAGAACCAAAAGACTGTTATTATCTATTCTGAGAAGGGTTTCTGATGTAATCCGAATATCCATTTCTCCGTCGGCCATGGTTTTAAGACCGGTTTCCGGAGACAGTTTCTGGCCTAGCTCCGGCTCATTCCACTTATCAGTTCCGGGTAGACGAATATAGGATTCTCCACTGATATAGCTGATATAGGCTGCTTCATGAAATAGAACAGGGGCTTGTATCAGTAGCAGTTCTTTCCGGTTCAGAGTCAAAATAATCCCACCAGACAGTAGAATGAAGGAAATAATTGAAATTATCACTATAACTGTCTTACGATTAAACATAGGGGCCTCTTTTTATCAGTATATGCACTCTTATCTTATCACATTATAGAAAAAAATCCGAACACATGTAGATATGAAAAAAAGTGGATTATATTGACATAATGTGCTAAAATGTCAATATAAGGAGCGTTTTATGACCATACCCTTATTATTCCAGGACGTAGCAGATCAAAATCCTGATGTCATCAGTCAATACAGCCGGGGAGGGGATGATAACCATTTTCAGCCCGTTTCCTATAATGATCTCTATCAGATCGTAGGCGCTCTAGCCTGGAGCCTTTCAAATACCGGTATCGGGAAGGGGCATCGCATCGGTCTGATCTGCGATAACCGGAAGGAGTGGCTGGCTTTGGATCTGGCTCTTCTGTCCCTTGGCGCGGTGGATGTTCCCCGGGGATGCGATACCATGGCTCAGGAGCTGGAGTATATCCTGGGATTTTCCGAATGTCCTGTGGCGATCCTTGAAAATACGGCGCAAATGGAAAAAATCCTGACTTATGCTGTCAAACTTCCTGAGCTGAAAAAAGTCATTCTCATTGATATGCCCGGAGAAGTTCCCGATTCTCCCTGGGAGGTCCTTTCCTTTGAAACTCTCCTGGATGAGGGCTTCTCTTCTCTTCCCGACGATTTCCTGAGAGAGGAAATTGCTAAAGGGGATGGGGAGGATCTGGCAACCCTGATCTATACTTCCGGAACAACAGGTGAACCGAAAGGGGTCATGCTGAGCCATGAGAATTTTCTCTGCCAGGTCAGGCATATTCATGATGTTGCCAGGCTGGAAAAAGGGGATATCTGGTTGAGTGTACTGCCAGTGTGGCACTCCTTTGAGAGGGTTATCCAGTATATTGCCATTGGTGCGACCAATACGATTGCCTATTCCAAACCCATTGGAAAAATCATGCTTATGGATCTGCAGACCCTTAACCCCCAGTGGATGGCTTCTGTTCCCCGTATTTGGTCGGCCATAGAGTCCGGAGTTTCCCGGAATATTAAATCAAAAGGTGCGCTTGCCTGGGGTATGTATCGTTTTTTTATGGCTGTTGCCTCAGCCCATCAGGCCATGCAGAATCGTATGCTGGGGCAGGTTGCAGATTTCAGAAAACGCTTTGCTCTGCCCTACTATATTCTCTATCCCATCCCCTGGCTTCTGCTCTATCCTCTGCGTATGCTTGGTAACAGACTTATCTTCAGTAAAGTTCAGGAAAAGGTGGGAACACGCTTCAAGGCGGGAATTTCCGGTGGCGGTGCTCTGCCTCCCCGTCTGTATAAATTTTTTAAAGCCATCGGGATTCAGATCCTTGAGGGCTACGGATTGACCGAGACCGCTCCGGTTGTGGCCTTCAGTTCTCAGCAGCACCCTGTTATGGGCGTTGTGGGCAAAGCTTTTCCCCATGGGACTGAAATTAAAATTGCAGCTGAGAAGGGGGAAACTCTGCCTGCAGGAAAAAAAGGTGTGGTTATGCTCAGAGGTCCCCAGGTGATGAAGGGCTATTTTAGAAAACCTGCGGCAACAGATAAGATGATTGATAAAAACGGCTGGCTGAACTCCGGCGACCTGGGCATTATGACCATAAACGGGGAGTTGAAGATAATCGGTCGTAAGAAGGACACCATTGTCCTTTTGGGGGGGGAGAATATCGAACCTGTTCCCATGGAACAGAAGCTGGCGGAATCTCCCTATATTGAACAGGCTGTGATTGTCGGACAGGATCAGAAATATCTTTCTGCTCTGATTATCCCCGACTATGATGCTTTGGAGATATTTGCCAAAGAGAATAATCTCCCTTATGAGAACCGCATCCATCTGAAGGATGTTTATGCTATTCTGGAGTTGATGAGTGGGGAAGTAAACCGGCTGATCAATGCAAAAAATGGTTTCAGGAGTTTTGAAAGGATCTATAAGTTTGAAATCCTGAGAAAGTCTTTTGAAGTAGGCAGGGAGCTGTCGGGTAAGCAGGATTTGAAACGTCATGTTATTACAGAGATTTACAAAAAAGAGATTGACCGTCTATTTTTCTAAAGTTCTTTATTGCGTTTGGCCTACTTTTTCTCCCCCGGTCTGATTATAAAAAAGGACTTGATATCCTCGTGGATTCAAGTCCTTTTATCTTTTATAGTATCAAAAATATCAAAAGGGTAGTTTGTCTCCCTCTCCTGTAGCCTGCTGCCATTGAAAATAGGCATCCAGATAATCATAGCTGGCAGCATAGAAGTTCAGCAGGGCGCTGGAAAGATTTAATCGGGCATCTTTCATGTCCAGCTGGGTTGCCATTCCATTGCGGGAAGAGACTTCCATTATGCTATAGGCTTTTTTTGCTGTTTTCAGGGTTGTTTCAGCCGATACAATCCGGGAAGACGCTTCATCAAGCAAAAGCTGCAGATTGATGATTTCCGTACGGATATCATCCTGTTTTTTCAAAAGGCTTACACGGGATTTCTCCAGATCAAGCCGGGCATCATCCATTTTGGCAAAGCGGCTACCCCCGTAGAAAATGGGTATTGTCAGGGTCAGTCCGGCTGTCATACCATCTGTTCCGTCTTTAAGTTCAAAATCATCACTGCTTGTCTTCCATCCGTATCCGAAGCTTGCGGAGAGAGTGGGGTAAAACTCTGCTCTTGTGGCGGAGACATTGATTTCCTGCAGGGCTATCTGACCCTGTATCGCCTGGTAATCGGGACGGGCACTCATAATGGTACCCAGTTCCTCGTCTTCAGGGGAAACAGGAATGAATGTCAGAGACCCGGTAAGACTTACTTTGTTGTCCAGGTCAATTCCAGCCAGATGTTTCAGATTATTCAGCGCCAGGTCTCTGTTTCTTGCAGCAGTGGTTGTTTCTGGGATGTTTATCTGCCAGTTGACTTCGGCTTGCAGAACATCCAGTTCTGATGCTAACTCGTTATCATATTTTTTCTGGATATCAAGATAGGTATCATAGGCATTCTGCTCGGTCTCCTTCTTGACCTGATAGACTTCTTTTAGAAGTATTGTCTGATAGTAGACCCTTTTGGCAGCAGTTAGAATCCCCTGTCTGTTTGCTTCATAAATTGTGCCTGTCAAATCCTTATATCTTGCGCTGGCTTCCAGGGCCCTGAATATTTTCATATCAAAGAGAAGCTGCTGTGCTCCCACAGAATATTCAAAATCATTGTTGCGGTTGGCTGGAACATCCACATAGTTAATGTCATACATGCCCGGAGTTCCAGTATTCGGAGTGACATAGGCTGCTGCAGGCATTGTTATATCCAGAAAATTCCTGGTATATCCGGCACTGGCTGAAATCATGGGTCTGGTCTGAGAACGGGCCAGTTTTTCCTGAGCCGTCGCAATTTTTTGATCAATATCCGCTGAATACAGATCTTTACTGTTCTTTTCGACCAGCTCCAGATAGCTGGACAGATCCAAATCCTGAGCCCCTAGACTCAGGAGGGACAAGCCTGTAAAACAGAGTGTTAATATTCTATTTTTCATACGTTTATAACCTCTTTTTCCGTTATTATAGCTTTCTTTTTTTTCTCTTTACCCGATACCAGAGCGTTTTCCAGGGCGGGAATAAAGAAGAGTGTCAGAATGGTGGATGCCAGAATCCCTCCGATGCTGACGACTCCCATGGGCTGCCTCATCTCTGCTCCGGCGTCACCGATTCCCATTGCCATGGGAAGCATTCCGAGAATGGTTGCAATATTACCCATCAGTATAGGCTGCAGTTTTGTCGGACAGGCTTTCAGCAGGGCTGATTGGGTATCCATACCCTGGCTGACCATCTGGTTGGAGTATTCCAGAATAAGGATGGCATTGTTTACTACCATTCCGACCAGCATAATAATGGCCATCATGGAAACCATGTTCATGTTGTATCCGGTGATCAAAAAAAGGATGACCACCCCGATCAGAGAGAGGGGAATTGTGGAAAGAATCAGCAGAGGCTGTCCTATCTTTTCCAGGATCGCTGCCAGAAGCATATAGGTTAGAACGATGGCGATGAGGAAGGCAAAGAGCATGTTTTTCATGGTGTCCTTCATCATTTCCGCATCACCGCCCCATTTTATACTGATTCCTTCCGGAAGCATCTCTGCTGCAGAGGCTTCAATTGCGGCTGTGACTGTTCCCAGAGGTACTCCCGGTTGAAGATTGGACTCGATCTTTATAGAGCTCTTTTTATTGATTCGGAGGAGCTTGCTGATTCCATCCACCACTTCTATCTTTGCAAAGTAGGAGAGGGGATAGATTCCGTTTCTTGTGCTGACCGGAATATTCCGGATACTCTCATAGCTGGAAACTTCCGTGTCAGCCAGGGTTACCCGGATATCATATTCCCGGCCGTCAATCTTGAGTTCGGTGGTAACCATTCCGTCAACGGCGCTTCTCATGCTCAGGGCAAGATCCTGGATTGTAACACCCATATCTATAAGTTTCTGCCTGTCCGGATTGAGGGTTATTTCAGGTTTTCCCGGTTTCATCGAAGAATGAATACCGGTTGTTCCTGGGATTTGAGCCATAGATTTCTGCAGAAGATTCGAATATTTTTTCAGTTCTTCCTTATTGTTTCCCTGAAGGTAGAAGAGGACCGGAGCGCCACCGGCACCTGCACCTCCCGTTAAAGGTTTCACACGTATAATCGCTCCCGGTATATCACTCAGCGTCATACCCATGCGACTGGCTATGACGCTGTTGCTTTCGGCTCTGTCTGCCGTATCCACAAGACTGATAGACAGACTGGCCAGATAGGTATCTGAATCCAGTGAGGAAATGGTTCCCAGGTTGCTTACGATCTGTTCCACTTCAACAAATGACCCGACCCTCTCTTCTATAATGGAAACAAGTTCAGCGGTTTGTTCCAGTCCGGCATCTTCGGGAAGTTCCACTTCAATGCTGATCTCTCCCGTATCCATTGCGGGGGTAAACTCAAAGGGAATCTTTGAAAATGCTGCCATTGAGGCGAGAAACAGAAATACTGTTCCCAGAATAACCAGAATGCTTCTGAACCGGTTGTGCAGAATCTTTTCCAGAGCAAAGGCATAGCCTTTTTCCATACTTTTAAACATATCTTCAATTTTCTGTGATATTTTCAATTTCTTTTTACTCTCATCCGGCAGAATCAGAGAGGCCATCATGGGAGTTAATGTAAAAGATATGAGAAGTGAAAAAAGAGTCGCAATAACAACGGTCAGAGCAAAGTCTCTGATATATATACCGGCAATACCGCCCATGGTTCCCAGAGGAAGGAATACAGCAATATTCGTACCTGCAGAGGCAATAACAGAAACCGTAACCTCTGCCGTACCTTTGGACGCGGCCACTTTTCTGTTGTGTCCCATATCCTTATGGCGGAAAATATTTTCCAGAATAATTACCGAGTTCATTACCAGAACACCTACCGAAGTGGATAATCCCATTAAACTCATTGTATTCAAAGTTATACCCATCTGATTCAGAATCATAAAGGTGGGAATAATGGAAAGAGGCATGGAAAGGGCAACGATCAGAGTAGAGCGTAAATCATGCAGAAAAAAGAGCAGGATGGCTGCAGTAAAAAGAATACCCAGTAGGATATTACTCAGAGTGTCGTTTACCGTATCCTGAATATAATCGGAGTCGTCCAGGGTTATATCCAGTCTGACGCTTTCCGGAAGAGTCTCTCTCAGTTCCGTCAGGATGGCTCTGACCTGTTCTGCTACTTCTACGGGGTTTCCTTCGGAAGATTTAATAATGCTGAGAAGGACAGTATTGTCTTCTGTTCTGTTTTCTGCTGCATTGAAGTAGCTAACCCTCTGGCGCACATCTTCTGAAACAGCTTCAATATTGGCTAACTGTCCCAGTTTCCTCAATCCTGTGGCAGTAGGGATTTGCAGATTTTCAAGCTCTTTGCTGCTTTCAAACTCTCCCTCCAGATTGACTGAATAGTCTTGCTGCCGGTTCTGAATATTCCCACCGGGCATATCCATGTTGGCTGCTGCCAGTATTCCAGAAATCTGAGTCAGGTTCAGGGAATTTTCGTAGACAGTCCGGTTGTCGAATTCAACCCGGATTTCGCGTTGGAATCCTCCCGTAATGTTTACTTCTCCCACGCCCTGTATCTGGGCCAGCTTATCCTTTACCTCATCATTTGCCAGGTAGTAGAGTTCTGTGGATTCAATATCACCGCTGATAAGAATCTCAATAATGGGAGAAGCGGAAATATCAATTTTCTGAATAACCGGTTCATTCGCTTCTTCGGGAAGATCATTGAGTATTGCATCTACTTTCTCTTTCGTATCCTGTAGGGCAATATCAGCATCCTTATCAAGATTAAATTCCAGTATCATGATGGAAGCACTGTTCATACTATAAGATGTAGTATTCTTTAAGAGGCTGATAGAGCTGATCTCATCTTCAATCTTCTTGGTAATGAGGTTTTCGATCTGTTCCGGGGCTGCTCCTGCATAGATCGTTTGTATTGTAACGTAGGGTATTTCCGCATCAGGCATTTGATTGAGGGGAAGGTTTAAATATCCCAGAATTCCGAATAGGAGCAGTGCCACCATGACCATAGAGATCATGACGGGACGCCTTATAGATATATCTGCTAAAAACACGAATTATTCTCCTGTGTAATTGTTATTGACCTAGCAGGAAATCTGCCGGATTGTTATTAAATAACTGGATTCAGTCTTTTTTGACAAGAACAGCCGAAGCTTCTTCAACAATGAATAGGGGAGCCTGATCTTTTACCAGTGAAACACCATGAGTAATCAGCTTATCATCCGACTGAAGGCCCGTTAGTACGTGGTAATACATACCCTGCTGTTTACCGGTCTGGATAATCTGTTTTTCTGCATGGCCATCTTTGTTTACAAACACATACCATTCATTCTGGTTTTTCAGAATTTCGTTTCTGTGAACAACTATGGCATTTTCTACAAGTTCAGTTTCAATATTGATATCAGCGGTTACTCCACTGGGAACCGCATGTTCCGCATTACTGAAATTCACATGGACAGCAAAAGCTTTTCTCTTGGCATCCATGGATAAGTCAACCTGGGACACAACTCCACTGAGATCAATTCCCTCCCATTGGGCCGTTGCTCTCTGATCTTTCTGTATTTGACGAATTTCATGGTCTGCCACCCAGACTATTGTGGTCAGTTCATCATAGTTGGAAACGGTAAAAAGACCGTCTCCGGGATGAACATTGTCAGATGTCACTACATTTAGACGAGTAATATAACCTGAGATAGGAGCCTTAACCTCTACCATGTCATTGACCGTTTTCCAGTTGGCTTTCTGTACATCATACTGGGTTTTTGTGTCGTCATAAGTTTGACGGGATACCCCGTTGCTTTCATAGAGACTTTTGATTCTTCTGAATCCTTTGTCTGCAGACTCATAGGCTGCTTTGGCCTGATAATAACTCAGGGCTGGATTATCCTTTGGAAAACGAATAACAGCCTGGTCTTTTTCTACAAAGTCTCCTACATTTACAAGTATTTCCTCTACAGTATCGGACACAGAGGATGAACCTGTCGATTCTTTCAAACCTTTCAGGGAAGAGGTAAAGGTCAGATAGGTAGAGAAATCCTGTTCTTCAATAGTCCGGGTTTTTACGGGAATCCCCTGTTCTCTATAAATCTCTTCCATATTTTTTAAGGCAGTCTGATCTTCTTTCTGACAGGATGATACCATTATTATCATTAGTATTACTAAAATCGACATCATATTTTTCATGGTTGCAACTCCTTTTTATTCTCAATATTTGATTATGAATAAGAACCCGGCCCTATGGCCGCACCGGATTCTTATTGCTTAAATGTATAAATCATAAGCAGGAATGTTTCTTTTCCCGTGATTTAGTATAAAGATAATGAATTCTCAGCTAGAGGGGTATTAACGGGGGGGGAACAAATCTGAACAAGCTGTTCAGATTTGTTCTTATATGGTTCATGGAGACTTTGCAGCTCTTGTGAAAAAATCATGCAGTATAGAAGAACTTTCGTGTATAATGAGAAACAGGGAGACTCTGAGGTTAATAAATTGAAAGCAAAAATTCTGATTGTTGAAGATGAAAAAGATATTGCAGATATAATGATTCTTTATCTTAAAAAAGATGGGGTTGAAACGTTATGGTGTGATACTGGAGAGAAGGGGCTGGACGCTGTATCAGAGCAGGTTTTTGACTTGATTGTTCTGGATATCAACCTTCCGGGAATGGATGGATTTGAAACCCTTCGAAAAATCCGTCAAAAAAGCCAGATTCCTGTAATCATTGTGTCTGCCCGGCAGGAGGATGTGGATATGATTCTAGGTTTTGGAACGGGAGCGGATGATTATGTTACCAAGCCTTTCAGTCCCAGTGTTCTCACTGCCAGAATCAGGGCTCATCTGCGTAGAAAGGAGGATTCTGGAAACGAGGCTGACCATGTTTTTTCTTTTGGAAAATTTAAACTGGACAGTAATAAACAGATCCTGAGCCATGATGGAAAGAATATAAATCTTTCTCCCCGGGAGATGGATCTTCTTATTTTTCTTGTGCTAAATCCAGGAAAGGCTTTTTCTCAGGAAGAGCTGTATAAAAAAATATGGGGAAATAATTTCGGTGATCTGAGTACCGTATCCGTTCATATCAGAAGGCTCCGGAAAAAACTGGGTGAGGATTCCTCCCTTCCCCGCTTTATTAAGACCCGCTATGGTTTTGGTTACTATTTTCAGGAAGATAACGTCTCATGAAGAAAAGTAAGTCCCGACTGAGCTGGCGGATGATTATTCTTAATTTGCTCCTCCCCTTAAACCTTATAATTCTTATGCTAACTCTTTTTGTTCAGATATGGTTTCTGCAGTGTGATGTGAACGTGGAGGGACTTCAGGCCAAGCGTTTTATTGTTGAACCGTTATTAAAAGTACTTAATGATAAAAATAATGAAGAAATTCAGCTTGACGGATGGATCAATCTGGTTGCTCTTGAGGACGGTACAATCTACTATCCTGATACATCGACGGTAGATCTTATGAATAAGATGATAAATCCCGAAGCATCGGATCCCCTTAAGACTTTTTTCTCTGAAATGATCGCCAATATGCCCTCTGCAATAAATATTATATCATTTAATTACAAGGGGCAGAAAGGCGTCTGTTTATACAATTATAATGAACTTCCCGCTGCCCTCAGAGTTTTGCAGAATCCACGTTATCTGATTAATCTTTTTCTGGTTGTCTCTCTTCTGGTTCTTCTGGGGACAGGGATCCTGTTAAATCTGAAGAGAAATATCAGTGAGCTGATAGGCGCTATCAACAGGTTGAGAGAGCTGGATTTTGATACTCCTTTGCTTCCCCGGGGAGAGAATGAGTTGAGTGATGTCTTTGTGGCTTTTGAACAGATGCGTCAGGATATGAATCAGCAACGGAAGCAGGGGATCCTTGTTATCATGTCAATTACTCATGATCTGAAAACTCCTCTGACTTCCATCCGCGGGTATCTGGAGGCCTTTCTGGATGGAGTGATCGATCCTGCTGAAGCTATGCCAATAACTCAAATTCTTTTGAATAAGACAAATCTTCTGGATGACCGGATTAATGAAATGCTGGAGTTTTCAAAAATTGTTTCAGGGAACTGCAATTCAAATGGGGAAACCTTCTCCGTGGTAAACTGGCTGACAGATCTCAACCTGTACTTTCATGAAGAGTCGCAACTGCTTAAAAGGAATTACTTATATAAAACTGATGGAATTCCGGATGACATTACTCTTTCAGGATTTGAAAAGAAACTGACAAGGGCTGTGATAAATTTGTTTGACAACGCCTGCCGCTATACGGATGATATTGATACTATCTACTTTTCCGGCAATTATGATCGTGATGTGAAATCTCTTATACTGCGCATGGAAGACAGCGGTTCGGGAGTGAAAGAGGATAATAAAGAGAGAATCTTTGATCTTTTCTACCGTAAAGACAAAGGACGCAATACCCGGGGAATGGGTATTGGCCTGGCTTCTGTTAAATTTATGGTAGAACTACACAATGGGACTGTCTCCTGTTTAGACTCCGACCTGGGAGGGGCCTGTTTTGAGATCCGCCTTCCTATTGAAAAACAATAAAACTCAGGTTCCCAGGATCTGTTCTTCTCTTTCATAAAACGGTTAACTCTTTCTTCCAGGAGAGCTCAGAGCTTGATATTCAGGACATCTGAATAGTCTGGAAAAACCGCAAAACTGCCGCGTCCCAGAATAACAACATTTCCAGGTACAGCGATTGCCTGAATTACCCTGCGAAGAAAATCGATCATATCTTCCTGAAAGTTGTCCATTCGATCCAGGAAGCCCGGGGCTGATTCATTCTCTAGCTCATATAATTGGTGGAGAGTTTGGAGTTACGCATGGTCTCTCCAATGCGATTCTGATGCCCTATGATAAATACGCCATGGTTGGAAAAGTCCTCGGAATCAAAGACCTGGCCGAAGCTGTAAGAGAACTGAATAAAAAGCTCAATATTCCCGCCACCTTTAAAGATTGTGATGAAGTGGACTTCAGTGAAGCCAAGTTTGTGAAAGTGCTGGACCAAATGAGCGTCAATGCTCTTGCAGATCCCTGTACTCTTACGAATCCAGGAGCTCCCACTGTAGAAGACGTAAAAGCCATCTATGAAGCCGCCTACTACGGAAAAAGTATGAAATAGTTCTTGACGCGGGGGGGGTACTTCCGTTTAATTTTTTTCTAAAACTCCTGCACAGAGAATAGATCCGGCTGTATCATTCGTTGATACAGCCTTTTTTAATATATCGGGTCATTATATGATAGACTTATTCTTTTACCATTATATAGAAGCAGATTTCCATTCTGTAGTATGGTGATCGAGACAAAGTGCAGATGGAATGAAAGGATGATTTAATGATTGATAATTTACCGTCTATTAGACCTGATAGACCTAATATAATAACGTCAGAGATTGAAGCCATAAGCTTTTACCGTAAAATGAATACCCAGGAAACCGTGGTCGAGATGTTAGCGGGTAAGTATGTTCTTGTGGAAGAATTTTATAGCAATGGATTGCAGGTTCTGTCAGAACTGAAACGAAATCTTCAACTCAGATATAAGGAAAAAAGTTTTCAGGGACAACGAGATTACCGTTCTGCTTTTAGAGAAGCATCGCATCGATTATTATTGAAAGTCGAAGATAATGAACTAGTTGTCCGGAAATCTCCTGATATCGGCTGGTTAAAAAACTTATATCCTGACGTATCAGATTTTTATATATCCTTTCCTGAGGTTCAGGGATTGAACAGCTCATGGCAGTGGTATCAAAAGGGGATTGTCATAGATATCTTACACTTATCACTCCACCCATTCTACGGTACCTATTTTCCAACCCGATTCGATCATTTAGTCCTCTTCGATAAATGGTTGAAAACATACAAAGGCGACAGAAAAAAGGCCATTGATATCGGCGTAGGCAGTGGTGTTATATCATTCCAGCTAATTCAAAGCGGGTTTTTGAATGTCTTTGCTTCCGACACAAATAAAAATGCCATTATCGGAGTCTCTCAGGAAAGCGTCCGGCTGGGAATCAATGACAAAATAACTCTCAGTTATGGGGATCTCTTTACGGATTGTGACTTCCAGGCGGATCTTATTGTCTTTAATCCTCCCTGGCTAATTGCAAAACATAAGTTGGAAGAGGGTATTGATAAAGCCATATATTATGAAGAAGATCTATTTCCCAGATTTTTTGAACAGGCTGAAAAGCATCTCGCTCCCAAAGGAAAACTGGTTCTGATATTTTCTAATCTGGCTCAGGTCATAGGAGAAAATAAGCTTCATCCCATAAGAGAAGAACTTGAAAAGAATAAGCGCTTCTCAAAAGAACAGCAACTGCAGAGGAGTGTCAAAAAATCATCAAAAAAAACTAAACGAACAGATTCCAGAAGCAATGAGAAAGTTGAATTATGGGTACTGACCCATAAAGAAAAAAATGAATAAAAGAAAAAGAGAAAAAAAGGGGACGCAATATTAACTATGAACTCTTTTTCATTGCAGTATGCCGTTGCTTCCTCTTTGCTTTTTTATCATCTGTGAGCCAACTGTCTATCTCAAATTTATACAGATCAAGTTTGGCAAAGTTGCTCGCAGTTCTTATGGAAACCTTGGGTTTATTCTAATCCTCCTTGTCAATGAAAGTCCTTATTGTTTTTCTGTCCTTGCGGTAAAAGTGTTTGATGTGACTTGATATATTCTCGGTATTGGTGGTAAGCTCATCAACATGTTAGGCATAATCTCTTTGCTTTGTGTTTTTTTGTGACAGCTTTATCATACAAAGTAAACTAGTTTATGTCTATATATTGTAAGTAAATACTAATATTTTACTAGAAATTTCAAGCATATTTTCCGAACTTTTTTCTAGATGTTTCGGTATGTGAATTTTGAGTCATGAGTATCTTTTTTTGTATATTAGTGAACTTAAAGAAAAAATAAGTAAACGGAGTTATTATATGAAATTAAAGGTAAAAGGGGAAATCCTGTTTCCCATGGCTGCCATCCTGACACTGTCTCTTATTATTATTTCCGCCTATTCTTATCAGCTGCAGAAAAAAGCAGCCTACGAACTTATGCAGCTTACAGCAGAAGAACAGCTGTCGGAAATGAGCTCTTATATAAAAAGTTCCAGTTCCTCCATCCAAATTTTAGAAGGGGTATTGAACCAGAATTATATCCGTATAGCACGGTCTGTCGCAGAGATCATAAATAGTAATCCTGAAATGCTCGAAACAGAAAATATGCAGAAACTGGCCCTATCTATTGCTGTGGATGAAATCCATGTGGTTGATGAAAACGGTGTTATCCACTGGGGAAATACCCCCGAATTCTTTGGTTTTGATTTTTCGACACATGATCAGTCCAAACCCTTTCTCAAGGGGCTTGATGATTCCTCTTTTGCCTTAGCTCAGGCTCCTCAAACCAGAGGAATTGACAAGGTTTTGTTTCAGTATATCGGAGTCGGCAGGATTGATTCTCCGGGGATTGTACAGATAGGAGTCACCCCAAAAGAGCTGCAGAGTGTGATCGAATCCTCTTCAATAGATAGTATTATAGCCGGTATTCAAGTTTCTCATTCAGGATCAGCCTTTCTGTTGGATAAAGATTTTTTAATTCAGGGACATACAGATTCCGCTAAAGTAGGGGAAACATTTCAGAATCCCGATAAACTGGATTTTTTTAGAACGGATAACAGGAAAAACTATGCTGCTGTCGGTGACGAATACATAGGTTTTTTAAAGGATGGCACATATACAATGGTTGTTGCCTATCCTCTGGATGAATATCTGGGATCCCTGAATACGTTTCTTATCAATGTGTTTATTTTACTTGTTGTACTGATTTTGATGTCTACAGGAGTATTTCTTGTTATTCTAAACAGAATCATCGGTGCTTTGAAAAAAAGTGTTGATTTTGCCAATGCCATAGCTGATGGAGACCTGAATGCTGTGCTGGATGTTAAACGGAATGATGAAGTAGGGGAATTGGCAGATGCCTTGAGAACCATGGTTGGCAATATCGCTAATGTTCTGGGAAAGGTTATGCTGGCATCCAATTCGGTAGCTGCCGGTAGCCGGCAGCTGAGCTCCAATACATCACTGATGTCTGACGGGGCTTCCTCCCAGGCATCTGCAGCGGAAGAGGTCTCTGCATCTATGGAAGAGATGGGTGCCAATATTACTCAGAATGCCCATAACTCTCTTCAAACAGAAAAAATAGCCGAAAAGTCCGCAATAGATGCCGAAGAGAGCGCTATTGCTGTAAATAACGCGGTTGTGGCTATGAAATCTATTATCGAAAAGATTAATATTATTAAGGAAATTGCCCGGAATACCAATCTGTTGGCTTTAAATGCGGCGATTGAAGCAGCCAGAGCGGGGGAACATGGTAAGGGATTCAACGTTGTTGCAACGGAAGTCCGCAAACTGGCTGAGCGTAGTCAGGAAGCAGCCAGTGAAATAACCGATCTGTCTCAGGACACCAGTCATAGTGCTGAAGAGGCTGCAGCCATGCTGGAAAAGCTTGTAAAAGGAATCAAACAAACCTCCGAACTGGTAAGGGAAATTAGTACCGCCAGCAATGAACAGAGTTCCGGAGTAAAGCAGGTTAATACAGCCATTATTCAGCTTGACCGGGTTGTGCAGCAGAACGCCAGTTTCTCGGGGGAGATCTCCCTTACATCAAAAGATCTGGCCGATCAGGCTCTTCTGTTGAAGGAGACCGTATCTTTCTTTAATTTTCAGAATGATCAGCAAATAAAGAGTTCTGATACAGCAACCAGGCAGATTCCCCATCTTGTCACTTCCAAACGTGTCTCTCCCCGGATAACTGCCCGGCATGAGGTCATGGACTCTGATAAGGATGATCTTGAAGAATTTTAATTAAGAGGGAGAGGAGGGCCGAACTATTTGACGCCTGCTCCTCTTTCTGTGAAAAAGAGCCCAATGGGAGCTTTAACTCTCTCTGAGGGTAATATGCAGGAATCAAAACAAAGTTAATTATCTCAATAGCTATGACTAATAAAATTAATGATTACTGCTTTTATTGAAATAGAAGCCAATATATGTATTATAGAAACTCACAAGGCGGAACTTATGAGTAAAACATTTAAAAAAGCGGATGTAATAACACTTTCTATTGCACATCTGATGCATGATACCTATTCAGCATTCCTGGCACCTCTCCTGCCTCTGCTGATTATTAAGCTGAATATGTCTTTGTCTATCATCTCCTTTCTGGATATTATCCGGAGAATTCCCTCTCTTCTGAATCCTTTAATCGGCCTGCTCTCTGAGCGTGCCGGTGTTAAATACTTTGTCATACTGACTCCCGCTGTTACGGCTGTCAGCATGAGTTTGATTGGTCTCTCTAATTCTGTCCTCATGCTCTTTCTTCTTCTCTTTACTTCAGGACTCTCAGCAGCATTCTTTCATGTACCCTCTCCTGTCATTGTTAAAGAAGCTGCGGGAGACCGAGTCGGTACGGGAATGAGTTATTATATGGTCGGCGGTGAGTTGGCCCGGACACTGGGGCCTTTGCTCGTTACGGGAGCTGTTTCCTGGTGGTGTTTGGAAGAAACCTATAAACTGATTCCCCTGGGGCTTGTTTGTTCTCTGGTTCTTTTGTTTAAATTGAAAAATCTCGATGTTCATAGAGAGAAAAAAAGACGGGAGAAGAAGGGAAACCCCCGGGAACTTCTGAGGGAACATGGAGCTCTTCTTGCCACTATCGGAGGATTTACCCTCTTTCAAACTGGAATGAAGAGTTCTCTGACACTTTTTCTGCCTGTTTATCTGACTAATCAGGGGGCCTCCTTATGGCTGGCGGGGATATCATTATCTGTTCTTCAATTTTTTGGAGTCTTAGGTGCTTTTCTGTCCGGTAATATTTCTGACAGGATCGGTCGAAGAACAACCCTGCTTATCGCTTCATCCGGATCAATTATTGCAATGGCCCTTTTTATCCTGACTCAGAATACTATCCTTCTGGCAGTGTTGGGTTTTTTCATACTGTCCACAACCCCCGTTCTGATGGCAAGTGTTCAGGATACAAACTCCTCTATGCCTGCCTTTATGAACAGTATGTATATGACCGTGAATTTCGGAGTCAGTTCGATTATTGTATTCTGTGTTGGATTTCTGGGGGACAGAATAGGTCTGGAAAAAACCTATATGGTCAGTTGTATTTTTGCAGTCGGTTCTATCCCCATGGCTTTTTTACTGCCCCCTACCGGGGAAAAGGTCTCTAAATAAGGTAGGGGAAGATATATTTCAGACTGAAGTATAAGCAGGGGACGCCCATCAAGAATCAATTGGTTTTCCTGTAGCTCAATACTGCCCAGCTGTTGAAAAAAAGGGCAAAGCCTATCAGGGCTGCCAGTTGCCTATACAAATCCTGAAATCGGCTACCCTTAAGGTAAACCAGTCTGAATACTTCCATAATATATCGGAGGGGAACAAAGTTGCTCATAAAGCGGGCCCAGGG
>NBMC01000008.1 GCA_002084805.1 Spirochaetaceae bacterium 4572_59 | reverse complement strand
ATCTAACATGAACTCGATAAAAATAGTTGATGAGCCAGTATTATCTGATTTTGCTAATGCGTCGTAATATTCCTGCTGATTATCTTTTATCAGTTTTTCTATGGCAATGAGTATTCTGCCAGCCGAAAGGGGCCATTTTGCAGAATCGGTAAGCGGCATGGACTTTGCCATCTGGCAGAGTCCGGCCTGGATAAGGTCAGACTGAAGATCAGCTCTTGGGAGGCCTGGTCTTTTAAACCCTGAAATCCTTTATTGTTTAGAAAATCTATAGCTTGTTTTAAGTTTTCGACATAAAAAATAGGTGAAAGAGGCTTATATATACAATAGTTTCTTATATAACATTCCTGATTCTTATTGCGGACCAGAAAAAACTGATATTCAGGGGCATTCGAGACTGAATGTAAAGAGTTTTCTTGTTCTAACTGATCTATGACGCAGGGGGGAATCAGATCCCAGTGAACAACATTGTAGATTAAAGCCCAATCTTTATTCCGGAATTGCTGAGAGATGTTGTGCAGATTCTTTATCAGCTTGTTCATAAACTTTATGTCAGAAGAACCGTAGAGAGTTACCACTACCACATCATCAAAAATTTTTATATGGAAATTACCATAGGGAGAAAAAATCATTGAACATACCTTAAGTCTTTACAATTATTTTTAACTTTATATTTTTATACTTTTAGCAATTCAACTTTTGTTTATGACTGGGTTCTTAACGCCTGATTTACTATCTGTCTATAATTATACAGGCCATTAGAATCAATTTTTTATAGTTATTTCTGATATATTATGAATTCGTTTTAACAGGTGTATAGTACCTACACTTGATGAGGAAATCTGACTGTAATATGGTAGTGGCTGAGAGGATCTTGCCATTCAATCGCAAACATCGTGTCGAATTGCGCTCATCGATTCGCGCACAGGATTCCACTTCAAATCATCTCAGGTTTTATTTGATATAGTATAAGCTTTTTTAAAATAAACTGTCAGATAGGAATTAGTCGGGCTGAGAGGATTTGAACCTCCGACCTCATCGTCCCGAACGACGCGCGCTCCCCCTGCGCTACAGCCCGATATAAAAACCGGTAACCTGTGAAACAGGCTACCGGTATGGAGCGGAAGCGACGGGCATCGAACCCGCGATCTCCGGCTTGACAGGCCGGCGCGATAACCAGCTTCGCTACGCCTCCGTACAATGGCGAACTTTACAGATGGATGATCATAATGTCAACACCCTGACAATTCTTTTTTCATCAAGTTGACAGGTATAACCTTTCGTGGTAATTTTTCGGTGCTTTACATTATAAATTATGTTACTAAGGACGTCACATGTCTAAAAAAGAAAAAAAGCTTTCTAATTTAAATGATATTCAGAATAAGAAAGCTGAACAACACAAGAAAAAACAAAATAATTTAATGGCAGGAACAATAGTCATACTGGTAATTACAGTTATCAGTTTTGTTTTAGTACCAGCTCTTGCCGGAGCGGGAAGCCGTGGTGGTACAATGGTTTTCGGCAAGTACGGAAAAACTTCGATTACATTTGAACAGGGAAATTATTTCTCTCAACAGGTTGAATCCATTAATGGTATGTACAGAGATTCTCTTGGTACAGACAGTAATGTCGATTTTCTTCGTCAGCTTATCTGGAGATCAGCTTTTAACCAGACAATTGTAAGAACAGCCATGCTGGATGAGATTGCTCAGACCGGTGCGGGAGTCTCTTCTCGTAAGGTAGACAGAGCAATTGTTAGTGGCGGAATGTTTGATGTTAACGGTGAGTTTAACAAAGAAAGTTATATGAACACTACGGGTTCACGCATGAAAGAAATCAGAGATTCTATTGAAGAAGATCTGAGAGTTCAGATCTTTTATCGGGATTCTTTGAATAACATACAGAGATCTGACAAAGAAATAGACTTTCTTATGTCCATGGGATCACCCGAGAAAAACTTTTCATACGCATCTTATCCCTATTCTTCCTATCCTGCAGAAAAAGTAGCAGAGTATGGAAGAGGCAATGCAAAACTCTTTAATAAAATGAATCTTAATAGAATAAGTTCTAGTTCAGAGAAAGATGCTCTTGATATCCTGAGTAAACTGGATGCAGGCGGAAGCTTTGATGAACTGGCAAGAAATATGTCTACGGATTCCTATGGCGAAAACGGAGGATCTCTTGGAGAAGTCTACTACTTCAATCTCCTTACTTACCTGAGCGAAGATCAGGCTACGGAGATCTTTTCATTAAATAAAGATTCCAGATCAGGTGTTATTTCTACAGAGGGAGGCTTCTATATCTTTCAGTCTGCAGCTGATGCTGTGACTATGGATCTTAGCAAAGCTGAGTCTATCGCAACAATCCGTTCTTATATGGAACAGGAGGAGCTTGGTGTGATTGAAGATTATCTGACAGGTCAGGCAAAAGCCCTCGCCATTGTTGCCCAGTCGTCCAATCTGCAGTCGGCAGCTGCCGAGCAGGGTGTTGCCAATGGAGAAACAGGATTTATTGCTCCCGTATACGGAAATATTCCTTTTATCATCAACAGCCCCGGAAACAAAAAAGGTGACAGCATGATGAGTGCGGCCGCTTTTAGCGATGAGTTCTTCCAGAAAGCATTTGCCCTTAAAACAAGTGGTGAAGTAACAGATCCTGTCATCCTGGACAGAAGCGTTGTTCTCTTTTCTCTGCTCGACGAGCAGGATGGATTTGAATATCCCGAAGAATATAAAGCTTATGTAAAAGCACAACTTGAAAGCGAACTGAATCAGTACAAACAGACTCAACTTCAGGCTGTATTTACAACTTCTGACAAGCTGAAGGACAACTTCAACTCTACATACAACCGCATTTTTACAGAATCCTGATAAGACCCTGCCGTAATCATGGATAATCAGATTGATCTGATACCATCACGTAATGGAGAGCTGAATGTTCAGTATAACGGCAAGGTTCTCTATTCCCGGTACAATCCCTCCGCTTCAGTTGAGAGATTGGCCGGGAAAACTCCCTTAAAAGCGCGTACTATCTATTTTATCCCCTCCCCTCTTCTGGGATACGGAATTCTGACTCTGATGGAATCACTTCCAGAAGATTCCATACTGATTGCCGTAGAAACAGACCAGCAGCTTATGGCCATATCGACCTCCTACATCAGCAATATTCAAAAAAAGGGTGTATGCGAGTTTTTCAGACTGGATGATCCCGTATCCCTCTACAAGATATATAACGGCCTCAGCTGCTCTTTATACCGGTCCTGCTGCATGATTCCCATGAATGGGGGCTATCAACTTAACAGAGAAAAATACGACTCTCTTTTTTCTTCTCTGGAACACTATCTTCAGAATTTCTGGCAGAATAGAATGACATCTGTCAAACTGGGAGAACTCTGGATGAAAAATCTTTTTTCCAACCTCTCCCGGTCTGAAGGACAACAGCTTTCTCACTTCAAAACAGACAGATCTGTACTACTGGCAGGAGCCGGGGAGTCTCTGGAAGGAACGATCCCACTCATAAAAGAAAGGAGAGAGCGTTTTTTTATCCTTGCTGTCGATACTGCTGTACAAACCCTGGTACGAAGCGGCATTATACCGGACGCGGTAGTCAACCTTGAGGCTCAATTCCATAACCTCAAGGATTTCTACTCCCTTTCGGGTAAACCCTTCAGACAGTTTGCAGACTTAACAGCCTACCCTCCTTCCCTGCGGAGGTTTAAGGGAGAACAGTTTTACTTCTCTTCCCGTTTCAGCTCAGCGGCCATTATAGCCAGGCTGAACAGTGCGGGGATACTAGCTCCAGAGATACCGGCCCTCGGATCGGTTGGTGTTACAGCACTCTATGTAGCCACAGAGATATCAGATGGGCCTATATTCCTGACGGGTTTGGATTTCAGCTATATACCGGGCAAGTCCCATGCAACAGACAGCCCTTTTCATGACTGGGCAAGATTAAGAGAATCCCGTCTCAACGGAGATACCTGGTACGGATTCTCCTGCTCACGCCCCGGGTTTAAAACCAGAGGAAAGGGAGATGATTCCTTTCTCCGGACCAACGCCATTCTTGTAAGTTATTGTAATCAGTTAAAGGATATGTGCCGTCTGATGGATAGAGAGATCTATGACATTGCTAAAACAGGACTGGATTTACAGATTCCGGCTATTGATCACAGCAGGGCAAAACAATTAGCCGATGCGAACCAAAAGCATTCCGGGCATACCGAACAGCCTCAGTTGGAAAGCAGACCGGATCAAATGCAGATCCATAGCTTTATCAGGAAGGAACGGAAAGAACTGGATAAACTGATTAAGCTTTGGGATGAACTAAGCGCCGGCAGGAGAGAAGCGGAATCCCTACTGCCTTCATTGCATTACTGTGACTATTTGTTCTATCATTTTCCGGATACAACAGTCCTGCCGAACACCAGCCCCAGCTTTTTAGTAAGGGCAATCACTTCGGCTAGGAGTTACAGAAGACTGTTAGACAGCCTTCTGACATAGCAATCCGAATTAATCATCGTCTGTTCTGAGTACAGACAGGAAGGCGGACTGAGGCAGTTCTACATTTCCTACCATCTTCATCCGCTTTTTTCCCTCTTTCTGCTTCTCAAGAAGTTTTCTCTTACGGGAAATATCACCACCATAACACTTGGAGGTAACATCCTTTCGAAGAGCATTAATTGTCTCCCTTGAAATAACAGTATTTCCAATAGCAGCCTGTATGGGTATCTTGAACTGCTGACGGGGGATCTCACCCTTCAGCTTTTTACAGACCCCCTTACCTCTGTCATAAGCATTATCTTTGTGAACAAGCTGAGCCAGGGCATCAACCTTATCTCCGTTGATAAGGATCTCCAGTTTGACAAGATTGGTCTCTTTAAAGCCCATTACTTCATAATCAAAAGAGGCGTATCCACGACTGACTGACTTCAGTTTATCATAGAAATCAAATAGAACTTCCGCCAGAGGCATATCAAACTTAATCTCTACCCGCTTTTCATCCAGGTAGTTCATATGGGTCTGAACACCCCGCTTATTCATACAAAGGGTCATAATGCTCCCCAGGTAATCAGTAGGGGTGATAATGGCTGCTGTAATGTAGGGCTCTTCCGCCATTTCGATGGTCCCGGGATCTGGATATTCAGCAGGGTTATCCAGATAGTAGGTATCACCCTTCTGAGGTGTTATTCTATAACGAACAGAGGGAGAGGTCAGAACAATGTTCAACCCGAACTCTCTTTCAAGACGTTCCTGAATGACTTCAAGATGCAGCAGTCCCAGAAAACCACAGCGGAAACCAAATCCCAGAGCAGCGGAGGCATCCTTCTCATAGACAAGAGAGGCATCATTCAGCCTCAGTTTATCAATGGCGGCCTGAAGCTCTTCATACTGATTGGTATCAACAGGGTAAATTGAGGAGAACACAACCGGTTTAACTTCCCGGAATCCCGTCAGAGCTTCTTCACAGGGGTCGTCTGAAAGAGTCATAGTATCACCAACCCGTACATCAGCAATTGTCTTTATTCCTGCAATAATATAACCGACCTGTCCGGCATGAAGGGACTTTTCCTTAGAAAGACCCAGCTTGAAAATACCAACTTCTTCTACCTTGTATTTAGAATTATTGTGCATCAATAGAATTTCATCTCCCGTTTTGATGGATCCTTCAAAAACACGAATATGGATCACAACACCTCTATAGGCATCGTAGTTGGAATCAAAAATAAGACATTTCAGAGGATTTTGTGGAGATCCTTTGGGTGCGGGAATCCATTTAATCAAACCTTCGATCAGCTCTTCCACGTTTTTACCCGTTTTGGCAGAAACAGGATAGATCATCTCTTCATCCAGACCAAGATCATGCTCAATCTGTTCTGTAACCCGGGCAAGATCCGCACTGGGCAGATCCATTTTATTCACAACGGGAATAATATCCAGATCATGATCCAGGGCCATATACATATTGGAAAGAGTTTGAGCCTCAACTCCCTGAGAGGCATCGATCAACAAAAGAGCGCCCTCACAGGAGGTGATGGCTCTGGAAACTTCATAGGAGAAGTCCACATGACCCGGAGTATCAACAAGATTCAACTGATAGAGTTCTCCGTTTTCAGCCTTGTACTCGATTGTAACGGCCTGAGACTTGATTGTGATGCCCCGTTCCCGTTCAATATCCATTGAATCAAGCATCTGTGCCTGAAAATCCCGATCCGATACGGTATGGGATTTCTGCAGGAACCGGTCTGCCAGTGTTGATTTTCCGTGATCTATATGTGCTATTATGCAAAAATTGCGGATATTATCCTGATTATATTTCATGGAATGCACTATATACGATGTTGTATTTTTTTTCAATAAAGGCAATTAGAAAAAAATTGAAGATTCCAGCATACTACCAAGCTGAATAGCACTCTCAAGGTATCCTGCCTTAGTTCCTTTAAAAAGAAACTGCATGAGCACATAGCCGTCTTTTTCATTAACTACCCATTTTTTCAATGAAATAACATCATTGGCAGAGATGTTTGCACCATCTGCATTGGATCCTGTATACACTTTCTTAACCTGGTACTGCTCTTTCCGGACTTTTTCCAGAACCATTCCGAAAATTGCTGGAATAAGACTCTCACGTTTATCATGTTTGATGGCATAGGAAAAGGGAATGTCCGGTCTTTCAGCCAGAGTCAGAATCGAGGAAACGGCCTCTCCCTCATGCTTCCACTCCAGATTAATAATTGTTCCGGGTACCATCCTCATAATAATATCCCGCACATCCTGATTCCGAACAACCTCGATCCCGTTAATCCTCTGAATGACATCTCCCCTGGCAATATCTATTCTGCTGGCGGGAGAATCAGGAACAACATAGAGAGTTTCCAGGGTATCATACTCCTGAAAACCTCCTATCCCCAACCAGGGATGAGTCAGGGCGCCCCCCTCATAAAGAGCAGGAAGGAAGTTTTTAACATAATTTCCATTGATGGCAAAGTTTATACCTTCAAAATCCTCAATGCCGGCAAAAATAATACCCTTTACATTCCCCTCAGGACTCAGGAGAGGACCGCCACTGTTTCCCGGGTTAATGGGTACATCTATCTGTACGGACTCACCCATGCTCATGAGTTGGCGATTAACAGCGGAAACCGTTCCGGATGTGATGGTATTATTTAATCCTCCCGGAGAACCGATAGCAAAGATCTTTTGACCGAGACTATACTGATCCTCAGAAGAAAAAGAGAACACATAGGGGGCTTCTATTTCCGTTTTCAAAAGAGCAATATCAAAATGTCTATCCCAGCCTACAACCTTTGCAGGAATCTTCTCACCCCTGTCATCGGACAGCTTGATAAACAATTTTGAGTAACCCTGATATTCTGGATTAACTTCACTCTCAATAACATGATAATTGGTTAGAATATACCCACTCTTATCAACAAAGAAACCGCTTCCGATTACCTGATCAGGATAGCCCACACCTTTTTCCAGGCGGAGCCCCTTATCGACCCATACGGTGACAGTTCCCTCTATCAGATCTTCCATAGTAACTGTATGACTCAGGATTGATTCTGCTTCAGAACGGATCTCCAGATTCCGCCGCTTCTGTTCATGAAGGATCAGAGCCAGGGCTTTTCTGTTTTCCCCGCTGCTGAAACGGGTTTCCAGAAAATGGAGATCTTCCTCAGTGAAAATGGAAAGATCCATATAATTATTGGATATGAGACCTGCTGCAGCTCCTACCCTATCAATTTCGGCAAGATAGCTGATGTGGTCAGCCTTCAAACGGGCGGAGTCCGGGAATTCACCCAGAAGATCGTCACGACCGATAGTCATAAGAGACTCGTAAATGGATATGGCTGCCGGATAATCTTTTTTCTTAAGAGCAGTATTTAGCTTCTCTTCCATTCCGGCAAGAGCATCATCCTCTCTGCCGGTCAGATCGAGGGAATCCAGGTCCAGCTGTTCCAGGTCTTTCCTCTTTTTATAGTGGAAAATCCATTGAAGAGCCTCTGCAGGCTTGTCGTTCTGAATTAAGCGGTCTATTTCACTTTCAATCTGTTCTGTTTTATCATAGTGTACAGGATTCTCATATTCGGAGCTTTCCGTACTCTGACAGGAAATCACAGCAATAAAAGTCACTATTAAAAAAGAGAATCTAAAAAAATTATTAAGTTTCATTCGTCACTGCCTGATTGCATAATAAAATTGGAATCCAGTTTATACTCGTTCCATGTCAAATCGGAATTTTTAATCAGTATGGCATCATAAAAACTGCTTTGATCAAAATCCCATAATTGATACTGTTTTCTGTTCCACAGGTCATAGTATTCTTCAAGCCGGCTATGGTCACCTTGTATTTCCATACCAATTAATCGTCCAGCCCTGTACATCTCTTTCAGATCAAACTGACCATCAAGATTAAGATCTCTGAATCCTTCATAGGGCTGCCACTCATTCAGGAGAACAACCCTGTCGAAAAATCCATCAAAATTAGAGTCTTCCCTGAACCGTCTTATGGATCCGTTGATAACAGTATACTCTCTGAACAATTTTATATCCCCTTGATCTATAGAATCTTTCAGAGAATAACAGGCATTCAGATGTGCAGATTCTCCGGATAGAAGGCGGATAGAGATATCCTCATTTTTTAGGGAAAGAGCATTTAACCATGAGATCCCTTTTTCCTCAATAAGGGGAAGCTCATAAGATCCCGGCAGATAGAGATATTCCCGCATGGTTTTACTGTTTCCCGTAATTTCAATACGCTCCACGTTGGGATAGTCATAATAGTAACAGCGGATAGTACCGTCCGGCCCGTAATACTCAAGATGCTGTGGTAGCTGCTCTCTGGTCCAACGAATATTGAAATCAGTTTTTCCATCTTGATCTTCATCACGTTCCCATAGGTAGGTATTCCCGTCGGGCCTGATTGTCCAGTCTTCAATACCGTCTCCGGACTGATCAATTTTCAGAATTTCCGATGAAAAAGGATTTGTAATTTTTTCGCCGGAAGAGGACTCCTCCCAGACTTTCCGGACAACCCTTTCAGGCCAGATCCGCTGATCGTTCAAACCAGGAGAAAATAGAATGGATTCGGAAGGAGGATTAGAAAGTTTCGATGCAAAATACCAGCTATTATAATCCTTTGTTCTGCTTCTATATTGAAGAGAGAGACACCCTTCTTCAGCATTTGTCTGAATTATCAGCTGTGCCATAAGTTCAGGGTAAAGGATTCCCTGTTTATCCAGAAACTCATTCAATATGACAGGATACCCGGAATCTGGTACCCAGGCAGTCAAAAGGATAAGAAAACGCTGATCCTGAAAACGATAAACACCCTCTTCTGCTAGAGCAACGGCATCATTCTCCCGGTCGGAGTTGTAGTACGCCATTGATGTGAAGAATAGAAAATCCGGATCCTCCCTGTTCATCTCACTGACTGAATTATACAGATTGATCAGAACCTCATACTCACCCAGACGGTAATGGATTTCAGCCAGAGTTTTGAGTATTTCATGAGTACTGAAATACTCGGTTTTCCGACTGTTATAAAAAGCGGCATCCAGTTTTTCACCGGCAGAACGGAATTTTCTGTCCTTAAAATAAGACATAGCCTGAAAACTAAGCAGATCAGGGTTCTCTGAATCAAATTCCGCGCCTTTATCCGTCAGCTTGTTAAACTCATACCAATTTTGATCCCGATAAGCACTCCATGCATAGCGTGCATAAAGCTCAGCCATCTTGGAATCGGGAGAACGTTCCGCATACAGAAACACGGAAAAAACAAAACATGTAAAAACTAAGATCTTTTTCTTTATATTCACTTCTACTACTTATTCTTCAGTCAATAAAAATTCTGGACCAAGAAGCTTCCGGATATCCTTATCACTCAGAGTTTCTTGCTCCAACAGGCCTTTTGTTATAGCTTCAAGCTGATTTTTATTTTCTGAAAGTATTTTTTTAGCTATATTCAATGATTCATTTAATATACGACGGACTTCATTGTCAATCAAAAAAGCTGTCTGATCGGAATAATCTTTATGCTGAGCAATCTCTTTCCCTATAAAAATTGGTTCATCATCACTACCGAAAGCAACAGGTCCGACCTTATCGCTCATACCCCATTCACAGACCATTTTTCTGGCCATTCCCGTTGCCTGATCGATATCATTCTTGGCTCCGGTAGTCGTTTCGCTATAAATCAGATCCTCTGCTACATAGCCGCCGTAACTGATGGTGATCCTGTCCAGAAGCCATCCACTGCTTCTGGCGTAGTGATCCTGTTCCGGAAGAGAAAAAGTGACTCCCAAAGCTCTTCCTCGAGGAATAATAGTCACTTTATGGATGGGATCGGCATTTTTCAAGTGGTAATGAAGAAGAGCATGCCCGGCCTCATGATAGGCGGTCATCTCTCTTTCATGCTTATTCAATACCCTGGATTTTCTGGCGACACCCATCATAACTTTATCACGGGCTTCCTCAAAGTCCTCTTCTTCTACAACTTCAGAGCCTCTACGGGCTGCAAAAAGAGCGGCTTCATTTACAATACTGGCAAGATCCGCACCGGAACTGCCGGGAGTGGCTCTGGCAATAATAGAATAATTAACCTCGGGAGCGAGCTGTACCTTTCGGGAATGAATCCTGATGATAGCTTCCCGCTCTCTCACATCGGGCATATCAACAATAACCTGACGGTCAAAACGCCCCGGTCTCAAAAGGGCAGGATCCAGAACATCCGGTCGGTTTGTAGCAGCAACAACAATAACGGCGGACTGTGTATCAAAACCATCCATCTCTACCAGAAGCTGATTCAATGTCTGCTCCCTCTCATCATGGCCTCCGCCGTATCCGGCACCTCTTGTACGCCCCACAGCATCGATCTCATCTATAAAGAGGATACAGGGAGCATTTTTCCTTCCCTGTTCAAACAGGTCTCTTACGCGGCTAGCACCCACCCCGACAAACATCTCTACAAAATCGGAGCCGGACATATGAAAAAAAGGAACACCCGCTTCTCCGGCAACAGCCTTTGCCAGAAGGGTTTTTCCCGTACCCGGGTTTCCGACAAGAAGAGCACCCTTGGGTATTTTTGCTCCGATTTTGGTAAATTTCTCCGGATTTTTAAGGAAATCCACAACTTCCATCAATTCATACTTGGATTCTTCCTGACCGGCAACATCCTCAAAGGTAACCTTATCGTGAGTCTGATCATAACGTTTAGCCTTACTCTTCCCAAAGCTGAATGCCTTATTACCGCCGCCCTGCATATTTTTAAACATCCACCATATAAAGAGAAAGCTTAAACCCCAGGGAAGAAGTTGCAGCATAATAAGCCCCATGGAAACGGGTTTTTCACCGCCTTTCACGCTGACCCCATGCTCCATGAGGATTGTCATAAGATCATCGTCATAATAAGGAATAGTCGTAGTAAAGAAGACTCCCCCGCGGTTCACATCACTCTGATCAACATAACGGCCTCTGATTTCACTCTGATCAAAGATTTGTACATCAAAGATCATCCCCTTCTCTACATACTGCATAAAGAGAGAGTAGGGGATTTCATTCATTGTGGTTTGATTGGAGAAAGAAAAGAAGATCATAAAGAACATGATCAACAGCCCGAGAAACATCATGGCTGTCTTATTGTTGTTAAAATTAAAATTGTCGTTTCCGTTGTTGTTATTATCATCCTGGGGCATTGCGAACCTCTAATTTAATTATAACACAATCTTTAGGTCTAAGAGGAAGCTTTTCAATTTTTTTATGATTTTCATACAGAAAAAACAGAATCTTTGCACGATAATCAAGCTTCAATAAAATCAGAGAGCCATCACAAACCCGATAGATTCCCTCTTGATCCAATTGAACATTCAGGTAGTGATTAACAGGGATTTCAAAGAAGGAATCACCATCACCAGTACTTGAGAGGGAGAGCGAAAAAAAACTGGTATGAAAAGGATTATTCTTTTTCAGCAGATGAAACATTCCGGCTGTATGGATTTTTTCATCCTTACGCAGAAACACCCAGCCCTTATACTTTTCAAGAATAATATGATAGCCGCGGATCAGTATCCTGTTCTTCCCTTTCTCATGTTCAGCGTTCAGCGGGTTAAAAAAACGTCCAGGAATCCTAGTATCTGCCGGAAGGATTCCTTTGTTCATCTCATTCATTTTCCCGAGGACAAAATTCTTCCTTGCGGCAAAGGCTAGTGTATAAAAGCGTTCTTCTGAAAATCTCCAACCCTCTTTACAGGACTCCCATTCCACACCCTGAAGAGCAGAAACTCCCAAGTCATAAACTTCTTCGGAAAACTGGAGCAAAGCCTTGTCCGGCTGAGGAAATATATCATACAGAACAGGCAGTAGATCTCGTCTGATCCGATTTCTTCTGTAATCTCCCGAACTGTTTGTCTGATCTGTAACATAGGGAATATTATTCTCGGAAGCATAAGAGAGGATTTCGGAACGTTTCAGCCCCAGAATAGGCCTGATTAGTCCATTATCAAAGGAAGAAATCCCCTTCAAGCCCTCCGTCCCAGTTCCCTGAAACAGACGCATGATCAATGTTTCCAGCTGATCGTTTTCATTATGACCCAATGCTATCAATGTACCAGGTAAACGCCTTTGCATTTTTCTGAAAAAGTGATAACGGCAGTTTCTGGCAGCCCCTTCTATTCCCGTAGCGGTTTTTTTTGAATAGTATTCGATAAACCCGGGAGGATACTCTTTTAACAGCAGTTCAACCCCCAGACTGTCCACATAAGAATGAACAGCCGCACACTCAAGAGCCATCACATCCCGGGTTCTGATATTATGATTGATATAAGCAGCGGAAAGGCTGTATGAAAAGTTATTTTGGAATTTCTTTAAGAGCGAAAGAAGAACTGAAGAATCCGGTCCTCCTGAATAGGCAACAATCAGATGACAGGCTTTATCTTCAAGAGTAGAAGATAAAAAATTAAAAACCCTTTCTTCAACTGTTTCCTGCATTGATTTCTCTGGCTAGCTGTTTGATGGTCATATCCCCAATCCTGCTGAATACAGCGACACAACGTTCAATGGCAGCATCTACTTTTTTACGGTTTTCTTCTGAAAACTCACCAAGAACATGGTCAACAACAGTACTGCCCTGCTCAGGACGGCCTACCCCGATATAAAGCCGGTAGAACTGGCCGGTTTCAATATTAGCCATTATTGATTTTAATCCGTTATGACCTGCTGATGATCCGTTTGCTTTCATTCTAACCCGGCCTGCCGGCAGATCCATGTTATCAACAATTACAATCAGGGCATCATTTTCTGTACCTGTACGATGCATTAAAGACGGCAGAATATCACCGGAACGGTTCATATAAGTCAGAGGTTTTATCAAGTGTAGGACATTTGATCCGCCATTTTTCCGAGCATACACATAATTACGAAAAAGGGGTTTCTTTAGAGACAAAACAAGCTGCTCAGCGAGCAGCTCGATCATATTAAACCCGACATTATGCCGGGTATATATATATTTGGATCCGGGATTTCCCAGACCCATTATTAGAAAGTTCAGAATTAACCTTCAGTACTAGCTGCTGCTTCTTCGGATTCATCTTCTTCGTCGGATTCAACAACTTCTGCTTTAGGTATGGAGACAACAACAACTGTTGCATCTTCTGCATCCAGAACTCTTACACCTTCAGGGAGTGCTATATCACGTACGTGAATGGAGCTACCCATGTCCATTTTCTCAATATTGATTGAGATTTCTTCTGGAAGGTTTACGGGAAGACATTCCACTTCAAAACGGTTCATGATCTGTTCAAGCATTCCACCTTCTTTCACACCAATGGGGTTACCAACTGTGTGAACAGGAACATGAGTTTTAAGAAGTTTGCCTTTTTCGATTTCATAAAAATCGATATGCTCAACACTTTCTTTAACAATATCTTCCTGAAGTGCTTTTACCAGAACTTCAATCTTTTTTCCATCCATTTCCAAAACAATAATTGTATTTTCAGTTACGACTTTGAATTTCTTTGAGAATTCTCTAGCGTCTACCGAAATATGAAGAGGTTCCGTGTGTCCGTAGACAACAGCGGGTATTTTCCCCTCTTTTCTTAACTGTTTGGCAGGGCCCTTTTTAAATTCCTTCCGCTCAACAACCGAGAGGGTTTTCTGCTCCATCTTCTTAACTCCTTGAAACTACTAAAAAAAATAGCTTGGACGGCAGGGATCGAACCTGCGAATGCCGGGATCAAAACCCGGTGGCTTACCGCTTGCCGACGTCCAAATTTTTTGTTTTAATTCTTTAAATTTTTAATCCTAAACTTCCGAGTGCTCATCAGCTTCAGGTTCTAAATTATTATATTCATCCAAGATCCTATCCTGTAGAATAGTCCTGAATTCTGTATTAATAGGATGAGCTACATCCTTATAAACACCATTTTTTGTTTTCCTGCTTGGCATAGCAATGAAAACACCGCTATCTCCTTCGATAATTTTCACATTGTGAACAACAAATGAATCATCAAATGTAACCGTCACATAGGCCTTAAGTTTACCGTCAGCATTAACCTTTCGAATGCGGATGTCAGTAATATCCATTAGCTCCCCCTACCGCTTATGCGCAATAATACATTCATTATAGAACATTAGCAGGCAGAATGCTATCAAGAGGTTTAATTCTTTCCGTAAAAGGAAAGTGGCTCCTCAAATGGCTTTCAGCTATGTGGGCTTTTTCCACTGAAAGGAATAAACCGAATACGGCACTACCACTACCGGACAAACCGGCAAATACAGCTCCTGAATCATAAAGAAGATTGAAAATAAACTCAAGGGGTTTATATTGATTTTTATAAGTTTCAAAAAAGCTGTTACGAAAGGGCCATTCTGCTGGAGATAGCTCTCTATATAGCTTTATCATATCTTCTTTTGTAAGAACACTTTGCACGTTGTTTTCATCTTCTAAATAACGATCTACCGCACGGTAGGCATCGGCTGTTGAGATTCCAAGACTGTCAGGTTTGACAAGAATAACTGAAAAATCCGTACGGGCGGGTATGGTCTCTACAATTTCACCACGTCCAGAGACAGCGGCGGCCGCACCATAGAAAAAGAAGGGAACATCACTTCCCAAAGAGGCTGCCATTTCGACCATTTTTTCAAATGAAAAAGAGATCCCGGACAGGGCAGCCATTGCCTTTAAAGCAGCTGCTCCATTGGAAGACCCTCCCCCCAATCCGGCCTCGTGGGGAATCTTCTTATCAACAGAAACAGACACTCCCTCTTTAAATCCAGTGGCATCCCGAAATAAACCAACAGCCTTATAGATAAGATTATCTTCAGCCAAACAGGGAAAGTCACCACTGATAAGACACTCTCCCTGTCTGTCTGTCAAAGTCCATTCCATACGATCATAAAGAGACACCGCCTGAAACAAGGACTGGATTTCATGAAACCCATCATTCCTGACCGCCCCTACTTCCAGATGGAGGTTAATTTTTGCCGGAGAAAGAATCTCAACTCTTCTCAAATGATCCGTCCCTTGTAACCATATAGTGACAGCCCTGTGACTTTTTATTGTTATATGCGGCTCGAGTAATGACAGTGGCAGTCAGAACAGAGTTTCGAAGCTCTACCAGCTCCCTTGTTATTCCTGCTTCCCGATAAAATCGGTCAATCCGGTGAGAGTGATAATTCAAATCAGAGAGAGCCCGGGAAAGACGTTTGGGAGAACGAATAATTCCAACATAGTTCCACATCAGAGCCTGTATGGTATGTGTATCACTTTTAATAAGAATGGGATCAACAGACTCTTCATTTACTGGATAAATCCAAGCAGGAATACTTCTTCTGAGATCGAAACCGGGATTTTCAAGATTATCCGCAATATGGCGTCCTGTTTTCAAACCGCAGACCAATCCTTCCAGAAGAGACACTGATGCCAGCCGGTTTGCACCATGGACACCGGTGCAAGCTGTTTCTCCTACGGCATAGAGTCCCGGCACAGTAGTCTGACCGTTCATATCTACTTTTATGCCGCCGCAGAAATAGTGTGCAGCAGGAACAACCGGAATCGGATCCTTGCTAATATCCAGTCCGATTTCCATACATTTTTCAGAAATACTGGGAAAATGAGAAGGAAGATCAATATTCATATGAGGGGTGTCAAGATAAACATAGGATGTACCACATTTTTCCATTTCCATATAAATCGAACGGGCAACCTCATCACGGGGAGCCAGATCTTTCAAACTCGGATTATACCGTTTCATAAAAGCGTCACCATGACGATTCAGCAGAATAGCCCCTTCCCCCCGGACAGCCTCAGAGATCAAAAAGTTCTCTGCATCCCGATGATAGA
This sequence comes from Spirochaetaceae bacterium 4572_59, assembly GCA_002084805.1. Classification (GTDB taxonomy): domain Bacteria; phylum Spirochaetota; class Spirochaetia; order DSM-2461; family DSM-2461; genus Oceanispirochaeta. Next base: position 30,368 of record NBMC01000008.1, on the reverse strand, counting down.
GGGTTGTCGGATGAAACTGAACAAACTCGGCATTAATGATAGAGGCTCCAACCTGATAGGCCATTGCTATGCCATCACCCGTTGCCACAGCCGGATTAGAGGTATGCTGATATATAGTCCCGATACCACCGGTTGCAAGAATAACAGCACCCGCGAAAATAGGCTTAACCTCTTTGGTTTCACAGTTCAGGATATAAACACCTATAACACGGTTTTCTTTGTACCGTGCCTGAGGATCCTTGGAATGATGACAGACCGAAATAAGATCAATGGCCATATGAAAAGGAAAAATCTGAATATTATCGGATTTCTGAACATAATTCAGCATATCCGTTTCAATAGCTTTTCCGGTTCTGTCTTTTTCATGATAAATACGCCGGATAGAATGAACAGCTTCCCTGGTCAGATCAAGAGACCCGTCTTCTTTTCTGTTAAAACCGACTTTAATTTTATCGACCAGATATTCATCAACCAAAGAAGGACCGGTTTCAGAAAGAATTTTTACCGCTTCCCTACTATTCAAATAATCACCGGCTTTGAGAATATCATCGGCAAAAAGTTGAGGAGTATCTTCATCACTGTGCCCGACTATACCGCCCTGGGCATGATAGGTATTTGTATCCTCAAGGTCTCCGGACTTACTGAAGATCCCGACCTTCAATCCCTGCTCAGCTGCAGTTATAGCACTGGCCAAACCAGAAATCCCCGTTCCCAAAATTATTACATCAAAGTTCCTGAAGTCAGGCATATTTTTATTCCATTACCAGTGAAAAATCAAAGGCTGTCACTGAGTGAGTCAATTTTCCAATGGATATATAATCCACACCTGTATTATTATAACGGCGGATTTTCTCCAAATCCATATTACCGGAAGCTTCAAATTCCACACTTCCCTTTCGGAGAGCAACGGCCTCGGCAGTTTCCCGTGCTGTCATATTATCAAGCATGATAACATCCACAGCACAGTCAAGGGCTTCCTTTACTTCTTCTAAATTGCGGCATTCAACCTCTATACGATAGAGTGTACCCCATTTATCCCTGACTTTTTGCACTGCAGAAGTTATTCCCCCGGCGGCATCGGCATGGTTGTCCTTAATCATAACCATATCATATAGACCCATCCGGTGATTTTTCCCACCCCCCTTGGAAACGGCATATTTAGAAAGAGTTCTGTAACCGGGCAGTGTTTTCCGGGTATCCAGAATAAGCACCTGCCCCTTGTCGTTAGCAGCTTTAATGTGTTCAGCCGTAATAGTCGCGATTCCGGACATAAAAGAGAGAAAATTAATTGCTGTTCTTTCCGCTTCCAGAATAGAGGCAACCGAGCCGCTCAACTTGGCGACAATATCTCCTGGTTCCAGTTCATCCCCATCGGTTTTCATCTCTTCTACGACAATATCCTGATTAACTTTTCTAAAGACCTGCCCGAAAAATGGCAGGCCTGCCAGAACGCCGCTATCCTTACTTTTTAAGATAGCAGTAATTGTTTGCGAATCATCGAATATAGCTCTGGATGTGACATCACCTGTATCACCAAGATCTTCTGAGAGAGCCAGTGTTAATAAATTGTTAAAATTTGCATCATTCATAATAAATTTATTCTAAATTATTAGACGGAGGTTGGCAATATAGCTGTTAATATGATATGAACAGATTAGTCAATTTCATAATTTATAGAGGGTACGAATATCATGTTCCAACCTGTATCAGGTATTGAAGAATTATCCGAAGATAAGTCTTGCTTTTTTGATTTCGAAGAAGATGAGTTATTTGAACAGAATATCGATGATTTCGATAAAGAAGATAATGAATACGATGACGGGATTACTCGTTCAGAGCAAGAAGACTGCTATGATGAAGACCTGATTGATGAAAATGATCAACCGGATTTTATAGACGCCAATCAGCCCACCCATGAACCCATGGATGAGCTTGAAGACTATGATGACTTAGAGGATTGATCCTCTTTTCCCTTGTATAAGAAGGGAGAATCAAACCAGACATCTTCCAGTCTATAATAATCTCTTGCTTCCTCAGTCATAATGTTGATAACAATTGATCCAAGATCCATAAGAATCCAACGATTTTCTTCCTTAACACCGGACTGTTTATAGACAGTCATATCATCTCTTGTTTTTACATAATCAACCAGACGATGATAAATTCCCCGCATATGAACCTGACTACTGGCTGTTACCAGCAGCATATAATCACCCCAGGTAGATTTACCAGAGACATCCTGTACAACAGGGTCCTTTGCTTTTGCTTCTAGAGCAACTTCCAATAGCTCCTCCCAGGGAGCCTTATTGTTTAACATATCTTCCATCAAAATCCTTTCCTAAAATCACTATAATATCTACGGTTTCATCCCTATTCCGGTCTATTTCCGTATGAATTTTCGTACACTTAATTAAATTCGCCACCCGCTGTACGGACGCGGGATCACCTTTTTTGTCCAGAATAACAGTATCTTCATACTTGGTGTTATCGGCATTTTTTATAGATGATATCTGATAACCGTAGCTTTTAAATATCTCCGCAGTTCGTCCTGCAAGACCATTTCTGGTCGTTCCATTCTGAATTTCAATAGAAACCACCAGTTTTTCATCCTTAAGAATATCAAAATCCGACAGTGAATCCTCCATCTGCTTTACAGTCTCCTTCAGAAGCTTTCCGTCATAATGAGGAAAAAGAAGAATCTGATTATCCACGCGCCGCCGTGTTCCCAGCACCTCCTGAAAAACCATCCGGTCAACTTCAAGAGAAGAGAGTTCCGATAGAAAAGAGTCAAATGATTTCTGATCCATATCCGTCACAAGTTCCGGAAAGATATAAGTCATCAAATTATCAGCAAACACAGGACTGTACATCTGGTTAACCTTTCTCAGGATACCCATTATCAGCTCATGCTCCCGCCGGATCTTGTCACTGGTAGATTCACCATCCTTCTCATATTGAAGGTATTCCAACGCCTTATCACCATCTAGAGTCACACTCCCCGATGGTAAAAGAACCAATTCATCATCGTTCTGAACAACTACCGGATTTGACAGAAAGATTTCCACACCTTCCAGGTAATCCACAATGCGAACAAGTTCATCAGCTGAGACAACAATATGAAAATCAGAATTGATACCTGTTAAGAGGGAAACCTGTTTTAAATATTCCGGAATATTATGAGCATCATAAACAACATCAATCCGGTCAACCCTGTTCAGAGATTGAATAATAGATCCTGTATCTTCGGGAAGATTCAACAAAGCCCCTTTTCGCGTTTCCGGATGATAATAGAACAACTCGGTTACAACCGGCGCCTCCTTATCCTCAATAATAAAAGCCACTGAAATAAGCTTATTATTGTTTACCATCTCTTTATAGTCATCTATTTTCATGGAAAACAGAATAAAAACAGCCAAAGCGATTAATATCAGAAAAATAAGACTGAGAATTATTATTGATGAATCTATACGCCTGTTTTCTTTCATATCTTTTACTATATTACCGTTTTGTCAGTACTTCATACAACTCCCTGCTGTCAGGAGAAAGAGTAATTCCGTTTTTTGTCAAAAAATGCTCCGTAGCATCCAGAATTGTCAGTATCAACTGATCAACAGACAGCGTCATAAGCTGCTCCCTATCTTTCCAGCTTAAATGTCCCCGTCCCGGTTCCAGATAATCTGCCGCAAAAACAACTTTTGCCAGAATATCCATATCCGGAGAACCGCATGTATGGAAACGGACAGCATTCAGAATTTCCTCATCCCTTATACCCAGATTGCTTTTCAGATGCCAGGCACTGGCATAACTGTGAAGCACATCAAAATGCTGCTCCTCATAGTCACTCAGACATCCCTTATCCAGGATTGCCCACTCTTTAATCAGATCACGTTCCTGTCCTCTTGAAATATCATGAGTCAGTCCGGCAATCCATGCTTTTTCCGGATCAGCACCATACAACCGTGCCAATTTCACAGCACAATCGGCACAGCGGATAGAATGTTTATACCTTTTAGACTTAAGCATTCCAGCGAGATTTTCCAGAAGGAACTCTTTATCTGCCATACAAACCCTCTGAACGAATATAAGAAACAATAGAACCAGGAACATCTGCGTCAATAGAGAGACCCTTTTCCACCTTTGACCGGATCTCTGATGAAGAAAGGGAGATGATAGGATTGCTCAGATAGCTATGGGGGTAGGGTAAATCTAATTTTTCACTATCTCCCCGATGAAGAACAATTAGATCTACTTCCTCCACCAACATATCAACACTGTGCCAGCTGGAGAATCCCGGAATAAGGTCATCACCGATAATAAGCCCCGGCTTACCATCCAAAGAGTATTTCTCTTTCAGATAACGGACAGTATCAAGACTGTAAGAAACGCCTTCCCTGATCATCTCACAATCAGAGACAAAGGCATTTTCAATTTCCTTAGCCGCCAACTCGGTCATAGCAAGTCGCTGATGAATATTAACATCCGAGAAAACTGTTTTATGGGGAGGTTGAAATGAAGGGATAAGAACAACCTGGTCATAGGAGCAGTTGCGCCTGACCAGGTCTGCCATAGCTATATGACCATTATGAGGAGGATTGAACGTCCCCCCCAGCATTACAAGTTTCATAATTTATTTTGCCATTTTCAGCATTGCCAGTTTCAAATCATCTAGTCCCTCACGGGAAAAAACAGAAACAGCAATAACTTCATGCTCCGGATGCATTTTCTTCAACTTTATCAGATTTTCAGCGGCACAGTCCAGATCCATTTTGGTACCGATAATCAAACGTTTCTTCTTAAGAAGATCCGGATTATAAGCTTCCAATTCGACCAGAAGTTTCCCATAAGTATCTGTAAAATCTTCTTCACCCATATCAATGAGAAAAGCCAGACAAGCTGTTCGTGCTATATGCTTTAGAAAACGGATTCCCAATCCAAGGCCGGTAGAGGCCCCTTCAATAATACCGGGTATATCCGCCAGAACAACATCTTTCTCTCCCAAGCGCAACATTCCCAAATTGGGAATTTTTGTCGTAAAGTGATAAGCGGCAACTTGAGGATTTGCATTGGTCAGAGCTTTCAGCAAGCTGGATTTTCCAACAGATGGAAAACCGACAAAGCCGATATCTGCAATAACATTCAGCTCAAGTTTAAGCTCGGCTGACTGCCCGGGTTTACCCGGTTGAGAATATCGGGGTGTCTGTTTACGGGATGTCCGGAAGTGCCAGTTCCCAAGTCCCCCGTCTCCACCTTTAAGGAATACCCATTCCTGACCATCTTTATTTTCGGAAAAGTCTTTCAATATCTCATTGGTCTGGTAATCACGGATCATCGTTCCAGGGGGCACAGGAATAAGAACGGGTTCTCCGTTTTTACCATGCTTACGCTTCCCTTTACCCGTTTCTCCGGTTTGACCTTTAAATAAATGTTTGTGATTTAAATGAGATAGGGTTTTCAGGTTGTTCTTAACCTGAAAAATAACGTCCCCGCCACGCCCGCCGTCACCGCCGTCGGGCCCACCTTTAGGGACGTATTTTTCTCTTCGGAAAGAAACGCTTCCCGCGCCTCCGTCACCAGAAAAGACTTCTACACGAGTTTCATCAATAAAACCCTGCATGTATATTTATTCGCCTGCTTCTACAATAGAAACTCGCTTTTTTCCTTTTTTAAAATGAAAAAGAACATTTCCAGCTTCTGTAGCGAAAAGAGTATCGTCTTTACCAATACCGACATTTTCACCGGGATGAATTTTTGTTCCTCTCTGCCTAATTAGGATTTCTCCGGCTTTTACAAGCTGTCCGCCGAATCTTTTAACACCCAATCTCTGAGAATTGGAGTCTCTACCGTTCTTGGAGCTTCCTCCACCTTTCTTATGAGCCATTATCGCTTCCTTAGCTTTGATTCAATTTTAATACTGTCTGGATATTCTTCTGCGAGATCCCGCAGACCTAAAAGGAGCAAATCAACCGCTCCCCTATACCAATCCAGACACCCATCGGAAACATCCGTTACTGACAGTAACAGCTGTCCCGGTTCATCAGCCGATCCGACAACAGACAAGCCGTCGGCATGGCTGAAAAGTCTTGCTACGGTTCTCAATAAAATTGAGACTCCCGCGCAAGCTTCGTTCAGTAAGTCATTTGTCCTATTTGCATGACCTTGGGATGTCAGGGTCTCAAGAAGACCGGAATCCGCGAAGGTAAGGACAATCTTGATCAACTTAGGCTCCGAGGATTTCCTCTACCTGAAGAAGAGTATACTGCTGTCTGTGACCCTGTGTTCTTTTGTAGCCCTTACGTCTTTTGAACTTAAGAACCTTGACTTTACTATCTTTGATAGTGTCTTTAACAACAGTGCTGACTTTTGCACCTTCCACATAGGGAGCGCCTACTTTGGCATCGCCCTCACCGGAAAGGAACAGTACGGAATCAAATTCCACTTTGTCACCAGCTTCCTTGTCAAATTTGTCAACTTTTAACACAGCGCCTTTTTCAGCTTTATACTGCTTACCTTTGATCTCTACAAGTGCGTACATTCACTTAACCTCAACAATCATTTTTTTGGCACTATGGAGGTATACCATTTAACCCGTAAGATGGTCAAGTACCACGACTTATCCGAACAACGCCATTGACAGTCTGCACCGCCTCAAAGCTCCCCGGACAAATTACATTTTACTGATAAACGGAATATTTACCAGATCAAATCCATTTTTCAAAACCTGAAGTACAGCCTTAGTCAAAGCAATTCTTGAACAGGTCAGGTTTTTATCACCGCTGCCCAAGATTGGGCAATCATGATAGAAGCGGCCAAAAGCCTTTGCCGTATCATACAGATATGTAGCTACAACAGAAGGATTCAGCTCATTGGCAGCCTGTTTCACCTGAGCCGGAAAGGATAAAACCAGTTTAATCAGTTCCCATTCGGCATCGCTATTAAGCAGAGAGCTATCCACCAGAGCAGCTTCAAACTCGACAGACCTTTCTTCATACTTATCGAGGATACTGCAGATACGGGCACTCATATACTGCAGATAGGGTCCGGTATTTCCATTAAAAGAGAGAGATTCTTTAGGATTGAAAACCATATCCTTATAGGGAGACACCTGCAACAGAAAGTAATGGAGGGCGGCCAACGCAATTTTAGAAGAAGTAACATCAACATCTCCAACAGCATCCGCACGTTCTTTGGCCAGAATCTCTTCTTTTACCATTTCAGAAAGACTGGTCAGCAGATCATCCGCATCCACCACCGTACCCTCTCGAGATTTCATCTTACCTTCAGGAAGATTCACCATTCCATAAGAAAGATGATAGAGCATTTGTGCCCAGGAATATCCCAGCTTTTTCAGAGCATGAAAGAGAACCTTAAAGTGATACTCCTGCTCAGCACCAACCACATAGATCAAACGGTCAAAAGGAAAATCTGCATGACGGGCAATAGCCGTCCCTAGATCCTGGGTCATATAAACAGACGTTCCGTCACTTCTCAGCATAACTTTCGTATCCATTCCGATATCAGAAAGATCCAAACGGATACTGCCGTCCTTATCCTTATAGAAAACTGCTTTCTCCAGACCTCTCATAACTTCATCACGGCCGGAGAGATAGGTGTCGCTCTCATAATAATATCTATCAAAGGAGATACCCGTGCTTTCATAGGTTTTCTTAATACCTTCGATGGTCCAGTGATTCATGGTTTCCCAAAGTTTATTTACCTCGGCATCACCACTTTCCCACATACGCAGCATTTCCTGAGCTTGTTCTTCTGCAGTAGGATCCTCTTTAGACCACTGATTAAAGCGAACATAAAACTCACCTACGAAGTGGTCCCCTTTAATACCGCTACTTTCGGGAGTTCTGCCCTCTCCGAACTTCTGATAGGCCAGCATAGATTTACAGATATGAACACCCCGATTATTAATCAAGTTAACCTTTCTGATGTCTGCTCCGCTGGCTTTCAAGATACGGGAGATACTCTCACCTATGGCATCATTTCTGAGATGGCCGAGATGAAGGGGTTTATTGGTATTGGGACAGGAAAATTCAACCATAATCTTTTGATTTTTCAGTAGATCTGATTCTCCATAAGCGTCTGCCCCTTCCCCTACAACTTTCAGAAGAGTCCCGGCTACGACTGCTCTATCCAGAAAAGCATTCAGATAGGGTCCGGCAGTCTTAACAGAACCAATTTCCAATTCACCAAGAGATTCAGCAAGCAGTCCTGCAATAACAGGAGGCGCTGTTTTAAAATCTTTTGCAAAGGGAAACATGGGAAATGCCAGATCTCCCAATTCCGGGCGAGGAGGATGCTCCACAATAATCCGCTTCTCTATCTTCTCAAGAGACAGGCCTTTAGCGCTAGCCGCCTTTGCCAGTCCTTCTGCTATAATTTTAATCCATTGATTTTTTATGTTATCCATTTATGCCTCACAGGAGATTCGGCTTGTTCTTTCCCGAAAAAACAGTCTTACAACCAGCCCCGGAAACAACCTTTTCTGTTAAACAGATTTAAGCAGAATTCCTGTGAATAGTCAAGAAACTGACCCGCCATCCCAGCTCAGCTCGATCCTTCTTTTTCCTGATTCACCAGGTCCTGCAGGGAGTGGGCTGTTTTATGAATATAATCCGCAGCAAGCTGTACAGACTCCCGGAGTTCAGTGTTACTTTTCCCTCCCAGTTCCGCAAAGTTCGCCAGAGTATCATAGGTTCCGCCGTTTCCCAGAACTATCCCGTTTAACAGTTTCGCCATAATAAAGAATATTTTAAGACTGTCTTCAACAATAACAAGGGCATCCCTGTTTATGCCGGCATAGAGAGGCTCCAGTAATTGATCCCGCATCTCCGCATCTCCGGCGGATTCATGAATGGCATTACGAATTTTTGTACCGCCCTCCCCTCCCGGTTCCAGAAAATGCTCAAACCAGCGAATCCGATCTCCAATTTTCATCATATTATTGAAAGATTCTTCAAATTCGACCCTGTTATTCTTTTTATAGAATTCCCCATCCACAAGGATGATTCTTAGAGGATAATACATAACTTTCTGAATGATCTCTTTATAAAAAGTGTTAATCAGAGAAACAGAAACAGCATAACTGTTAATATCCTGAGAAGGATTGTAATTATTCAGAATGAGAGCATCCCCCAGATCCCAGAAACGAAGAAGTTCATTTTTTTTGGCCTCAATCATTCTTTCCCGGATATAGATTTTCATTTCATCAGCAACTTTATCCTGCCAGTATTGATAATAGAAATAAAACCAGTCCTCCCCCCCTCCTATATCATCAGGAGCATAAAAAGGATCATCATTAATCACTTTCAAGAGATCCAGAAGTAATACATTTCTGTTAAATTCCCGTATTCTCTCCAATAGATATTCTGTTTTAGCCATAGAATCTTTAATAGCATCTTCCAGATCGCTATCCTGAATACCTTCATTGGCATAATGAACAAGAAAAATGGCTTCTAGAAGCTTCAGACATGGCGGTTTATAAAAGGATCTCAAGATCTTTCCAAGATCAGCCAGATAGGATCTTAAAACAGAAAGACTGGCAGGCAGGATTTCTCCCTGTGAAGTAACAGGAAACTGCCCCAGAAGAGTACGAAATGGAAATAGGCTGAGCTGATACATCTGATAAAGGACTCTGGTTGAATCCATCATCCTCTTTCTATCCTCTAAAGAAATCTGCTGAATAGCAGTATCAAGGTCATCGATCAGTTTCTTCCTTACATCCTGAACGTCCACAAGAGGACTGCCGCCATTAACCATCCAGGGATCAAGATTTTCCTCCAACTGTTTATGAACATCAGGGAATTCCAATTTACCCAAAAGAAGATAAAAGGATATCTTATCAGCATTAAAGCATACTGCAAGAGGTTTCCTGATAAAATCCAGCGACTTTGACAAATTACTCAGCATATTATGAAACTCATTACTAGCTAATCCCCTTTTTGTACTGAAATATAAGGAATTTACGTACTGAAGCCTATGCGATATGGCAGCAAGTACGTGCTTTTTTGTTAATTCATACTTATCTAAAGACAAAAAGAAGGATTTTATTAAAATAATTACCTTATCTAACCAAGACAAGCTTAGATATTCCTTTTCAAGGGTAGTAAGTGATTCATTTTCAACATGAATTTCTATAAGATCTTGGTTGATGGTAATTTTTTGTTCCATTTTTTCAAGCATTTCTAACCTATCTTGAGTAGAAAGGTCTTTTACAAGCCTATCAAATACACTATCTTTATTCATGTATTTATTTTATTGCTATTTATTTTTTAAAGCAACGCTTTCTTATAACGGCCTAAAAAAACGTAGATGAGGTATATAACAAAATGAACAAATCTGAAATTGCTGTTTTTGATACAACATTAAGAGACGGGACTCAGGGTACAGGTATTAATTTCACCTTGAAGGACAAGCTGGAAATTGCAGAATTCCTAGACAATTTCCGGATTGATTATATAGAAGGCGGATTCCCTCTGGCCTCAGAAAAAGAAGCAGCTTTTTTTCAGGAAGTAAAAAAACTTAATCTGAAAAACTCAAAAATATGCTCTTTCGGCTCCACCAGAAGGCCCGGAATTCCCGCCTCACAGGATACCAATATTAACGCTCTGCTCCAGGCTGAAACTCCAGCAGTTGTTGTTGTTGGAAAATCCTGGGATGCCCACGTGACACAGGTCATCGGTACAGACCTTGAAGAAAATCTCGAAATGATCAGAGATTCCATTTCCTATATGAAGAGCGAAGGCCGTGAGATCATCTTTGATTTAGAGCATTTTTTTGATGGATATAAGGGAAATCCCGAATATTCAAAGAGGATTCTGACATGCGCCAGCGAAGCCGGGGCTGACTGCCTTGTCATGTGCGATACCAATGGCGGGACCCTGCCCCAGGAAGCTGCCGGAATCATAACAGAACTCAAAACCCTATCTCTGGCCCCCCTTGGTGTCCACTTTCACAATGATACGGGTACGGCAGTAGCGGCATCCCTTCTTTCAGTAGATGCCGGTGCTGTACATGTACAGGGTACCGTAAACGGCTGGGGTGAAAGATCCGGGAATGCAAACCTCTGTGTTATTATTCCCAACCTTTCTCTGAAAATGCAAAAGAAACTGAGCTGTAGCAATAACATGACGGAACTGACCAAGCTCTCACGCTTTTGTGCGGAGAAAGCCAATATCATTCCCGAAAAGAATCAGCCCTATGTAGGAGAGACCGCCTTCAATCATAAAGCAGGACAGCATGCGGATGTTATCTCCAAAGCTCCTGAACTGATGGAACATCTCGACAGCTCTCTCATTGGAAACTCCCGCAAGATTCTTCTTTCAGAGCTGGCAGGAAAATCAACAATCGTACGAAAGCTCTCCAAATATGGTGAGTATGATAAAAGATCAGAGATTGTGGATGAACTAACACAAAGACTGAAACAGAAAGAAATAGAAGGATATGAATACGAGGCAGCCGAGGCATCCTTTGACGTGATCATGCGGAAAGCCCTTAATAAATTCCAACCCCTGTTTGAACTGCAGAACTATCACCTAGAATCCCATAAGACCATGACCAGTAAAAGCAAGACTGTGGGAAGACTCTTCCTCAAGGCAAAGGGTATAGAGCATATGGGAGCAGCCGTTGGTGAGGGTCCGGTAGATACCCTGAATGCCTCTTTGCGGGATGCTCTGATCCCCAGCTTCCCCTTTCTGAAGGAGCTCCATCTGATTGACTACCGTGTACGTGTCCTCAATCCCGAAGATGCCACAGCTGCAAGGGTACGCGTTTTTATCACCTATACAGATAATGAGAACAGCTGGGACACGGTTGGTGTTTCAGAAAATATCATTGAAGCATCATGGGAAGCCCTGATTGATGCCCTTAACTATTACTATAACAATTTTATCCTGAAAGATCAGAAATAAGTCTTCAGCCTATTATAAACCCGGCCCTGCCCGCTTATGCCTGCAGGGCTTTTTAAAAATTCCAGAAAATCAGACATAACCCGACTTGACTTATCCTGATATCGGAACTACAGTACTAGTCAGTTAGTACACTAACATGGAGAAGACAAATGATATCCATAAAGAACCTGAATTTCAGTTACGACAAGAAAAAAGTTTTAAACAAACTTGATCTCAATCTGAAAAAGGGTAATATTTACGGTCTTCTGGGCCGGAACGGTGCCGGAAAAACAACGCTCTTAAAACTGATCAGCGGCGAGCTGTTCCAGCAGAAGGGCTCAATGCAGGTTATGTCGCACAATCCTGCGAACAGGACCCCCTCCTTCCTGTCAGATATATTTTACATCCCCGAAGAGTTTTCACTTCCAGCTATGACAATCCAGCACTATGTAAAACTGACAAGTCCTTTCTATCCCGGGTTCAACGAAATCCGTTTTGAAAAAAACCTCAGGGAATTTGAATTGTCCAGGAAAGGTGAAAAACTGTCAAAAATGTCCTATGGCCAGAAGAAAAAGTTTCTTCTGGCCTTCGGTCTGGCAGCGGGGACCTCACTTTTACTGCTGGATGAACCGACTAACGGTCTGGATATTCCTTCCAAAACACAGTTTAGAAGAACCGTAGCATCCGCACTGGGAGAAAACCAGATATTCCTTATATCAACCCATCAGGTCAGAGACATGGAAAACCTGATTGATCCACTGATTATTATCAATGATGGGGAAATATGCCTGAATGCCTCACTGGAACAGATTTCACAAGAGTATGTAATGGAACAGATACCCAAAGGCGATATTCCTCCGGAGGCACTCTACTGCGAATCGGTACCCGGAGCTCAGATCATCATCCGCAGACGCCTTCCGGGAGACGAAGAATCAGCCATGGATATGGAAATTCTCTTTAACTTTATTATCAGCACAAGAGGACTGAACAGATGAATCAGTACCTGAATACAAAGCGCCTTTTACGACTCTGCAGAAAAGATTATTACACCACAAGACGTCAGATTATCCTGGCAGCGGCAACCATAGGGGCGTTCATCTTTCTCATAGGTCTTATAGGTGGAAAAGACAGACCAGTCTCCCCTTCAAGCTACAATAGCTACTTCACTATAATCCTCTATTTGGGCGGTATTATTACGACGGCAGCCATATTCAAGGACAGACACGACAGGGACAGTATTCACAACTGGCTGATGCTTCCGGCATCCACTTTGGAAAAATATCTGGTCCGCTTCCTGTTTTCCACAGTCGGGCTTATCCTGATCACTCTCATTACTGTCTGGCTAAGCTCTTTCATAACATCGCTAGCCTTATTCCTGCTGTACGGTCACTCTTTCAGCCTATTCAACTTCACAGACAAGCGGGATATCTGGCTGATAATACAAGGATATCTTGCACTTCACCCCTTTTTCTTTTTGGGAGCAGCATGGTTCCGGAAAAACCAGATTATTAAAACACTGCTTACTCTTTTTATCATACAGATAATCCTCAGCTTTATCGGAGGCGGCCTGGGCTATATGTTCCTTATCCGTTTTGCCATGGAAAATGAGTTCTACATGACTGATCAGACTTTTTTCAACGACATAATGATATCGGGAAAAAACATTGCACTTATGGCCAGAATACTGTTTCAGCTAATTATTCCTGTCTGCTGCTGGACAACGGCATACTTCAAACTGAAAAAAGCGGAAGTCAAAGATGGAATTTAAAGAGAACCGTCCAATTTTTATTCAAATTGCCGATAATTTTTGCGAACGGATTCTGACTGGATCTCTTAAAAATGAAGAAAGGATTCCTTCTGTCAGAGAAACAGCTGCAGAGTTCCAAGTAAATCCCAACACAGTTGTACGGACCTACAACTACCTGCAGGAAACCGGAATTATCAGAAATCAGAGAGGAATCGGTTACTTTCTGACATCAGATGCCAGAAACAGAACTCTCTCTTCCCGTCAAAACCATTTCCTGAACAAAGAGCTGCCACAACTGTTCAAAACAATGAGTATTCTGAAGATTGACAGAGATACACTGATTGCCTATTACGATGACTATATAAATAAATAAGCCTGAATTCGTATAATAAGTGCATAAGTCCGCTGGATACCAGGAATCAACGGACTTATTTTCCATCCACTTATTCTACCAGCTGTTTCTGACAAGATTCGCCGGAAGAGGATTCACTTCTATATTCTCATTCTTTAAGTAACGGATTCCCACAACTGCAGCCTGAGCCGCACTGGTCGTGGTGGTATAAGGCACTTTCCTCCTGACTGCTTCAGTCCGAATATCCTCATCCTGAATCTGGGCAAATCTTCCCAGGGGAGTATTGATCAACAGCTTGATTCTTCCGCTTCTCATATGGTCAACAACATTGGGATGTCCCTCATGAAGCTTCAGAATAACTTCTGAAAAGATACCGTTTTTGTAGAGATAACCGGCGGTGCCCCTGGTAGCAGAGATCTCAAATCCCATTTCAGAAAGATCTTTAATAATGGGAAGCACCGTCTCCTTATCCTTATCGTTTATTGAGACGAACACCCGTCCTTCCGTAGGCAACAGACAACCAACTGCTGCCTGAACCTTGGCAAAGGCTTCTCCGTAGGATTTGCCGATACCGATTGCCTCACCTGTCGATTTCATTTCAGGCCCGAGCACCGGATCCAGTCCGGCAAATCTGTCAAAAGAGAAGACTGCTTCTTTTACGGCCCATCCGGTCTGACAGTATCCCTGCCCCATACCGCTTGCATCCACCAGCCCCTGATCCCTCAGATCGACCCCGTTCCAGACCTTAACAACTGCATCAATCAGATTAACTCCCGATGCCTTTGACAGAAACGGGACAGTTCTGGAAGCTCTCGGATTAACCTCCAGAATGTAGAGAATATCATCTTTAACAGCAAACTGTATATTCAGAAAACCGATAAGCTGAAACTCTCTTGCGATGGAAGCGGCGGCCTGTGCCATCTCTTCCAGAATCTCCGGAGTGGATTTGTAAGGGGGAAAAACACAGGCTGAATCACCCGAGTGGATACCCGCCGCTTCAATATGCTGCATGATCCCGCCGATATAGACGTTCCTACCATCGGAAACGGCATCCAGATCGTACTCAAAGGCATCTTCCAGAAACTGGTCCACCAGAACCGGTCTGGCTTCAGAAATGGGGATCCCCTTGCTCAGAAAGATTTCCAGTTCTTTTTCGGAATAAGCAATAAACATACTCCGACCGCCCAGAACAAAGGACGGCCTCAGAAGTACAGGGAATCCGATATCCTTTGAAAACCGGGCAACCTCTTCAGAATTCACGGCACTCTTATTATTGGGCTGGGTCAGACCCAGCTTATTCATGGCGGCAGAGAAGAGTTTCCTGTCCTCAGCCATATTGATATTATCCACGGTCGTACCGATAATCTTGGCTCCAGAGGCTTCCAGTTCTTCCAGCATATTCAGAGGAGTCTGTCCGCCCAGCTGCACAACCACCTTTTTAACATTCTCTTTCTTCATGATCTGTTTCACACTCTCAGGGGTGAGAGGTTCCAGATACAGACGGTCTGAAATGTTAAAATCTGTTGATACTGTTTCAGGATTGGAATTAACCATAATGGTTTTATACCCCTGTTC
This sequence comes from Spirochaetaceae bacterium 4572_59, assembly GCA_002084805.1. Taxonomy (GTDB): domain Bacteria; phylum Spirochaetota; class Spirochaetia; order DSM-2461; family DSM-2461; genus Oceanispirochaeta. The sequence goes on along the minus strand of NBMC01000008.1, from coordinate 14,797 downwards.
CCGATAGCTCATGGAAGCAAGGGTACAGCTGGTATCAAATTCCAGCCCCTGCCCTATCCTGTTAGGGCCGGATGCCAGGATAATAACAGCCTTATCTCCTGAGGGAGCCCCCTCATCGATCTCGCCCCATGTGGAGTAGAAGTAAGGAGTTTTTGCGTTAATTTCTCCTGCACAGGTATCGACAAAATGATAGGAGGCTTCCATATTATATTCATCTCTTAAAGAGAAGATTTCATCTTCTCTTTTACCTGTCAATTCAGCAATCCGTATATCAGAAAGTCCTGCCTGCTTGGCTTCCAGCAGCAGATCCCGATCCAAGTTTTCCGCCCTAGAGATTCTACTTTCTAGGAGGACCATGATTTTCAACTGATAGAGAAACCAGGGATTAAATCCTGTTGTATCCGCCAAGTACTGAAGATCCCCTTCGGGATTCCGCTTCAGCCAGGTAAAAGCACCCAGGAGTCTGTGAGGATGAGCGCTTGTAAGAACCGTATCCAGATCCTTATGACTCAGCTCTTTCATATCAGTCAATCCATCAAATCCGGTTTCGGAGGAACGGATAGCCTTATTAAGGGCCTCGAGAGCAGTACGCCCCAGAGCCAGAGCTTCACCCACAGATTTCATCTGTGTACCCAACGCGGTATAAGAGGAGGGGAACTTTTCCAATTCAAAACGGGGAACTTTGACCGCACAATAATCGAGAGCAGGCTCGAAACAGGAAGCAGTTTTACCTGTAATCTCATTGCTAATTTCATCCAGAGTATAGCCTACCGCCAGCTTGGCACTGCATCTGGCAATGGGAAATCCTGTAGCCTTACTGGCAAGTGCCGAGGAGCGTGACACACGCGGGTTCATCTCGATAACGATCATCCGGCCTGTGTCTGGTTTTACCGCAAACTGAACATTTGATCCGCCGCAGTCCACTCCGATAGCCCGAAGGATGTCTATGGAAGCCGTCCTCATCTTTTGAAAGGCCCTATCATCCAGGGTCTGTATGGGTGCAATGGTAATACTGTCTCCCGTATGAACACCCATGGGATCTATATTCTCTATGGAACAGACAATAATAGCATTATCCGCCTTATCCCTCATAACTTCCATTTCAAACTCTTTCCAACCAATCAGGGATTCTTCAATCAGAGCTTCTCCCACAGGGCTCTCCAGAAGGGCCTTTTCAAGCAGATCATTTACTTCTTCATGGGTATAAGCAATGCTACCACCCATACCACCCAGAGTAAAACTTGGACGAATAACCAGAGGCAGTCCGACTTCCTTTTCCAGACGGAGAGCTCCTGCTATGGTCTTGGTCACAACAGAACGGGGTGATTCCAGACCGAGAGATTCGACTACTTTTTTAAACTCTCCCCGGTCTTCGGCCATATGGATGGATTCGGTTCTGGCCCCTATAACTTCTACACCATATTTTTCAAGGACACCGGCAGCATCAAGATCCAGAGTTAAATTCAAAGCGGTCTGACCGCCCATGGTTGACAGAACAGCATCCGGTCTTTCACTTCGTATAATTTCTGTCACATATTTAACGCTAAGGGGTTCCACATAGATGCGGTCCGCAATACCGGGGGTTGTCATAACTGTGGCAGGATTAGGGTTTACAAGTATTACCTCGTAGCCCTCTTCTTTCAGGGCCTTTACAGCCTGAGTTCCAGAATAGTCAAACTCACAGGCCTGTCCGATAATAATAGGTCCGGAACCGATTATCAATATTTTATGTATATCTTTTCTGGCTGGCATTATTCCCCCCCTATGGTTTTGAGAAAAGCATCGAATATCCATGTAGAATCAAGCGGACCCGGTGCCGCTTCAGGATGAAACTGAACACAGAACAGATTTTTTTCTTTCCATTCCAGACCTTCAATAGAGCCGTCATTGGCATTCCTGAAACGAACCGTTACACCCTTGGGCAATGATTCTTCTTTTACAACAAAACCGTGATTTTGAGATGTCACAAAAACCTTCTTTGTTTCTTCATCCCTAACGGGATGATTACAGCCATGATGACCGAACTTCATTTTACAGGTTTCCCCTCCCAGAGCCAGACCGAGAATCTGATGTCCCAGACAAATACCCACAATGGGATATTTTCCCAACACGTCCTGTGCCAGTTTAATCTGTTTACCCAGAACGGCAGGATCTCCCGGACCGTTTGACAGAAAAACCGCGTCCGGTTTTATTCTATTGATTACGTTTATGCCCGTGTGAGATGGCAGGAGAGTGATCCGGCAGTTCCGACGTTCCAGTTCTTTTATGATGTTCGCTTTTATTCCGTAATCCAGCAGAGCGATATGAGGACCTGAGCCTTCAATCTCACAGATGTCAGACGTACCAACCTGTCCGATCAAATTTTGACCTTCCATAGGGGGAAGAGATTGAAGGAAGTCAACAACTGAATCGCCATAAGTATCTGTCCATTCTTCTTTTCCATTATTCAGTCTGACAATGATGCCGTTACAGCTTCCCAGATCTCTTAAACGCAAGGTTAATTTTCTTGTGTCGATACCGGAGATACCGGAGATTCCGTTTTCCAGTAGGTAGCTATGAAGAGAGACTCGACCAGCCGGGAGAGGGCCATCATAAAGTGATCGAACAACAAACCCTGAAACCTTCACATTCACACGAGAATCGGGTTCAGGACCATTTTCAGACCATTCATTACGGGTTCCATAATTTCCGATATGGGGATAGGTCATCGTTACCAACTGTCCTGTATAGGAGGGATCAGTCAATATTTCATGATATCCGGACATTCCCGTATTAAAAACTACCTCACCGAAAGGTTTCACTGCGGCAATTGTCAACGCAGAGATCCTGGGAGCCACCTCACCAAACCCTTTACCTGGAAAGACAGTTCCGTCTTCCAGTACAAGGTATGCCTTTTCCTGCATAATTCACCTCTCAGATAAATATTTATACAGCTTTTGTAAATAAATATACATTACTAAAAGCATTTACTTACAAAAAACCGGCACTACGATAGCGCCGGTAATAGTCCCTAGGGGAATCGAACCCCTATTTGAAGAATGAGAATCTCCTGTCCTAACCGTTAGACGAAGGGACCTCTATATTTATTATCATCCCGAGAAGGACTTGAACCCTCAATAACAGAACCAGAATCTGCAGTGTTACCAATTACACCATCGGGATAATTATCTTGAATCAGCAAGCTTTTTTACGTTAGCAACAGGCTTATTGCTTCAATCTGTGGAGATAATATAAGGATTGGCATTTTCTGTCAATACGAATCAAAAATATTTTTTCACAGATTGAAAAAGTCCTCATAAAACTCTCAGTTTAGACAGACTCGCTATTGTAATCCACAAGGGTTTTGATCTCTATTCCGGGAAGCTTGTCGGCATAGCCCAGAAAGGGAAGACCAATAATACCGAAGATATGTTTAACTTGTGCTCCACCCATGGTCAAAAGCTCTACAGCAGCCCCCATGGTTCCTCCTGTAGCCAGCAAATCATCTACCAGAAGAATATTTTTCCCTACAGGGACATCCGCCTGATGTATTTCAACTTCAGCCTTTCCATATTCAAGTTGATAAGACTTTTTCAGAGTAACACCGGGAAGCTTTCCAGCTTTACGAACCAGAATCAGAGGAATTCCCATTGCCTTTGCAAAGGGTGCAGAAAAAATAAAACCTCTTGATTCCACCCCTGCAACTGCATCGATATTTTTATCCCGATAATAGGCACACATTTCATCGATACACCAGGAGAAAGCTTCTGGATTGGTAAGGATGCTGGTAATATCGTAATAAAGGATTCCCTTATGGGGAAAATCCACAACCTTTCGGATAGAATCATCAAGATTAAAAGATTGAATCATGAATTTAACTCCTGTTATAAAGCAAATAGTCATGCCGAGAATCTCAACACAACCATTTATAATAACCGATTCGGATAGTTTTATGCAAGAAGAAGCCCTAGGGATAACGGCGTTTAAAGGAAGGAACTCTTGCACTGGCATTCAAAGACAGATCATCCCTATCCCCTCTCTTAAGATACTGATAGGCTATTCCGGCTATCATGGCAGCATTGTCTGTACAAAGCAGCAAAGAGGGATAGTAGGTCTCTACCTGGTAGAGTTTAGTCAGCTCCTCTCTTAAATAGGAGTTTGCAGAAACACCCCCGCCCGCAACAACACGGTTAATTCCCGTATCTTTTATGGCTTTTTTCAGTTTTTTAACCAGCATAGCAATAGCTCTTTTCTGAAAGGACGCCGCAATATTTTCAGGAGTTTTTTCATAGTCCCGGTTCCAGAACTGATCCAGCTGATTAACCGCAGCAGTTTTTAAACCAGAGTAGGAAAAATCATAGTCATGGTTTCCCTTATGCAGATTGGCACTGGGAAAGTTAAACGCCTTTGGATCTCCATTTTTAGCAAGCTTATCAATGGCAATACCACCCGGATAACCAAAATGGTAGAATTTGGCAACCTTATCAAAAGCCTCACCACAGGCATCATCAATGGTTGTACCAAGAACTTCAATATCATCAAATCCCCGTACTATAGAGATAACAGTATGTCCTCCCGAGACAAGCAGCCCCAGATAAGGATAAGGTATATCCTGCTCAAGATGAGGGGCATACAGATGGGCTCTTACATGATCCACGCCTATAAATGGAATATCGAGAGAGAATGCCAGACCTTTTACAAAAGAAAGACCCACAAGAAGAGATCCAACAAGCCCCGGCCTGTTGGAAGCAGCTGCGGCATCAAGATCCCCTACGGTCATCCCGGCTTCATCCAGGGATTGCATAGCAACAGATTGTATCCATTCGGTATGCAGACGTGATGCGATTTCCGGAACAACACCCTGATAAGGCTGATGCAGATCAAGCTGCGTTGCTATAACATTACTATGAATGATCCGACCATCTTCTACTATAGATGCGGCACATTCATCACAGGATGATTCAATCCCCAATACTACCATTCAATACTCCCTTAACATAAAAAAACAGAACCCCCTGGTTCTGCTTTCTTAATTTAAGTTGAATCTGCCTGTTGGTCAATAAGGAGTTCTTTAAGTATACATATACTCCTGCAGATCTGCGGCTTGATCCTTCAATTTTTTCAAAGCCCGGATTTCAATCTGCCTGACTGTTTCAGGAGATATTCCCATATATTCCCCTATAGTCTTCAGAGTATGCTTTTTCCCATCCACAAAATTATATCTGAAACGGATAATATCCCGTTCCTTCTCTTTCAGTTTACACAGAGACTCCCTAGTCTCCTGTTCTACACATTTTTTAAATAGTTCTTTATCGGGATTGTAATGTGAGTCTTCCAGAAAATCGATAAGCGTTCCATTCTCAATATTCGTTTCTGAGTAGAGAGATATGGGGTTCGACGAAAACTCCATAATAGCAACAACGTCACTATACTTCACACCGGTTCCAGCAGATATATCTTTCAATGAAGGGGAGCGCATCTCATCTGAATTAAATGTCATAATAAAATCCTGTATATGCCGGAGAGCTTCTTCTTTCCGGTAAGGCAACCGGATAGAACGACTTCTGTCTGTTAAAAATCTTGTAATAGCCTGTTTGATCCACCAGGCAGCATAGGTACAAAAACGTACCTGTTTTCTATAGTCATATCGTTCAGCCGCTTTAATTAATCCCAGATTGCCTTCCTGTATCAGATCCAGTAGACTGACAGCTGAGACCTTGTATGCTCTGGCCAGCTTTACAACCAGTCGCAGATTAGAATTAATCATTCTCTGACGGGCTTTCATATCGCCATTTTCAATTTTTTCGGCTAGTTCCAACTCTTCCTCAAATGTCAGCAGAGTATAGCGGGAGATCTCTTCCAGATAGAATTTCATACTGGAATCATAGTTAGTATCTGATGAATATTTCATGTTTCACCCCCTGCTTCTTTACAAGCACAAATAGGGCCAACTTTCATCACTCTTAATAATATTTTTTTAATTCTTTACACTGAAACATATTATTATATTTCCATTGTTATTAGCAATAAATATTTATACATAAACCCTGTATCTTTTTTTATACAGTGTTATATTTTATAACTCATAAAAATATAGTATTAACGAAAAAAACCGGCTAATTGCCGGTTTATAAAATTACAGGATATCCCCGGGAAGCTGCCGGGAAAGCTGGTTAAACATCATCTCGCCGATTCCAAGACGGGATGTTTCGGTCATCTTCTTGGCGTACTCATCGTAGAGCATATCTTCAAAGATATCCTCTCCCATATTCCGCTTGACAAGTTCTGATCTATTCACGGTTTTTTTCATAGCATCCAGCATCTGCTTCACAAAGAGGGCTTCAAAATCCTTACAGGACTCCTTCAGCTTAGCCATCTCGCTCTGATTACCGTTGCCTGATCTGTTAAGGGAGGATTCCAGGGCCGAACGGCTACTGTTCTGGTAGTAAAACTGTCCTGATGCGCTTATGTTTTCACTCATAATCTATTCCGTCCTTAACGTTTTAATCCGTTTGCAATCTGAAGCATGGAGTCAGAGGTCTGTATGGCTTTGGAGTTAAGCTCATAGGCTCTCTGAGCAACAATCATATTCACCATCTCTTTCACAACTGAAACATTGGAGTTTTCCAGAAACTTGTGATGAACCTTCCCCATTCCGTCAAATCCCGGACGCCCGTTGATGGAATCGCCGGAGGCACTAGTAATTTTAAAAGTATTCTCACCGACTGCCTGAAGGCCTGCGGGGTTAACAAAACGGAAAAGTTGAAGCTGACCGACTTCTACAGGGTCATCACTGTCGGGTAGTTTAACATTAATTCGACCATCCTGACTAATAGACAGAGATTCCCTGATAAATCCCTCGGGAAGAATGACTTCCGGAAGCATTTTATTTCCGTTAGATGTAACAAACTGTCCATTGCTGTCAATTTTAAAAGAACCGTCTCTGGTATAACCATAGGTTCCATCCATCTGAAGAGTCCGAAAAAATCCTTCTCCCTGAATGGCAATATCTGAATCATTTCCGGTATTCTGAAGAGATCCCTGTGTAAACATTCTCTGTGCGGCAGCTACTTTCACTCCATGACCGACCTGAATTCCCGTAGGAACGACAGTATCTTCGGTTGCGGGAGTACCGGCAATACGGCTTGTCTGATATATAAGATCTTCAAAATCGGCTCGCACCTGTTTATATCCGGTGGTATTCACATTTGACAGGTTATTGGAAATGGTATCTATATTAAATTGCTGACCGTTCATGCCGGAAGCGGCGGTCCATAATGATCTCATCATATTCGTCTATCTCCTATTTAACTTGCCCTAGTACCGGGCTGCCTGATTTATCAGTTTATCCAGCAAGCTGTCCTGTGAAGTAATCACTTTCTGATTGGCTTCGTAGGCACGGTTTACTTCTATCATATTCACCATTTCAGTAACAGGGTTAACATTGGAAGCTTCCAGAAATCCCTGCAGAACTTTAGGTCTGTCATTCAAAGGACTTATAATGGCTTCTCCTGATTCGGGAGTATCAATCCAGAGAGAGCTACCCTGTTTTTTGAGAAAACGATTACCATTAGCGTCAAAGCGTACGACCTTCAGACTATCAACCAGTTCTGTATCGGCCCAGTCATTCTCTTCCATGCTTACCAATCTCAGGGGATCGTCTGAAAGTTCACCGTTTTGAAAAACTCGTCCCTGTTTATCGATTGTAAAATTATTGAGTTTAATCTGAATGGGTCCGTTCTCACCCATGACCTTGTATCCCTCTTTTGTAAGAAGGTATCCCTCTTTTCCGAGGACAAAAGATCCATTTCGGGTAAAACGTTCGCCATGATTTGTCTTTATTGTAAAAAATCCGTCCCCGTCCAGGGCAAGATCATATGGATTGGAAGTTTCTTTCAAGGAACCCTGATCAAATACGGTAAAGGATTCATTGTATTCCACACCCGTACCGAGCTTACCTACGATAGGAGCAGAATCGACACTGCCGATAGGAAACTGATGAACACCGTTATCATTGGTACGGCGAATAAGCATTTCAGGAAAAGATTTATGAATAGATGTATCTTTTTTATACCCGTTAAGGTCAACGTTGGCCAAGTTATTGGCCAGGGCATCCATTCTATGCTGTTGAGCCTGCATTCCGCTGGCTCCGGTATATAATCCCCGAATCATCCAATGATTCTCCTGTTAGATCAGATTCCGGAACAGCCATAGTTATGCAGCTGCTCCTATAATAATAATCGGAATCTGATTTTTTTTCTTAACAGGAATTGAGAGGATTTACCTACGAATCGCTGCGGGGTTTCCTGGATTTATTATAACGGCTCTTATCGTAACTGCCTCGACGCTCACTTCCATGACCACGATCGTTTCCACGAACACCACCAGAACTATTTCCATCGCTGCTGTTGGGAGAAGAAGACTCCTGATGAACCGAAATTTTAAGACGCTTTCCAGCAAAGGGGGTGCGTTTCAAAGACTCTTCCACCATGCTTACACTGTCTACAGCAACCTGTACAGAACACTTGGTAGGACCAATATCAATCCTTCCGATGGGAACCTGAGCCCCCTTGGTGGACCGGTTGATAAGTCCAATGATATGAGGAGGTGTGATACGGTCTTCATGTCCAATATTCAGATTGATATGGGCATAACGGATATTACCACCACGTTTTCTGTCAAATCGCTCTCTTCCATTATCACGTCCGCCACGGTCTCGACCGCCACGATCTCTTCCGCCACGGTCTCGACCGCCACGATCTCTTCCGCCTCTGTCAGAAGCAGTAACAGGCATCAGATCTGGAGCATTTCCGTAATAGTTAAGGAAACGGTTGAATTCCATGGAGATAAAATGCTTCAGAAGAGTGGGTCTATCCAGATCTTTAAGCTTATCTTCAATAACATCCACATAGGGTGCAATCTGTTCTTCATCCACATCCACCGTATGAACACGGTCGATCAGATGCATCAGTTGTTGTTCACAGATATCCGGCCCCATGGGAACGGGAGCCTGAAGTATCTTCCGGCCCAGAACATTTTCAATTCGTCTGATTTTGTACTTTTCGCGCATATTTACAATGGCGCAGGATGTCCCGCGGCGTCCGGCCCGGCCGGTTCTACCACTCCGGTGGTTATATGCTTCCACTTCATCAGGCAATTCATAGTGAATGACATGAGTCAGATTATTAACATCCAGTCCTCTGGCTGCAATATCAGTAGCAATAAGAAGCTGCAGGCTTTGATCCCGAAACTTTTTCATTACATATTCTCGCTGCTGCTGGGAAAGGTCTCCATGAAGAGCATCCACATTATATCCGTCTTTCAGCATACGATCGGCAACAACCTGTGTATCCATTCTAGTCCGGCAGAATACCAGACCATAAATACCGGGGTTAAAATCCACCAGACGTTTCAAAGCATTATATCTATCTTTGGCATGAACCAGATAGTAATAGTGTTCAATAGTATCCGTTCCGACATTTTTCTTTCCCATGGAAATTTCCACGGGTTTAATCATATATTCAGAAGCAATACGGGCAACCTCTCTGGGCATGGTAGCAGAGAAAAGGAGAGACTGCCTTTCTTTGGGTGCGGCAGAAAGAATAAAATCCAGTTCATCACGAAAACCCATATTCAGCATAATATCCGCTTCATCCATTACCAGACATTTTATCGCACTCAAATCGGCGACTTTCCGCTTAATCAAGTCCACAAGCCGTCCGGGTGTGGCAATGATAATCTGGGATCCCTGTCTGAGAGAGCGGATCTGAGTACCAATATCGGAACCGCCATAGACAGCAGTCATACGGATTTCTTTGGTAAATTTAGCGAAATTAGACATTTCTCTATGTATTTGAAGACAGAGTTCCCTGGTAGGGCATAAAACAACGCTCTGGGTTTTTCTGTCGGATAAATCAGTATTATTGATAAGAGGCAGACCAAATGCAGCTGTTTTTCCTGTTCCGGTCTGGGCAAGTGCAATGACATCTTCCTGAGACTCAAGAAGTTTCGGGATGACTGCACCCTGAATAGGTGTAGGTTCGGTAAAACCCATTTCGCTTACGGCCTTTAGTATTGAATCGTTAAGATTCAGTTCGTCAAAATTCAATTATTTTCCTTATTATTTCAATTTTATGTTCATGTTAGAATTTATAATCATCCGATAAATCATACGGAAATGGCACAGCAGTGTCAAACAGCTATAACTGTTTTTACAGAAAAAAAATAGGAATCTCTCAGAAGATTTAATCAGTGAACCGGGAATTCCACCAATATCTGTGTTTAAAAAGAATCGAAAATTACCGTTTGAGATTTTTTCGTCATGGATTTGTTCGTTTTCATCAGACTGTTCCCGCTCCTATTGTCACAGGATGAAAGAGTGATTATCATTGACAACGCAGATTGTTAATCTACTATAGGCGGTGCCAGATCTACCCGTCATTAAAATCAAAACTGGGAGAAATTCAAAATGAATGAACTTCTATGGTTAGCCATGCTTTTGGTGAACTTCCTCTCTATTTTACTTTTTTACAGGGTTCTTGGAAAAACAGGACTCTATGTATGGATTCCCATATCGGTAATCGTCGCAAATATTCAGGTTTTGAAACTGATTGAGATATTTGGTGTCAGTGCAACCCTGGGAAATATTGTGTATGCCACATCTTTTCTGGTAACGGATATTCTATCTGAAAATTACGGAAAAAAATCAGCCACAAAAGCTGTTCTCATTGGTTTCATGGCTCTCATTGCCTCGACCCTACTCTTTCAGGCTGCTCTCTGGTTTTATCCGTCTGTTGATGACTGGTCTCATGTACACCTGAACGCTCTCTTCAGTTTTATGCCCCGTATTGCCCTTGCCAGCCTGTCAGCCTTCGGGATTTCACAGCTGCATGATGTGTGGGCTTACAACTACTGGAAAAAGAAATGGCCCTCGGCTAAACTGATATGGATAAGAAACAATGCCAGTACCATGGTCAGCCAGCTTCTGGATTCACTCATTTTTACACTGATAGCCTTTGGGGGTGTTTTCCCTCTGCCTGTTCTCATAGAGATTCTGCTTTCCACCTATTTTATCAAATGGCTGGTAGCGGCTGCGGATACTCCTTTTATCTACTGGGCTACCTGGATGAAACGGGATGGGAAGATTCCCCAGGAGATGGAAAATTAAAAGATATCTGATAAACAAAAAAGCCCCCGGCAAGCGTGTTACCAGGGGCTTTTTTATAGTTTTAAATTCTATTTATTTACTTTCGTGTGCTTCATTAATCAGCAGATCTTTCAATTCGGATGGAGTTCGGCATTTAAATATTTCATCAATAATGCCGGATTTGCTTAATATAGCGCTAACCGATGAAAGAAACTGAATATGGGGACCGGCCGCACTCTTGGGAGATAAGGTCATAATAAAAATCCTGGTATCCTTGTCGTCCAAAGACTGGAAGTCAATTCCATCCTGTTTAAGACCAATAGCAATAACCAGCTTCTCAACCCCATCAGTTTTACCATGAGGGATGGCAATTCCGTTCTGCATACCCGTACTCATAGATGCTTCCCGGTCTTTTACCGCCTGCAGGCACTTGTCATAATCTTTCAACAGGCCCGCTTTATTCACCATAGCAACCATCTCTTCAAGTACAGCATTTTTACCCGTAGCTTTCAGTTCCATGGAGATACAGCTTTCATCAATGGTTTTAAAATAATCTTCCTGAATGCGTGAGTTCTGATCGGGAGCGAGATTTTTCATTCCAGCTTTAAGCTGCTCCGGCTTAGCCATATCTTTCAGATTATTGATGGTATCATTAATTCCCAAAAGGCTCTCATATACAAGCGATTTAACATAATGGACATCTGCAGGATCAGAAACGATTTCCATCTTCTTTATATACTCATGAAATGTTAGAAAAACGTCGTCCTTACGAACCTGATTCACCAGATGATCTCCCATACCCAGCTCATGAACATAAAAACCTTCCTCTTTCAGAGCATTGATAACTTTCGTAATAGCCATCTGAGTCATCTCATGAGAAGGGAAATCAAAGAGTGTACTGATCGTATTGGATCCCTTCATTTCTGTTCTTGTACCCAGCTTTCCATTCTTCAACAGAGCAGTTAAAAGGGGTGGCGGAATCAGTGTTGTCAAAAGAGTCATAAAAATAGCCACACCAAAAAGGCTGTCATCCAGAATACCGTTGGCGATACCAATACCAGCAATAATCAAAGCCACTTCTCCACGAGGAACCATTCCGACACCAATTCTGAGAGCTCCTCTCATATTAAAGTTCAAAAAGAGAGAAGGAGCACCACATCCTATAATTTTGGCCAGTATTCCAAGCACAGAGAAGAGGAGACCCGCAATTACAACTTTCGGATCAAGAAACTCATTCACATTAACAAGCATACCCATTACACAAAAAAAGATGGGGACGAAAAACTCATGCAGAGGATGAATCTTTTCCTGAATCACAAAACTCAAGTCTGTCCGGGAGAGGGATAGGCCCATAACATAGGCACCGATAATCATAGCCAGTCCGGCTTTTTCAAAAATACCGGATAATAGAAGAGCCAATCCCAGACTCATAATAGCTATGGATGTTTCAGATCTGAAGATTTTCAGAGAGTTACCGATTTTACGGGCATAGATCATTCCTACAGCTGTAAATCCCAGCCATACAGCGACAGCTTTCACAGCAATAAAAACAATGGCACCCCAGTCTACTCCTACTCCTCCTCCAGAACCGGTCAGAACGGAAATAATACCCAGAATAACAGCTAGAATAATGATACCGAGAACATCATCGATTACAGCGGCAGCCAGGATGGTAACACCCTCGGGTGAGTCCATCTTCCTCTGCTCCGATAGGATACGAGCTGTAATTCCAACAGATGTTGCAATTGAAAGAACACCCATAAAAAGATTCACAGGAGCAAACATGGATTGTCCGGTTATAAGACTTCCGGCCCAAGCGCCGGATACAAAGGATACAATTACTCCGGTGATTCCAATAATAGCACCCTTAACAGAAAACTGCAGAAACAGAGCAAGATCTGTTTCAAGTCCCGAGTGAAACAGGAGAATAATGGAAGCAATGGTCGCTATTCCATACAGCTCGGGGCTTACCGGAAAGCTTCCAGCAAGCAGTGGAAACAATCCGTTATGGAAGCCCGGAAGTGGAATGCCACCCAAAAGGTAGGGACCGATGACAATTCCCATAAGAAGCTCACCCAGCACTGAAGGCATGTTAAACTTTTTCATTATGGCACCACCAAGGCGGGCCGCAAATAAGATAACTCCTATTTCAAAAACCAGTTCTGTCATTTTTTCTGTTAAGCTTTCCTCACCACCATTGGCAAAAGCGGGTGTCACCAAAATGAGAAAAAAACTAATAAGAAGAATGATTTTTTTGCGATTTGTATTCATTTACTATTTTCCTGTATTCATTAATTTTAAGTAGTTGGGGCATAGGTTATCACTAATGAAATTTTCTGCCAATAAGAGATACTGAGTTTATATGAAAAACTATATATACGTAAAGAACGGAATTCAAGTGATCTAACAGTCAAGGATCATATGTGTGACTCCCCTGCAAAAAGGTTAGAAATTCCCCAATTCAGCAAAGTATGATAAAATTCTCTTCAAGAGAGGGGAAATGTTTAAAACCAACATAAAACACCGGCAGCGTAGAATGTTCACAGCCGTGGATCAACTTCCACCAACTGCAAGGAAATTATTAGAAAAGTCATGGGCACAAACTTTTTATAGTGATTATTTTTGTAAACTAGATGAGACTGTTTTCTCCGTTCTCTACAGTGATAAAAAATCCAGGCCCAATATTCCTGTTAATATCCTGGTTGGCTTTGAAACCCTAAAATCCGGGTTTGGCTGGAGTGATGAAGAATTATACAATCATTTTCTTTTTGACCTGCAAGTCAGGTATGCTCTTGGTCTACAGGATTTTGATGAACAGTATTTTGACCTGCGAACAATTTATTACTTTCGAGCAGCATTGTGTGAGTATGAAAGGAATAATGATGTTAACTTAATCCAAAAAGCAACTGAAAGAGTCACAGACAAACAGATCGAAAAGTTCAAACTGAAGACTGGTTTACAGAGAATGGATTCAACACAGGTTCAGAGCAATATCCAGAAGATGAGCAGAGTACAACTGCTTGTTGAAATTATTCACCGTCTTCACAGGATCTTATCCAATGAAGATTCAGAGAAATTGGAGAGGATTTGGCTCTCTTCATAAAAGAGTTTAAAGGGAAATACCAAGAGCGTACTGCCTATAAAAATCTTGTAAGAGTCTTTAATGAGCATTACCGCTTTGAAGAAAAGAATATTGTTATAAAACAGGGAAAAGAATTGAGTGGTTCAACCCTCCAGTCTCCTGATGATATAGATGCAACATATAGAAAGAAAAATGGAGAAGGCGCAAAAGGTTATGTCGCTAATTTTACAGAAACCTGTAACTCAGAGAATGATCTGCAGCTTATCACCACTACAAGCGTGGAACCGAATACAACAGATGATCAAAAGCTTATGGCTGTTGATCTGGAGAATCTACAGGAAAGAACAAATATCGGAGAAATTAAACAGGGGAAACCAGGACGGTACAGTGCCGGATTTGATAGTAGTACCTGTGATATCTGTCCCTTTAAAGATAAATGTTTTGCAAAAAAACTGAAGAAGAAAGATCTATCAATAATACGGTTTACTGATGATAGTGTCCGGGTTGCCCTTCAACGACAGCAATTTAAAGCAAGTAAAGATAAGCTGAATATTAGGGCTTCGGTTGAAAGTACAGTTCGAAGTGTTATT